>CAJTOR010000001.1 GCA_910577675.1 uncultured Lachnospiraceae bacterium
GTGGATGACAATTTTTAAAATTCTTGTTGAGTTTTTTTGTCGCATATACTATAATATAAATATACCAGTCTTGATTAAGGAGGAGTTTACGATGATACAGATTATTGCAGGTGAGAAGGGCAAGGGCAAGACGAAGATTCTTCTGGATAAGGTGAATGCCGATGTCCTGGAGGCGAAGGGCAGCATCGTGTATCTGGACAAGAGCACGAAACATATGTACGAGCTGAGCAATAAGGTCCGTCTGATTAATGTACATGATTACTGTGTGGAAAATGCGAGCGAGTTCGTCGGTTTTATCTGCGGCATAATCTCCCAGGATCACGACCTGGAGAAGGTTTACCTCGACAGTTTCCTAAAGGTTGCCTGCGCAGGGGATTCGGATATTGAGCCGGTCTTAAAGAAACTTGAGATGCTCTCAAACAAATTTGAGATTGATTTTGTCCTCAGTGTTTCCAAAAACGCGGATGAGCTAACGGAGGAAGCAAAGAAATTCATTACGGTTTCCCTGTAATCAGGAAGCCCTTTGTATCTGTGATTCCAAAAGAAAGAAGGTGTGTTCATGGCACACCTTCTTTCTTTTGGAATTGTGGTTTACACAAATATCCATTTTTTTACATATCGCTCTTTAAACGCCCAAAATAACTGAAGCCATAAATGGCTGCAATCCCGACAAGGGCATAGATGATGCGGGAAACCATCGACATATTTCCGAAGATCACCCGGACAAGGTCAAAGCTGAAAAAACCAATCAGCCCCCAGTTAATTGCCCCGATCAAGATAAGGATAAGTGCTATGGTATCGACTACTTTCATAATGAACCTCCATTCCCTTGCTGTATCCGCTGTGACATAATCTATCAAGCTGTGTTTATTATGTCTTAAATTGATGGAAATATACCCGCCATTTTTTAAATTCTCTCTTTCAATAGCCGGCTGTTTTGTGTATAATGGATGCGATACCAGAAGAAAGGCAGGGAATATTCAGTTTTGGGAAAACAAAACAGGCAAAAAAAGGTTATCAAATTTAGAAAAAGAAAAAAAATTAATATAGGGACGATCATTTTTTTGTTTATAGTGGCTTATATTATCCTGTTTATTTTCTATTCTTTCAGGAAAACGCCAATGGCAATCTATGAAGTCCCGGAGGAAAACCTGTACCTTGATATGACGGTGACCGGTGTGATTACCAGGGAAGAAAAACTTTACTATACCCCGGAGGCCGGCTATGTCAATTATTATATCCATTCAGGAAACAGGGTCAGCAAAGATGCCCCCGTCTATTCCCTCGATGCAAATCGGTCGGTTTATGATACTCTAGGCACCATGGATGAGATTTCCCTGACGGAGAAGGATATCGCGGAGGTAAAGCGCATGATTTCATCGTTCCAGGGAAATTACAACCCCTCGGATTTTTCTTCCGTCTATGACCTGAAGGAAGATTTAATTCTTAAAGTGGGGCAGATTTCGGATAGCAACCTGCTTGACCGGATGCAGGATATGATTGATTCGGCAGGGATCTCCAATGGATTCCGTTTTGTTGCGGCGGATTGCTCCGGGATTATCAGTTATACAAGTGATTCCCTTGATGGTCTGACAACGGAGATGGTCAATGCGTCCACTTTCTCACAGGAGGAATTCACCTCATCGCCGCTGCGTTCCGGGAAACAATATGCAGCGGGCGAAGCGGTGTACAAGCTGGTCGGTTCTGACACCTGGCAGATAGTATGTCCCCTTTCCTCGGAGCAGTACATGGAGTTAAAGGAGCGCACCAGCCTTCGTTTTACAGTGAAAAAAGATGATTTTTCCTTTCGTGCACCCGTGGAATTTACGCTGCGGGGAAGTGACTATTACATGGTGGTCAATATGGCATATTATGGGACAAACTATCTGGATGACCGTTTTTTGGAGCTTGAAATCATGCTCTCGCAGGATAAGGGATTAAAGATACCAAAAACCGCCATCACAACAAAGGATTTCTATGTAATCCCATTGCAGTATTTTACGGTTGGCGGTGACTCAAACGATACGGGGTTGTATGTGGTTAGCTACAGCGCCCAGACCGGACAGCCGGAATACCGGTTTATGGCAGCAGAAATCTATTACCAGGATAGTGAGAATGCCTATGTGGATAAAGATGCCTTCCTTGCGCAGACCACCATATATTGCCCGGACACACAGGAAACCATGACACTCGCGCAGATTTCCACCCTCGAAGGCGTTTACCAGGTCAACCGCGGTTATGCGGTGTTCCGCCGGGTGGAGCGGGTTGAAGAAAACGGGGATTATGTGGTGGTTGCAAAGGGGACATCCAAAGGGATATCAGTGTATGACCACATTGCGTTAAATGCGGGGAATGTAATTGATTCCTCCATTATATATTAATTTGGAAAGGACAGCGGTTATTTTGGAAAACTATATTGCAAGGAATATTTTGGATGTCAGGGGGCGCATCACTGCCGCGGCAAAACGTGCAGGAAGGGACGCTTCCGAAATTACGCTGATTGCCGTCAGCAAAACAAAGCCTGTAGAAACTATTGAGGCTGCATACAGTGAGGGAGAACGTGTGTTCGGTGAAAACAGGGTTCAGGAACTTTTAGAAAAGTACAGGGTATTGCCGCAGGATATTTCCTGGCATATGATTGGCCACTTGCAGACAAATAAAGTGAGGCAGGTGATTGACAAGGCTGTCCTGATCCACTCACTCGACAATTTAAGGCTTGCGGCCGCCATACAGGAGGAGGCGGGGAAAAAAGACATAATCTGTAATGTGCTCCTCGAGGTTAATATTGCGGGGGAGGAATCAAAGTTCGGTTTGCCTGCCTGTGAGGTTGAAAAATTTGCAGCCCAAATGGCAGTATTTGACAGAATACGTGTCCTAGGGCTTATGACCGTGGCACCATTTACCGAAAAACCGGAGGAAAACCGAAAATATTTCCGCCAAATGAAGCGATTAGCTGTTGACATATCCAGGAAAAACATTGATAATGTCAGTATGGAGGTCTTATCTATGGGAATGACCGGTGATTATGAGATCGCGGTGGAAGAGGGGGCGACAATGGTGCGCGTTGGAACCGGTATTTTCGGGGAGAGGGATTATCATTAAATAAATAGACAGGAGTGATTTTATGGCAAATATTATCAGGAATTTCATTGATTCACTGCATCTTGCAGATGATGACGAAACTGATGAGGAATATGAAGAGTACTTGATGGAAACAAACGAGAAGGAGCGTCGGCGCGAACAGCGCGGTGAAAAGCGTTTTGGTCGCCGTTTTGATGAGGACGAGGAGGATGCGGAAGAAGTCAGTTACCGTCCGAACACCTCAAATTTCAGCGACCTGAAACGGGAGCGCACACAAAAGGCGGACAGGGAAAGACCGCAGACGCAAAAAAAAGTGGTTCCGTTCCGCGGCGGAAGTGTGGGCAGCCTCAGCAGCGCGATGGGGATCAAGGTTATGAAACCGACGAGTTTTGATGATTCCCAGGATATCTGTGATGTCCTGCTTGCAGGGAAGGCGACCATTATCAACCTTGAGGGCTTCAATGTGGACGAAGCGCAGCGCGTGATGGATTTTGTTTCCGGGGCGGTCTATGCGGCGAACGGTAAGCTGCACCAGATTTCAAATTACATATTCATTATATCCCCGGAAAATGTCGATATCACAGGGGATTATCTTGATATGATCCGGCAGAATGGTTTTGAAGTGCCGACGCTTAGCAGGATTTAGTGTATGGATACGAAAAAAGATGAGCTGATTTTTGTCAGGCATATGGGTGAACTGGCAAAATCAGCTTATTATAAGGGAATCAGTATATATTCGGATTTCTTAACCCTTGCACAGCAGGGACTGATTGCGCAGCAGGGCTTTCCTGTGCCATATTCTTTTTATGGCGGTTTCGCGGATGCGGAGCGCGTTAAGGTGGGGTTCCACGGCGGGCTTACCGGGAACGGCAGAATAGAGCCGGATGAATTTCTTTATGATTACCCCCTGTGTATGGTAAAAATCTGCCCGGTGAATTCAAAATTCGCTGAGGAACTGACACACAGGGATTATCTTGGTGCGATCCTGAATCTTGGAATTGACCGCAGTACGACCGGGGATATCCTGCCCGTTTTGGATGCGGTTTATCTGTGCTGCGACCCGATGATCGGTAATTTTCTTTGCGGGAACCTTGAGCGTGTCCGCCATACCAGTGTAAAGGTATCCGTCGTCGATGAAATCCCGGAAAATCTAAAGCGCCAGTCTGAAACTGTCCATGTAAATGTTGCCTCCCTTCGTCTTGATGTGGTGGTTGGGGCTGCGTTCAAACAGTCCAGGGGGAATACTTCCTCGCTTATTTCTGGCGGGAAGGTTATGGTAAATGGCAGGGAGGTTTTGCAGGGGAGTTCTGTAATCAAAGACGGGGATGTTATATCCGTCCGCGGTTTTGGAAAATTCCGCTATGTTGGAACGGAGGGGACGACAAAAAAAGAACGTTTATATATAACGTTGGAGAAGTATCAGTGAATTTGCAGAATAGAGGAGGCTTTTAATGCTTACACCGGTTGAATTGCAGAACAAAACGTTTAAGTCCGGCGGACTCGGCTATGATAAGAAGGATGTGGAACAGTTTTTCCGGGAAGTGACGGATGAGTTTACACGCCTGTACAGTGAGAATATTGACTTGAAAGACCGGGTGGATGCCCTGAATGAGGCATTGCAGCGATACAAGACGATGGAGAGTACTTTGCAGAAAGCCCTTGTCCTTGCGGAGAAGACAGCGGAGGATACAACGCAGGCAGCAGTGCAGAATGCGCGCAATATCGAGAAGGAAGCCCAGTTAAAGTCGCAGATTATTATGGCGGATGCAAGGAATGAACTTGAACATGTGCGCACGCAGACGATGGGGCTTTTGCAGCAGTTTGAGAAGTACAAGCTTCAGTTTAAGAGTCTTGCCGCCGCACAGATTGAACTTTTAGAAAGTGACAGTTACAGCATTAATAAGGATCGGCTGGAAGCTTTTATTGATACAAGCAGGAGTTCACTTCCCCACACTGAAGAATTAGAATTGCCGCATCCGAAAAGAACGGAGGAGATGCCTTTGGTTAAGGAGCCTTTGAAAAAGGGAAAAACTGCTGACTCAAGGCATAAGGAAGAGGTTTCCCTCGATTCCCTGGAAAAGAATTTAGGGCACGGCGAGGAGATACCGGAGCGTTTTTCAAGGAAACAGAGCCAGGGCGGGAAGAATTTAGGGCGCAGTGACGGAAATTCCTACTGGCCGGATGGGAGATTTCCGGGCAGGGTGGCAGGGAAGACCTTTGCAACAGCGGATGAAAAGAAGTTTCCTGATAATTGGGAGGAGAAAAAGCCCCCGGTTCGGATAGACCAGGATACGGATGTGGATGAAGACCAGAATGAGGATGAGTTTGATTTTATTGATTTGTAGGGATATTGTATAAAGGGGATTTTTTATGCTACAGGGAAAGTTAGATATTTTATTTGAGGAAAAACCGGGGTATGATATTTTGCTTGCACAAAGTTATAGGGATCTGTCTGGGCGCGTGCAGGCGATAGGGCTTTCTAACCGCAAAATTTGTGTCGTGACGGATAGCAATGTTGCAAAATATCATCTGGATGAAGTGGTGGAATGTCTGGCGGGTGCCGCAGGAAGGGTGGTTACGTTCTCATTCCCGGCGGGGGAGGAGCGCAAAAATCTTGATACGGTACAGGAGCTCTATGCCTTTTTGATCGAGGAGGGATTTGACCGCAATGATGTCCTTGCGGCGCTTGGCGGCGGAGTGGTTGGCGATCTTACAGGGTTTGCCGCGGCAACCTATCTGCGGGGTATCCGTTTTTTCCAGCTCCCGACTTCGCTTTTGTCAATGGTGGATTCCAGTATTGGCGGGAAGACCGGTGTTGATTTTAAGGCTTACAAGAATATGGTTGGGGCTTTTTATATGCCGCAGTTTGTTTATATGAATATTTCCGCATTAAAAACTCTCCCGGCAAGGGAATATCGTTCGGGTTTTGGCGAGATTATCAAGCATGGCTTAATTCTTGACAGACAGTTCTATGATTGGCTTGCTAAAAACAGGGACGAGCTTTTAAAGATGGATGCGGAGTTTGTTACCGAGATGGTATACCGCAGTCTTCTTGTAAAAAAGCAGGTTGTGGAGCGCGATCCCAAGGAAAAAGGGGAGCGGGCACTTTTAAATTTCGGGCATACCCTGGGGCATGCGGTGGAGAAACTAAAAGGCTTTTCGCTTTTACATGGGGAATGTGTTTCTGTAGGTATGGCAGCAGCACTCTGGCTTTGTGCCCTGCGCGGCAACCTGACGGCACAGGAAGTAAAGGATATAATGGCACATCTTTCCGCTTTTGGATTGCCGGTACTTACCGACGGTCTTAATGCTTCCGATATTGTAAAAGCCGCTTTAAAAGATAAAAAGATGGATGCGGGGCAGATCCGCTTTATTTTGCTGCGGGCGGTGGGGGAAGCTTATGCGGATATGACCGTGACGCAAAAGGAGATGGAGCAGGCATGTGAATTCCTGCTTGGCGGGGGAAACTTATGAAGATTACAAGGGCAATTGCCAAAAGACATATCATACACTTTATCTTGCTGGTTTTGCTGGTCGTGGTTGACCAGCTTTTTAAGGTATGGGCGAGGGGGAGTTTAAAAGGGAATGAGGATATCACAGTGATTCCCGGGATTTTAAGCTTTTCTTACCTTGAAAACCGCGGTGCAGTATGGGGAATTTTCCAGAATAAAACAACATTTTTAATCCTGCTTACCGCTGTTATTTTTGTTGCAGTGCTCGTTATCTATTTTAAACTGCCGCCTAAGAAGAAGTATAATCCTGCAAGAGTTCTACTTGTTTTTATTGCGGCTGGCGGTCTTGGAAATATTATTGACCGTGTGATATTTGGCTATGTAACTGATTTTATCCGTTTTGATTTTATAGATTTCCCGGTATTTAATGTGGCGGACATGTATATTACGGTATGTGAAGTGATTGCACTTATTCTTGTTTTTTTTGTGTACCGCGACGATCTCGACAGCAAAGAAAGCAGCAAAGAAAGTAAACAGGAGGAACCGTCGGATGGAACATCCAGATTTTGATGGGGCGGAATGTTTTGAAATGGTGGTGGCTGATGAGTTTGATGGCTGGCGCACGGATAAGTTCCTCTCTGAACAATTGCAGGAGTTGTCGCGCTCCTATATCCAGAAACTTATCGGGGAAGGCAGGGTGCTTGTTTCCGGTAATGCTGTTAAAGCTAGTTTCCTGGTGCGAACCGGGGATCATATTGAGGTTTTTATGCCGCCGCCGACATCCCTTACAGTTGAGCCTGAAAACATTCCCCTTGATATTCTTTATGAGGATGCCGATGTGATACTTGTCAATAAGGGGAAGAATATGGTGGTACATCCTGCTGCCGGGCATTATTCGGGAACGCTGGTCAATGCGTTACTTTATCATTGCAAGGGGAATCTCTCTGGAATCAATGGCGTTTTGCGCCCCGGTATTGTCCACCGTATTGACCGGGATACCACCGGAGTGATTATTGCATGCAAGAATGACAGGGCGCACCAGTCACTTTCAGAACAGTTGAAAGTCCACTCAATTACAAGGAAGTACAATGCGCTTGTCCATGGTGCGTTTGAAACGGAAACAGGGCGCATTGAGGGGGCTATTGGCCGTCATCCCAATGACCGCAAGAAAATGGCGGTAAATGAAAAGAATGGGAAACCTGCGGTGACAAATTATACTGTATTGGAAAACTTTGGAATCAAGTATTCCCATGTTGAATGTCGGCTTGAAACGGGGCGGACGCACCAGATCCGCGTACATATGGCGTGGATGCGGCATCCTCTGTTGGGTGATACTGTTTATGGGCGGGAGAAGGAACCTTTTTCCCTTAACGGGCAGGCGTTACATGCCAGGGTACTTGGGTTTATCCATCCGTCCACGGGTGAATATATGGAGTTTGAAGCACCGTTGCCGGAGTATTTTACGGGGCTTTTGGGTAAGTTAAGGAAACTGGGGTAGGTTATGAAGAGGAATGCAATCGAAAAATTGATTGACTGGAAACAGGGCGGGCATCACAACCCGCTGTTTCTTTCGGGAGTGCTTGGATGCGGGAAAACTTATCTGGCAATGGAGTTTGCAAAGTCTTTTTATGAGGGGGCGCTTTACCTGAATTTTGATTTGAAAAACAGGCAGGCAGCAGCATTGTTGGATGAGGTATGGCGGATGAATTCTTTTGACGATTTATCGGCTTGTATCTGCCATATTTTTGATGTGCCCATGGAGTTTCTTGACCGTTTTCTTATTGTGTTGGATGAGGCTTATGAGGAGAGAGAACTGTGGGAGCTTTTGCTTTCTCTCTGTATGCAGTGTGGTAAACCGGATTTTTGTTTACCGGTTTCCGATATATTAATTATATCGAGCCGTATGCCGGATATTCCGGAGTCTTTCTTTCATATTAATCTTTATCCCCTCCAGTTTGACGAATTTCTTTCCGCTACCGGACAGGAGTGGTACGGTGAGGTAATCCGCGGGCACTTTAAGACAAATCATCGTGTCCCGGGGATTGTACATGAGGAACTAAATGACCGTTTTGAGGATTATCTTTCTACCGGGGGTATGCCTGCTGCTGTCAATGAGTATCTTTGTTTTGAGCGCGGTGACAACCTTCCGGAAATACACAGGGCTTATCTTGGGCACATATTCTATGATATTTACCAGCATCACAGGGAGGGGGAGGCACTTAAAATGTTGCAGGTACTCCGCGTGTTGCCCGCCCAGCTTGGCAAGGGGAACCAGAAGTTCCAGTACCGCCTGATCCGGAAAGGCGCGACCAGGACACTTTTTGAAAATGCAATAAAGAAGCTTTGCCAGGAGCAGTTAATCTGTCTTTGTGTCCGCGAGGGAAGGGAAGATAGTTTTAAGGTATTTCCTTCGGATCTCGGTTTTTTTTATGCGCTTATTCAGGGGGAGCCTGACAGGGTAGAGAAAATGGCTTCCTTAAAGTTTAAGCAGAAGGATATGTTGTATAAGCGTTTGTTCCTAGAATGCTATGTGATGGAAGCACTTTGTGCGTGCGGCTACAGACCAATGTTCTGGGAATCTGCGTCGCAGGCACGGCTTGATTTTCTGATCGATATTGAAGGGGAGAAGATACCGGTGGAGGTGAAGACTGCGGATAATATGAGATCAAAAAGTGTTAATGTTTACCGCGCGTCACATAAAATCCCGTATTCTTTAAAGATATCAAAGCATAATTTTGATATGGTTAACAATGTCCGGACTATCCCGTATTATGCGGTGTTTTGTTTGTGAGTGGGGGAATGGGGGAGGGTGGTATAAGGTATAAGCTACAAGGTATTAGATAGAAATGGATGGGGAAGGTTAGAAATTTGAGATGGGATATTAGGAGTATATTATAGTCTTTAGTTTTGACAATATTGTTTTGAATGATATTATGGAATATTGTTTAATTTAGTTTTGTTTATTTTGTATGTATTTTGAGTATTTTAAAATTTTAAGTAATTCTTGTAATTCGTGTAATATTTGTCTATTTTTATGTAATAATAAGTTTATGAAAGTTTGAATAATATTTGAAATGCTTGACAGTCTATGAGCAATATAGTAAAATTATATTACGATTATGTTACAGAGTTGTAATATATTGGAAAGATGATTTTTCTGGTTTTTACTACTTCCCAGGTGGTTTTAGTGTACTTTTTATATTTTGTTTATTTGGACATTTTTCTACAGAAGTAGTAATGGTCGGGATATGAACCAAGGATATATGGGCGTGCATTTATTCTTTCCTTTTCCACCCCGTAGTATCGCATAATTTATTAAGGAGAGGTTCTGAAACAATGACGGACATTAAGTTACATGAAGGCGAACTGAATATTATGGAACTTTTGTGGTCGAATAAATCCCTGGCAGCGAAGGATATTGCTAAGATTATCAAGGACTATATCGGTTGGGAAAAAAATACTACTTATACGGTTATTAAGCGGCTGGTTGAGAAGGGGGCGGTTTGCAGGGATGAGCCTGGCTTTATTTGCAGGGCTGCGATTTCAAAGAAGACCATCCAGTTTTCTGAAACAAAGCATCTTTTAGATAAGTTTTACAGTGGTTCCCTTATTTCCTTCTTTTCAGATTATCTTGGGAGTCAAGCGCTTAGTTCAGCCGAATTAAAGGAATTAAAAAATATTATAGTACGTCAAAAGGATGTATCGGAGGGCAGCAGTACATGAGCAATTTAACTGGAAATATGAAATATCCGGATTTTTTAAAGCAGGGTGGGGTGATCGGATGCGTCGCCCCATCTTTTGGCTGTAATATTGAACCATATTATTCCGCGTTCCGCAATGCATGTGAACGTTTTAATGCTATGGGATATAAAGTAGATCTTGGATCTAATTGTTTTAAGGGGGATGGGATTGGTATTAGCAGTTCCCCACAAAATTGTGGAAGGGAGTTAACAGAGTATTATCTGTCTGAAGAAAATGATATCCTGCTTTCCTGTGGCGGCGGGGAACTTATGTGTGAAATCCTTGATTACGTTGATTTTAAACAGTTGGAAAAAGCAAAACCAAAATGGTACGCAGGATACTCGGACAATACGAATTTTACTTTTTTGCTTACTACAATTCTTGAAACGGTTTCCATCTATTCACCTTGTGCACCAGCCATGGGTATGGAACCCTGGCATAATAGTATACAGGATCTCTGGGAACTTTTGCACGGGAGAAAATTTCAATTTACAGGGTACCCATACTGGGAGAGAGAATCCCTTAAAAGCGCAGAACAACCTCTGGTTCCTTACAATGTAACAGAACCACGGATTTTACATATATATCCGTCTGGAATGGGAGAGGAGAGTAAGAATTTACAGCCAGCTTTGAAGTCTGAAAAAGAAGGCAAGAAAACACAAACAGGAGAAAAAAATCAGGAAAATACTGAAGCGATTGTTATGGAAGGACGGGTTCTTGGCGGATGTATGGATTGTCTTGTCAATCTGCTTGGAACAAAGTATGATAATGTTGTAAATTACTTGGAAGCATATAAAAAAGATGGTTTTCTTTGGTTTTTGGAGTCCTGTGACCTGAATGTTTTTGGGATACGGCGCGCCATTTGGCAGATGGAACATGCGGGTTGGTTCCAATATGTAAATGGTTTTATGTTTGGACGGCCAGGATGCTTTGGACAGGATATGATGGGATTGGATCAGTATCATGCAGTGGTTGACCTGCTGCAAAAATATAATGTACCAATAATTATGGACATGGACATTGGACATCTGCCACCGGCAATCCCAATGTTATGTGGTGGTTATGCGAGGGTGTGTGCGGAGGGAAATAATATTGATATTGATTATATGGTGAGGTAGGGGAGTGAAGAGGGAAAAGTAAATAGTATATGGAGTAAGGCATTTATGATAGAATGCTTTACTCTATATTTTTTTATGGTAAATAATCTATTTTTTATGTCTTAAAAAATGTTTACATGAAAATTGAAATATGAAATATAGGGATAAAAAGGAATGCATAGAACGGATCAGCGTCTGAGTTGTAGGGGGAACCTTTTTTCTAATCGTGGCGAATTTTGTATACTGCTCGTCGCCCTGGTCGGCCTGTGTTACCAGGTATTCAACGACCGGGACAATAAAAAATAAACCGCCACTACTTCCACTAGTGACGGCTTGCCGCTTTTAGCGGTTAAGTATTCTCACGGGGGGTACACCGTTTTGGTTTCCCTCTGTTGCTATTTTAACAAATAGTAATTGACTCGTCAAGGGATTTTTACGTCTGGCACGATTATACTTCTTTTGATTCCTCTGCAAGAGCTTTTTCCAATAAAGCTTTCGCATATGCATTAATAGTATCATATCCATGAAAATTAGCTGGGTCTTTTGCTGATTCGAGTTGATCTTTTTTAAACCAAAAGCGGATTTCCTTATAATTTTCTTTGTTAAACTCTAGTTTTTAGCGTGTCTTATCCATTAGGCATACCACCTTGGATACCTGACGCGCGAAGAATATTATCTGTTACGTTCCTGCGGCATGTCCGCTATGATAATTCCCGGAAGATATATTATTATCATGGATGGGGGTGATGAAAAGCAGCAAATTTCACAAAGTCTGGATACGACGATATGGTACGGTAAGACGCTGGGCATGAGGATTGACGCAACCTCTGTAGCAGCATGACTTTTGTAGCAACAAGCAGCAAAAAAACATAAAAGGGGGATTTTCACCATGGCAAAGGAAAATGATACACAGTCGCGCAAGTGGCTGCTCACAGTCAATAACCCAGTGGAAAAAGGTTACACAAATGAATTGATTGAATGCAAGGCACAAAGTTTCGCCCCGTTCCGGTATGCCTGTTACTCGCATGAAATCGGGTGCGAAAACCACGTATACCACATCCGCCTGTTCCTCGCCTTCGATTCGCCCGTCCGGTTCAGTACCATCAAGAATGCGTTCCCGGAAGCGCACATTGACAAATGCAAGGGGAGCATCAAGGAAAACCGTGACTATGTATTCAAGATGGGGAAATGGGCGGACACGGAGAAGGAGGACAGTAAAATCCCTGGCATGCAGTTTGAAATTGGCACCGCCCCGATCGAGGTGGGGCAGGGACACCGGACTGACCTTGAACGGGTGGAGGAAATGTTGGATTCCGGCATGACACCGGAACAGATCTTCGCCCTTTCCATCTCGTACCGCCTGCATGAGAAGGAAATCCGGGCGCAGTACATGGCAAAGCGGATGCGGGAAACGCCGTTGTTCCGGGATGTCCGTGCAGTATGGCATGTCGGTGGTTCTGGGAGTGGGAAGTCCTATACGATGGTGAAGTTGATGGAAGCGGAGCCGGAAAGCGTATACCTGATGAACGACTATTCCGGTGGTGGGCTGGATTTATACCAGGGTGAGAAAATCCTTTTCATGGATGAGTTCCGGGGGCAGGTACGTTATAGTACCCTGTTGAACATGCTGGACGGTTACCGCACCCAGGTACATTGCCGTTACAACAATGTCTATGCGCTCTGGACGGAGGTACATATCACAAGCGTGCTCCCCCCGGAAATGGTCTATAACAGGATGGTGACAGAAAACAAGGAAGTCGATACCATCCAACAGTTGCTCCGGCGGTTAAATGAAATCCAGTACCATTACAAGAAGGACGGGGAATACCGTGTATATCGTGTGGATGCGAAGGACTATGTGGATTACGCGACATTGAAATCGAAAGTCCATGCAGGGGAGTTTGTTACCCTGGCTGCGGGACAACAAGAATATCTCAAGGAATTGTTTTTACAGTGAGGAGGGAAGGGACCAAGTATTTTAAGGGAAGGAATGGTTCCTTCCCTTTTTGTTTGGTAATGATAAGAATAAAACAAGGTTAACGGGGGCTGATCGGCTCCGGACGGATGATTGGATGTCTGGTTGAAGTAAAATAAAGTAAGGGAAGGTATTTAACAAACCATCCCCGCGCTACCGCTTGGCTGCCGCATCCAAGTCGAAACAAAGTTTCAGCTTGGATTTTGTCAGGTTTCCCCTGTCAGGGCTTAGATAGTTACAGGATGGAACTTCTCTTTCCAAGATCTGCCGAAAAATGTTGCAATCTGCCGCGTCCCCTGTTATAATAAGCCCTGGGAAATCAAAACATGGCGGTGTGCCCCCTGTTCCATTCGGGGGGTTAGCAAAACCCCCCAGACCGGAAGGAAAGGGGGGATGCCCGATGGTTATATTCAGATTTGTTTCTGTTTTGTACCATGGTTATCGCGTTGGTTAGCCTGTGTTATCAGGTGTTTCATGACCACAACGATAAAAAGAAATAAGCCGCCGCTACCCACATAGCGACGGCTACCGCATTTAGCGGTTAGTTCCAAACGTTGGGGGGCACCGTTTTGGTTTCCCTCTGTTGTTATTTTAACAAATAGTAATTGATTCGTCAAGGAATTTTTACATTCATAACAATATGGTGGTAGGGTAACAAGAATCCTTTAGTTATTTTCTTTAATTTCTAGTTTTCCTGCAAGTGCAGCTTCGAGTAGTGCTTTTGCATATGCGTTAATCGTATCATAGCCATGTGCATTAGCAATTCCGTTTGCCGTTTTAATATCTTCTTTAGAAAAATAAAAACTTATTCTTTTATAATTATCTTTGTTAAATTTTGCATTATATTTGACTTTGTCAAATTGTTGCATATTTTCCTCCTTTCTTAAAACATTTCACAAAGTCTGGATATGACGATATGGCACGGTAAGACGCTGGGCATGAGGATTGACGCAAGGTTACTTTTTTGGTAAAATTGGAGAAATGGAAAAGATTGATATATGAAATGCACTAATAAAAAGTGTATAAAATGGGATTATTTAGGGATTCTAGGTCATTATTTCGTAAAACCTGAGTTTAGCGAAATAATAAACCGTTTATCTACCTCATATTCTTATCTTCCCCTCCCCATTTTATTATGCTTTTTATCCCTATATAATAACATTTCATTAAATTTTTAATGTTTAAATTTTTCATGTTTATTATGTATCACTTTTCCTGCTGCCATAACATAACCCATAAATTATATTTTTTGATGTAGTCTGCTTTACAATTTTGAAACCTTTTTCTTTGAAACCCGAAATTAAACTATATTATTAAAATAAAGGATATTTACCATGAAAAACACTTTAACGTATTCCCAGCAAATAAATCAACAAAATATCTTGAAATTAAGGGAACTTCGCAGTGAACTGCCGAAATTTCTTAGCACATATTTTACTGGAATCGACCATATTCTTGCCAGTCGCACAAAAATTGCATATGCTACTGACCTGAAAACATTTTTTGAATATATCAAACACGCTAACCCCATATACCATAACATAGAAATCCGCGACTTTAATCTTGACTGCCTGGAATCCATGACATTTACCGATATGAATGAATATATGGAATACCTAAAACTCTATAAATCCGCTGAAGGAAAAATTGTAGAAAACAACGAACGTGCCATAAAAAGAAAAATGGCTTCCGTCCGTTCCATGTACAATTTTTTTCACAAATCAGAAAAAATAAATGTCAATCCTGCTGCCCAGGTAGACATGCCACGACTACATGACAAAGCAATTATACGACTTGATATAAACGAAGTTTCCAGACTTTTAGACGCGGTGGAATCAGGTGATACCCTCTCCGACACCCAACAGCGCTTCCATAAAAAAAATAAACTCCGCGACCTGGCAATACTTACCCTGATGCTCGGGACAGGAATCCGCGTATCGGAATGTGTTGGACTTGATCTGATAGACATAGACTTTAACAATGACCGGATAAAAGTTGTGCGTAAAGGCGGATACGAAGCATTTGTATATTTTGGAGATGAAGTCCGGGAAGCCCTGGAAGCTTATCTTGAAGAACGCGAACTGGTCGAAAACATTGTAGAAGGACACGAAAATGCATTGTTTCTCTCCTCCCGGAAACGACGTATCACGGTGCGGAGCGTTGAAATCCTTGTAAAAAAATATGCCAGGACAGTAACCACCATGAAAAATATTACACCGCACAAATTGCGAAGTACATATGGAACAGCCCTCTACCAACAAACCGGAGATATCTATCTGGTCGCTGATGTCCTCGGACATAAGGACGTTAATACAACCCGCAAACATTACGCAGCAATTGAGGAAGAACGGCGCAAGATGGCTAAAGATAAAGTAATCTTGCGAAAAGAAAAAGAATAATTTAAAGAACGATACTGTAACTTCCATTTTAAAAAAAGACAAATCATTCTGAATTAAAAACAAAATAGAAAAGGAACCATTGTACAAATAACCCCTGTAATGGTTCCTTTTCTCTGTTAAATATCATAGATTTCTTTACAAAACTATTTCTAAATACCAAATTTGCATAAAGATTGAAAACTGATATACGACAAACCAAACCATCAGTTACAAAAACGCAAAGTCTAAAAGATAATCTCTCTTCTAACTTACAATACTACCCTTCTCACCCTGCTGCTTTTATCATATATTCCAGCTTTCTAATCTTAATTTATTCTTATTTATCCTTATCTTTCGTACTTTTACCTCTACTTATCTCCCATCCCCCCACCCAGCCCAGGAATGTACTCCCAAAAAACAAGTAAAGTGTTTTCCTTTGATCGTTAATCAAAAATCACCATCATCTCCGTAACTAAAATTTCCATTATTTTCCTTATCTCTCTTCTTCCCTTCTACCTTCCAGTCGGATAATCCTTGAAAAATTTAACAATCGTATCATATATGGTTTTTGCTGCTTTCTTCTGTGTTGCAGGGGTTGTAATAATCTTCCTGTCACTCGCATTTGTTATAAACGCAAGTTCGATCAAAACTGCCGGCATCCTTGTTTCCCTGATTACCACAAAATCCGCGGTCGCTACCCCACGATTTTTCGTGCCAAGCGCGTTGGATAGATTATTCGTTAAGGTTTCCGCCATCTGTTTTCCTGTTAATCCGCCACTTGTAACACTGTTGTTTAAAAGCGAATAATAAACCGAAGTGCCATTTACCGAAGTGGAGGATACAGAATTTATGTGAAGGCTGACAAAGATATCGGCTTCTACCCTGGATGCAAAATCAGCGCGTTCGTACAAATCAATCTTGACATCCTCAGTCCTGGTAAAATAGATTTTAATGTCGGAACCCTCAAAATAATCCTTAGTATAGTTATTTAAAATGGTAAAATTAATATCCTTCTCATTATATCCTCCTGCACTTGCACCGGGGTCAATTCCACCATGTCCGGCATCAAGGACAACGATCTTATCGTAAATTTCGGAAGGATTGCCAAGCAGAAGTGAAAAGCCACTTCCTTCCGCTTTAAGTTTGTAACCCTGAATACGGCTTGTCGTCAATATAATCTTGGTTACCGCACCATCAGATTGTACGGAGATATCCCCCACTACAGAATATGGATTCCGTATTGCCTCTGACTGGAAAAATTCAGAATGATTTCCAGGAACTGTGATGATTATCTTGCGGTTCCAGTACTGGTCTTCCACTGTAAGATCCGAGAATTTCACACCCTTTGGAAGTTCCCCGTAAATTCCCTTTTGAACCGGTCTTGTATCATCCGTTGTGTCCGTCGGCTTATCCTGCTCATTCATCTCAAAATAAATATATAAAGTGTTACTTTCCTGGACAAATTTAAGTTCTGTATCTTCTGTTGTCCGATATAAAAGTTTAATCTGGTTCGGATCAGTTTCCACCATATAGGCATGTTCAAAATAACTGCCAAACAATTCATCAGGAAAGACAAGATTTCCAGCCGTATTACATGTGTTATGGAAATAAACTGCCTGATAATTTCCTTCATCACCCAAAGTATACTGGAATGCCTGGATACCCTTAAACCTCATATACTTTCCGGTCTGGTTCCTTCCGACTTCCAGTCCAACCAGATAATTGGGGAATATGGTAACGGAAAGTTTCTTTCCGTCATTGGAAAGTTCCAGGTCATAATATGGTAAATCATCAGAAAGCCCAAAAGTAAAAACTGCTCCCCCACCGAAAGAATCCTGTCCCTGCGAAATACGTGTTACAAGACTTCCGGAGGGATTATTATATTCCTTTGGGGCGGTGTATGCTTCCCCCACCGTAACTGTCAACTGCTTTGTGGTCAATGCACTCTGTACTGAACCAACCGGACGGTCAAATTCCAGGATATACTGTTCGCAATAAAGTTCGTCCGGATTCTGTACAAGCCGGCTAAAAAAAGCAGTATCCCCCGTCCATGAACGCGCAATTCCTGTCCTTGCATAGTCAAACATATTTTCAAATTCCAGATAGCGCTCGGCATCTACAACAAAGGAATACTCTACCTCGTCAGTTACTGTCTGTGATTCAGATGGGTCTGTTTGTGATGGAGCCGGTGCCTTTGGAAAAACCCCAACCTTGTCCGTTGTCAGTATCTCGGATGTTTTTGTATCGGAATTCCAGTTATAATCAAATCCCAGCTTTTCAGCAACAAAACGCCCAGGAACCATCAGCTCCGTTGTGCCGCCAGACTGGTTTGTAACAAGAATCGGCGCGACCCCACAATCGAGATATTCCCCATTCCGGTATGCGGCCGTACTGTTTTCCTGCATATCAAGAACGATATCCCCGATCTTAAAAGTAATCCGTCCACTTTTTTTGTCATAGGAATATTTAACTCCCATCGCCTTTTTAAAAACTGTTTCAGCCCTCAACATGGCTGTATTATTAATAAGAATAGAAGGAAGCCCGGAAAGTGAAATATCCCTGCCATCGAAATTAACTTTTCCTGTTGTCCCTATGTACGATACCTGCTTATTATTATAAGACAAGCTAAGTTTGTCCCGGATAATCGCCGTGGACAAGCTGCTCTCCCACCGGTAGTGATATCCCAGCGATTCTGCAACAAACCGTGTCGGAACCATAATCCGACTGATGCCTGCATCCACAAAGCGCACACTGATCGGCGCGGCGTTCATCGTAACCTCTTTTCCGTTCAGTACTGCCTTTTTGCTGTTTACAGTAAGAACCAGCACATTGCCATCTTTGCTGAACGTCAATGTGTTCTTTGCCGAATCCTTCTTGTACGAAATCCCCAATCCCCGCACAAAAAGTTCATAGTATGGTCCGAGTGCCACACCGTTATCAGTAAGGATACCTGTAAGGTTCCCAAGTGAAACCTTACTGCCATTATATTCATAAGATGCTTTTGTTCCCGTATATGTAACAGTTTTTTTTGTATCAAAATAATATAGCTTGATACCCGCGGCTTTTACTGGTACCGCCTGGAATATGGACATTAGCAGCATAATACTAAGGAAAAAGGCAAGACACCGCTTTCCTGCAAATAGTTGGTACTTCGCTGCCCTCCCAAACATAAATTTTTTCTTGTTTTGAACCAACACTCACACAACCTTTCCATTATTCGTCTATAAACTACAAGTTACCGAGCCAATCATATCGGAAAAGAGTGTTATATTTGTGTCAGAAAATTTAATTTATTTATAAGAAAGTTCCTTTTTTGATATTTTTATTGTCCTGCTGCCATTTTCTTCCCTATAATATAGATAACCTTATCTAAATAATCTAAATCACTTAAATGCTGCATTTAACATGCATAATCCATATATTTTATTAAATCAATGATTAATTTACTTTATTTTTTCAGTTGTAAAATACGGAACTATAATATATGCACCCACATGGATATTATCGCCTCGTAATCCATTGCTGCGCTTGATCTCCGCAACATAATCAAGAAATTTTCCGCATTCCGGTGTATAAAAATCTTCCGCGATGCTCCAGATACTGTCGCCCGGCTGGATGCAAACGCTGGTCACCGTTTTTACCGGAACCCCATCCTTTTCCGAAGCCATCGCCCTGGTTACAAAAAACAGGGATAGTATCGCAAGAAACAAAATCAGGAAAAAAATAAGTGCCCGATCTGTAAAATATCGGAATAGGAACAGTTTGCGAAAATTCCTTTTCCTTTTTTTTACAACAAACATTCCCGGTTGTAATTCAAATTCATACATCATATTAGTAGCCCTCCTGATATTCTATCTTTCGAACAATTGTTCGTTTTTCTTATTATAGCGAACAAACGTTCGAAAGTCAATACCAATTTCGAAAATCAGAACATACATTCGAACTTCGTATGAATATTTGATATACCAGGACAAAAAAACTGAAAATCACGAACATTTGTTTTGCATTTTTGAAACGAATATGGTATAATGTCGGCAGACATTATACCTGCGCCGGTTCGCTGTCCGACCAAAGGGAGTACATCTTCCTTGGCGAACCGTGTGCATGCCCCGCAGGGAAAGCGCATAAATGCGCTTAGCATGTCCAGAGGACATGGTATAATATCCGCAGGATATATACCTGTACCAATATACCATCCAGCCAGAGAAGCCGCTCAAGACAAGCGATGCTACCTTTGGCGTTAAAGATTTCCCCGGCGAATCATATGTATTCGCGTAAGAAATATGGACGGGGGAAAAGGTATAATATCAACAGACATTATAAAAACCGATTAAAATATGTCTGTATGGGCAAAGCAAACAGTCCGGAAAATAAATTCATATCAGCATAATTTCTGTTCAATCTGGTTTTCCGGCTGTATTCAGTTTGCTAAGACTGTACGCCCCCAATACCATGCAAACCCTAGTTTTAAAAGAATGGAGAATTTACAATGTCATATGGAAAAATTACGCAGAAACAACAGGAAATTTTAGAATATCTGAAAAAGGAAATCATTAACCGGGGATATCCACCGTCAGTGCGCGAAATCTGTGAGGCAGTCGATTTGCGCTCCACTTCATCCGTGCATTCGCACTTGGAAACCCTTGAGAGGAATGGGTATATTCACCGCGACCCGGCAAAACCGCGCGCGATTGAAATTGTGGATGACAATTTTAATCTCACGCGCAGGGAGCTGGTCAATGTACCGATCCTCGGTTCGGTCGCAGCAGGTGCACCACTCCTTGCAGTTGAACATATTGAGGGATATTTCCCGATTCCCACTGAATTTATGCCAAACATGGAAACCTTTATGCTCCATGTAAAAGGCGAAAGTATGATTAACGCCGGAATTTTTGACGGTGACAAGGTACTTGTCCAGAAACAGAGCACTGCGGAAAACGGTGATTTCGTTGTCGCCATGGTGGAGGACGGTGTCACTGTAAAAACTTTCTACCGCGAAAATGGTCATATCCGCCTGCAACCGGAAAATGACTTTATGGAACCTATTATCCTGGATGATGTCCAGATTATAGGCAAAGTCATCGGTCTGTTCCGCATGTTTTAAAAAGTCAAGCTGTCTTACCGGGCGACAGGCCAGACTTAATTGACAAAACAATTCAAAGCCATAAGTGCCGCACCAGAAAAAGATTAAAACATACCAGACCATACTAACCATACATAATAACGCAGTAATGCAGGAATCAGAGAAAAAGATACTTTATTTCTAGTCTTTATCTGAATCATTCTATACAATACAGGAAAATTAACCTGATTCTTTTACTTGGCATTTCTTTGCAAAAAGCCCACTATTTGGATATTTCCAAAATTCATCCTAAATAGTGGGCTTAAAATCAAACCAGAATTTCCTTTAGAGCCCGGTCAAGAACAACATCCCTCCCATTAGCAAAATCTTCTGCACTCTCCTCTAACAGGATATCCGGCATAATCCCCCTTCCAATAAATTCTGTTCCATCAAGCAAACGATATCCAACAGAGCAAATCCGGAACGAACCTCCAAGACGAAGACGTTTTAAAAACGGTGTCCCTGTTGACCCGAAGGTTGGGGAACCAACAATAAGTGCCCGGTGCGTACTTTTAAACATTGCGGTAAAATCTTCCGCTGCGGAGATAGTTTCCCGTGAAGTCAAAAGAATTACCTTCCCCTTAAACATTTCCTGCTGCCCCGGCTTTCCAAATGAATCCCTGTACTCGTGATAATACATATTTTTATAAGTTCGCAGGCACCTGTCTATTTCTTCCGCGTTGCAAAACCCTTCCTTAATAGACCTGTTAATCCGTTCATCCCCCATCTTCGCATACTGGCTTCCAGAAGACAGATCAATCCCCTTCATCTGGCGGGTTTTCTTTATAGAGCCCGAAAACTCGCCGGGAATAAAAAGTTCCGCCACCTCCGCGGCATAAGCCGTCATCCCACCAATATTTTTCCTCACATCAAGGATCACTCCACTAATAGAATGAAAATCGGAAAGTACCGAACTGATTTCTTCAGCCACCCCCGAATACAAAAAACTATCCATCCGGATATATAAAACATTGCTATCATAAACACAGAAAGATATTTTTTTATCCGACATTTTCTGATACTTTATATCCCTTTCAAACCTTTTCGTACTGTCTGACAGAGCCCCACCACCAGAATACTCCGATCTTTGCGATATCTTTTTCACTCCTACAAGCTCCGGCATTTCCTGTACAAGGTCAAACCTGAAAATACCACACGATGTTTCCAGCTCATTGCCCTCTTTAAGCAGCAGAAAAGACATGATCTCCTCCAATTTACCAGGGTTCGCATAATTTCCAATATGATAAATATAGCGCAGGCACCGCTCAAGAAAATCCGATACCTTTTCCCCGTTTACCCCTGTTATCTTTGTTAGTAAAAATTCTCCCTTTCCTGCCGGAACCTCCATAAGATACCATTCCTTTTCCAAGTAGCAAAGATGAAACGGCAGGAAACCGGTTTCCCTTATCAATTTATCCGGGAAGCGGTAATCTGTATGCCCATCCCCCAGCCGGTTTAAAAATTCCGACATTAAAAGATGGAACTCTCTTTCTGATGAAGCAGAAAGCACCAGGGGAAGATACTCCCCATAAACACTATCCCAATCGATGCCTCTCTCCTCGAAATAAGGAAAAACCTCCGCCGCAGCCTTCCATGCAGCGGATAAATCTAAAACCCTGTCAATGCACCCCGCATCCATCATATGAATTCTCCTTTCCTTTACGCTTTAACCCGCTTCCATACTGTTTTGATTTTAATACTCGCAATTTTAATACTCACTCCCCCATTCTCTCCCTCACCGCTTCCCAGTCAAACGAAACTCAGAATCAACTCCGCTGCTTCCTCATATTCCGATGCTGCAATCTGACAAATTCTTTGTCCCTTATAACATATCATACTTACAAAAAATTACAAGTCTTGAAATCTTATCCGAAATGTGCTATAATGGAATCACAAAAAAAGAGCGGGAAATATCCCCGCTCTTTTACTTTATCATCCCGTTTCCCTAATTATGATATCACTGCTTTTCAATACTTTCCGTCCGGATTAAAAACGTTACATCGCCATCCATTTCATCGCTTACTCCGGTAAAACTCTTATACTGCCCCGCCGCATCAATCATTGCGTCAAGCCTCTTATAAACACTTGTAAGGTCTGCATCATCAAGTGCATCAAGGAGTTTTCCGATTCCTTCCCCGCTGTATTCTGCCATACCGTCGGAAAGTGTTACCGTGCCATCAGAAAGCTCTTTGGCACCGTCTTTCAGTTTCCCCGCACCATCCATAAGGTCACCTGTGCCCCGGTACAATTCCTCTGCCCCATCTTTTAAAGTAACGCTTCCACTTGCCAGGGCATCCGCGCCGACAGAAAGTTCGTTAGCCCCATCTTTCAGGTTTAAGGCACCAGCCTTTAATTCTGCGCCGGCTGTTTTAAGCTGTGCAAGTCCGGTATCAAGCTGCTTTGCACCACCGGAAAGCTTATCAATGCCATCCGATAACGCCGTAAATCCTTCCATTAACTGGGGAATCTTTCCAGAAAATTCGCCGATTCCTGCATCCAATGCCTCCGCACCGGTACAAAGGCGCTTTGTCCCCTCCAAGAGTGTGGCTCCACCCGCGCTCAAACCTGCTGTGCCATCCATCAGAGCCTTCACGCCGCCCTTTAGTGCGCCCTCCCCTGCCATACTGTCCGCGATCTGCTGCTGCGCTGCCGTAGTCTGCTGTAATGTTCCTATCATCTTCTGCAGGGAAGCCTTTGTTTCTGCATCAAGGTTTGACCCGTAAGCCTTCAAAAACCCATTAAGACCTTCAAGCACCTGACTGTTGTAGGAAACAGTCGCTAAAAGTGATTCATATGCCTGATCCATGCCTGCATCAAGATTTTTAAGCCCACCGGAAAGCTGGTCAATTCCGGCAGAAAGTCCTGTAACACCTTCGTGTACTGAAACAGCCCCGCTTGAAAGTTCCTTACTGCCCGCTGCCAGTGATTCCATCCCCTGCGATACGGCTCCCACACCCGCTTTAAACTGTGCTGCGCCCTCTTCTAAGTTTTTCCCACCTGCCACGAGTGCTTCCGCCCCGCTCTTTGCGCTGCCAACTCCCTCAACAAAACTGTTAATTCCCGCAGAAAGCGCTCCCGCGCCGTCTTTTAAATTTCCTGCACCGGCAGAAAGTGTCATCATATTATCAGAGAGGGTTGATGCCCCGTCGGAAAGCGTCTTTGCACCATCATTTAACTTCAAAGCCCCGTCCGAAAGTTCCTTTACCCCGTCAAAAAGCTCCGCCGCGCCATCCTTTAATTTCACGGTGCCATCCACCAATTCATCCGTTGCATCGCCAAGCTTGGTAAGCGCATCACCAAGGGAATCAATATCCGCACTGCCATCAAGTGACAACCCTGAAAACATACTGTTTGTTGCCACGGTAAAAGTATTAGTCAGGGAAAAATCCACCATATCCGCCGTAATCTCCGCATAATCCATCCAGTAATCTTCCGACAAGCCAAGACTCTCTCCCACACCCGGCATACCAACCAACACAGCCGCACAAACATTGCCCTCATTGAGCAGCTTGCCATGGGTTACCTCGATATTGGTAAATTTTTCCTCATCAAGCAGCACCGCTGTCGCCATTGCAAAAGGCACGACAACCTCCTCCTGCTTCCCGTCCACCAAAGCGGTTTCTTTGCTGTTATTATAATACTCAAAACGTATTGTCACCCTGCCGCTCTTACCAACAAGTTCCTGCGCGGAAAGTTCCTTGCCATCAAGGAAATACAATATCCTCACACCAACGGGAGCTTCTTTACTGGTTGTGCCGCGGTATGTGATATCATTTCCGTCCGCCTGCCAGATTAAGCTGTCCCCGCTTTGGGAAAAACCCTCGTTTCCCTTGACATTGACAATATCTTTAAGACTTGTGATATCCACAAGGCTTTTTAGGGAATCCGGATTCCTCAACGTATCCGTGACCATAATCTTATCTTCTTTCCCGTCCGCCCCGGCAAACACATATACAACTTCCTTTTTCGCTGTACTGAGCACACCCGCCGTCTTAGTAACAATAAATTTTGAACCTGAACTGATCCCAACCTCTGTTTCTCTGCCAACCCCGGCCTCCACGCGGTTACCTGCATACATAAAGGTTGCACCCGCCGAAAGTGCCACAACCAAACCACCCGCCACTAATTTCTGATATGTTTTCATCATAATATCCTCCATTCTAAAAACGTTTACATTCGAGAGTCCGCATTATCCTTCTTTTCCAATCTTTAATGCTATATTTTACTATGCCAACTGATTTTCCTTACTTTTATTCCTTTTTCCTGCTTTTTTATCCGCCGTATTCCTCCCGCCAAGGAAATTGTAACTTGTCTTTATAACCACCCGGTCAAACAAAAGCAACATGGATGGAAGTACACAGTTTACGACCACCATACTAATCAGCGCGCCCCTTGCCATCAGCGAACAGAGGGAGCTTATCATGTCGATATCCGAGTAAAGCCCAACACCGAACGTTGCTGCAAAGAAACAGAAAGCACTGATTAATATGGAACTCATCGAGGTTGACAGCGCGGTTGTCACCGCATCGAGCTTCTCGTTCCCGCGGCTCCTTTCCTTGCGGTAGCGCGTTGTCATCAAAATAGCGTAATCCACAGTTGCACCAAGCTGTATCGTGCCGATTACAATTGAGGCAATAAACGGAAGTTCCGTTTTTGTAAAGCAAGGGATGCCCATATTAATGAATATTGCAAACTCTATTACCGCTACCAGGAGAACCGGAAGGGAGATGGAACGGAATACAAAGGCAATAATCACGAACACTGCAAGGATGGAAACTGTGCTGACCGTCTGGAAATCCACATCTGTAATCTCTATCAGGTCTTTTGTACATGGTGCTTCGCCAATCACCATCCCCTTAGGGTCGTATTTCTTAACAATATCATTTAATAGTTCAATCTGGGCGTTGACCTCATCGGATGCAACCTTATATTCCGACGCGACCAACATAAGCTGGTAACGGTCGCCCTTTAATTTTGATGTTAATTCCTCAGGGAAGAAATCACTGGGAACTGCACCCCCCGCAAAAGAATCAAACCCAAGCGCAAATGAAATGCCATCCACGCGGTCTAATTCTTTTAACATTTCTGCTGCCGTCCTGCCGTCAAGGGAGGTATCCGCGAGTACCATATGGATGGAATTCATATTGAAATCCCTCTCTAGCTTCTCATTTGCCGTGATGCTTGAAAGTTCTTTCGGCAGCGTGCGGTCGAGATTGTAGTACACGTCGGTATGTGTGTAGCCGTACAGGGCTGGGAACAGGATTGCCAGAAACAACGCCACAAACACCCAGGAATGTTTTGTGATAAAACCCGCACACTTTCCAATATCGGGAATCAGCGGACGGTGCATTGTTTTTTCAAGTGCCCGGTCAAAAATAAGGATCATTGACGGGAGGATTGTGATGCATCCGACCACCCCGAAAACCACACCCTTTGCCATAACAAGCCCCAAGTCCTTCCCAAGCGTAAAGCTCATAAAACACAGGGCGATAAACCCGGCAATCGTTGTGATGGAACTGCCCACCACGGAGGTTAAAGTATTTGAAATCGCATGTGCCATCGCCCGGTTTTTATCATTCGGGAAGCGCTCCTGGTTTTCCCTGTAGCTGTGCCACAAAAAGATGGAATAGTCCATTGTAACCCCAAGCTGCAGCACCGCGCTTAGCGCTTTTGTAATATAGGAAACCTCGCCGAAGAAATAGTTGCTTCCGAGGTTATACACGATTGCCATTCCGATGCTTAGCAAAAACATAAACGGGGCGAGGAAGGAATCCATTGTAACCGAGAGCACCAGCACGGAAAGCAGTACCGCGATCATAACATAGATCGGCGTTTCCTGGTCTGACAGATTTTTTGTGTCGGTTACCACGGCGGACATCCCGGCAAGGAAACATTGTTTGTTGCCGATCCTTCGGATTTCCTCGATCGCCTCCATTGTTTCCGACGCGGAAGTTGTATTTTCAAAGAAGATTGCCATCAGGGTTGTATCGCCGTTCTGGAAAACATCAAGCAATTTTTCCGGCAGCAGTTCTGTCGGGACGCTGATATCGAGAATACTGTCATACCAGATCACCGAATCGACACCATCCACATGCTCGATCTTTTTCTTTAGTTCCGACACATCTTTGTTTTGCATGCCCTCCACCATAAACATTGAGAAGGCACCCTTGCCAAAATCTTCAAGCAGGATATCCTGCCCCACCATCGTGTCAATATCTCCCGGCAGGTAATACAGTATGTCGTAGTTTACCTTCGTGTTAATGTACCCAAATGCGGAGGGTATCAACAGAAGGATACTGATTACCAGGATCGGAACCCGATACTTCACGATTTTCTTTCCGAAATTCACCATAATTTATCTTCCTTTCCTTATGACCGTTGGTCATTTTCTATTTGTCACGTATCATATCATAAAAATGACCGTTCGTCAACATCAAAATTGACCATTGGTCATTATTTAATATTCTCTTTAGATTCATTAGAATTTCTTTTTAAACGGACGGGGATTTTTTAGGTATACCATACCTTGCAAAGTAAGAAAGTAGTATGGTATACTGTTAAAAATCTAATCTAAGGGCAGGAGGTATCTTATGGGAACTAAAACAGACCAGAACAAGCAGCAAAAAAAAGAAATGCTGTTAAACACAGCATTCCATCTATTTACGACAAAAGGCATCAACAAGACTTCCATCTCCGAAATTGCGGAGGCATCGGGGATTGCCAAAGGTACATTTTATCTGTATTTTACGGACAAGTATGATATCCGCAACAAACTTATCGCACATCAGTCAAGCCTGGTATTTAAGAAAGCGACAGAGGCACTTGCAGCATCAGGGCTTACCAGTCTTGAGGATAAGATTGTCTATATCGCCGACCATATCCTTGACCAGCTCAATGAAAATCAGGCACTTTTAAACCTGATTAATAAAAATCTAAGTTGGGGAATCTTCAAAAATGCCCTGATTGAGGGTTCCGATGAAGACATTGATTTCCGGGAAGTTTACGAGCAGATGATTGCGGAGGCTGATATCCCGATCAGGGATCCTGAGATTATGCTCTTCCTTATTATCGAACTTGTCAGTTCCACCTGTTACAGTGCAATCCTCTACAAGGAGCCGGTGAATTTAACACAGTTAAAACCCCATTTGTTTGAAGTAATCCGGAGTATTATTGCAGCCCATAAAAAGCCCCTTTAGTGGTCAGATGAAATGACAAAAGGGGCTGCCGCACAAAAAAGAATGATTCTTTTCTGATACGATAGCCCCTTCCCATCTAATCGGGTAATGGTGTCTTCCCGTTCATTTCATCAACAAAATCGTTGCTTTTTACAGTCAACTCCACCCACGCCGGGCGGAATCCGCTTCTTAGCGCATTGCGCACCGAACGGATATTTGACCATGCCGCGCAGTAAAACGGTATCTTCCCCCTCTCTAGTACCTCAAGCGCCAGACGGCTTGTAAGGGCTGACGCAATATGCTTTCTCCTGTATTCTTTAAGGACATCAATCCCGATCTGCCACATTGTTTCACAGTCCGCCGAACAGCCGGAAAGCCCGACAAGCTTGCCGCCGTCATACGCCCCCACTCCCAGAACATCGAGTTCTTTCCGCTTTTCACACAGTGCATTCCCCCACTTATCTGTGTACAGTTCATGAAAATCACAGGGATGTAAAATCCTTAACTCATATGGGCAGGTAAGCGCTTTCAGGCTCTTTATATTCGGAAGGTAATATACCGCCATAAAGCAAACTTTTCTCCCCTCTTTCTGCATCGCGTCGTTTAGCAGATGCAGGTTCGGGGTTTCAAAGCATTGCCACGCTTCAAAACGGCTGATATAAGCGGACACGATACCGCGGTACTTCTCGTTAATGGAGGCTACCACATTATTCCCGTAGGAGATTAAGTTACAATCAAAGGGAAGGGTCAGGTATTTTCTTGCACCGGGATTGGCAGCAGAAGGGACAATAACATTCTCCTCCCTCAAAAAATCTTCGGCAAGACATCCCGCGTCCACTGCGGACTGCTGCATTGCAATTTTCAGTATATTTTCGTTGTTAATTTCCATTATTACCCCCGTTTCTTCGTGGCTTTTTGCGCATGTGATATCTTTTTTATGGAATACCATAATCTCTTTATCAAGAACCAATGTTACATTGACACAATTAAAACACGCTATCCGCTCCTCGTAAACCACCATATTTCCTGTATAACTGTTACCGTTTCCATCCTCCAGAATCCAATAAATATCATTTAACAGTCCTTGATGCATAAATGGTATTCCATAGCCAATACGAAAACGTATCTGATAATGATCTGCACGTTCCATTAAAAATATTTTTGAAATATAAAGCCTGCTTTTACTTACGATGTCATATTCCAGGGCAGAAGTTTTTTCACTTTTATTCCAATGATCCCAGGACGAATATCCATCCCCCTCAACCAAACCAACTAACGCCCTGTCAAGACCGCTATGTCCAAAAGAATAAAAAGCGTAAAACAAGAAAACTTCTTTTTTAACCCCATCTTCTGATTACATTATAATAAACCATCCCGGTTAAGTCAATATGCACAAAGGGATTTCCTGAATTCAGAACATCACCGTCACAACCAGCCTTCCCTCCAAATATTTCGCCCAGATCCGCCCGCCCATGCGCACGGTAAGCATCTTTGCAATAGAAAGCCCCAGCCCGCTTGATTCCTTCGCTGTTTCAACAGTGAAAAAACGGTCAAAAATCTTTCCGACCAGCACCTTATCAAGTCCGGATGCCATATTGGAAAAACATATCCTTCCATCCTCGTGCAATATTACCTGAAAATCCCCGTCGCTGTATTTTAGTGCATTCCCAATCAGATTTTCAAAAACTCTTGCCAGCGCACTTTTATCGAGTTCTCGGATCACCCTTGTTTTTGGAATATGGATTTCCGGGACAATATTATGCGTTGTAAATGCTGCATAGAATGCCGTCAGACTTTCTACAAGAATATTTCCAATATCGACGGGAGCCATTTTCTCTGTTTGTTCTTCCGGTTTTGTCACGATTACCGAATACCGGAATAATTCCTCCGTTAGTTCCTTCATCACCCCAACCCGGTTTTCAATCTGTGCCAGATAGTGTTTTACATTTACAGAGTTTTCCTCTTCCGAGAGAAGGTGCAGATATCCTAAGATTGCCGTTAAGGGGGTGCGGAGGTCATGGGAAATATTGGTAACAGACTCCTTTAAACTTTGATCCCCCCTGCGATATTTTAATCTTTCTTCCCTGAGTGCGCGAAGCTGCCGGTTTAGTTCTGCTGCCATTTTACATACCCATTTATCATGCGTGGAAACCGTAAGCAAATTATTTGTATCCAAAGTACTAAGTTTACTCAATTCCTTACAGATTTCTTTTATCCCCCTCTTTATCCGATATAATTTCATACAGAGCAGGAGCAGGCTTACAAACAGCGCGCCGCACAGGATATACGGAAAAGATTGCATTCTCACCCCTCCTTCCCCATGATATTTTATTAATCAAAAGCCGCCCGTCTATTTTAAATCTTTTTTATTAAACATAAACAGACCGAAGGCTGTGAAAAAAACAGTTACAAATGTGGATAAAGCCAACATCCGCACCGGATGCCCTATATCGTTGGAAGACAGACGTATCCCCTGCCCCGCCGGAATGAGATCGATAATAAAATCCAGGACTTTCCGCCAAAAACCTTCCAGATAAAGCGGATTTGGTTTTGGCTCCGAAAATGTAACTCCCTGCGCTGTTAAAATGGTGTCGCTAACCATTTCCGGCTGCATCAGACGGTTTATCATCATGCTTGATGCAACAAGCAGGGCAAAATAAGCCAGGACAGTAACAATCGCACAAATTGATTTATTTTGTATCAGCATACAAAGCATCGTGAAAACCGCGCAGAATGCAAACAAAAACATAACCATAATAAGTATTCTTAAAAGCACCTGCAAACCGCCCATATTCCATGTCCCAAATGTCGGGATTCCCACAAGCCCGCCGGCCAAGCCAATCCCCATCATAATCACGGAAGCAAAAAAACCAAGCAGCAGGTTTGAAAGATAGATATCCGCCCTTGTATGCCCAACAATAATTTTGTTTCTGAGCACCCCATTGCCGTATTCCACACTTAGATAGAGTGTTGTGAACACTGCGGCAAAGAGCCCGATCAATATAGCAAACTGAAAATAAAAATCCTCAAGGAAATAGGATGTGACCAGCCCGTTTTTTCGCTGCCGGCATCCGTTAAGCATATAAACCACCGTGTAAACCAGGATGGAAACATTACAGATCCAAAAAACTACCGATCTTGACAGCCTCACTAAATTTGCATGAAATAACTGATTTGTTTTCCACATAACTATTTTAAATCCTTCCTCTCAAACAAAAAAATCCCCAGACCCGTTAAAAATATGGTTAAAAACATGGAAGATGCAAGCATCCTTACAGGATGTTCTACCCGCAATAAAGCTACGCGTTCCATCTGACCTGTCGGAAGGAAATCAATGAAAAAATCGATAATCTCCCGTTTAAGTCCATCCACATAGCGGGGGTTGGGGATTGGATCACGGAAATTAACTTCTTCCCCGTTAATGTAAATATCCTGGAACACAGTTTGAGGAGAAGCAAGCCTCTCCTCAAGTTTACTTGAGGAAAAAAACAAGGTAAAAAATACCAGAATAGTAAGTATTGCGCTAAGTGCTTTATTTTGGATCAATACATTGATTAGGGTATATATAGCACAGAATGTAAAGGTCGCCATTACGATAATCAGCAGATACAAAAAAAGCTGCACTGCCTCCATCTTCCAGAACCCGAATGTTGTAACCCCTGTCAGTGCTGCCACCATCCCTACAAACAGCATCAAAAGTGAAACGAAGAAAGTTACTGCAAGGTGGGAAATATAAATATTTATTCTTGTATGCCCTGCAATAATTTTATTGCGCACAGTACCATCACTGTACTCCCGGCTTAAAAATATTGTGGTAAATACTGCACTTAACAGCCCGATTACAAGCGAAAACTGAAAATAATAATCTTCCAGGCTTTTTTCCTCGTTTGTCAAGTCTTCAGAAACAATCTGGCAGCGGCTGCGCATATACCAAATAATATAGGCTGACATCGCGCCCATGCAGAGCCAAAAGCATTTATTTTTCCAAACTCTTTTTAAACTGGCACAAAATAATCTGTCCATTATATCTCCCCCATCCCCTTATTATGTGCATCCATCCTGCCCCCCACCAGACTGATATAATAGCTTTCAAGACTCTCATCGCGCTCCTGCATCGACTGTACATTACATCCCTTTTTCGAGAGTGCCAGAATAAGTTCAGAGGCATTGACCTGTGCATAGATATCCGCCTCTTTTTCTGACAGAACCTGATACTGCGCGCCAAACTCATCCAGGACACAGGCAAGTGCAGCCGTATCAGTTACCGAGATCCTAATGCACTTGCGGCAGGACTTTTCAAGTTCTTTTGCACTTACTTCTTTTAACATCCTCCCACCGTCAATAAAGCCATAATGCGTTGCCAGTTTTTCAAGTTCATTAAGAATATGGCTGGAAAGTAACACTGTGATCTGCCTGTCGCGAGAGAGGCGCAGAATCAGTTCGCGGATTTCCACAATGCCCTGCGGGTCAAGCCCGTTGGTCGGTTCATCAAGCATAAGGAAGTCCGGGTTTCCAGCAAGTGCAACCGCAATCCCCAGGCGCTGGCGCATACCGAGCGAAAAATGTCCTGCTTTCTTCTTTCCAACCCCAGGAAGCCCGACTAATAAAAGCAGCTCTTCTATCCCCTCAAATGTCGGCATCCCAAGAATCCGGTACTGCATTTTCAAATTGTCTTCTGCGGACATATCAAGATAGAGTGACGGCGTTTCCACCACCGCCCCCATGCGCCTGCGCGCCTGTATTATCTCCCTGCTCCCTCCCTTAGTGCCATACAGGGTAAAATCGCCCGCATCCGGCTTTTGCAGACCGCAGATAATGCGGATAAAAGTAGTTTTCCCCGCGCCGTTCTTTCCAACCAGACCATAGATTGCCCCTCTGGGGACATTCAGATCAAACCCGTTTAAAACCTTATAATGTCCGTACTGCTTGTACAATGCATTTGCTGAAAGAATGTATTCCATTTCCCTCTCCTTTCAAAAACTGACTTTAATAGGTGATTGCGAAACTCTGAAAGCCGCATAAAACCTAACTTTTTTAAGCTTTCCTTTTGCAACTCTCCTCACTAAAATTTTGACTTTTATATCCATTTTGCACAACTTTTTAGCTTAGTCGATTCATTTCAAGTTCGTTTCTATACAAAGTGCATAAATTTTTGTCAGTTAGTTTCGCAATCGCCTAACTGACTTTAACCCAAGACCCGCGCACTGGACTCAGATCGGACAGCTCTCGCTGCATATTTCCTTGTCCGTGTGCATTAAAAACGGGGCAGACAGCCCCAAAGGTCTTAAAATCTTTACAGTTTATATTGTACAATAAAAAGGTAAAGAAAGCGGTAAAGGGAATGGTAAAGAAAGTGTAAAGATTTCAGATTCCAGACGGATCTAAATTATTTTAGCCTCTTTAACTTAAAACCGATACCCCAGACGGTTTCAATCGATTCATTTCCCCCTGCCTCGCGCAGTTTTCTGCGCAGGTTGCTGATATGCACTTTCAGGGAACTTTCCGTGCAGTCCGGTGTGTCCCTTGCAATCTCTTCAAGCATGATATGCTTTGCAATTACTTGTGCCGGGTTTTGTATCAACAGTTTTATAATGGCGTATTCCGTGCGGGTCAGCCGGATTTCTTTTCCACCACAATAAAAATTTTTTGTAACGGGATCAATTTTCAGCTCCCCAAAGGTGAAAGAACATGTTTTCTTATTTTTCAGCGCGATTTTAATTCTGGCAAGCAGCTCCCTCACATCAAAAGGTTTTGTGATATAATCCACCGCCCCGGAATTTAACAGCTCCACTCTGCTGTCCACATCCGCCTTTGCGCTGACTACGATTACAGGGAAAGCAGAAAGTTTATCAAGTAATTCTTCGCCGGAAAACCCCGGAAGCATCAGGTCAAGCAAAACCAGGTCGGGTTCATTTTCTGCAATCACAAACAAAGCCTCCGTCCCCGAATATGACCTCGATACGGCATATCCCTCTTTTGTAAGCACCCGGGCAACCATATCCCCAATATGTAAATCATCTTCAATAATTAAAATATGCTCCATCAAAAACAATACTCCACAACTTCACAATTTTTTATTCCGTGTGCCGCAAATTCCTTATTCCCCATATCAAAAAAATAGGAATGCACTATTCTGATATGCCTTGCTGTTTCCGCGGCGCGCGAAAGAGGGGAATAAAGAATTTCATCGATCTTCATATTTTGCGGCAGCAGGGGAAAAACTTTCCCCATCCTATTTTGAGTTGTCGATAAGCGCGTGCAATTTCTGCATTGCATCCTTTATCCCGCCAACCTCATCAATCAGCCCGCAGTCCACCGCTTCCTGCCCGACCAATATCGTGCCGAGATCTTTTGTAAGCATACCCGTGTTCATCATCATACTCTCAAGCTTTTCCTTTGGCGCGCCGCTGTGCCCTGCCACAAACCCCAAAATCCGATCCTGTATCCGCTTAAAATAATCGTAGGTCTGTTTAGCGCCGATCACCGTGCCGCTCATGCGCACAGGATGGATAATCATTGTGCCGCTCGGGACAATGTAGGAATAATCCGTTGCCACGGCAAGGGGGACACCGATGGAATGCCCCCCTCCAAGCACCAGGGAAACGCTCGGTTTCCCAAGTGTGGTTATCATCTCCGCAATCGCAAGTCCACTCTCCACATCGCCGCCCACCGTATTTAAAAGCACCAAAAGCCCGTCCACCTCGGTGCTGTCCGCAATCGCTGCAAGCTGCGGCAGGACATGCTCATATTTCGTTGTTTTCTGGCTGGAATTCAGATTCTCATGCCCCTCAATCTCACCGATAATCGAGAGCAGGTGGATTTTATGGTGCGCGTTATTTTCATCCAGGGTCACCTGACCATAATCCGAAATTTTCTGGTCGCGCTTCTCATCCTTTTCCCGCTTCTCATCGGATTTGGAATTTCTTCCGTTTGATACCCCATCATCCGGTAATATATTATCTGTATTATTGCTACCGTTAATGTTTTCATCTTCCATATCCGAAACGGCGGATATCCCCTCTTTCCAGGTCGCTGTATTCATATATTCCTCCATTTTTTGTTTATTCCAACAATATTTTAGCAAAGATTTATTTTTATAGTTTATTGCTATAAAAAACAGGATTCTCTTTACGAATACAGCCATTATCTGCAATAATCTTTAATAATATACCGGGATATTCTTTTTACCACTCATTCACATTTGGCCTTGGCACTCTCCACCATTGTTCAAAATCCGCCGTATACCGCGATAAGACATTGCTGAGATCCGAAGGTATCTCAAAACGAAGAATTTTAAACGAATATTCGACAAAAGCTTTTACATCTTCAATGTCCTGGGAGCGCGCTGCCACCTTTCCAAGACTGACCAGCCTATCCGTCTGTGCCGAAATCCGCGCAACAAAATCCTCAAGCCTTCTGTTGCACGGGAACAATATCTCATTTTCCTGCAAAACCATGCGGTATATGCTGTAAATAACTTCCCCCACAGCGTGGAGCTTCATATATCCATCCACCGGGCATCCCTGCAGGAAATAGTAATAATTAAGCCAAAAATCCGCATAGAAGGAAAGCATTTTATCCTCTTTTTCCTGTTTCTGGAATACCGGGATTCTTTCCACAAGCCCCGGAATTTCATTATCCTTCGTAAAAAGCACCCTGGCTTTAAGGAATGCATTCCTTGTCGGTTCACTCCCCTTTTCTGCCGCATCTGCCAAAAATTCCTTTGTCATATATTTCACATCAAAGTACCCGCCCTCATAGGTGCAATACCCATGTATTGTTTCCACCGTGGTATGGTTCTTTACCCGCAGCGCATAATCTTTATCCGTAACCACCACCATCGCATCCAAGTCGGAGTCCGGGCGCTCACATCCCTTTGCCACGGAACCGCCAAAGATTAAGGCGATCACTTCCTCTCGGTCAGAAAAATAGTTTTTCAGATTTTCTAATGATTCTTCATGATGCTTGTACATAATTTCACCTCATTTTTTTATGATTTCAGGAAAACCCCCTATGGTTTTCCACATTTTTGTAATAATTTATTTGATTACCCGATAAGAACCTTTTTTCCCTGAAATGCAAACCCATATTTGCGGATGTGCTCGAAAGGGATACCCTCCGCTAAAAGGCTTTCAGCATAATTCATTTTTTCGATCTGCTGCAATGCAATTTTTACTGTATCTTTTAAAGTTTCTTCTTCCTCATCATCAAATACTTTAAATTCAATTATTATTGCAGGATCTTTTTGGCTGTCCCGTTTGGGTTTTAACATCACGTCATATCGCCCGAAACCGCTTTCACGGTTTGATGTGACTGTATAGCGGTCAGCCAAATCCACCATCAGTCCCAATACAAACCCATGATAGAATCGTTCAGGTTCCAAGGTCTTCGAAGGACGTTTCCCCGTATCAAAATAACTGAATGTGGTTAGTGCAATCTCGTTCATATAGCGGTTCATTGACTTTTTATCATCGATGAGGAGTGCTTTAATAAAATCGTTATAATGCGCGTCCGGGTTTTTAAACCAGCCTTTTATCATTGTTTTAAACATCCGTTTCACTTCATTGTTGGTAAGTTTTAAATAATATTCGCGGTCTTCTGCTTCAGGAGGCAGCAATAATTTGTCCACCCTCAAATAACCGCTGGCCAGCAGAAGACTCCAAATAGCGGATTCATCCTGCCCTAACTGGTCAAAAACAATCTGTTCATCAATCTGGGTATGGAGTACACCATCTTTTAATAAATCTTCCATGGTTCGTTTTACATTTGTATTCCCTTTTTGGATTAATATACTTATAAGGTCGTTGCTGCTGGTATTTGCCCAGTAAGTGCCAAAAATTTTCTTATCAAGGAAATTGGTAATAGACCATGGATTATAGATATCAGTCCGGTTTCCAAATGTAAATCCATTATACCAGTTCCTGACCTCTGCTTCTTGATTTGAAAGACCAAATTCAGACAGGGCACTTATAACTTCCTTTTGGGTAAAACCAAAAGAATCCGCATATTTTTCAGAAGTCGTTGTCACAACTTCAAGATTGTTAAGATCTGAAAAAACAGATTCCTTACTAACTCTTGTAATCCCCGTCATAATTGCCCGTTCCATATAAGGATTTGTTTTAAATGTAAAATTAAACAAACTTCTTGTAAAAGAAACAAGTTCCTCCCAGTAACCACCCCGATAGGCCTCCTGCATCGGTGTGTCATACTCGTCTAAAAGGATAATCACTTTCTTTCTGTAATAGCGCTGCATAAAAATGCAAAGCTTATGCAGGGAAATAGCCATATTTGTTTCGGGTTTGATTTCACATACATGGTCAAAATATTCTGATTCTGGTTTGACCAGAAGACCACTATCCTTCAAAAAAATATTGCGGATGTATAGTTCAGAAATAATTTGATAAATTTGACCTATCGCTTCGCTATAAGTATTTCCTTTTACCCCAGCAAAAGAGAGACTTATTACAGGATAAGTTCCCTGCAAGTCTTGATATTTTTTCTTCTTCCATATTGCAAGTCCTGAAAATAACTCACCCTGACCGGCATATTCCTTGGAAAAGAATCGCTCTAACATATTTATGGCAAGTGTTTTGCCAAAGCGTCTGGGACGGGTGAGCAAGGTAACACTGTCCATATTCTCCCACCATTCCCTGATAAAATCCGTTTTATCTACATAAAAGCAATGTTTTGAAATAATAGTTTCAAAATCCTGGCTTCCCATTGCTATCGTCCTTGCCATTCCATCCCCCTATTCCGGTTCCAGATTCCAATAAGATACCAAAAGTAATAAGCGATTAGTTGGACACTATAATCATGCCCCCAAAAAATCGAGCAGCGATATCTGGTTCGAGATCGGGATATCCCCGAGGAGCCCCAGTTCCGCCATCTTGTCACAGTTTGTCTGGCTGACCTTGCAGCGGTCGCGGAAGTCCTCGCGGGATAGGAAGGGTCCAAAGGCAACCGCCTCCACAATCTGATCCGCTGCTTTATCGCCAAGCCCTTCAATTGTTGAAAGGCACGGCATAATCTTTTTATCACTTACAATCTGGAACGCATGGGCTTTTACTTTAAACAGGTCAATCGGCTCAAATTCATAGCCCCTGGCATACATCTCCTCGACCAGTTTCATATCCTTGTAAGTATCCTCCTCCTTCTGTGAGAGCTTCTCCTTAAAATCCGAGGAATTCATGCGCCTTTTATATTCTGCCATATGCATGCGCAGCCGCTCCTTGCCAAGGCACATCAGCTCGTAATTAAACGCGGAGGCTCGGATACTGAAATACGCCGCATAGTAGGCAAGCGGATAATACACCTTAAAATACGCGATGCGGAATGCCATCATAACATAGGCGCAGGCATGTGCCTTAGGGAACATATATTTAATGCGCCTGCAAGACCAGATATACCAGTCCGGCACACCATGGGAAAGCATTTCAGCCTCCATTTCATCCGTCACACCCTTGCCCTTCCTCACACTCTCCATAATCTTAAACGCATGCCCGTTCTCAATTCCCATCTGGATCAGATAGGTCATAATATCATCGCGCGTGCAAATTGCAGTGGAAAGCGTACAGGTTCCTTCCTGGATCAGTGTCTGGGTATTATTAAGCCACACGTCAGTCCCGTGCGAAAGCCCGGAAATGCGGATCATGTCGGAAAAACTCTGCGGTCTTGTATCGCGCAGCATCTGCATAACAAAGTCCGTGCCAAGTTCCGGAAGACCCAGCGAACCGAGGTCGCAGCCGCTGATATCCGCCGGTGTAATCCCGAGTGCCTCGGTCGATGCAAAGAGGGAGATAACCTTCGGGTCATCCATGCGGATCTTTTTCGCATCGATCCCTGTAAAATCCTCAAGCACCTTAATCATGGTCGGATCATCGTGCCCGAGTATATCAAGTTTTAACAGGTTGTGGTCAATGGAGTGGTATTCAAAATGGGTTGTCACAATCTTCGTGGTGGTATCATTTGCAGGGTGCTGAAGCGGCGTAAAAGAATTGATATCCTCGCCGTGCGGGAGCACGACAATGCCGCCCGGATGCTGCCCGGTCGAGCGGCGAACCCCGGTACAGCCGAGCGCAATGCGCTCCATCTCCGCCGGGCGCTGGTGTTTCTCATGCTCCTCATTGTATTTTTTTACATAGCCAAACGCCGTTTTATCCGCAACCGTGCCGATGGTACCCGCGCGGAAGGTATGCCCCGCCCCGAAAATCACCTCCGTGTACTCATGCGCCTTGCTCTGGTACTCGCCGGAGAAATTCAGGTCGATATCCGGTTCCTTGTCCCCGTTAAACCCGAGGAAGGTTTCAAATGGGATATTGTGCCCGTCCTTTATTAACATCTGTCCACATTGCGGACAGACGCGGTCGGGCATATCGCAGCCGCAGCTCATCGCGTAAGGCTTTACTGCTTCCGAATCGAAATCCGCATAATGGCATTTCTCGCAGTAGTAATGCGGCGGCAGCGGGTTGACTTCCGTGATACCGGACATGGTCGCGACAAAGGAGGAACCAACCGAGCCTCGCGATCCCACTAAATAGCCGTCCTCATTCGATTTCCACACCAGTTTCTGCGCGATAATATACATAACCGCAAAACCGTTTTTAATAATTGAGTTTAACTCATGTTCCAAACGCCCTTCAACCTGCGGCGGGAGCTTTGGCCCGTAGATTGCGTGCGCCTTATCATAGCAGATGTTTCGCAGGGTTTCGTCGGAGTTTGGAATAACCGGCGCGCACTTGTCCGGTCGCACCGGGGATATCTTTTCCACCATATCCATAATCCTGCGTGGGTTTGTTATAACTAACTCCTCCGCTTTTTCTGTTGAGAGATAGCGGAACTCATTTAACATCTCCTCCGTTGTGCGCAGAAAAAGCGGTGCCTGGTTATCCGCATCCTTAAAACCCTTGGAATTCATGATAATGCGGCGGTAAACTTCGTCTTCCGGATTTAAAAAATGTACGTCGCAGGTTGCCACAACCAGCTTGTTATACTGCTCGCCCAGCGAGATAATTTTTTTGTTGATCGCAATCAGGTCATCCTCCGACTGCACCGCGGTTGTTTTCGGGTCTTCGACCATAAAGCGGTTGTTTCCAAGCGGCTGTATCTCATAGTAGTCATAAAATTCACACAGGCGGTTAATCTCGTCCGCGGATTCCCCCCGCAAGATCGCCTGGTAAAGTTCCCCCGCCTCGCAGGCGGAACCCACAATCAGTCCCTCCCGGTACTTTTTCAACATACTTTTCGGGATGCGCGGGGAGCGCTGGAAATACTCTAGATGCGAGGCGGAAACCATGCGGTAGAGATTGATCCTGCCAATGTCGTTTCGGCACAGGAGTATGGTATGGTACGGGCGCATTTTCTTGATAATATCCGGTGCAATCTCCGCGCGTTCATTAATGTCGTGCAGGGTTTTGTAACCGAGCCCTTCCATCATCTGTAAAAATTTTACATATATTTCCGCAGTGCACCCTGCATCATCCACTGCACGGTGATGGTTTTCAAGGGAAACCGAAAGTTCCTTTGCCACCGTATCAAGTTTGAAATTATGCAGTTCCGGCAGCAGGACACGGGCAAGACCGACGGTATCCACAATTGTATAGTCCGCAGGAAGGTTCAGGTCGCGGGCATTTTTGGCAATAAAACCAGTGTCAAACCGCGCGTTGTGCGCCACAAGGATACATCCCTCACAGAAAGCTAAGAATTTTGGCAGCACAATATCTATGGTATCCGCGCCCATCACCATCTCATCCGTGATGCTTGTCAGCTTCTCAATCTCGAAAGGGATTGGAACCTGCGGGTTGACAAAGGTGGAAAATTTCTCTGTGATTGTCCCGTCCACCACCTTAACCGCCCCGATTTCAATAATCTTATCGTTCTGGTTGCTGAATCCCGTCGTTTCGATATCAAAGACAACCGCCGGGCATTTTAGCGGCTGTCCCTTATCGGCGCGCACGATATCCTCCAGGTCATCGACCAGGTATGCTTCCATCCCATAAATAATTTTAAATGCCTTCGCGCGCGCGATATCCTCCTCATTTTTCAGTTTCTTGATATCGATCGCGTGGTTTGCCACCGGGAATGCCTGCACCACACCGTGGTCGGTGATTGCAATGCCCGGATGCCCCCACGCAAAGGCAGTTTTCACGAGATCTTCCGGGGAAACAACCGCGTCCATATCGCTGTAGGTTGTGTGCGCGTGCAGTTCTACTCGCTTAATGGGTGCCTCATCCTTACGCTTCTGAATAAAGTTTGGTATCTCCTTGATGCCGACAACGGAGGTGACGGATATCTCATGGTCGTATTTGTCGAGCATTGCCATACCCTTTATCTTGATAAATGCGCCCTCCTTTAACTTAGCGGAAAGTTCCTCTTTCTGCTCCGCGCGCACAAAAAGTTTTGCCTGTATCGTATCCGTAAAATCGGTAAAAGAAAAGATATAGAGAAGCTTCTCATTTTTCAGCTCACGCACATCGAGTTTCAGGATTTTCCCGCGAAGAACCACATCGCCAATCTCATCCTGTACCTCTGAAATCGGGATGGTTTCGCCGTCAAAAGCGCGGCCGTAGAAAATGGATGGGTCTTCCGGGATTTCCCTGCGCCCAAATTTTCCCTTATTGTATGCCCCACCGGAAAATTTGCCTTTCCAGGATGTATCCTTGGCAGGAGCGCCGGAGGATGCCTGCGCAGGTACTTTTGCTGTGGCCTGCTGCCCGCCCGATGGCATCTTATTTTGCTTCTCCGCTTCTATTTTTTTTGGCAATTCTACTGTTACAGGTGCTGGCATAGCATCCCACAATCCCCCTGTGCCATCCTCTTTCGATGCCCCCTGTCCGGTTTTCTTCTGCGCCATATGGGAGCTGTCTTCCTTATAGCCCACCGGCTTTCCGCCAATTTCATCCCCCTTGCCCTTTCCTGCCATCAGCACGGCGCGCAGCCGTTCCGGAACCGGGACAAATTCATATTCTGCGGTCGGCACGGTTTCCACAATGGGGATATATTCAAAGGAAACCCTTAATTCAAAACCAAAACGCTCCCTGTAAAGGGACTCAAAAAACTTTCCAACCTGCACGCTTTTTTCTCGGTTGATAAAACTATCCGGCAGCGAGAGTGTCATGACTGAACCATTAAAGGATATCCCTGCCCCCTTTACAATGCCCGCTAGAACCGTGGATTTTTCCGCGAGTTCGTCAAGAAAATTTTCCGCACAGGCGCTCCAGAGATTTTCCTGGTTATACTGTGCCGAAAGATGGCAGACTTCCGCAAAAGAAACCTCCCCGGCTGCTATGAATAGCTGTTTTTTTAACAGGGAGAGCATTTTTTTCTTTTCGCGGTGCGGCAGGGGATGTGTGGTTTCAATATGTACCGTTATATTCCCCGTTAATTTGGAGGCTGCCACTTTGATCGCAGCAACCTCCTCAAAAACAGCTTTTAAACCGGCATCCGCCGTCAGCATATCAAATACCTCGAAAAATTTCATTCCTGATCCCCCCGGTCAAACTTAAAAGCATCCAGTTCTTTTTTTAACTCTGACAAAAGTTCTTTTTCCGGAACTTTGCGGATAATCTCACCCTTTCGGATAATCACACCCTCGCCCTCGCCTCCTGCAATCCCAAGGTCAGCTTCCTTTGCTTCGCCAGGTCCGTTGACCGCGCAGCCCATCACTGCCACCTTAATGGAATATGGGTACTGTTTTACCATCTCCTCCACAGCGTGCGCAAGCGGGATTAAATCGATTTTTGTCCGCCCGCAGGTCGGGCAGGAAACTACTTCAATCCCACCCCTGTACATCCCGAGTGTCTTTAAGATAAGTTTTGCGGAGTGGATTTCCTCAACCGGCCGCTCGGTCAGCGACACGCGCATGGTATCCCCGATTCCCTTATGGAGCAGTATTCCCAGACCAACCGCCGATTTTATATTTCCGCTCGCTGCCGTACCGGATTCCGTGATGCCGATATGCAGCGGGTAGTCCGTTAAACCCGCGATCTGCTCGTAGGCACTTACACACATCATAACATCCGTCGATTTAATGGAAATTACCAGGTTGTCGTATCCCATCCCCTCGATCATACGCACCTTGTCAAGTGCACTCATCACAAGACCTTCCGCACTTACATGCCCGCCGTATTTTTCGATTATCTCTTTTTCAAGCGACCCGCTGTTCACCCCGACGCGGATCGGGATATCCCTCTCCTTTGCCGCCCGTACAACCGCGCGCACTTTTTCTTCATCCCCTATATTGCCGGGATTGATACGGATTTTATCCGCCCCGTGCTCCATCGCCTTTATGGCAAGGCGGTAATCAAAATGGATATCCGCCACAAGTGGGATATGAATCTGCTTTTTAATTTCCGAAAATGCACATGCTGCCTCCATGGTCGGCACTGCCGCGCGCACAATTTCGCAGCCGGCCTCCTCAAGTTCAAGAATCTGTCGCACAGTGGCCGCCACATCCTCCGTCCTTGTGTTGGTCATGGACTGGATTGCAACAGGGCTTCCCCCTCCTATTGTTACATCGCCGATCCTGATTTTTCTTGTACGGTAAGCCATTTCACTGCCCATCCCCTCTCCTGTTAACGGAATAAATTACTTATATCGTTATAGAATACAAACACCATCAAAAGCATTAAAAGCACGAAGAAAATTCCGTTGACCAGCCCTTCCTTCTCGCGGTTGACCGGCTTTCGCCGTATTCCTTCGATAATCAGGAACAATAGCCTGCCGCCGTCGAGTGCGGGGATTGGCAGCAGGTTCATAACCCCAAGGTTCGCGCTTAATAGTACACACCAGTTGAGCAGTTCCAGAATAACCACATATGCCCCATGCGGTGCCGCCTCATTCATCACATTACTGATTTCGTTCACGATGCGAACCGGTCCGCCGATATCATTGCGGCTGACCTTTCCCTTAAAAATCTGCCCCAGGCTCTTTACTGTTGTCACAATCCAATATTTTACTTCCGCCGCACTGTAGCGGATAATATTTAACCCGCTAGTCTTCTGTGCATACCTGTTATAAGTAAAACCGAGGCTGTAAGATTCGCTGATTAACGGAACCACCTCCGTTTCATACTCCAGGCTGTTGCGCATATATATAATTTTTACCGGGGAACCGTCGAGCGGGTGCTCATTAATATACTCCAAAAAAGCATGGCCGCTGGCGATTTCTGTCCCGTTAACGGACAGTATCGTATCCCCCGCCATAATGCCCGCTGCCTCAAAAGCCGAACCCGCCGTTACTCTGCTGACATTCATCGGCAGTTCATTGTCCATATACTCAAATCCGAGCAGATAGCGGACACTTCTTTGTGGGACAATGCTTGTCGTATACTTTTTCCCATCGCGTTTGTAAGTGATTTCAACCGGGGTTGCATCCTTGATGGGATTGAAAGTTTCCTCCACCATAATCTCGCGACCGAAATTGATTTTCTTTCCGTCATAGCGGACGATCAGATCCCCCTTCATCAGCCCGGCAGCAGAAGCCGCACTGCCCTCCGGCACGCTCTCCACATAGGCTGGGTCATACCCCGCCATCGCCACCATTATCACGGAAATCAAAAATGCCAGGATAAAATTAAAAAGCGGGCCTGCAAAAATTACCTGGAATCGCTGCCAGACCGTCTTGTTATTAAACGCCTTGTCATCATTGACATCCTCGTCCTCCCCGACCATCATACATGCGCCCCCGATCGGGAAAAGACGGAGCGAGTACAGCGTACCGCCCTTTTTGATACCGAAAAGTTTTGGCCCCATGCCAAGACAAAACTCCGTTACGCCAATCCCGTTTTTCTTAGCAAAGAGAAAATGTCCGAGCTCGTGAAAAATCACCACAAGGCTAAACATTAAAATCGCTACAATTATACTGCCTATCTTCATTCTAAGCCTCCAATTTTATGCACAGCCAAATACTCCCTCACCCAGGCTTCCGTTTCCAGAATCTCTGAAAGCGACGGTCTGTCTATTACCCGGTGCGCCCGCATCGCATCGGCAATCCGTGCTGCAATCGCAGTAAAGGAGATTTTATTGTCTAAGAATTCCGCCACCGCATACTCGTTTGCCGCATTGTAGACAACAGGCATACTCCCACCCGCCTGTATCGCCTCATACGCAAGTGAAAGTCCCGGAAGTTCTGAAAGCACCGGCTTCTCGAAAGTCAGATTTTTTTGTTCCGTCAGGCTTAACCGCCCATTTTGCATTTTCCGGCGCTCCGGGTAAAACAGCGCGTACTGTATCGGCAATTTCATATCCGGTATGCCAAGCTGCGCAATCACTGCCCCGTCCACAAATTCCACCGCGGAATGTACAATACTCTGCGGATGGATCACCACCTCGATCCTGTCCGCCGGTATCCCGAACAGCCAGCTTGCTTCCATCACTTCAAGCCCCTTGTTAACCATGGTTGCGGAATCGATGGTAATCTTTCTTCCCATGCTCCAGTTCGGGTGTTTAAGAGCGTCCGCCACGCTGACATGGGTAAGTTCCGACTGCTTTTTTCCGCGGAACGGCCCGCCGGAGGCGGTCAGTATCAGTTTTTCCACTTCCCCGCCGCCCACAAGCGACTGGAAGATTGCAGAATGCTCGCTGTCCACCGGAAGAAAATTTACCTTCTTTTCTTTTACAAGAGGCATAATCAAATGCCCTGCGCTAACCAAGGTTTCCTTGTTGGCAAATGCGATATCCTTGCCGGCGCGGATAGCCTCAATCACTGGTTTGATCCCGATCATGCCCACCACCGCGCTCACCACCAGATCAATTTCCTCTAGGAGCGCACATTCGATAAGTCCCTCCATACCGCTTACCACGGTAACCGGAAGATCGCGCACGCGCAATTTAAAATCCTCTGCCGCATCCTTATCATATACACACACAAGACGAGGCATAAACTCCCTCGTCTGTGTTTCAAGCAGCTCGATACTATTGTGTACTGCAAGTGCTGCCACCTGCACATCTTTATGGATTCTTGCCACATCAAGTGTCTGCGTCCCGATCGAACCCGTCGAGCCAAGAACCGATATTCTTTTCATATTCTCTCCGTTCTGCCGGGAAGGTAAATGGTCAGGAAAATCCCCATCCCGGCTTTTTATTTTCCATTACAGAAGCTGCGCTAAATAATATATGACCGGTGCGGTAAAGATCACGCTGTCAAAACGATCCATAATGCCGCCATGCCCCGGAATCAGCGTCCCGTAATCTTTCACATCATAATTGCGCTTGATGGCGGATGCTGCCCAGTCCCCAAGCTGTGAGAGCACGGAGGATGCCGCGCCCATCAGGGCACAGGAGAGAATTGGGCTGGTAAAAATTGTAAGTTCTTCTGAAAATACTGCCGCAAACAGCGCGCCCAGTGCTGCTGCCCCAGCCACTCCGCCGATACAGCCCTCCAGTGATTTCTTAGGTGAGAGTTTCGGCACAATCTTATGCCTGCCAAATTTCCTCCCAACCAGGTACGCGCAGGTATCTGACCCCCATGACCCGATAAAAACCAGCCACACAAGATACGCCCCGCCATCGCCGTTACGCAGCTGCCAGACATAACTTAACATGACCGCCACATAAAAAAATCCGAAAAAAACCATTGTCACCTGCCCGGCGCGGTATTTAGGGAAAGTAAATACATACCCTAACATCAGAACCAGGAAAAAAGCAATAAAAAACTCTGTCCGGTATGCCCCTTTCCCAAAAAGAAGCAGCAAATTATAGGCTGCGCATGCAAGGTAGCCAATAATTCCGGGGAGCGCCCTGTGGGCACCTGCCACGCGGTACATTTCCATCATACCTGTAAGGGAAACCAAAAGTATCACCCCAAAAAGTACATTCCCGCCCAGTACCAGGGCAAGTACCGCGCAGACAGCAATAATTAAGGAACTGCGGAACCGAACCCAGAACATAGTTAAACGCCTCCAAATCTTCTGTCTCTTTTATTATAGTACTCGATCGCCTTCTGTAATTCCTTTTTATTAAAATCCGGCCATAAAACATCCGTAAAATATAACTCCGCATATGCCAACTGCCAGAGCATATAGTTCGAAAGGCGCACCTCCCCGCTTGTGCGGATCAAAAGTTCCGGTGAGGGAATCCCCGCCGTATCAAGATAATTTCCAAATTCTTCCTCCCCTATCGCATCAAGCTCCGAAGCCGTCATACCGGCAGCATAGTCTTTTGCAAGTTTTTTCGCCGCGCGCAAAAGTTCATCCCTGCCGCCGTAATTTAGGGCGACCTGGAATTTCAAGCCCGTATTATCTTTTGAAGCCTCCTCAAGCCTTTTTATACTCTCCTGCAAATCCACATCAAGTTTTGCGATATCCCCGATAATGCGGACGCGCATATTATTTTTTTTGCTTGTCTTGATGCAGTCCTTCATATAGTCGCGCAAAAGTCCCATCAGCGTGTCAATCTCTTCCTTCGGCCGCTTCCAGTTCTCCGTAGAAAATGCGTAGACAGTCAGGTATTCAATCCCCATCTTGTAAGCGTCCTCACAGATTTTTTCCACGGTCTTGCTTCCCTGGGCATGCCCGTAAGTCCGGGGCATCATTCTTTTTTTTGCCCAGCGCCCGTTGCCGTCCAAAATAATTGCAACATGCCGCGGGATCTCATAATTTTCCATGCTCATAGCCGTATCATCCATTTATATTAAAATTTTCGTTTTTTCCCGATATAAATTGAGCAGGCGGCAAGCTGCCGCCTGTCCGTTCCCATCCTTAAACTGTCATAATCTCCTTTGACTTTGCCTCGGCTTCTTTGTCGATTAAGTCAATGTACTTATCCGTCATTTTCTGGATTTCTTCCTCGATATCCTTCTGCTCATCCTCGGAAATCTCGCCCGCCTTTTCCGCTTTCTTAATTACATCGTTCGCATCCCTGCGGATGTTGCGCACCGCAACCTTGGTGCTCTCCGCCTTTTTCTTCACATCCTTGGCAAGTTCCTTTCTGCGATCCTCCGTCAACTCCGGGAATACAAGGCGGATCACTTTTCCGTCATTGCTTGGCGTAAGTCCAAGATCGGATGCTAAGATTGCCTTCTCGATCTCCTTAATCATCTTTGCTTCCCATGGCTGTATCTGGATCACCCTCGCCTCAGGCACGGAAATATTGGCAACCGACTGAATCGGCGACGGTGTCCCGTAATAATCCACGCGCAGCTTGTCGAGAAGGTGCGGGTTTGCGCGTCCGGCGCGGATAGTTGAATACTCCTCTTTAAGAGAATCCACTGATTTCCCCATCTTCTCATCAAAAACTTTAATCTTCTCGTTCATAAAAATACTTTTCCTTTCCTCGATTTTTAAGATTTTGTGTTATTATTCCACTGTGACCACGGTTCCTGTAACCGTCCCGCTCCCGTTCTTCGTAATGCCATCCTCCTCATTAAGGGAGAAGACAACCAGCGGGATTTTATTTTCCATGCACATAACAGTGGCCGTCAGGTCAAGGATGGCAAGCTTTTTATCAAGCAGCTCCTGGTAGGACACCACATCATATTTCTTTGCCGCAGGATTTAATTTAGGATCGCTGTCATATACCCCGTCCACCGCGCGCGCCATCAGGATCATATCACATTCAAGCTCGATTGCCCTGAGCGCTGTCGCCGTGTCGGTTGAAAAATACGGATGTCCCGTCCCCCCGGCAAGGAATACAACAGTTCCGGAAAGCATGCTTTCCACCGCCTCCTCCTTGGAGAAAAGCTCCGTCATTGCACCCAGTGTAAAAGGTGTGAACACCTTTGTTTTCAGACCGTTATAGCGGAAAATTTCTGAAACATAGATGCAGTTCATCACCGTCGCCAGCATCCCGATCTGATCCGCGCGCACGCGGTCGATTGTGTTGCTTGACCTGCCGCGCCAGAAATTTCCGCCGCCGATCACAATCGCCACCTGCACTCCCTCTTCCACCAACCGCTTAACCTGCCCTGCAACGACGTGGCAGGTCGCCTCGTCAAAGCCGGTCTTCTTATCCCCCGCAAGAGCCTCACCGCTCAATTTCAATAATACACGCTTCATGATTTCGCCTCGAAAATATTGTTGAGATCAATCCCGGTCGCATAATCAAGCGATACATGGCCATCCACTACCGCACCGTTATTGATCTGGATGGATTTCGCTTTGATATCCCCCTGGACAACCGCCGTGGAATCAATTACAAGCGGTCCCGCCACATCAAGTTCCCCTTTTACCGCGCCGGCAATCACACCGGAGGATGCTGTGACATCCCCGATCACAACGGTCTGCTGTGCAATCTTGACACAGCCCTCGCTGGTAATGCTGCCCTCAAGACGGTCGGTATCGACAAATACTTCCGAAGCCATAGAATTCCCGACCACCTTGCCGGTAATGGAAAGTTTTCCCAGGCACTCAATATTACCCATGATTGTACCCATAACATCGAGCGAGCAATCCGAGATAATGCTGCCGTTGATGGTAGTGCCCTTTGTAATCAGGGTCGTCCCTTCCTGCTGTATACGGTCTGTTTCAGCCTCCCTCCCATCCGTATTTTCCTGCGGTGCAGGTTCCTCTGTGGAAGTTTCTGCTTCTTCTAACAGGCTCTCGTCCTCGTCCGCAAAAAGGCTGTCGAGAATATCCGCGTTGACCTGGTCTTCCTCCTCACTAAATAAAGCCCCGAGCTTCCCGTCTTCCGTCACATCCGCATTGTCTTCTGCAACGTTACTGTTATAGCCCTCGTAAAAAGCCATTTTTGTTACCTCCTTGTATAATTTTCTTATTTTTTGGACTAAATTCCCCCTTTAGTCCTCCTGCGCTGGTTTCACATGCCGGATCATAGGGGTGTCTTCCGTGATCGGAAGGATCTGCGCACCTTTTTCTACCAGCTTAGGAAGTACGATCTTCATCGATTCGAGCGTCTTCCCCTTTGCGTTCGTATCATGGCACAGCACGACGGAAACTGTCTTCTTTTCCACGCCGTCGAGCAAATTCTGTGCCAGCTCCTCCACCGTATAATTCTTCCCGGTTGCATCCCCATTGTCCACATTCCAGTCGAAATAGCGCAGGTCATTCTCAAGCAGGAAACTGATAAACGGCTGGATGGTCAGGGATTTGCAGCGGCTGTTGCTGCTCCCGCCCGGAAAACGGTAAAGCTTTGGAACGTATCCTATACTATCATACAATAAATCACTTATCTTTGTAAAGTCTTTCTCGAAATCTTCTACGGATTTATAAATTTCTGCATAATCGTGGGAATAGGAATGCATCCCGATTGAATGCCCTTCCTCCACTATCCTCTTATAGAGGCGCTTATTCTCCTCCCCCTCATGCCCGATTACAAAGAATGTCACCTTCGCGTTATACTCGTTCAAAAGATCAAGCAGCGCATCCGTGTTCTTGCTCGGCCCGTCATCAAATGTGATATATACCTTTTTATCCGCCCACGGCAGGGGTTCCCCCGTTTCCGGGTCAACTGCCTTGGTCGGTTCCGGGGTTGGCGAAGGTGTTAAAGTAGGTGTAGGTTCCAGTGTCGGGGTTGGGTTTTCATCCGTCCCGGCAATAAAACCTATATCAGCCCCCGGTGTTACCTGCCCCACCTGGTCACTCCCTTCTTTGTGGGAAGTCCCTGTCGCGGGTATCCCGCCCTCTTCAAAGCCTGGGGTAATGGTAGGAGTCGGGGTTGGTGCAGGGCTTAAAGTCCCGCTTCCACCTTTATTATTACCCGTTCCGCCACCCTGGTCATACTTTCTTAATTCCTGCTCAAGCACCTCGATATCCTTTTGCAGTTTTGACTGTTTTGAAAACAAGATAATACATAGAATTGTCGGCACCAGTGCCAGCAAAAGAACCAGCATCATAAACTGTTCCCTCGCCCTTTTGGTCTTTTCATTCCGTGCCCTTCTGCTTGCTTCTCTCCCGTAATCGTCCATTTTCCATCTTCCTTTCCACATTCTACTTTATACTCTTCCCGCATCCGAAAAAACTCATGCAGGAAACCTTATTTCCGGCCATTTTCTCTTTGTATTCCCACAGATAAATGAAACATATTCCCTCCGGTTTTTGCAAAAAACACAGAAATAAGTTTTAAAACTGCAAAATCCAAATAATATGTACATTGAAATTACATGAAAAAACAGGAGGTATGCCGAAAATCCCCACAAAAGAATTTTACCACAAACCTCCTGAAAAAGACACAGGCAAATGTAAAATTTAAAGATTTGTAAGAAATGATTTCCTAATTTTCCTATAAACCTTAAAAAAATGTAAATTTCACATATAATGCCATACTCTTTTTTATTGAACTTTTATCAAACATTCTCATTCTTCAAAGTTTCTACCAGACTGTTTTTCTCAAGTTTAACAACCGAATAAAACATGGTTGCAAATACCACCAGAAAGACACTTAACACCGCAATTACAATATTTCCTGCCGGAATATAGAAGCTTTGCACATAGCCTTCGTTTATTACCCTATAGATGGCGAAAGTGATACAGGTTGCGGCGGGCAGACCGTAACAAAGGCTCTTAATCCCGTAGAGCAGGCATTCATAGTTGAGCATTTTATGCAGCCCTTTTTTCGTCATGCCGACGGATTCAAGCATTGCAAATTCCCTGCGGCGCAGTGAAATATTGGTTGAAACCGTGTTAAATACATTGGCGGCGGCAATCAGGGAGATCAGCACAATAAAACCGTAGGAAAACACATTGATAATCACAATCATATTGCGCTCAAAGGAATCCTGCTGTGCGATATTATATAACGAATAGCTGGATATACTCTGCGCATTCAATTCCTTACAGATATTATCATAGACCTGGGACAAATTCCCTTCCCCTATGATAAAGACTATATCTGACATATATATTTCCTGTGCAGCAATCTCCTTTATGGAATGGAATGCAGAAATCGGGTATACCAGGGACATGTACTTCCCATCCACACCAATCGGAAGCTCTGCATCAACCACCGTATATGGAAGTCTGAATTCATCCCCCTCCAAAATCCGGTCTTCACCCGATTCCCCATCCTCACTGTAGAGAACCTCATAGGAATTCCCGGAAAATACACCGCTCTTTTCCCGCAGCACATCTACAGTCGAATAGCGGTTCCCGGTAAGCTCCACGCGGATACCGTCAAATACAAGAGCACGCCCTTCCTCTGAAAACCATCCAAGTTCCGTAAGCCCATGTTCTTTTGTGTAGGCAATGTATTCTTCATCCTGCATAAAATAAAAATGTATTGGAACAATATTTCTTTCCCGTCCTGTCTGCTGTCTTGCCAATTCACTGTAATAACCATAATTTCCCGATTCCCCATCCCAATCAACATACTCCTGCGAAAGCAGCGATGTTTCTATCAGGGTAGGGTTGTACAGGGATTTTACCGTAAATGCTTTTGCAACTCCAGAAACCCCGGCAATTGTATCTCGAATTTCCTGTGCACTATATCCGCGCTCCGGATATACATAGTAACTGAAATCATAATTCTTTGCAATTGTAACCGAGGCAGCACTGTCTTTCAGATAATCAACGAAACTGCTTGCCGAGATAAAAAGTATAATGCTTACAAAGAGCGAAATCACCGTCGCGCGGTACTTTTTGCGGTTGCGGCGGAAGTTTTTGTCAGCAAGCATCCCTTCCATGCCGAAAAGCTTGTAAAGAAAGCCCCTTGTGCGCACTGCCCTGCGGTTTACACGGATCTCGCTGTTCTGGCGGATCGCCTCAATTGCGGAAATCTTCATTGCTTTTCGCGCCGGTATCACCGCGGAAATTAAAACCGTAAAAAATGCCAGCACCCCCGCCACGATAAGCGCCCAGAGTTTTATATGCAGGGAAAATGGGATGGAAGCGGAACCGACCAGACCGACAAAGCGGTAGCGCAGTATATAAAAGGTAACACTCATCCCGAGTATCCCGGCACCGATACCGAGCGGGATACCAAAAATACTTACAGCACATGCTTCAAAGAGGATGCTCTGGCGAAGCTGGCGTTTTGTAGCACCGATGGATGACAGAAGCCCGAACTGTTTGATTCTCTCATTGATGGAAATCGAGAATGCATTGTAGATCAGGGCAACCGAACCGAATACAATGATGATGCACAGAATACCCCCAAGCCCGAAATATACGCTTGAAAAAGAGTCCGCCTTGGATATGCCGCTTGTATAAAGCAAATGGCTGTGATAATCGTATTCGAGTGCTGATGTTTCGTACTGGCTGAGGAAATCAAAAAGTTTACTTTGTTTGTCCATTGTAAAAAATACACCGAGGAATCCGCTGCCCAAAGACATCTTCTCCCCCTCTTTTAAATCTGCGCCGCAAAATACCCTGAAACCGGGCATTGCATAATGCTCTTTGCTGCAACTGTATATACCGACAATCGTAAATTCTTCTACCTGCTGACCTGTCACTAAATTCTCGGCACATTCCATAGTTTTAACAGCAGAACCGGGCATGCCATCCTGTTTTTTCTCCCCGGTTCCTTCCTTATTTGTAGTACTTTCCCTCTGCACTAAAGAGTTGTGCCCTGTAAGAATTTCCCCGTTAAATTCCCGGTAGCCGATACTCCCGCTGATTGTATCGCCAATCTTAAATTTCTGATTCCCGTAATTAATAAATCTTTCAGGGAGCAGGATCTCATTTTTATTTTCCGGCATCCTGCCCGCAAGCAGCTCAAAGCGCACCAGTTTTTCTGCGGATTCACGCTCCCCGATAATACTGCAAAACTGTAAATACGGCCGTATTTCATCCTTCCATTCCACCTTTTCGCTGCCATTTTTTATGGTATCTGCCAGGTTCATATAGCCGATCTCATAAATCCCAAAGGAGCGTTTGACCTCTTCCGATTCCTCCAAATTAGAAAGCACATCCTGCCCTACCCCATACAAGGAGCCTTCCCATTCACCCTCCTCCGCAATGGTCGTTTCAATCATATAATTTTTTAAGCTTGAAATACTGGTGGTAACCGCCGTAAACATTGCGGTTGACAATATGATCCCTATAATTGTCACCGCCGTGCGGACTTTGTTTTTCTTTAAACCGGAAAGTGTCACCTTATTTAATATTTTCATTTGCGGATCACCTCATCTCTCGTAATCTGCCCGTCCTCAATGGCAATAATGCGATCCGCCTGCAGCGCAATCGACTCATCGTGCGTTATAACAATCAGTGTCTGGTTAAATTTTTTATTCGATAATTTTAACAGCTCGATTATTTCATGGCTGTTCTTGGAATCAAGATTGCCGGTTGGCTCATCCGCAAGCATAACGGCTGGGGCATTCATCAGCGCCCTGCCGATGGAAACCCTCTGCTGCTGTCCCCCCGACAGCTCATTTGGCAGATGTTCTTCCCGCCCTTTCAGCTTTAAGACCGCCAAAAGTTCCTCAAGCCTTTCTTTGTTGACCTTTCGCCCATCAAGCAGTACGGGCAGTGTCATGTTCTCCGTTACATTTAATACCGGAATCAGATTGTAGAACTGGTAGATCAGCCCCACCTCCCTGCGTCGGAAGATGGCAAGCTGCTCGTCCTTCTGCCCATACACATCGGTTTCACTCAGAAAAACTTTCCCCGAAGTCGGGCGGTCCACACCGCCAAGAATATGCAAAAGCGTTGATTTCCCGGAACCTGACGGTCCGATAATCGCGACAAACTGCCCCCATTCCACCGAAAAACTAATATCGTTAAGAGCCACGACCCTGTTTTCCTTCTCCCCATATACTTTTGTCAAATGTTCCACTCGCAAAATCTCCATAGAAACCTCCCTTATTTTCACTCCCCGGCGCAACTATCCTGTATCCGCATCCGAGTTTATTTTCCCCTATTATATCCTGCCAACCTTACACCACGGTGAATCTAAAGTGACAGTTTCGTCACTTAGGCAAATTTTCATTTTCCTGCTTCTTAGACAATCCCCTTATAAATTCTTATAAGGAAGCGCGCCCCGCCTTCCCTGCGGTTTTCGGCACAGATTGTGCCGTTCTGCACCAGAAGGATTGCCCTTGTAAGCGCAAGTCCGATACCTACACTGTTCCCGGAAGAATTTCTTCCCTTGTAAAAGCGCTCAAACAGATGGGGCAGATCCTGCGGGTCAAACCCCTCGCCGTTATCCTCAACGACAATCTCGGTATATATCGCATTTTCACAAGCTGCGACGCTGATTAAGCCCCCTTCTGCCGTGTGCTCGATACAGTTTTTAAGTATATTTCCAACCGCTTCCGTACTCCAGGCAAGATCCCCGGTAAACGCAGCGTCCCGCATAACCTTTTTTGTATCGAGGGTCTGTCCCCTCAAATCCATCAGGATGCCGAAAGGTTTTGCCGCATCGCGGATTAATTTTTCCACCGTCACCGTTTCCCTTACAAATTCCACCGTACCGGCATCTAACTTTGACAGCTTTAACAGGGCTTCAATCAGCCATTCGATACGGTGTGTCAGTTGCTTAGCCTGCTTTAGCCGCAGGGCATACTCCTCTCCGAATCCTGCCTCTCCCCCTAAGGGATCAGCGGCTTCCCTCCCGCCCATCGTTTCAAGCGTAAGGTTTAGCGCTGTGAGCGGGGTGCGTATCTGATGCGAAATATCCGCAATCGAATCCGCCAGATATTTTTTTTCATTCCTTAATTTTTCCGCCTGGGTTTGCAAGGTATCCGTGATCTTTGCAAGCTCATTTGCCACAACCTCCGTTTCGCCCTCCTCATAATTTTTAAAACGCACACGGTAATCCCCGTGCAAAAGCCTGTCCATATCAAGCGCCAGGGCGCGAAGCTTCCTTTTTCTCCTGCACTCGAAAAAAAAGGCGGGCAGTGTGCAGAATGCCACACAGCCCACCGCCAGCAACGCCGCTTTATAGGACAAAAACATCCCCGCAGTCAACCCAAAAACCGCGGATGCAAGGTATACAAACCAGTGAATGCCATCCTTATTCCACATATGCTCCCCCTACGCCCGGTATCCGATCCCGCGCACGGTCCTGATGCGCTCCGGTTGTGCCGGGTCATCCTCAATTTTTTCCCTCAGCCTTTTAATATATACGGTAAGTGTATTATCATTGACAAAATCGCCCCCCACATCCCAGAGTTCGGCAAGAAGTTTCCCCCTTTTAACAACATTTCCCTTATTCTGGCAGAAAATCAAAAGCAGCCTGTATTCTAAAGCAGAGAGCACAATCTCTTTCCCGTCCTTACTTACCGACGCTTTGTCCGCGTCCACGCGGATACCGTAAAAATCATAGACCGATGGTCTTTTCCCGCCCCGGCGCAGTACTACCCGGATGCGCGAGAGCAGTTCCCTCGGGCGGAAAGGTTTGCGGATATAATCTTCCGCCCCAAGTTCAAGCCCCGTAACCACACTGTACTCATCGCCGGAAGCGGTCAGGAAAATAACGGGCACCTGATACTGCTCCCGTATCTTTTTGCAAAGGGAAAAACCATTGCCGTCTTTTAGCGAAATATCAAGTAACACCAAGTCAAACCCGCCCTCATCAAGACATTCTTCCGCCGCCTTCTGCCCTGTCGCGCAAGCGGTCAAAAACCCTTCCTGGCGCAAAAATGTGCCGAGGCTGTCGGCGATCATCAAATCATCCTCCACCAGCAATATCCGCTCCATCATTCCCCCTAAAAAGCTTACAACGCCAGTCCCCTCAGATATTCCGCCGCAAAAACAGCCGCATTCGCACCGTCCGCCGCCGCTGTCACAACCTGTCGCAGTGCCTTTGCGCGCACATCCCCCGCGACAAAAAATCCGTCCACCGACGTTTTCCCCGTTTCGTCCGCAACCACATAACCGGTTTTATCCAATGTTACAACCCCTTTTAAAAGTTCGGTCTGCGGTTCCATGCCCACCGCAACAAACAGCCCCTGGCACTCTATTTCACTCCCGTCAGAAAGCACAATCCCGGAAACTTTGTTTTCCCCCTTAACCTTATTTATTACCGCCGGGGCAAGAATTGTAACGTTTTCTTTTTCCCTGAGTTTTAAAAGAGTTGCCTTTGCACCGCGGAATTCCTCCCTGCGGTGGATCAGGTACACTTTGCTGCACATCTCGGATAAATAAAGTGCATCATCAAGGGCTGTGTCCCCGCCGCCCGCAACTGCAACAATCTTTTTCCGGTAAAAGGCTCCGTCACAGACCGCACAGTAGGAAACGCCGCGCCCCGCTAATACATCCTCACCCACAACCCCGAGATGGCGGTGTGCTGCCCCCGCGGCATAGATTACTGTCCTGGCGGAAAGTCTTTCCCCATCCTTTAGGACAATGCAGAAAATATCGCCTTCCTTTTTGATTTCTGCCGCTTCCCCCTCAAGGAATTCTGCGCCGAAATCATTCGCATGCCTCCTAAATGCCTCCCCCATATCATAACCGTTCATTCCCGGCATCCCGAGGTAGTTATCCACCTGTCTGCTCTCTGCAACCTGCCCAAGCCCCATATAGAGCTTTTCAAGCACGGTCACATTAAGATTTGCCCTCCTCGCGTAAATTGCGGCAGAAAGCCCCGCAGGCCCGCTCCCTATAATCAGTACATCAATCATTTTCAGTACCTCCTGTTTCATATTTTTCTAAGGTCAGATCACATAGAACCAGCTCCCATCCTGGCCGATCTCCATCCCCTTGATACCACCTTTGTTAATATAGTCCATGGAAAGCTCCTGGTTCTTGATACTTACGCGCGTGCCTGCGGGGATGGATGCTGTGATAAAGGCGTTGCCGCCAATAACCGAACCCGCCCCGATCACGGTATCACCGCCTAAGATGGAAGCTCCGGAATAGATGGTCACATTATCCTCAATCGTCGGATGGCGGCGCTTGTTCTTCAGCTTCTGACCGCCCTTTGTGGAGAGTGCCCCGAGTGTCACTCCCTGGTAAATTTTTACATTATCCCCTATCACTGTGGTTTCGCCGACAACGATCCCAGTGCCATGGTCAATGAAAAAGTATTTCCCAATGGTTGCGCCCGGGTGGATATCGATGCCGGTCAGGCTGTGCGCATGTTCCGTCATAATACGCGGAATTAACGGAACCGAAAGTTTGTATAACTCATGCGCGATACGGTTTACCATAATCGCGTACAGACCTGGGTAGGAAAAAATAATCTCGTCGGTATTGTAGGCTGCCGGGTCGCCGTCGTATGCCGCCTGCACATCCGTTTCAATCAGTGCGCGCACTTTTGGGATACACCTTAAAAACGCCACGCATTTTTCCCCGACAAGCGCTGCAAGCTCTTTGTGATCCTTTCCCCCATATTCCCCCATATGCTCAAACACAATCAAAACCTGGCGGTTTAAGTGGTACAAAACATCCTCAAGCAGCATGGTCAGATTATTTTTCTGCGTATAGAATTTGTATTTTTTATTTTTAAAATACCCCGGAAAAATAATCTGCTGCAATTTGTTCACGATCCCGATAATCGCTTCCTTATCCAACTGGTTGACAGTGTCCCCGCGGTCAATCGTCCGCTCGCTCTGATAGTCACAAAGAATCTCCTCGACCAGCCCGCTAACTTCCCGTTCCACGTCAATATCCATAATGCCCCCCATCTGCATTAATAAATACAAATATGATAATTCTTGCTGAACACCTGCCCTGGCATGAGCTCGTTAATATACTCTTTCTCCTTTAACGTCCCGTCAAAGTCCACGCTGTCGCAGCGCCCGTACCATGGCTCGATACAAACGAACGGGGCAGTTCCCTTTGGTGCCCACACGCCAAAAAGAGGCGCGTCAAATTTTACTGCCAGGTAGATTTTCCCATCCGCCCCAGCAAGTGCCACCTCCCTGGTCTGATGCCCCTCAACCACATAGGCATCGCAGTCAAACAAATGTTCTGATACTTTTACCGCGCCGTAAGTCTTCCCGGCAATCTCCCTCTTATTTAGTTCGAGCTGTGACAGTTTCTTTGCGGCAAGTCCCCCCTCAAGCATCCTGGTATTAAGTAGCGGGACACCCTCAAACAGGATTTCGCAATCCTCCCGCTTCTCGTCTTTAAGCGGGCAGAGAAAAGCGGGATGCCCCCCAATGGAAAAATACATGTTTTCCGTTTCTGAATGGTTCTGTACACGCCAGAGTACCACGACCTGGTTGCGGAACAGACGGATGCCGGTTTCCAGTTCAAATTCAAAAGGATATACGGCGCGGGTTGATTCATCCGGCAGCAGACGGTGCCAGATTTCCGTGCCGCTGTTTGATACGAGCTCGAATTCTTTATCGCGCGCAAAACCGTGCTGGCCAAGCGTATACTCCCGCCCGCCATAGCGGTAGGTTTTATCTTTCAGCCCGCCCACAAACGGGAAAAGTACCGGGGAATGCCTGTTCCACCAGGCAGGGTCCGCATTCCAGAGATATTCTTTCCCGGTCGCTTTTTTTATGATGGATACAAGTTCCCCACCGTGGTCTAAAACCTGCACTTTAAGTTCCTCATTTTCAATGATGTGTACTGCCATAATAACCTCCTGTTTTTTATTTACAGCTTTCAACAAATGCGTTCCACAGTTTTTCCATATCCCGGTCACAGTCATAAAGATGTTCCGGGTGCCATTGTACCCCGAGAAAAAATTTATGATTTTTAAGCTCAACTGCCTCTATCACCCCATCCGGCGCGGCGGCACTGGCCAATATCCCTTCCCCCGGCACTTTTATGGCTTGATGGTGGAATGAATTGACAAAAAACTTCTGCTTCCCCACAATATCATATAGGAGTGTATCTTTTTTTACATATACCGAGTGGGTCTGCACCGCATCGCCCGCCTTCTGGTAATGCCCGACCCCCATCCCTTTACTTCCGCCATACTCTGCGTCAACATCCTGGAACAATGTCCCACCAAGCGCTATATTCATTACCTGTATACCCCGGCAGATTCCAAATACGGGCATTTGCGTGCGCAGGATGGCAGGCAGCAGGGAAAGTTCTAACTTATCGCGGGCGGGCTGGATATTCCCACATTCCGCGCTGGTTTCCTCCCCGTACAATAGAGGGTTCACATCCGGTCCCCCCGGAAAGAGAAACCCGTCAAACTTCCCCAAAATTTCCTCCATATCCGCCACATCAGAAAAAAGAGGTAAAAGAACGGGGATTGCACCCGCCCTTTCAAGCGCATCAAAATAATCCCTTCCGATCATCAGCCGCCCATCCCTCTCGCTATATTGCGCAAAGATTCCAACCACCGGTTTTCCCATGAAACTCCTCCCATCACAAATAAAAAACTACCTTCCCTGTTTCCTTTGAGTCCCCTTCCTTGCCTGACCCTTTTTCTTCTCTTTTGCTTTAGATGCCGGGGCTTTCCCGACAGCGTTCTTTTTCTGTCCCAAAGTGGTTTTTACGTTATTCTTTCCATGTCCTTTAATAGACCTTCCCTTCTTATCTTTCTCTTCCGCTTCCTTTTCCGACTTTAATTTCCTCGGCCTTATCAGGCATTTTTTATCAAATCCTATCAAATCTTTTCTGCCCGCCCGGATCAATGCCTCGCGCACAAGCTCATAATTTTTCGGGTTACGGTACTGGATAAGGGCGCGCTGCATCGCCTTTTCATGCGGGGTTTTCGGCACATAAACAGGCTTTAAATCCCTAGGGTCAAGCCCCGTGTAGTACATACAGGTCGAGATGGTCGATGGTGTCGGATAAAAATCCTGCACCTGCTCGGGCATATAACCGAGATCGCGCAGGTACTCCGCAAGCGCCACCGCTTCCTTTAATGTTGAGCCTGGATGTGAGGACATCAGGTACGGCACAACATACTGTTTTAACCCAAGTTCCTCGTTAATCCTTCTGTATTTGGCTAAAAAGCGCTCGTAAACAGCGTTCCCCGGCTTTCCCATCTTTGAGAGCACCTCATCGCATATATGTTCCGGCGCTACTTTAAGTTGTCCGCTCACATGGTATTTGCAAAGTTCATGGAAAAAAGTATCGTCCGCATCGTGCACCAGATAGTCAAAGCGGATGCCGGAGCGGATAAAAACTTTTTTCACCCGCGGGATGGCGCGCAGCTTGCGAAGCAGCAAAAGGTAATCGCCATGGTCGATATTAAGGTTACCGCATGGTTTCGGGAACAGGCACTGCCTGTTTGTGCAGGCACCCGTCCTGAGTTGTTTTTCACAGGCTGGAGCGCGAAAATTTGCGGTCGGTCCGCCCACATCGTTAATATAGCCCTTAAAATCCGGCTCGTAGGTAAAAGCCTCCGCCTCCCTTAAAATGGACTCGTGGCTCCTTCTCTGGATGATGCGTCCCTGATGGAAGGTGAGCGCACAAAAATTGCACCCGCCAAAACATCCCCGATTGCTTGTTATGGAAAAGCGCAGTTCCGATATTGCCGGCACGCCGCCTTCCGCCTCGTAGGACGGATGATAATTGCGCATGTAGGGCAGCGCATACACCCGGTCCATCTCGCTTTGCGAGAGCGGTTTTGCGGGTGGGTTCTGTACAATATATTCGGTATCCTTGTACTTTTCCACCAGGCACTTGCCGGAAAACGGGTCGGTATTACAGTACTGTGTATAAAAACTCCTTGCAAATGCTTTTTTGTCCGCGTTTATTTCCTCCCAGGAAGGAAGCTGTATGGCATCGCAGACCGAGTCAATATTTTTTGTCCTGTATACCGTCCCTGCCACAAAAGTAATATCCCTTGCCGCAATCCCTGCGTCAAGTGCCTGCGCAACTTCCACAATCGAACGTTCCCCCATACCGTAGGAGAGGATATCCGCCTGTGAATCGAGAAGAATCGAGCGGCGCACCCTGTCACTCCAGTAATCGTAATGCGCCAGCCTGCGCAGGGAAGCTTCAATCCCGCCGATCACAATCGGGACATCCTTGTATTTTTTCCTGATTAAGTTGCAGTAGACAATGGTTGCGCGGTCGGGGCGCTTCCCTGTCTGCCCGCCCGGGGAATAAAAATCCATCTGCCTGCGCTTTTTTGCCACCGTATAGTGGTTGACCATCGTATCCATATTTCCGCCGCAAACTAAGAATGCAAGGCGGGGCGCGCCAAGCGCCGCAATGCTTTCCTCATCCTTCCAGTCCGGCTGGGCTATGATGCCGACCTTATATCCCTCACTCTCCAGTACCCTGCTGATTATAGCCGGTCCAAAGGAGGGATGGTCCACATATGCATCGCCGATCACATAGACAAAGTCGCACTGCCCAAATCCCCTTTTCTCCATATCTTCCCTGCAAATCGGTAAGTAATCATGTACCATGTAATTTCCCCTTTTTCCCAAATCAATGTCCGATAATACCAAGCAGCTTAAAAAATCCCATGCGCACATGTTCCCCGTAGACCACCTCGCGCACCAGCACCGGATTATCTGTTATAATATTGTCCACGCCAAGCTGCTTCATGCGCTCCGTTTCCGAGCGCGAATTAACCGTCCACGCATGTACCTCCTTCCCCAGGCTGTGCAGCGTCCTCACAGTGCTCTCATTGACAAAACTTGATTTCATACTGTAAAAGTCAATATAGTCCACCTGGTAGAACATCCCGTATGCAAAGGAAAGGATATACCCCGTCTTAATATTGGCATTCTGCTGCCTGACCCTTGCAAGCATCCCCTGGTCGGTACAGCTAATCATGCACTGGTCTTCCATATCGTAAGTATCAATCAGCTCCAATACCTTCTGAATCAGGTCTTCGTTTACCGCGCTGGATTTCCCCACTTTCAGTTCTATGTTCAGATTAATCTTTCCCTTGCACAGTTTCAGCGCCTCCTCAAGTGTTGGTATGCGCTCCCCTGCAAAATGCGGGGAAAACCAGCTCCCCACTTCCATATCGAGAAGCTGGGCATATGTGACATCCCCCACCCTGGCTCTGCTCCTTGCCGTGCGTCTGAGGCTTGTATCATGCATCAGGATTACCACGCCATCCTTTGTTTCCTGCACATCAATCTCCGCAAAATCCGCCATATCATCAATAGCCTGCGAAAGCGCTGCCAGAGTATTTTCCGGGGCATTTCCCGATGACCCCCGGTGAGCTGTAATATAAGTCCCAAAAAGTGTTTCCCGGTCTGTGAGGGAACCGTTGCGGAATGCGTCCGCCAGCTCGTATCCATTGATAAGTATAACGGCTGCCACTGCGGCTGCCGTAAGCCTTGTATAGCGGCTGGAAAGCTTTTTTTGTATTTTTTCCGCCTCCGCATATTCCATCTGCCTTACAGCATCCTCGTAAACAATCTGTTCCTGTATTTTTTCTATCCTGTTCGGCGGAAAACTTACTGCCACCTCCATGACACCATATTTTGAGAACATCCTGGCAAGGGCAGCATAGTTGACAATCTGTGCCGTGACCGTGATAAAAATCCCCATGTAAATCATAACTTCGTCGTAGGCGGTCAGCATCGCCGCCATCAGAACCTGCTCACTTTTGGTACAGTATATAATATAACATACCAGAACCAACACACCCACATACAGCACGGCATAAAATACGGCAAGCAGGAGGTTTTGACCGAGCAGTGAAAAAATAAACCGGTACCGGTACTTCCACACCACTTTTGAGCTTTTCTTAAATCCTGTACTAAAATCATCCTCTGAAAGTACACAGTAGTACAGGGAGTACACTCCAAAAAAATTGACCAGCAGACATATAATCAAAAAAAGAAAGATTGCAATCCCACCGTAGGTTCTGCTGGCAACCGTCCTCGCAATATAAGCGGGAACCTTAAACTGCACGGCAAACACAAACAGCATTGGCGAGAGGGTGAGAAGGGCATTTAACAGGGAAAAAAGCAGGATGCGCCCGCGCTTTTTTTTGCGGAGCAGTTCTGCTGCCCTGGAAATACCCGGGAACAAAACCTGGATAACCCCTATTTTTTCTTCCCTCACATATCCCTGATAAAAAACAATCAGGGATACTGACTCCACAAGATAAAAAAGCGAACATGCCAAAAGAATGACAATTAAAACAACAACCGTGGCAGGATGCCTTACAAAACGCGGGAGATTCTCAAGTGTCAGATAGCTGTAACCCGTCACCTTTAACAAAAGCTTAAATGCCGCCTTGCAGACCGGGTAAAAAACCATAGTAAATGCCGCTTTGCATAACAGCTCAAAAAGAAACAGTGCGCGGATATTTTTCTGTCGCTCCCACCCATGCTTTGCCTTCGCCCCCAAATCCACATCTCCTTTTCTTTCTGTTTTCTAAAGCCTCAAATCATTAAGGGCAGCACATTTTATGCACAGCCCATCTGGAGGAAATATACTGCCATACAGTGCCGAAACATACAGATTTATACTTCATAATATTCCGTGCAGACAATCCCCTGGTCATAGTCGCCGAAACCCTTTCCAAAAACAGTTAAGCCGCCGCAGTTCTTCGTATCTTTTGGCACGGAAATCTTAAAAGTAATCTCCGTGGAATAATCTATTTTCAAATCATTGATAGTCACATCACCAATGCGGTATCCCCCGTCTATAAAAGTCCCTTCCTCCGTGACGGAGAGTGTTTTTAACAGCCCGTACTGATTGCATACCACAGGCCACCAGGAAGGTGTATAATGCCCCCTCCTGCTCCCGTAATCCCCGGGGCTTATCCATTTGCCAAGGGAAACACCCGCCACCTCAAAATAAATATCGGAGGGGAAATCTTCATTGTAGCCGGGATACTCGGAGGACAATTCCATCGAAAGCGTAAGTTTAACCAGTTTCTCGCCGGGTTTTAACCGGTTTGGCAGGTGATAGAGGACGTAGCCTGTGCCAAACCAGAATACCCCGGCATCATAATGATTGGGGAACATAAAATATTTCGGCATATCAAATTCCCCAATTATCTGTTTGCAGGTCGCAATCCCGCAGGTTGGTGCCACCAAACATTCATGGTAGGCACCAACGGGGATATCGTCCATATAAAAATTTTTCTGTTTCCCGGACGGGCGCATATCCACCATCATCCCGTCAAAGCAGGGCTTGCAGACCTTGCAGACTCCACGCGCCCCGGGCATGGCAGAAACCTTAACAAGCCCCGCCGAAACCAGCCTCTCCACATGCATTGATACCGCGCTGTTGGTAATCTTTAATTCCCTGGCTAAATCGTCGAGTTTTAAATCGCCCTCCCCGTAAAGGAGTTCCATAATCCTAAGACGCATCGGTGCACTAAGAGCCTTAAATACTTCTTCCGCTTCCCTCATTGATTTGAAATGTTTCATCCGTCCTCCTCATTCGCTGTGCAATCCGCGGTATTCTTCGCCCTCTACCGCCTTAAATATTCCTCAAACTCCGTTAATGTCATCAATATCTTCCTCGGTTTCGTACCTTCCTCGGCTCCCACCACACCGGCTGCCATAAGCTGATCCATAATGCGCGCCGCGCGGTTAAAACCAAGCTTATACACCCTTTGCAGCAAGCCGATGGAAGCTTTCTGCTTCTCGATAATATACCGCCCTGCCTCCTCAAAATAATCGTCGTTCCCCGAAGCCATACTTCCACCCCCGGCACTTGTCGCGTTCTGAATCCTCTGGCTGACCTCCTCATTATACCCCTGCATCCCCTCGTACTGCCCCTTAATAAATTCCACCACTTTGCTTACCTCCGTATCGGAAACAAAGGCACCCTGGATACGAACCGGCTTAGGGTAGCCGGAAGGGAAAAAGAGCATGTCGCCCTTGCCTAGCAGCCTCTCCGCCCCAACTCCGTCGAGGATTGTCCTCGAATCCACCGCGGATGTCACCGAAAACGCTACGCGGGAAGGGACATTCGCCTTGATTACGCCGGTAATAACATTGACGGACGGGCGCTGTGTCGCGATAATCAGATAGATTCCCGCCGCCCGTGCCATCTGGGCAAGACGGCAGATCGCATCCTCCACCTCGTTCGCGGAGGCAACCATCATCAGGTCTGCAAGCTCATCCACAATAATAACAATCTGCGGCAGCCGCTCAGATTCATCCACTTTTGCATTGTAGCCGACCAGATCGCGGACGGAGAGTTCAGCAAATTTCTGGTATCGGTCAGTCATCTCCGACACCGCCCACGAAAGTGCAGCGCTCGCTTTTTTCGGGTCGGTCACAACCGGGATAAGCAGGTGCGGGATACCATTGTACACACTTAATTCCACCACTTTAGGGTCAACCATAATCAGTTTGACTTCCTTAGGGTCTGCTTTATAGAGGATACTCATAATAATCGTGTTGATGCAGACGGATTTTCCCGAGCCGGTTGCACCTGCAATCAACATATGTGGCATTTTTGCAATATCGGAAACAACAATCTGCCCGCTTATATTTTTGCCGACCGCAAAAGCCAGTTTTGATTTGTGCTTTTTAAACTCCGCACTATCAAGCAGCTCCCGCAGGACAACCGGGGAATTCTCCTTGTTTGGCACCTCGATGCCGACCGCTGCCTTCCCCGGAATCGGCGCTTCGATACGGATATCGGTCGCCGCCAGGTTCAGTTTGATATCGTCGGAGAGCTTTGTTATCTGGTTTACTTTCACACCCTGTTCAAGCTTTAATTCGTACTGCGTAACCGCGGGTCCACAGCTAATATTGCTCACCGTGACACGCACGCCAAAACTCTGCAAGGTGTTCTGGAGTTTCTCGGCAGTTTCCTTTAATTCCCTCTCGTTCATTCCCCTCCCCGGCTTAGGTTCAGCTAACAGATCAGTTGAAGGAAATTCATACTTCTTTTCCGGTGTCTGCACCGGTGCCGGTTCTTTCACCGGTATCTGGACTGCCGCAGTATTTTGACCGGATGTCTGGCGGGATAGAGGCATATCCGCGGAAAATAATTTATTATTGTCACCCGATGCTGCCCTTACAGAATCCTTTGGGGGAATTTCCAATTTTTGTAAATCCCCGCATCTATCCGGAAGCCAGATCTTTTGGGCAGGCGTTTCTTCCCTGTTTACTGCGATGCCATCCAAAATCAGATCATCCTGTAAAGGCTCTTCCAAAAACTCCTCCTGTACAGTTTCCTTTTGTACGGATTCTTTATCACCCGCAGGTATCTGCTTTTCAGAAACATCCCCAAGCGGCAGTTTTGGTGCGCCCGATATCCGGATACCGCCAAAAACCCTTTCTCCTTCTGTTTCGGCGGACATATCCGGCCAAAAAGCATCCGATGGCACATTGTTTTTGCTAATAGAAATGCCGTGTTGAGTCGGATGGCTCGGTGCAGGCTCTTCTTTTTTAGGCTGCGGCACCGGGACAACCGGGTCAATTCCCGCACTTGCAAAAATCATATCCGCACTGATATATTCCTCTTTCGCCGCAGTTTTCTCCCCGCTATTTACAGGGGGCTTATTCTGAATGTTCCTGTCCGCCACGCTCCCAGAAATGTCCCCTGCGCGCTGCGGGATCAGTGGTTCCTCATCGCCAAACCAGTCCTTGCGGATTAAAACCACATCATTCTCCTTTACGGTAGTCCCGTGCTCGGACACATTGACATCATAAAATACCCTCTCCTTATCCTGGTCACCAAATTTCCTCTTTAATTCTTCCTCAAGGAAAGCGGCGGGAAGGGAATTTTCCAAAGTGCCTGAATCCTTTGTTTCAATGTTTTCAGATATAGGTTCTTCTGCCCTGTATTCCCCGGTAATGGTAATGCCTGCAATTTCATCAGGCTCCATTTCCCTTCTTTCTTGCTGCCTACTTTTATCTTCCTGCGGCACCGGCACAGCATCCGCCGCGGGTTGTTCATCAAAAGCTAAAACATCGGGTGTGTCGCCAAGGCTTTTTTTTCCGCGCGCTTTTAAAGCGTCCACAAAGCGCACTACTTCCCTCCCCTCCCCAGAGGCTACCCCGGCACCCTTTCCTGATTTCTGGAAAACCACCTTGCGCTTTGGCTCGATTTGTTCCGCAAAGTCCGCTTCCTGTGCGTATTCTTCAAGAAATGCTTCCTCCTCAAATCCCCCGCCCCTTTTTGAAAACGGGCTTTCCTCTTCCCAGGTGCCCGCCACACTTCTTAGAAAAGCAAATAATTCCTTGCCCGTCACAATCATCAGGCAGATAATCATAAGGATAAAAAGGATGACGGTGGTTGCCACCGTATCAAAGAGGGGGACAAGCAAAAATACCAGTATCCCGCCAAGGATACCGCCCCCGCTTTTTCCCTCCGCCGATACCGTAAAAAACTGTCCCAGTTTCCGCTCTGCATCGTAGGTGGACAAAAGTTCTACTAGCGCGGCAAGGCAGATAAAAAACGCCACCGCACAGATTAATTTGCGCTTTGCGACACGGTTTCTGCGATTCGAAATAAAAAATGCCACCCCAAAAAATAAAAGGAACGGGAAAAGATACCCAAAAATTCCCGTCAATCCGAAAACCAAGGTATTTAACCATTTCCCAACCGAACCGCACAGGTTAATATAACTCAAAAAGAATAACAGCGAAATAAGGAGGGTTACGGCAAGCGCAATCTCCTCCTTCATCGATGTGGATAACGGCTCCTCCTCCCTCAAAAAGTCTTTTTCCGCTGCCGTTTTTTTGGCTGTCTTTGCGGATGCAGCCCCCTTTCCTTTGGATGCTCGTCCTCCCGCGCCAGCCCTTCCACTTCCCTTTTTATCCGCACTGCTTTTTTTCGCGCCCACAGCTTTCCCGGTTTTCGCCGCAGCCGTCCCCTTTTCTTTTGTTATCTTCCGGTCTGCCATGAAACAAACTCCTTTTCCATTCAATTCTTAACGCCTACAAACAAAAATATCCAAGCAGCACAAGTCCTAACACAATCCGGTACCATCCAAAAATAATAAAATTATGTTTCCGTATATAGCCCATCAGGAAACGTATTACCACGACCGATACTGCAAATGCTACCACCATCCCCGTCACTAAAATCATCACTTCATTGCCATCAAGAGAAAAACCGTTCTCCATCCCGAATTTCACGCTTTTAATCAGGCTTGCACCCGCCATAACAGGCACCGCCAGGAAAAAGGTAAATTCTGCTGCCACCGGCCTTGCACAGCCGATTAACATTCCGCCGATAATGGTGGCACCGGAACGCGAGGTTCCCGGAATCAGTGCTAAAAGCTGGAATACCCCGATTAAGAGTGCATCCCGGTATGTCAGCCCGTCAATGGACTCCACCCGCGGATGCTCCCCGATCTTCCTCTTCTCCAGTATGATAAATAAGATACCATACAAAATCAATATAGCCACAACGACAATCGGCTTCATCAGAAGTTCGTCAATCTGGTCATCAAAGAGTACGCCAATCACCCCAGCCGGGATACAGGCGACAAAAATCTTTAACCACATTGAGAACTTATCCGGGGAGATAAAAAACTTCTCTTTCGTCGAGAACGGCCAGAGCCGTTTAAAATACAGCATGACAACTGCAAGAATTGCCCCGAGCTGTATCACAACAAGGAAAAGCGCCTTAAATTCCTCCGAGATATTCATCTTGATAAATTCGTCCACCAGGATCATATGCCCTGTACTGCTGATCGGCAGCCACTCTGTGATTCCCTCCACAATCCCAAGGAAAACCGCTTTAAACCATTCCACAATATTAAATTCCATACTATACCTCCAAGTACAGCGGTGCGCGGCTTTCCCCTATCTTTCGGACTGCCGGTGCTGTCAAAAAAAAGCAGCGTTGGCATGGAAAAGCCCGCGCACCCTAATTCCTTTCGACCAGGAAGGAACATCTCCCTGATATCTTTTCCAATTATACTACATCTATCCTTTTTCTTCAACCCATTTTTTCATACTCATACTATGTCCGGTCTAGGTTCCTGCCATTAATTATTCTTTGCCTTTATTAGTGCTTTCATGTCAAAGGGCTTTGTGATGTAATCTGCCGCCCCACCAAGCAGCATATCAACTTTATCATCTATCCCAACTTTTGTACTGACTACAATAACAGGGATTCCCTGCATCCGGGGTAGGATTCTCCAGACAGTCCGGGGAGCATCAAATCCAGAAGTACCAGATCCGGCGTATGTTCAGAAAACAGGTAGAATGCCTCTGTTCCTGAATATGCCCTGAACGTCCCATATTCCTCACAGACCAGCGTCCTTTCCAGAACGTCCCCTATATGCTGGTCATCCTCTATAATAGCAATTATTTTCATATACATTACACCTTGTATCTGAGTTATATTTTTGTATTCATAATGAGGCATACATACCACAAAAAGTATCATAAGGAGCGGGATAACCCGCCCCTTATGTATTATCCGATCAGTTTAATTTCCTGATTTCCCGGTTGAAACAGGAAATCATGCTCACCGTAAAACCGCATATCCCGGTACATAAAAACATTGCTGCCATGCCGCTTCCGGCACTATCCCCTACGATTCTCCCCAGCATCCCTGCCGTCCTGTTCCCGGAAACCATAAAAGGCTCAAACACATAATCTGCCAGCCAGCCTCCGAGGATAATTCCAGCCGGAATCGTGCTGTACTGAATAGCATTTCTGACAGCAAACACCCTTCCCTGCATGGCAGCAGGAATCTTCTGGTACAGTATCGTATTCTGGTTTGCCATTATAAATGGAATGGGCAGGCTGGCAGCAGCCGCAGCAGCTGACCACCAGAAAACATTTTTCCCAACTGCCATCATCAAGTCCCCAAATAGAAAAGACAGTGCCGCCGAAACATAAATAACCACTGTCTTATGGCGGCTCTCTTTTTTCACGGAAACAAGGATTCCCCCGGCAATCCCGCCTGCCCCCATGCAGGCATTAACAATTCCAAGCGCAGCGCTGTCCCCGGAACTTCTTGCTAGGATCATTGGCGATAAAATATTCTCATAGGTCAGCCTTGAACAGAAATTGATCAGCGCCATCGTAAGCATGATGTATAATATGCCTTTTTCTTTTTTCAGAAAATCAAACCCCTGCGCTATCCCGGCAAAGGGTGAACTGTATGCTTTGTCCTGCGCCTGTTCCGGGATTGTAATATAGAACAGCAATACGCAAAATGCAAAAGCAAAACTCGCCAGGTCTATCAGTAGGATAAGCGGAAGCCCGCCTGCCGCAAACAGGAAAGCTGCCAGCATGGGGCTGAATACCACGATAAGATTATTGGAAAAAGAATTCATCCCGCTGACATTTGAAATCTTCTCCTTTGGCACAAGCCTTCCCGTTGCCACTGCGGATGCAGGCTGCTGGAAGGCATTCGTGACACCGATCACTGCATTTATGGCATAAATATTCCAGACTGCCAGACATCCCGCAAGCAGTAATGCCAATACTGCCAGTGAACCAGCCGCCGCAATGCTGTCCGAAACCAGCATGATTGTTTTCTTCTTATGCCTGTCTATAAAACCACCAACAAACAGGCTTAAAAATACATACGGCACATAATTGCAAAAGGACATCAGCGAAACGGACATTGCGGAATGGCTCTGTCCATACGCCCACAAGACAAGCGCAAACCCGGTCATGGAGCTTCCAAGTCCTGATATGCCCTGGCTTAACCACAAAATAATATATTTCTTAAATGATTTTTCTTCCATTGAATTTTCTCCATTCTATTCTTTATTTTTTCAGAATAAAAAGTACAAAATCCAATGTGGACGATAGTTTTTACCTCTGTACAAATTTCGTCCAGACATCAGACTTTGTACAGAGTCCTTTGTTTAAGTCAATCACCAAATGGCAGAGCATATTTCCCACCTCCCTCAGTTATCTTTTCACAGGACAGTATAGCATGGAAATTCCTTAAAATCAATTTATCCTTGGAAATAATAAATCATCAGTATTGAACTGTGCATCAGATATACACTTACTCCATCTCCCTGAACGTGCCAGCCATTCCTCCCACAAGACTCCACTGGCGCTGCATATGGGATTTCAGATTTTCTGTGCTTTGCCCGTATGCCTCCCGGACTGTTTCCGGGTCATAAAATTATGCTTTCTGCCACAGTAGCATACTGTCATGAAATTCAGCCGACACTTTCCCGGTACCTTTCAGCCACGAAGGGTAAGAGCGCACCCGTGCTTCCCACCAGCACATACTGCTCAAAATTCATGGAAAGGCCATATCCTTTGAAAACTTCCTGCAAAATACGCTCAAAGCACATCGGCTCCCCACAGATGGACAGAATCCGCTCTGCGATGCTCTGCACCTTATCCCTGTTATAACGGACAAGTTCCTTCACATCAGCAGAGGCATCCGCATGGGCAGGAACAAACATGGCCGCCTCCATCTGCTCCACCTTATAAAATTATACCTCAATCTTTCGCGCCCTTTGGTTGTGGATTTGTTACGCGATAGAACGCCATTTTGCCGGGGTCAGGTATAAATCCTTATCCCCGGCAGAAACGCGCCCGCAAAGCCGCATATAGCAAGGCTCTTTTTGCCCCTACTGCGTAACATGAGGGCATAAAAAAGCGGCGTTCCTGTTCTCCCTGTATTGGGATGGAGAAACGCCGCGTCTGCATCGTATTCAGTTTTCATTTATTCTTTCTCAATGCTGTGTGCTGGTGTTTGGGCATCTGCCATGCATTGCACCCATTCCGCATCAAAAGCACCGCTCCCCAAATCATCATAAAGCTTTTGTTTCAGGCGGCGGCACAGGGCAGCGTCATAACAAAGCACCGGGATTTTCTGATAAAGGCGCGCATGTTTATGTAGCTTTCCGACCATCTCCCCGATATAAATATTTTATTTTTCACAAACTTCCACTTCGACCGCAATTTTTGCAATCTCCTTTGATATATCCCGTTCCCCGGAAACATTAAGCATCGGAATTCCGTCCGCAGAAAAATGTACCCTGTGGTATGTACTACAGCGGCAGTTGTATTTCCCCCGCTCCTGCGCATGGTAGGCAACCATCCACCGCCCGTCCTCATCCTGAAAAAAGGAATTGTGCCCCGGTCCGTTGATTCCTTCTACAAATGTAGAGCGAAGCATCGGGGACGGAAGCTTTTTAAAGGAATCCGGCTTTAAAAGATCTGCCCCATCCTCCGCGACCAGATAGCCCACCGCATAGGAATAGCCGCAGGCATCCCCGCCGGAATAGGCAAGATAAATCCTGCCGTTTGCATACAGGGCATACGGTCCCTCATTATTGATCGTGCCCTTTGTGTTTTCCCAGCCAAACAGCGGTCGAGAAAGCAGTACCGGCTCGGAAGTGAGCACCCATGGCTTCTCCTCGTGTGCTGCCGCAATATAGAGCATGGAACCCGTGTCCAAAGGCGTACCGATGCCCCGGCGGTATGACCACACAAGATAACCCCGGCCGCCGGAGCGCACCCACGTCATATCGAGCGTGATCCCATCCTGTGTAAGCGGGCTGCCGTCCTGTCTTACCACGCGCACAGGCTCCTCCCAGTCCGTGGCACGGATGATCTCTCCGCCTTCCCTCAGCTTCATAAAATGGCACTGTGGTCCCCACGCCTTTCCGCTAACTGCAAATAAAATGTAGAGCGCGCCGCCGATTACATGGAATTCCGGTGCCCAGAAAGTTTGTACCAGACCCTTTTCCTTATCCTGAGCTAAAATGCAGTATTCTTTCACATCCGGCGCAAACAGTTCCTCCACGGTATCCGCCCTGCGGACAAATATCCCGATATCATTGACATTGTCATTTGTTGCAAGGAAATACCAAACGCCCTCCCAATGAAAAATTACTGGGTCAGCATAGCCTACCGCCTGCGGGAATTTTGGTGATACCGCCCGGATTTCCCCGTGCAGGATACCGGTACTTCCAGAATTTAAAGCATGGATTTCCTGCTCGTCCCAGTAAATTCTCTTTTCATCCATGGAGCCATCCGAGTAGGTCACCCTGGCACTTACCGCAGAGAGTTCCTCTACATTCCTTACCGAAATCTTTTTCGGATATTCGGCGCTCACACTGCAAAGCGGAATAAAACGCGCACGGATTTTTTCGCTTTGCTCGTCCGTAACAGGAAGCATCCTATTTCCAGACTCCAAATAAGCGGAATATTCCGCGCGGGAAACCTCCCTCTGTTCTGAAAAATCAACAAAATCCTCCGTGTTCCACAAAAGCAGGGTATCCGGTTTCTGCGGATTTCCCTGTGCATCGACATATTCTGCCAGAATCCCGTACTGCCCATCCTTCTCAAACAACACCGGATTTTTTACACCCCGCTCCAAAAGTGTATCGTCCTCCCTGATTTTGGCACAGGCATATAGGATACCACAGCCCTGATTCAGTTCCTCGACTTTCCCGTCCTCGCCACAGAGCGCAAAATGAACGCTGTTTGCAAATGAATTCGGATATTCTGCTCCTGCTGCCTGCTTTGTATACACTTTAATATACTTCATACGATTCCCCTTTCCAAATACCGGGGTAAACACCCCGTTTTATCTTTAAACCATAAAAGGGAAGATTCCACCGCCACCCGGTATCTTCCTCCCCTTTCATTCTATCACAAACCGCTTGATATTTTCTATCAATCGGTTAGCAATTCTTGCCATTCAGGCTTTTGTGCGGGTCATAGGAAATTCGGAATCCGTTCCGCGATCCCTATGCTGCTATCACAGCATGTCAGATGGGGATTATCCCCCCACCTGACACAAAGAAATCCCCCTTTCCCACCCTTTCCTCTTTACGGCTTAGAAACTTTCAAACTTGGGGTCGTTAAACGGCTTGATGTCCTTTTCCGTCCCCTATGAAACGTTTTGTCAAGTGCTTTTTTTAGTTATTGACGCAAAACTTTTCAGCGCGGCGGGAAACGGGCAGAAAGAACGGGCGTAGAACGGGGATTGCTTTTCGTAATTGGCTATGGTATAATTTCTACCAATACAGACAGACAAATCGGGATTTGAGGAGAATTGTGACTATGATAGAGTTGAATACATTCAAAAAATTATTGGAAGAAAATGAAGAATGTTTGCCATTGCTAACGCTTGATGAATTTTTCAATGGAAATACAGAGGAAGATTCTATTGCTCCGAACCAATGGGAATTTGGGCGACCGACGCTTTCTGAAATATGGGATATGCTACAAAAGATTGAGTTAATGCCTAACATAGCGTGGGTGCGTGTTGCTCTGCACGATGATACAGAAATCGTAGAAAACAATGGGGCAGAAGAATTAGCTCTTGCAGGAGATACAATCGTGGTTTGCACAACCATTTTACCTACAGAATTAGAAAAATTAGTAAATTGCGAATGGCTATGCTCTGACGGAGTAATTACAATAGAGGCATCTGAATTAAATACTTATTCGTGTGTACCACCAATTCCAGAAAACTATAATTGTTTGGAAATCGTGTGGGACTAATCAATAACTTTCAGTTTGTAGGGCAAAAAAACATGGGTGGCGGGGCAGTCTTTCATTATCCCGCCGCCCTGTCTGTTATCGCTCCATATCTTGTGTCCTGTAAGGCGCGTGTTCCCGCTGTTCCTGCCGCAAGATACTGTAAACGCTCTTTCGGATTTTCTCGGTGTCTTTTGATAGCTCCGATTAAATTTTTTGTGGGTGCAGGCTCCGAAAAGCTTTCATATTACAGTGTTCCTATTAAAACTCATTCATAAGATTTTATGCGTTCAATATTTCTTCAAGCCCCGCCGCATCAAATCCCGCAAGGGCAGGATGATTTGTCAGTGCCTTCACGATACGCCAGCCGTCCCTGCTGTGCACGGCATTTTCCGGAATTGGGAGAAAGCCGAAATCAAGATAGATTTTGCATGCCAGCCACGTATTTGTCTGGGTCGGGATTTTCGCGCGGGTATAGCCAAGTTTTCCCATCAGGGAAAGTATGTGGGAAATCAGGGGTTTTGAGAGCCCAAGCCCCTGATATTCCCTGCGCACTGCCACCCAGTGCAGCCATCCGGCACCAGAAGTATCCCTGCCGCTGACATCATAAAATGCGGTCGCGGTTGCCACTTTCTTCCCCGCCATATCCTCGATAAAAACCATCCGGGAAGAAAGCTCCTCTTCACGCCCCGCGTAAAAGCGCCCCCACGCGCTATGCCCTTCCTCCCTGCTGTCAAACTCTTTTGCCGACTGCTCGATGGCAATCCAGTCCTCCAAGTCACCGTCCTGATAATATACGAACCGGTAACCTTTTGGAAGCTCATATTCCGGGATATCACAAAGTGTATCCCTCTGTAACAAAAGTTCATAATACCGTATTCTGGCATCATGGTTGTCAAACACCATCGTCAAACCTCATCTTCTTTATCCTTCGATGTGCAGGGCAATTTTTAAGATATTCATCACACAAAACTGGAGATCCGCCAGCGTAATCTCCCCGCCCTTTTCCACCGCCGCAACAATATCCTTCACATTCTGCTCGCAGCCCGGCATAATCAGGTCATTGCCGACCCGGATGCACTTAACGGCGCTGGAATGCGGATAGGCTTTTTTCTGTCCGCCCGAAGTATCCTGCGTGGTAAACCAATCCGTCATCACCACGCCTCCAAAACCCCACTCGTCGCGCGCCACATTCTGGATCAACTCATAATGGTTCGCGGCGTGCACGCCGTTTAACAGGTTATAGGAGGTCATAATCGAGTAAGGCTGCGATTCCTTCACCGCGATCTCAAAACCCTTTAAGTAAATCTCGCGCAGCGCCCGCTCGCTGATATGCGAATTGTTAAACTGGCGGTTATCCTCCAGATTGTTGCCCGCGTAGTGCTTGATCGTCGTGCCCTGACCCGCAAAGGACTGCACACCTTGCGTCATCGCCGCCGCGCATTTCCCGGAGAGCAGCGGGTCTTCGGAATAATACTCAAAGTTTCTCCCACAAAGTGGATTCCTGTGGATATTCATGCCCGGCGCAAGCCAGAAATGCACATGGAACTGCTTCATTTCCTCCCCGACGGCGCGCCCCATCTGCCGGAATAATTCCATATCAAAGGACTGTGCCAGGGTATTTGCAATCGGGATCGCCGTACAGTACTGGTAATAATCCACCGCATCAGACGGCGTATCCTCCGGGAACGGTGCCTGATCCATGCCAAACACCTCGCCGCCGCGCAGGAGCTTTCCGTCCGGGGTCGCCTTAAAATGCGGGTAGAGCCGCAGCCCGGCAGGTCCGTCCGCAAGGATCATATTCGGGATACCGCGCTCCTTAATCAGCGTCGATACCGTATCCGCCGCCGCGCCCGGCACTGCCGCGGAAGCCGAGCCGATCATGCCGGAATGCGTGTGGATGTCGCCGAAACGGCCGACACAAAGTTCTGCCATCTCCTGCACGCTAAGCTGCGCGACAAGCTCACAAAGCTCTGCCTTTCCTTCTCTCACATCGAAAAGCGTGAGCTTCTCTGTGGCGCGGGTATCCGTATAAACCGGGCGCTCCTGGTCATAGACGGCAGTCTTTCCTGCAATCTGCGAAGCATCCAGCTCAATTATCTGCGTTTCCTGCACCCCGACCTGAACACAGTCCTGCTGCACCGGGAGATGATACATAGAATCCCATCCGCCCGCAGCGGCAGAAAGTTCCTCCATCGGCGTATTCAGCGCAAAAAGATTTTTTAACTTCGCGGTCACCACCGTCTCACCAAGCTTTAGGACAGCGGCGGTACTGGTGTTGCGCGAACTGCTGCCGACATTGATCTTATACTGACCCGCTTCAAGCTTCCACGCCGCATCCGCCACATCGTAGGATGCCATGTCCGCAAGCGGGAAGGTGACCGTAACCGTTTCTTCCTCGCCGCAGGAGAGCAGCTTTGTTTTCGCAAAACCAACAAGCTCCTGGAACGGCTTCTCAATCATCCCGCCAAGCATCGTCACATATACCTGCACAACTTCCCTGCCCGCATATTTGCTCCCGGTATTTTTCACTGTCACGCACACCTTCACCTTGCCATCCTCTACCACAACCGACTGTGCCTGCATTGAAAATACCGTATAGCCAAGCCCGTAGCCAAAACAGTATGCCGGTTCCACGCCAAAACTGTCAAAATAACGGTAGCCGACATAAATCCCCTCTTTATAGTATTCGTCATCCAAATTCCCGCCAATATGCCCGAATTCCCCGGAGGACGGATAATCGGAATACTTCTTCGCCCAGGTATCCGTCAGTTTCCCCGAAGGGATGCTTTTGCCCGTCAGGACATCCGCCACAACAAAACCGCCGATATTCCCGGTCTGGCCGACTAAAAGCACCGCATTTACACCGGGAATCCCGTCGATCACAGACATGTCCATCACACCGCCGACATTTAACAGGACAATACATTTTTTGTAATGTTCTGCCAAAAAACGGATTGCGCGCTCCTCGCCGTCCGTAAGTTCATAATCCCCCTTGCGGTTTTTGCGGTCCTTCCCCTCGCCAGAATTGCGCGTGATCACAAACACCGCAGTATCCGTGTCCGCCTCCGCCACATCCGCTTCCGTGATTTCCGGCATATCCGGCGGGAAGAACGGGAATTCAAACATCAGCCCAATCATATGGGAATGGTTTCCATTCGCCTTTTTCGAGATATCATCCAGATATTCTTTCTTTGCCTTCTCAAAACGCGCGTCATAAGCGTCAAGCCACACCTTTGAAGTAATGGTAAATCCCGCGTCAAGCATCCCCTGCTCGACCGTGATGACCTCCCTCGTGTTCACGTCGCCAGAACCGGTGCCGCCCTTTACCGTATGGCGCACCCCATCGCCGTACATCGCAATCTTCCCCGGCTCACTAAGAGGGAGCGCACCGTCATTTTTTAACAGCACCATGCACTCGCCCGCAAGCCGGCGCACAATCTCCTGGTTCTTCTTTTCCAATTCCGTGACCTCCGGTGAGGTCAAAGCATAAAAACTACTCATCGCAAAATAATCCGCCTTTCTTTATGTAATTTCGTAACAGCCCTTTGTGTCCCCGTTAATCCCATACATGTTTCTCTCTGCCGGAGAAAAAGACTGTAACCCGCTGGAACCTCTTTTCTTTCATAAGTTTAACATATCATCTTTCCCATGGAAATGTCATAACTTATCCGGGGATGTATTTTCACAGTTTTTTGGACGGATGACTTACAAAATCTGTTCCATCCCAATCTTCTGCACGCTGAGACCGCAGCTTTCATAAAAACGCATGGCAGCGGGATTGCACGCCCACACATTCAACGTCAGGTTATGGCAGCCCTCTTCCTTTGCAAAGGAGAGCACATACTCGTAAAGCTCCCGTCCGATATGCTGCCCGCGCAGTTTCTCGTCCACGCAGAGATCGTCGATATAAAGGGTGCGGATATCCGTAAGGGAGGACTCCCCGGTATGTTCCACAAACACGCAGAACGCATACCCCGCCACATGATGATCAATCTCTCCCACAAAAATCGGTCGTTTCTTATCGTCAATGATCCCCGCTAACTCCTCATCGGTGTATTTCTTATTCCCCGGCCGAAAAATATCCGGTCTTCCATCGGAATGCACTTTATGTACCTGATATAATAATTGATTGATATCCTCCAGATCGGATTGTCTGGCAAGACGAATCTGCATTGTCATCCCCTCTTTCCTGATAAATATCCCTATGCTAATATCATATTTTGCAGGTTAAAAAAAGCGGCAGGGATACCAAAAAAACCTGCCGCTTTTTTCCCAAATCTTATTTTAACTTACATTTCGGATGATTTCAAGAGTATTTATTGTCCCCTTCCATCCCGCTCACAATCGCATAATACGAATGCGATGTGATCCGGTATGCAGCGACATACAGCAATGCAAAGATACAAAAACAAATAAGTGTCACCACTGCAAGCAGTTTCCCGTTTAACAGCCCGAACAGGATCAAACACTTTTTTATCATCGGGAACGCAAATGCAAGATGCATCCCCGCGGCAAGAAGCGGTAGGAAAAATACGGTGATTACCTGGGAATTCACACTTCTCTTAATTTCATGCTTTGTCATGCCGACCTTCTGCATAATCTCAAACCTGGACTGATCCTCATATCCTTCCGAAACCTGCTTGTAGTACATAATCAGCACCGCCGCAAACACAAAGACAATGCCAAGCAGGATTCCCAGGAAGAACAGCCCGCCATACAAGGCATAAAAGCTTGACCTCTCCTTCGCGGCACCCTCGATCTGCATGGAGTTAAAAACGCTCGCCTCCACATCGTTTTCATTATACTGCTTCACCCGCGCCCAGATTTCATCCATAATCTCCACCTGCTCCTCATCTTCAAGGCTCAGGTCAAAAGCATAAACCCATTTCAGCGAAAACGCACGATCCCCGGCATAATTGACAAGTCCCGAAAATTCCTTCGCCACCGCGTCAAAATCCGCAACAAACAGGAATATGGATGGAATTATAGTCATCACTGCCTCCCCGTCTTCCACAAACTCAACGGTCTTTTTTACGGTAAATGGCTCATGGTTTGAAATGGAAATTTTTTCCTTTTCATAATTTCTTTTTGTTGTATATAGAAGCACTTCCCTCCCCGAAAGTTCCTCATTCTCCCCCATTATACTGTTATAATCCTCGAGCGGCACCAGATAGACCTGCCATATCTTCCCGATGTCTGAGCCATACACACCCGGATCCTCCGTCCAAAATATGCCGTCCTTCTCGACCGCGGAAGTCTCCCCGCGGCGGTAATCCATGAAATTATTCATGGTCTGCCCGCGCTCCTTTAGCACCTGTGAAAAAATTTCCCGAAGCCCCTCCGCCTTAGTCGAGGAAAAAGCGGAAAACTGATCCGCCCGCGCATAGAAATTGATATCCCTCGGGTATCGTGTGCGCATGCCCTCCTCCTTGCCGACATACAGGCAGACGGTCGAGGACACCATAACAAGCACCATCGTGCACAGGATACAGATGGAGGCAAGCCCCGCGCCGTTGCGCTTCATGCGGTAGACCATGGAGGAAACAGAAACAAAATGGTTCGTGCGGTAATAATATTTTTTATTCCGCTGCAACACTTTGCAGATTGCGACCGAACCCGCCATAAAAAGCAGGTAGGTAGCGGCAATCACCATAATCACTGCAACAAAGAACAGCATCATGACCTCGATTGGGTTTTCCAGCGTTACCGCGAGATAGTAAGCCCCGCCAAGCAGCGCCACACCGACCACCGCAAACAGCCAGTTTGCCTTTGGCGGGCGCTCCCCGGTATTCTCGCTGTGCAAAAGCTCTATCGGGTTTGCAAAATGAAGCTGCCTTAAGGCATTGGCAAGAATCAGCAAAAAAATCACCCCAAACAGCACAACGGTATTAAATATACTTTCCATATCAATACTTACAAAAAGTAATGCCTCCGCATTTAAAATATTAATCATACAGAGTTCTGCAATTTTTGACAGCAATATGCCGAGTGCCACCCCCGCGAGAAGTGATATGCCCGCAATCATTATGGTTTCCCACAAAAGCACGCGCGCAATATTCCACTTGCCCATGCCAAGGATATTGTAAAGTCCGAATTCCTTTTTCCTTCTGCGCATCAGGAAGGAATTTGTATAGAACAAAAATAGGGCTGAAAAAAAGCCGATCACGCCGCAGCCAAGCCCCAGTACCATCTGCATCTCATCCCCGCCCTTCTGGCTTCTGATATAGTCGTTTGTCGAAAGAAAGGAAACAATATAAAACATAATTACCATGCCGATGCAGGTTAAGATATAGGGCAGGTACAGGCGGCTATTTTTGCGGATGCCAGTCCATGCCAGTTTTGGATATAATGTATGCCTCATGGAAAATCCCCCTCCCTCAACCGACTGGTGCTACTGTCTTGCGGTTTGCAAGCAGCGTAAGTGTATCTGAAATTTTCTGGTAAAGTTCCTCGTTCGTGCTGTTCCCGCGGTAAATCTGGTGGAACACTTCACCGTCGCGGATAAACATAACACGCCCTGCGCGGCTTGCTGCCTTGACGGAATGTGTCACCATCACGATGGTCTGTCCCATGCGGTTGACATCCTCAAAAATATCAAGCAGCTCATCGGTTGATTTTGAATCGAGCGCCCCGGTCGGCTCGTCGGCAAGCACCAGTTTCGGCCTTGTAATCAAAGTCCTCGCAACCGCAGCGCGCTGCTTCTGCCCGCCGGATACCTCGTAGGGATATTTTTTAAGCAGCTCTGAAATCCTTAACCGGTCGGCAATCGGCATCAGACGGTTGTGCATTTCGTCGTAGTGCTTTCCCATCAGGACGAGCGGAAGGTAGATATTATCCTCGAGCGAAAAGGTATCGAGCAGGTTGAAATCCTGAAATACAAAGCCGAGGTTATCCCTGCGGAATGCCGCCACCGCGGATTCCCTTATCGCCCCGAGATCCTGCCCGTCAAGCAGCACCCTGCCCGCCGTCGGCTTATCAAGCGCTGCCAGAATATTGAGAAGCGTTGTTTTTCCAGAGCCGGATTCTCCCATAACCGCCACATACTCTCCTTCTTCCACTGTGAAGGATACGTTTTTTAACGCCTCCACCTTATTTCCTCCAAATCTCGTCGTATAAACCTTTTTAACATTTTGCACCTGCAAAATACTCATATAAAGTGACCTCCCAACTGTTGTTTGTTTTCTACGACATAGATTCTATCAAAAAAAGAAAATGTCCGCCATCGATTTGGCTTACATTTTCCCTTTAATCCTTACATAATTGTAAGAAGTCGTATTTTATTCCACCCTGATTTTTTTCTGCGCCAGTCCTATCTTTACGGTTGTCCCTTTCCCGGGGACGGAAGTAAGGCAGATGGAATGACCCAGATTTTTACAGATCCTTTTGCAAAGGTACAGCCCGATCCCACTCGCCCTCTTATCTTCGCGCCCGTGGTAGCCCGTATAGCCCTTCTCGAACACGCGCGGCAAATCCTGCGCCGCTATCCCGATGCCCGTATCACTGATACAGAGTACATCCCCCTCTTCCAAGGTAATGGACACACTCCCGCTCTTTGTATATTTTAAGGCGTTTGAAAGGAGCTGTTCCAGGCAAAAAGAAAACCATTTCTCGTCAGTAATAACCTTTAAGTTAAGCGGCTCATAAACAAGTGCCAGCTTCCTTAGTATAAACTGTCCGGCAAATTTCTTAACTGCCCCCCTCACCAGATCGTCGAGGTTAAATTCCGCAAAAACATAGTCCGTCGATTCAAAATCCAGACGCAAAAATACCAATACCATACTGACATACTGCTCAATCCTGAAAACTTCCTCGCGCATCCGCCTAGCATTCTCGGAATCCTCACCCTCAAGGTAGAGACGCAGCGCCGCAATCGGTGTTTTGACCTGATGCACCCACACTGTGTAGTAATCCATCATCTCCGCATAGCGCAGATTCATTGCATCTTTTGCCGCCCTAAGTTCACTGCGCAGCGCTTTTACGATCTCATGGTAATCATCCTCGAGCCAGTCCGAAGCGGGATAAAAGCCCTCCATCAGTTCCGCCCCCCGCCTTGAGAGTTCCTGTAAGCGCTCGTGCTTTTTCTTTGCCTTCTTATAATCATATGAAAGCAGCCCCACACCCAAAACTGAACATAAAACCATGGGGTAGAGAACCGCGCCAAGAGGCAGGTGATAAAGCGCAAACACAATAAAAAAGATGGTGCAGAATGCAAAAAATACAAAGATCTGTTTCTTGTGCTGCCGGATATACTGCTTATAAAATACCATGACACTCCCCTTTGCACCGCTAAAAGCCCGCATTAAAAGACCATTCTATGAAATACAGTAGCCAACCCCGAATTTCGTGGCAATAAATTCATCAAGCCCCGCTGATGCCAGTTTCTTTCTCAGGCGGTTGATATTGACGGTCAATGTGTTCTCATCCACAAAACTTTCCGATTCCCAGAGTTCCTCCATCAGCTTTTCCCGGCTGACCACCTTTCCTTTATCTTTTAACAAAACAAAGAGGATACGGTACTCATTTTTGGTCAGCTTAACCTTCTGCTCCCCCACATAAAGCGTCTGATCCGCCGTGTTAAGCACCGCCCCGCGGTGTTCCAAAAACGGGGCATTTACAGAAAAATCATAGCTGCGGCGCAGAAGTGCTTGTATTTTTAAAATCAGGACTTCCATATCGAACGGCTTCGCGATAAAATCGTCCGCCCCCATATTCATCGCCATAACAATATTCATATTGTCCGATGCGGAGGACAGGAAGATAATCGGTACATTCGAAAGTTTTCGAAGCTCCCCGCACCAGTGATAACCATTATAAAACGGCAGCATAATATCAAGCAGCACAAGATGCGGGGAAAATTCTGAAAACTCCTCCGAAACTTTCAGGAAATCCTGCACACAGCGCGCCTCAAATCCCCATGTTGCAGCGCGCTGTACAATTGCCTGCGCGATTCCCATATCATCCTCAACAATCAAAATCTTGTAAACCATGCCGCCGTCCCCCTCTACTGCTCTTTGAGTTCCTTTACATCCACAAAGACACCGTCCCGCCAGATGCGCTCCAGATCATAGAACAGACGATCCTCCTTTGAGAATATATGGACAACAATATCGCCGTAATCCATAAGAACCCACCCGGACGAGTGGACACCCTCCACGCGCTTTGGTTCAAATCCTTCTTTTGCCAGCTCCTCCTGAACAGAATCAACCATCGCTTCCACCTGGAGCGGGCTGTTCCCGTTTGCAATCACAAAATAATCGGCCAGTACCGATACATTCCCGATCCCGATAACACGGATATCTTCCGCCTTCTTTTCCTCGAGTGCCCGGTACGCAAGCCCCGCCATCCGTTTTGGTTCATCCGCCATAATCAAACCTTCTTTCCTTAAAAACAAACATCCTGTTCCTCTTTTATCCCACACAATTCCCGGTAATACTCATAAGTTAGTACAGCCGTCCCATCCATTTTTGCCTCCGGGTTACTTTTCTCCTTTTCTGAAAGGTAATACAGTGTGTTCCTCGCCGCATAGTATACCGCAAGATCAATATCTTCAAACGCGGTTTTCCTGATTTCATCGAGGGCAGGTTTCGTCGGCTGCCCCCTCCCGATCTCTATATAATCCGACAGATAAATATTTTTTTCCATAAAGGACATATCGGGTCTTCCGGTTGTGTGGAAACGGATCGCATTCAAAATCTTTTCATCCTTCACCCCGTACTTATGCTCCGCATACCATGCGCCAAGCCTGCCATGGAGCAAAAAGGGCTGCTTTTTCTCCGCCATGCTGACAACAATGCCATTATTAAGGCACTGCTTTAAAATCTCCTTCTCCGGCAGGCATTTTGCACAGTCGTGCAGCAGCCCCGCAAGCATCGCCTTCTCATAATTCTTGCCGTATGCCATCGAAATGCTTGCGGCAAGGTACGCAACGCCCAGCGTATGGACATAGCGCTTGCGCGGAAGTGCTCGCTCCATCGCCTTCATAATCCCGTCAATCTTATTATCCATTTCGCCTAATCCCCTATCAATAGTTCCCTGTAACAGCCATGTTTCGTTAAATACTCTTCCACTGCCGCCGGCACAAGGTAGCGGAGGGAACTCCCCTTTTTACATCTTGCGCGGATATCCGTTGAAGATATCCCCATAGCGGGCGTATCAAACAGTATTACGTCCGCGCCATACCGCTCCCTAAGCCTTTTTGCGGCCTCCGATATCCTGCGGGCTTCACACCCCCCGCGGGAAGTTGCCAACAGGTGCACGTTTGCAAGGATCACCTCAGGTCTGCTCCAGTTTTCAAACGAGAGCAGGGAATCCCCGCCGATAATAAAATAATATTCCGTCTCCGGATTCTCCTGTTTTAAGGCGCTTACCGTATCAGCCGTGTAGGTCATCCCCCCGCGCTCCATCTCCATTTTTGACAAATAAAAATATGGGTTTCCCGCTATGGCAAGACCTACCAGCACACAGCGCTCCCAATCCGGCAGGATATAAGCACCCGCTTTTTCCTGCGTGCGCTTAGACGGCAAGAACATCACCTTTGAAAGCCCCGCCTGCTCCCTCGCGGACTCTGCCAGGATTAAATGTGCCGTATGGATGGGATTAAATGTACCGCCCATTATTCCAATTTTTTCCATTTTTATCCCCCGTCTTTTGCCGCTGTTTTTTCTGCCCTATATCCGCTCAGACCGGCAGATTAATCTTTTTGTTCTCTTTCGATTCGCGGTAGAGTACGATCTTTCTCCCGATCACCTGCACAACCTGCGCGTGTACACGCTCTGCCAGGGTTGCCGCAATTTCTTTCGGCTCATCCATACAGTTTTTTAAAACCGTTATTTTTATCAGTTCGCGGGCGGAAAGAGCCTCCTCCGTACCCTGCGTAAATTCGGGTGTAAGCCCCGCCTTCCCAATCTGGAAGATCGCATCCAGGTTCATTGCAAGCCCCTTTAAATAGGAGCGCTGTTTGCTTGTCATATCTGCCTCCATGCTATTTGTAATAATCAAACTCAAGACCGTACATGCGCACCGTATCGCCATCCCTGATCCCAAGTTCGACAAGCTCGTCCAAAATACCGTTATCCTTCAGGAACTTCTGGAAAAACTCAAATCCTTTCTCGGAATCAATATTGGTGTAGCCTAACATCTTTTCCACGCGCGGTCCTTCCACAACATAGACCCCATCCTGGGCATTATACTCAACAGTATAAGGGAGGGTAATATCGATGGAGGGATCTTCAAAATACTCGCGCTCAAACACCTGCGGCTTTGTTTCGACTGTTTTTAGAAGTTCCGCCACATAATAGAGCAGTTCCTTAACCCCCTGCCCGCTGACCGCCGAGATGGCAAAAACCCTGATTCCCTCCGGTTCAAAGACCTGGCACAGCTTCTCTCTCACCGTGTCCGCTTCCTCTCCATACAATACGTCCATCTTATTTGCTGCGATAATCTGCGGCTTGTCGAGTAGCGACGCACTGTAGGAGGCAAGTTCCGCATTGATGGTGCGGATATCTTCCACCGGGTCACGCCCCTCGGTCGAGGCGGCATCCACCAGATGGATAATAACCCGCGTGCGCTCAATATGCCGCAAAAACTCGTGTCCCAGTCCAACTCCCTGTGATGCGCCCTCGATCAGCCCCGGAATATCCGCTATCACAAAACCGTCCGCATCCGGCAAGTCCACAACGCCAAGATTTGGGTTTAATGTTGTGAAATGATAATTTGCTATCTTTGGCTTTGCGTTGGTCACACGGGACAGAAAGGTTGATTTACCGACATTCGGGAAACCGACCAGCCCGACATCCGCGATAACCTTTAACTCCAGCAAAACATTCAGTTCCTTCGCGTCCTGCCCTGGCTGCGCGTATTTCGGCACCTGCATTGTGGCAGTTGCATAGTGCTGGTTCCCCTTGCCGCCCCGCCCGCCGCGCAGAATTACCTCCCGCCGGTTTTCGTGGGACATATCGGCAATGACCTTGCCGCTTGCTGCCTCCTTAATCACGGTTCCCTCCGGTACTTTCAGGATGAGATCCGCCCCATCCTTCCCGGTACAGTTGTTTTTGCCCCCTGCCCCGCCGTCCTCTGCGCAGTACTTCCTGTTATAGCGGAATTCGGACAGGGTATTAAGTCCCTCATCCACAACAAAGATGATGTCCCCGCCCTTGCCGCCGTCGCCGCCGTTCGGTCCGCCCGCCGCTACAAATAGCTCCCGTCTGAAGCTTACATGCCCGTCGCCGCCCTTGCCGGAGCGGATATAAATATTCGCCCTGTCCGCAAACATATTTCTCCTTTCTGACCCGCATAATTACCACTGCGGAAAAGAAAAACCCCGAGATTAAACAACTCGAGGTTTTCCACACATTACATGCCTTTTTTACCTGGCAGATTCCACCGGGTAAACACTTGCCTGCTTCTTGTCCCTGCCCTTACGCTCGAACTTCAACACGCCGTCAACAAGTGCATACAGGGTATCATCACCGCCGCGCCCTACATTGACACCCGGATGAATCTTAGTGCCGCGCTGCCTGTAAAGGATATTTCCGGCTAAAACGAACTGCCCGTCCGCCCTTTTTGCGCCAAGTCTTTTCGACTCGGAATCCCTGCCGTTTTTCGTGGAACCAACACCCTTTTTATGGGCGAAAAACTGAAGGTTCATCTTTAACATGACCTACACCTCCTTGCGAATCAAATCTGCTATTCCTTTATCAACCTGGATAAACTTTGGCCCGTAGCTCTCCTCGATCATCATAAGCCCCAAGAACATGGATTTTAAAATAAGGGCTGCCCTGTCGGAAACCGGCGCAGTAACCTTAAAATCCATAAGCCCTTTTTCCTCGTCCCCCTCGTAGGAAAACTTATCCTGCGTCAGGGATTCGACCGAATTGACAGCCGTTACCGTCAGCGCGGAAACCGCCGCACAGACAATGTCCTGTCCGCTGTTGGCATAGCCCGCGTGCCCGGCACAGCGAAACCCGCTGATGCGGCCGCCTCCATCCTGATATACGGATATCTTTACCATATCATGTCAGGCATTGATCTTGTCAATCTTAACTTTCGTATAAGCCTGCCTGTGACCGTTCTTCTTGTGGTAGCCGGTCTTCCTCTTATACTTGTAGACAATGACCTTCCTGTTCTTGCCCTCTTCTAGTACCGTCGCGGTAACACTCGCACCGGCAATAGTCGGGTTCCCGACCTTAAGCTCACCGTTGTTCACCGCAAGTACCTGGTCAAAGCTCACGCTTGCATCCTTCTCCACGCCAAGCTTCTCGACCCTAATGATATCGCCCTCGGCTACTTTGTACTGCTTACCACCTGTTGCAATAATTGCGTACATATGGCGCACCTCCTGTTATCATTACTCGCCAGCTTCGGTGTCCGTCTACACGTCCTTATCACCCCGCTGTGCGGCATACCCCAGTATTTTATACCAAAAAATATCAGATGTCAAGTAATTTTTACATTTTTTCCACAATCCTGCTACTGCCCTGCCCGCCCATGTCCTGCTACTATGTAGGGGAGAAGTTCCTCCCCCCTAATTCTGTAATGATACTACTCAATAGTATGCTCATAAATAACAGTGCCGTCCGGATTCTCGTACACCAGCTTAACCTTAGGATCCTTAACATCGATCAGCTCTTTCATCTCGTTGATTACCGCTTCAAACTGAGCCTTGAAATTATCGATATTGTTGTCGAAATAACTTGTTGTCTCCTCGCCAACCGGCATCTCTGTTTCATAAACATAACGATAGATCAGGGTGTCACCGTCCGCCTTGACTTCCATCGTCATGCCGGAACCTTCATTAGCCTTGATCGCCTCATCAATCTGCTCTTTCTGCGCGTCAATGTACTCCTGGATGGAATCAAACTCCTTGCCGCCTCCGCACGCAGTAAGCGTAACAACCATTACAAATGCCAAACATAAACTTGCCAAAACAGTTGCAATTTTTTTCATACTTTTCATAACCAACTCTCCTCACTTAACTCTCCAAAATAAAAGGGAGGCAGGGTGCAGGAACCGAAAAAATATGACATGTAAAAATTACCTGATATCTGATATTGTACTTGGAACTGCTCCATCCGGCATATTACCGGATATTACATTAATCTCCAGTTCTAAGATGGGATTATAGCACATATAATATCAAAATACAACCGGAAAATTTCACAGTTTACCAGCCTTTTAGCCTGAATTTTTGTGCAAATTAGGGAAAACAGTTTTCCTTCCTGTTTTCCCCTGATTTTTCTTTATTGTTCGACTGTTATTTAGTGAATGTAGTGGAATAAATAACGGTGCCGTCCGGATTCTCATACACAACTTTTACCGCGAGATCCGACGCGTCAACCAGAGTTTCCATCTCATCGATAATCATCTCAAACTGCGCGCGGGAAGCTTCAAGCGAGGATTCAAGCAGGGCAGCGTTCTCATCCGATACCTCCACTGCCTCCTCATAGATATAGCGATAGACCAGCGTATTTTCCTCGCCGTAAATCTGCATTGTCATACCGGAACCTTCCATCTGCTTTAACAGCGCATCAATCTGGTCTTTCTGCGCGGCAACATATTCTGCCACATCGGCAAATTTCTCGCCGTTATTTAGGATGGAACCCTCTGAGATTTCACCGTAGGTCGGCGTTTCATCATCCTTTGTCAGCACACAGGAATAGATTAAGGAACCATCCGGATTCTCATACAAGAGCTGTACCGCAGGTTCTTTCACGTCAACCTGCCTGCTAATCTCATCGATAACCGTATCAAACTGTTGGCGGAACCCGTCGATACTTGAATCAAAATAGTCGAGCATTCCCTGCGTCACATCAACCTGTTCGTCATAGATATAGCGGTAGACCAAGGTTTCACCATCGACCTTTATCTCCATGGTCATCCCGGAATCCTCGTACTGTTTTAACATCGTATCAATCTGTGCCTTCTGGGCATCGAGATACTCCTGCAGCGTTGAATATTTCTTGTTGTTAGAGGAAATAAGTTTACCTTCCGTCGAAGAAGAATCTTTTTCCTCATCCCCCTGGTTTTGGGAAGGTGAACCAGCCACTTCCCCATCGTCTTTGCTGCCGCAGCCCGCAAATGATGTTGTCAAAGAAACAGCCAGGCAAATACCGGCAAATGTTGTCAGAAATCTCTTCTTATCTTTCATAATAACCCTCCTTTTTTTACCATTCCAGTGAACTGTTTTCTATTGTGCGGTCGCGCAGCAAAAGATCGGAAACCGCGGTGCGCGGGTCTTTGTGTTCAAAAAGCACAAGATTTACCTGCTCCACAATCGGCATCTGGGCATTGTACTTTTTGGAGAGCGCAAGTGCCGCCTTTGCGCAGTACACCCCCTCCACTACCTGGTTAACTTCCTTCATCGCTTCCTCCATGGTAAGACCCTTCCCGATTAAGTAGCCCGCATTCCGGTTGCGGCTGTGCTTGCTGGTACAGGTAACAATCAGGTCTCCGATACCGGAAAGCCCGGCAAAAGTTTCTGCCCGGCACCCCATCGCAACCCCGAGGCGCATAATCTCCGCAATCCCGCGCGTCATCAGTGCTGCCTTTGTGTTGTCGCCAAAGGAAAGCCCGTCCACCACACCAGCAGCTAGTGCGATCACATTTTTGATCGAACCACCAAGCTCAATTCCCGTAATATCCGGATTTGTATAGACACGGAAAAACTCGGTCATAAAAATATCCTGGATAAACGTGGCTGTTTTCTTTGTCTTTGCGCCCACCACGCAGGTGGTCGGGATTCCCCTCGACACTTCCTCCGCGTGGCTAGGTCCTGAAAGGACAGCCACATCCGCACCGGGCAGCTCCTCCGATATCACCTCGGTCAGGGTCTTCATCGTCCTCTCCTCAATGCCCTTGGCAGCATTGACAATCACTTTGCCCGCGGTAATATAAGGCTTTGCTGCCGCAGCCGTTTCCCGGACAAACGGGGATGCAACAGTGGAAACAATTAGATCTGCATCCGAGAGCGCCTCCTTAAAATCGCCGGTTACAACCACCCCCTCAGGAAGTTTTGCCCCCGGAAGATTTGGGATATTGTCACGGCAGGCGGTAAGCGCCGCCACTTCCCTTTCAAGTTTTGACCAGAGTGTTACCTTATGGCCATTGTTGCTCAGCAAAATTGCCAGGGCGGTTCCCCAGGTACCTGCCCCAAGAACTGTTACATTATACATATCTGCACCCCTTTTCCTGCTGCGCATAAAAATCCTGCGCTAAGCATCCTGATTTTTTCCATCGTTCCCCTTTACCACCGAAACCTTCTGCCCAATCCGGTTTTCCGTCCCGTTCTTGATGCGGATAAGATTCTGCCTGTGGCGCAAATACGCTAATCCCATAAACACAAGACTCACAATCAGCGTATGTAGGAAATACGGTTCGCCGTGATCCATCACCGCAATCCAGATCGGGAAAATTGTCACAATTACCAGGGAGCCGACCGAAACATATTTTGTTATCGCCACACTCGCCACAAAGGCAACAATATAGAGCGGGATGGCAAGTGGGTCGTGCGCCGCCATCACACCGGAAGTCACCGCAATCCCTTTTCCGCCCTTAAAATGCAGCCAGAACGGAAAATTATGCCCGACAGCCACGCCAAGCCCCACATACAGCCCTAAAAGATCCGCATACGGCTCGCCTTTAAAGATTACAAGGCGTGCTAACAACATTGGAACCATCGCCTTTGCCACATCGCCTATATAGGTGATGGCACCAGCTTTTTTGCCCAGCGTGCGCAGGGTATTGGTGGTTCCTATATTGCCGCTCCCGTAATTCCTGATATCAACATGGTTCATTTTCCCTACAATATAACCTGTTGAAATACAGCCAAAACCGTACCCGCAAAGCAGGCACAAAATAATCCGCAAAATCATAAGTCCCTCACCCTTCCTTTCGCTCGCGGATAATAAATTTCAGCGAAGTGCCTGAAAACCCAAAAGCTTCCCGGATTTTATTCTCGATATATCTGGTGTAGGAATAATGCATCAGTTCCTTGTCATTGACAAAAATAACAAATGTCGGCGGTTTGACCGAAACCTGCGTGATATAGTAGAGTTTCAGCCTCTTTCCCTTATCCGACGGCGGCTGCTGCAATGCGGTCGCCTCCGTCATAATCTCGTTTAGGACACCGGTTGCAATCCGCAGGTTCTGATTCTGTATCACCACCTCAACCACCTCAAACAACTTGGTAATGCGCTGCCCGGTCTTGGCTGAGAGGAACAAAATCTGCGCATATGGAAGGAAGGAAAGGATTTCCCTTATTTTTGCAGTGTACTTGTAGATGGTCTTGTCGTCCTTCTCAATGGAATCCCACTTGTTGACCGCTATCACAATGCCCTTTCCCCTGTCGTGCGCAATGCCCGCAATCTTCGCATCCTGCTCCGTCACGCCCTCGCCCGCATCAATCACCACCACCACCACGTCCGCGCGCTCCACGGCGGTCACGGTGCGGATAATGCTGAACCGCTCCAGCTCCTCCTTAATCTTGCTCCTGCGCCTTAACCCCGCCGTGTCAATCAGGACATATTCCTTCCCATTAAAGACAACCGGCGTGTCAACGGCATCCCTTGTCGTGCCCGCGATATCCGATACAATCACGCGGTTTTCTCCCAAAAGCTTGTTGACAATGGAGGATTTTCCGACATTCGGCTTGCCGACAATGGCAATCTTTGGCCGCGCATCTTCCTCCTCCTCTGTTTCGCCCCCCTTAAAATGCCCGACCACCTCGTCAAGGAGATCGCCAAAGCCAAGCATGGATGCCGCGGATACAGGGAATGGCTCCCCGATGCCGAGATTGTAAAACTCATAGACATCCGCCATAAATTTCTCGAAGCTGTCCACTTTGTTGACTGCCAAAACCACGGGCTTGCCGGAACGGCGCAGGATATCCGCCACTTTGCCGTCCGCGTCCACAAGCCCCTGCCTCACGTCCGTCACAAAGACGATGACATCCGCCGTGTCGATGGCTATCTGTGCCTGCTCGCGCATATAGGTTAACATCATATCCTTGCTCTCCGGCTCAATCCCACCGGTATCGATCATGGTAAACTGCTTGTCAAGCCAGGTAACTTCCGCGTATATGCGGTCCCTCGTCACGCCGGGCGTATCCTTTACAATCGAGATGCGCTCGCCCGCAAGCGCGTTAAACAATGTTGATTTTCCCACATTTGGGCGACCAACGATCGCCACTACCGGTCTGCTCATATGCTAAAACCATACCTTTCTGTATTTATCCCTATGCAAATCACAGGTTTTCCCCCTCCTCCTCCACAAACGGCTGGGTAACAGCGCGCACCAGGGACACCCCATCCGATTTTACAATACGCACCCTGGTTTGTAAAGTGGTTTCCACATCTTTTATGGTATAATCATCCAAAAAATCGCGCTCCTGCGGTCTGACCATAACGGAAGGCAGGCATAAAAAGTCGCCGAGCGGCTTTCCTTTTAACTGCCCGATTATATCCTGCCCGGTTACAAGCCCCGCCACCGTTATCTCCTCGCCGAAAAAATGGTTTATGACAGGGTATAAATGCACGGTTATATTTGGAAATTTTTTCCTTATATCAGCAAGAATCCCTTCAAGAACCGGTGCTGCCAGCACGCCGGTTGCCATGGACAGTTCCATTTCCCGGTTATCCCCCCTGAGTGAAGCGAGTGCTTCCTCTGTTTCGTCCATCAGAAGCCGCACCATGCCGACCCCATTTTCAAGCTGCCCGAAACCTTCATAGTATTTTGCGGGCGGAACCGGGTGCCCCGCCATAAAAAACCACTCGTCACTCGCATGTACAAAGCGCGTCCCATGCCTTGCAAGGAGTTTTTCCTGCCAGTCAAAAATCTGTAAAAGTACTGCCTCTGCATCCTCCTTTGAAAAATCGGAAAGAGGGAACAGCCCATCCCGGTACTTTGTCTTTCCTGCCGGGACTATGGAAACGCTTTCCATCAAAGGCAGGAATTTCTCCAGTTCCCCTATACTGTAGTCCAGTTCCCTTCCGTCATTAATCCCCTTGCAAAGGACGATCTGCGCGTTCATTGTGATGCCCGCATTAAAAAATTTTTTTATCTTTTCAAGCGCTTCCCCCGCAAAGCGGTTGTTCAGCATTTTACAGCGCAATTCCGGGTTCATCGTGTGTACCGAGATATTGATCGGGGAAAGTTTATAAAAACAAATGCGTTTAACATCCTCCTCCCCCATATTGGTCAACGTAATATAATTACCCTGCAAAAACGACAATCTTGCATCGTCATCCTTAAAATACAGGGTTTCCCGCATACCGGGAGGCATCTGGTCAATAAAGCAGAAAATACATTTGTTGCGGCAGGAGCGGTATTTATCCATCAGCCCTTCCATAAAACTGATCCCCAAGTCATCCTCATATTCTTTTTCAATCTCAAGTTCCCACTCCTCGCCCGAAGACTTGCGTACAATCAGAGTCAGATACTCCTCGTTCGTCAGGTAATGATAATCAAACACATCATTTATCTTTTTTCCGTTGATGCGCACAAGCTCGTCCCCCGGCGCAAGTGAAAGCTGCTCCGCAATACTGCCCGGCGCGACCGCCCTGATAATATGGCGGTTTTGTTCTTCTGCCATCCATCTCCCTCCGTTTCCCGTCCATTTTCTGATGATTATTTATTCTTTCCATAGTTTGCGGAAAAATTCAATTATTCAATTCCCGGCAAACCGAACCGAAAAGGTCAAAATAATTCTCAAAGGTTTTTTTGCAGCAGAGTGGATTGTCAATCACAATGCCCGGAACGCGAAGACCAATTAAGGAAAATGCCATCGCCACACGGTGGTCATCATAAGTGTCAATGATACCGCCATGGATTTTTTCTGCCGGGTAAATGCACACCCCATCCGCAAGTTCTTCTACACAAACACCGAGTTTCGTCAATTCTTTGCAGATTGCGGCGATCCGGTCACATTCCTGCAGGCGGATATGCCCGATGCCCGTGATTGTGGTCGGCGTGGCAGCAAAGGGAGCGAGCGCTGCAAGTGTAAGTGCCTGGTCGGAAAAAGCTCCCATATCCGCTTTAATCCCGCGGAATTTTCCGCCGCCAGGTCCTGCAAACGCAATGCCCTGCCCTGTTTCCTCTAACGTCCCGCCCATCTTATTTAACAGGTCAAGGAAGCGGATATCCCCCTGCAATGTATCCCGCCTTACCCCTCTTACAATCACCCGGATACCAAGAAGCATCGCCATTGCATAGAAATAGCAGGCTGCGGAAATATCCGGCTCAACCGCATACTCCCTCCCGAGATAAATCTGTCCTCCGGGAACGAAATAGGAAAGTTTTCCCCCGCATTCCCTGCGGACCACTCGCACCCCGAATTCCTCCATCATCCTTGTTGTTATATCAATGTAAGCCATCCCGTGGCTCCCCTTTACATGGACGGTAAAATCTTCTCCGACAAGGCAGCAGGAAATTAAAAGGGCACTTAAAAACTGGCTGCTGCCATCAATATCTACAGTGACTTCCCTCTTTGTAACACCGAAAGACTTAACTGTAAACGGGAAATATCCCTCTTTCTCAGTGCAGTTTATTTCCACGCCAAGCCCCCTAAGGCTCTCGATTAGCGGTGCCATCGGCCGCTTTTTCATCTGCTGCGACGCATCAAGATAATACTCCCCTCCCGCAAATCCAAGAAACGCCGTGAGAAATCTCGCTGCCGTCCCGGCGCTCCCAACATAAATCCTTCCCCCGCGCTTTAATGTCCCCAATGCATTCCCCGCAATCTGAACTTCGCGCCTTTCTTCATCCACATCAACCTCAAAGCCCAGCGCCTTCACACATTCCATAAAATGGCGCGAATCATCGGAGAAAAGAACATTCGTCAGGGTGCTCTTTCCCCCCGCTATCACGGCGAGTAAAAGCGCGCGGTTTGTGATACTTTTGGAACCTGGCACATTGAGGATGATATCTTTGTTTACAATTTTTTCCATTTCAACAGTTTCAACCGCATATTGTTCCATTGGGAAACCTCGTTTCTATAAGTATTGCCACCCAAAATTACCTGAGCATAATTATTCCCGCCATGCTTCCCCGCTTCCCGCCGGTTGCGCGGTGGGAAAAAAACAGATCCTTATTGCACATGGTACAAATGCCGGATATCGTGATGTGCTCCTCTAAAACCCCCGCCTGCAAAAGCGCCAGCCGGTTGGCTGCCCATAGATTTGCGTAGTATTTACCTTCTTTATCCGGGCATTTTTTAAGGATGGGATTTTCCAGCCCATCTTCTTCGCATATCTTTTCACCGAAAGCTTCCTTAAATGCAGATGCGACTTCCTGTCCCACCTCATAGCATTCCGGACCGATCGAGGGACCGACCACAACAATAAGGTCATCCGTAAGACTCCCAAATTCCTGCTTCATAAAGTCAACCATCCCCCCCGCAATCTTCCCCGCAGTCCCGCGCCAGCCCGCATGTACCGCACCGATAGCGCGCTTTGCCCGGTCATAGAAAAAGATGGGGACACAGTCCGCCCCGAACACCAAAAGTGCCGCGCCCGGCTCATTTGTAGCATGCCCGTCCACACCGCTGTAATCCCGTTTATAAAAAATCCCTTTGCCACAGTCACCCCTGCCCGCGCGGCGGATCTTTGTTTCATGCACCTGGTCGGTAAAAATAAGCTGTCCCGGCAAAATCCCCATGCTCCCCGCTATCCGGCGGTAATTTTCCATCACCCGCCCGTCATCATCGCCCCTGCCAAACCCAAGGTTCATCGAGGCGAACTCCCCGGTACTCACCCCTCCAAGGCGCGTGGAAAATCCGCAGACAATTTCCGGGTAATCCGCAAAAGCCCGAAATGCCACAAAAGGCGTAGTATCCACATTTTTTAATATCGCGTAACTGTTAATTTCCCTGTCCAATTTTTCCTCCTAACCCTCAAACGCATTTTTAACCAGCCTGATTTTCTCCCCCGTTATCGCAACCACATCAAAACGGCAGGGAGTTTCCGGCGGATATCCGTTCTTTAGCATGTAATAGCGCGCCGTCCCAACAATTGTGCGCTGTTTTTTAAGTGTGACCGCTTCCTCCGGATAGCCAAAAGCATCTGTGCTGCGGTATTTCACCTCAATAAAGACCAGATACCCTCCCTCCGCTGCCACCAGGTCAATCTCACCCGCCCTGCTGTAAAAATTGCGTTCCAGTATCCGGTAACCACACCCGGCCAGATATTCTGCCGCGGCAAGTTCCTTCTTCCCGCCCATCCTGCGCCGGTTCATACTCCCCAAACTTCCTACCTCTCCTTCATAACTTTTTCCTTGATATTGTCAAGGCGGTCAACAAACATCAGAACCTGCGCCACCACCTCATAGAGTTCCGGCGGGATAAAATCGCCGATCTCAAGTCTTTGGAGCGTGTTTGCCAGCCGCTCGTCCCTGTGGATTGGCACCTGGCATTCCTGCGCTTTCTCTATGATCTTCTCCGCAAGAACCCCTTTCCCGCTCGCCGTAATCCTAGGTGCCATATCGCCCGGGTCATACTCAAGTGCCACCGCCGTCTTTTTCTTTTCTTCCGGAAGCTGCGCCGTCACAACGGCGCGCCCCTTCTCCCCCCTATTCCCATCCATCTGATAACCACTGTTTTCATACGGATTCTTTTTCGGCATTTTCCTCACCCCCATCCCGGTTCACAAGATTACTAAGGAAACTTTTGCGGTGAATCGGGGATGGCCCTAATTTTTTTATTGCCTGCACATGTTCCTCGGAACCATACCCCTTATTGCTTGCAAAACCGTAGCCCGGATATTGTTTGTCATACTCAACCATCAGCCGGTCGCGGTGTACCTTGGCAACAATGCTCGCCGCCGCAATTGAAATACTCTTCGTATCCCCCTTGATAATTGGCACCTGCGGGATACGTACCTCCGGGATTGTCACAGCGTCATTTAACAGGATATCCGGGATTACGGAGAGGTTTTTGATTGACTGGCGCATCGCTTCATAATTGGCTTGCAGGATATTGATCTCGTCAATGCGCTGCGGTGAGGATATCCCGATACCGTAAGAGATTGCTTTCGCGGTAATCTCCTCATAAAGTTCCTCGCGCTTTTTTTGCGTCAACTGTTTGGAATCGTTAATATACAGGATATCACAATCTTTTGGCAGGATTACGGCGCAGGTCACAACAGGACCTGCCAAAGGTCCCCTGCCAACCTCGTCAATCCCCGCAATATATTCGTAGTCCGCATAGCGGCGCTCATACTCCATCATCTTTACAATACGCTTTTTTTCCGCCTCTAGTTTATCCATGGCTTTCTGGTATTTCTCAACCAGCCTGCGCGCCCCGGGGCGCACATCCTCCCGGAAAGCCTTCAGGTAATCCGAAAGCTTATCACCCGCATTTTTCAGGGTGTCATCCATCTGCGAAAGCGTAAATTTTCCTCCGTTTTTTATGCGCTCCTGCAATTCCTCAAATCCCTCACCCAATTTTTCTGCCAGGTTCTTTTTCTCCCCCATACGCCCCTCCCCTTTTATTTTAGCCTTGCTCCTGGGAATCCGGTGAAGGTGAATCCGGTATTTCCAAGGTAAAGCATCCTATTTTTCCGTTCCTGAAATCATCGAGGAGAAAACCTGCTGCCTTCTCCACGTCAAGCTCCCCGCCTTTTTTCAGGCAGGCACGCGCCCGCGCAACCCTAAGAAGCATCTCATTTCCATCATCGCACTCTTCCACCCCATACTTTGCTTTGAGCAAACCCGGATAGTTTTTTGTCAGGAAATTGGACAGTTCAAACCCAAGCTCCGTCCCCACCAAGATCTCATCGTTGATGGAGCCGATCAGCGCGATGCGAAGCCCCACCGCCCGGTCTTCGAATTTCGGCCAGAGGATTCCCGGCGTGTCGAGCAATTCGACATCGCGATTTAACCTTATCCACTGTTTGCCCTTTGTCACCCCGGGCTTGTTCCCGGTCTTTGTCACCGCTTTCTTCGCGAAGGCATTGATAAAGGTTGATTTCCCGACGTTTGGGATTCCGACAACCATCGCGCGGATCGGGCGGTTCTTAATCCCCCGCCGCCTGTCACGCTCCGTTTTTTCCCTGCACGCCAAAGCCACCACACTGCCAACTTCTTTTATGCCAAAGCCAGCCTTTGAATCCACGGTCACCACATAATATCCTGCCGCTTCATAGTAAGTCTTCCAGGCTGCTGTTTTTTCCCTGTCGGCAAGATCTGCCTTGTTCAAAAGAAGCACCCTCGATTTCCCGTTTGCCATCGTGTCAATGTCCGGATTCTTGCTGCTGTGCGGAATGCGGGCATCCACCAGCTCAACCACCACATCGATCAGCTTTAAATCCTCCATCATCTGGCGTTTTGCCTTTGTCATATGTCCGGGATACCACTGATATTGCATCTATTTTTCCTCCCCTTCTTCCCTGCGCAAATTCATTGTGCCCACAAACCCAAACTCATTTAAACGCAGCCATGCCCTGCCAATAATCTCCCCCTCCACAACCGTGCCGACATTCGCAAAGCGGCTGTCCTCGCTGTTATTCCGGTTATCGCCAAGCACAAAATACTCCCCCTCCTCCAGGGTGATGGCATCTTTTGCCAGCCCCGGGATCAGCATTTTTTCACAATTAATTTTCTCTTTTATTTCTTCGCCGTTAATATGGACTGCACCGTCCACAATCTGCAGGGTTTCCCCCGGCAGACCCACAACCCGCTTTATATCATAGTAATCATGCTCACTCCCGCTCTGCTTAAATACGATCACATCGCCGCGCCCGGGAGTTTTGAAAAGATAAGCAAATTTATTTATAATGATGCTGTCCCCGTCCGAGAGTGTTCCCTCCATGGAATCCCCCAGCACCGAAGTTTTTTCCATCACCACATTTATTACAAACCAGGCAAAGAAAACAGTAGCCGCAATCTGCAGCACCCAGATAAAAATTTTTGCTGCCACACTGCGCCTTCGTCTTCTCCTGCGCCCCTTCTGGTATTCAATTTCAAATTCCATCCATACCCCGCCCTTTCCGGAAAATTCCCCCATATTCATTATACCGGTTTCCGGCAATATTTCAAATATTTTTTCTGTTATTACAAACGGGACGGCAAAATCCCCGCCGTCCCGCTTTCAATATCCGAATGCGCCATAAAATCCGTCCTAAAACTTAAAACGCATTAAAGACACATCCCAATTTGCTGTTGTAATAAACTACTTTACAAGTTCCTTTACCTTTGCAGCCTTGCCGGTTCTCTGGCGCAGGTAATTGAGCTTTGCACGGCGGACTTTACCAAGTCTTACAACCTCGATCTTCTCTACAATCGGGGAATGTAACGGCCAGGTCTTCTCAACGCCAACACCGTTTGAGGATTTCCTTACGGTGAAAGTTTCCCTTGCGCCGCCGTTCTGCCTCTTTAACACTACGCCCTCGTAAACCTGTGTCCTCTCGCGGTTGCCTTCCTTTACCTTCGCGTAAACTTTTACCGTGTCACCGACATGGAACTCGGTGATTTCCTGCTTCAGCTGAGCAGCTTCAATGTTTTTGATAATGTCGTCCATTTTGCGACCTCCTTCTTATTCGATGTTCTTCCTACGTCCGCAAAAAGCGGTGCCAGCCTAGCATGTACAGCGGAACATCGTATCACGAATCCCTATTATAGTATAAGACATAGGAAAATGCAAGAAGTTTTTACAGATTATCCATATTGCTGTACATATCGATCATCGGCATATACATCGCAAGCACCAGAAATGCCACAATACCGCCCATAACCACAATAATTAGCGGCTCCATCGCCGCCGACAGGCTCTGGGTCTGTATCTCAACTTCCTCCTCGTAATATTCTGCCACCTTTGTAAGCATCTCCTCAATATTTCCTGTTTCCTCCCCGATATACAGCATCTGGCAGACCATCGGCGGGAACAGGCCGCACTCCCGCACGGCTTTCGACAGGCTGATTCCCTGTTCTACTTCAAATTTCGCCTCCAAAAGCGCGTCCTTAAATAGCACGTTCCCCATGGAATGCGCCGTGATGGTAAGCGATTCCGAAAGCTGCATACCGGATGAGATAAGCGTCCCCAATGTGCGCGAAAACATTGCGCTGGCATTCTTTACATTCATTTTCCCAAAAACCGGGATGCGCAGGGAAAGTCTTCCAAATACATGTTTTCCCGCATCCGTGGCAGCAAAAAAACGGACGGACAAAAGTATAAATACCACCGCGCCCAAAAGCACATACCAGCGGTGGATCAAAAAGTCAGAAAACGCCATAACCACCTTTGTGATGCCCGGCAAATCGGAACCCATATCCGCAAACATATTGGCAAATTGTGGAAACACGACAACGGACATTACAATAATTACCACGACCGCCACCACGATAAGCACGGTCGGATAAACCATCGCTTTCTTGACAAGCGCCTTTGTGCGGGCTGACTTCTCAAAATGTGTTGCCATGCGCGCAAACACCTTGTCCATACTGCCGGATGCCTCCCCCGCATCCACCAGGTTAATCAGGATATCGGGAAAGATTTTCGGGTTCTGGCGCATTGCATCCCCCAATGTTTCCCCCTGTCCAACAGCGGTCACCGTCTCGATCAGCGCTTTCTTAAACGCCTTATTCTCCGTCTGTTCCGCCAGCATTTTAAGGGCATCAATAATGGTGACACCCGCATTTAAAATACTTTGGAACTGCCTGCAAAATACTGCCAGTTCCCTCGGTTTTACAAGCGCGCCGAAACTGATATTGATATCCCTGGTTAAAGCCCCCGCCGGGATAATCGAGATGGGTAAAAGCCCGTCCCTTTTTAAGAGCATCTTTGCCTTCGCCTCATCCGCCGCTTCAATATTTCCTTTTTTTTCCTTTCCCTGCGGTGTTATTGCAACATAGGTATACTGTCCCATTTGTACCTGCCTTCCTCCATTTCCATATACTAAGAATTCCCAGGTATCTAAAAATTCCCAATATATGGAAATTCCATCCTAATACAGTTTTCTCTCAAGCGCCGCAGGATCCTGCGCAAAGGTCAGCGCCCGCTCCGCATCTATTTTCCGCTTCAGGTACAGTTCATATATCGCGTCATCCATCGTCTGCATACCAAGCTTCCTGCTCGTCTGGATAATCGAGTCAATCTGGTGTGTTTTCGCTTCGCGGATCAGGTTCTTGACCGCGATTGTCGCGTGCATAACCTCAAAGGCTGCGACGCGCCCCCTGCCGTTTTGCAATGGGATTAGCTGCTGGGAAACAACCGCCTCCAAAACACTTGCAAGCTGTATGCGGATCTGCTGTTGCTGGTGCGGCGGGAATACATCGATAACGCGGTCGATCGTATTTGCCGCGCCGATGGTGTGCAGCGTGGAAAAGACCAGATGCCCGGTTTCCGCCGCTGTAATCGCTGTGGAAATCGTGTCAAGGTCGCGCATCTCCCCGACTAAAATCACATCCGGGTCCTCGCGCAGTGCGGAGCGCAGCGCCCTGGCATACCCCTGTGTATCAAGACCGATTTCCCTCTGGTTTACCACGGATTTCTTGTGGTTGTGCAGGTACTCAATCGGATCTTCCAGCGTGATAATATGGGAATTATAATTCGAATTGATCGTGTCAATCAGCGAGGCAAGCGTGGTCGATTTTCCGCTCCCGGTCGGTCCTGTCACCAGCACAAGCCCCCTCTTTTTTCCTGTCAGTTCCACCACGGAATCGGGGACACCAAGCGCTGCCGCCTGCGGTACCGCCGTTCCGACCAGACGCATAACAAACGCGATGGAACCCCTCTGCCTGAACACATTGACGCGGTATCGCCCAAGCCCCGATATCGAATATGCATAATCTATCTCGCCTTTTTCGCGGAACGCCTGTTTAACCTTTTCCGACATTGTTGGCTTTATAACGGCCTCCACATCCTGCGGCAGCATGCGCGGGTAATCCATATCCGTAAGCTCGCCGTTCACGCGGATTTTCGGCGGGATACCAACCGTCACATGCAGGTCGGATGCCCCCCTCTCTTTTGCCGTATTTAATAATTCCTCGATTGTCACTTTGTATCCTCCCTCAAAAAACTTTATTGTTGTTCCTCGTTTGAATATGCAATGCGCTTCATTTCCGCAATGGAAGTCATTCCTTCCAAAACCAGCCTTGCCGCGCTCATCTTTAGGGTGCTCATGCCGTCCGCCAGCGCGATACGCTCGATTTCGGAAGCCTCGGCTCCCCTTGTGATCGCATGTTTTATGCGGTTTGTAACGCGCATTATCTCATACACGCCAATCCTTCCCCGGTATCCGGTTTCATTGCACTGATTACACCCGCACGGCGCACAGATTTTAAGTTCTTCCTCCTCCCTAACTCCCAGGAATTTCTTTTCCGCTATGCTTGCCAGTTTTTCCCTCTTACAGTCACACAGCCGCCTGACCAAGCGCTGCGCGATAACACCCACGGTCGCATCAGCGATCAGGTACGGCTCAATCCCCATATCCATCAGGCGCGAGATCGTACCAGCCGCGCTGCTTGTGTGGAGCGTGCTGACCACAAGATGGCCGGTGATGGATGCTGTAACCGCGATACTCGCCGTTTCCGCGTCGCGTATCTCCCCGATCATAATGATATCCGGATCCTGGCGCAGGATGGAGCGCAGTGCCGCAGCAAAAGTAAGTTCCGCCTTAGGGTTCACCTGAACCTGGTTGATACCGTCAATATTTGCCTCAACCGGATCCTCGACAGTGATAATATTTACATTCTCTTTATTCAGCTCGGCAAGCGCCGTGTAGAGTGTGGTCGATTTCCCGCTCCCGGTCGGTCCCGTTACCAAAAGTATCCCGTTCGGGTTTTTAAGTATCCGGTCAAACTGTTCCAGTTCCTTTTGCGAAAATCCAAGATGGCTCTTCTCCCTTGTAAGCGTCATTTTTGAAGTCAGACGCATTACAATCTTTTCACCGTAAACCGTGGGCAGCACGGAAACGCGGATATCATATTCCGTGCGGTCCACAATATGGGTGATGCGCCCATCCTGCGGTTTCCTTTTTTCAGAGATATCCATGCCGCCTATAATCTTGACGCGCGCGGCGATGGCAGAGAGCATATTTGCCGGGTATGTACTATGCTCCATCAGCACGCCGTCAATGCGGAAGCGCACGCGTATGCGCGTTTCAAGCGGTTCGATATGGATATCGCTCGCCCGCATCCGCGCCGCCTGCTCGATCATGGAACTTACTAGGATGACAATCGGGGAATTCTGGACTTCCTCATTATCCGCCCGCATCTCCTCCTCGCGGTAGCGCTCCGCCCTCTCACGGTTAAACAATTCTGCCACTGCCTGCGTCTCGGCACTGCCATAATAGCGGTCAATCGCTGCCATAATATCCGATGCCGTCGCCACCACCGGTTCAATCTGCAAGTTTGTCACAATCGAAAGATCGTCCGTCGCAACCAGGTCCATCGGGTCTGCCATGGCTACCCTTAGATAACCAAAATGTTCCTGGTTAAACTCAAACGGCATGATCGTATATTTTTTAAGGATGGTCGAATCCGGAATCAGGGAGATAACGTCCGGAGGGACACGGACGGTGCGCAGATCAACAAAATCCATGCCAAGCTGTTCCTTTAATGCCTGTGCAATCTCCTCCTCCGTAGTAAAATCCATCTCCATCAATGTTGCGCCGAGCTTCTGGCGCGTCTGCTTCTGCTTGTCGAGCGCCTGGCTTAATTGCTCCGACGTGATTACCCCAGCATCAATCAGGAGATCCCCAAGTCTTTTTTTGCGTCTTCCAAGCTTCTCCCCAAGTATCATATTATTCCTCCTAATCCGAAAATCCCCACCCACATAATCTGCTTTTTCACTATATTGGGGAAATTCCCCGCTTAGACATTGTATCACAATTACTTTTCATAAACAAGTTTTATCTGTCGTATTTTTTTATATATGTACCAATATGGCAAAGGAAAAATCCTGCCTTTCCTAATTTATAAATACTTCATAAAATTGTTGTTAAATCGTAAGTTTTTCTTGAAGTCGCCGATTTTGTGTCGTATAATACAAATCCATGGGGGATTTCCCCATGTCCTACCTATTATAATATGTATTTTATTTGAATTTATGTATAAATTTTCATGGAGGTTTTTATGTCTGATTTAAATTACAGTCTTGGTATTGATATCGGTTCCACAACCGTGAAGGTGGCGCTGCTTGGCGCGGAAGGTAAAATCCTCTTCTCGGATTACGAGCGCCACTTTGCCAATATCCAGTCCACCCTCGCCTCACTGATTGAAAAGGCAGTGAACTCTCTCGGGAAAGATATATCTGTCCATCCTGTTATCACCGGCTCTGGCGGACTTTCCCTGGGGGAGAATCTCGGCGTTCCGTTTGTGCAGGAGGTGGTCGCGGTGGCAACCTCCTTAAAAGACTTTGCCCCACAGACCGATGTAGCAATTGAGCTAGGGGGGGAAGATGCAAAAATAATCTATTTTACCGGCGGCATCGACCAGCGCATGAACGGAATCTGCGCGGGTGGCACGGGCTCCTTTATCGACCAGATGGCAACCCTTTTAAAAACGGATGCGGCGGGGCTGAACGAATATGCAAAAAACTATCAGGCGATCTACCCGATTGCGGCGCGCTGCGGTGTTTTTGCAAAATCCGATATCCAGCCCCTGATTAACGAAGGCGCTACAAAACCGGATCTTGCCGCCTCGATTTTCCAGGCGGTGGTCAACCAGACCATAAGCGGTCTTGCCTGCGGCAAACCAATCCGCGGGAACGTTGCCTTCTTAGGCGGTCCCCTGCATTTTCTGACCGAGTTAAAAGCTACATTTATCCGGACACTTAAATTGGATGACGACCATGTAATCGCGCCTGAACACTCCCATCTGTTCGCCGCCATAGGCTCCGCTATGAACGCCGACTTATCAATATCATTCAGTCTTCTGGATCTTGCCAAACGCCTTAGGAATGGCGTTGCCGTGCCGATGGAAATCAGCCGCCTTGAGCCGCTTTTTGCGGATGAGGCAGCATACAGGGCGTTCACCAAAAGACATGGTACACACTCCGTAAAAAAGAAGGAGCTCTCCTCCTACAAAGGAAATTGCTTTCTCGGCATCGACGCGGGTTCCACCACCACCAAGGCGGCACTTGTGGCAGAGGACGGCTCCCTGTTATATTCCTTTTATTCCAACAATAATGGAAGCCCCTTAAAAACTACAATCCGCGCAGTTAAGGAAATCTGTGCCGCGATGCCGGAAGGTGCAAAAATTGTGCGCTCCTGTTCGACGGGCTACGGCGAAGCACTAATCAAATCCGCACTGCTGCTTGACGAGGGCGAAGTGGAAACCGTGGCGCACTACTACGCCGCCGCGTTTTTTGCGCCGGATGTGGACTGTATCCTCGATATCGGCGGGCAGGATATGAAATGTATCAAAATCAAAAGTGCGACTGTGGATTCTGTACAGTTAAACGAAGCCTGCTCCTCCGGCTGCGGCTCCTTTATCGAAACTTTTGCAAAATCCCTGAATTATGAGGTGGCAGATTTTGCAAAAATAGCGCTGTTTGCAAAAAATCCTACCGACCTTGGCACGCGCTGCACGGTATTTATGAATTCGAGGGTTAAGCAGGCGCAAAAAGAGGGCGCAACAGTCGCCGATATTTCTGCCGGTCTTGCCTACTCGGTAATTAAAAATGCACTCTATAAGGTTATAAAACTCGCTGACCCAAAAGACCTCGGCAAAAAAATTGTCGTGCAGGGCGGCACCTTTTACAATGATGCGGTGTTAAAGAGCCTTGAAGCACTTCTTGGCGTGGACGTGGTGCGCCCCGATATCGCGGGTATCATGGGCGCATTTGGAGCTGCTTTAATTGCCAGGGAACACTATGCGGGCGGTGAGAGCACCATGCTCGATATCGAACAGATCAGCACTCTGCGCTTTGAAACGAGCATGACGCGCTGCAAAGCCTGCGCAAACAACTGCCGCCTGACCATCAACAAATTTTCGGGCGGAAGGCAGTTTGTTTCGGGCAACCGCTGCGAGCGCGGTATCGGCAAACAAAAAAACAAGGATAATATTCCGAACCTGTACGATTTCAAGCTTCACCGCTATTTCGATTACGAACCGCTTGCAGAGGGCATTGCCACGCGCGGTACGGTCGGTATCCCGCGCGTGTTAAATATGTACGAAAACTATCCGTTCTGGTACACATTATTTACCAAACTTGGCTACCGTGTCCTGCTCTCGCCGCTCTCGACAAGGAAAATCTATGAACTTGGCATTGAATCCATACCGAGCGAATCCGAGTGCTACCCGGCCAAACTTGCACACGGGCATATTATGTGGCTCCTCTCCCAGGGTGTAAAGTACATCTTCTATCCCTGCATCCCTTACGAGCGCAAGGAAATCGAGGGGGCGGGCAACCATTATAACTGCCCGATTGTAACTTCCTACGGGGAAAATATCAAGAACAACGTGGAAGAGCTGCGCGAGTCCGACATCATTTATCAAAATCCTTTCCTCTCCCTTGAAAATGAGGAGATTGTGACAAAGCGCCTGGTGGAATATCTAAGCCTGGAAAACCATATCCCCGCCGAGGAAATACGCGCCGCCTCGGCAGCCGCATGGGCTGAGCTTACCGCAGCCAGGGAGGACACCCGCAAAAAGGGCGAGGAAACCCTCGAGTACCTGAAAAAATCAGGGCGGCGCGGTATCGTGCTTGCGGGAAGACCATATCATGTTGACCCAGAAATCAACCACGGTATCCCGGAACTAATCAATTCCTACGGCGTTGCCGTACTTACCGAAGATTCTGTCTGCCATCTTTCAAAGGTTGACCGCCCGATGATCGTCATTGACCAGTGGATGTACCATTCGCGCCTGTACGCGGCAGCCTCCTTTGTGCGCAGCCAGGAGAATCTGGAGCTGATCCAGCTCAATTCATTCGGCTGCGGGCTGGACGCGGTCACAACCGACGGCGTGGCGGATATTTTAAATGCTTCTGGCAAAATCTACACGGTTTTAAAAATTGATGAAGTAAATAATCTCGGCGCTGCCCGCATCCGCATCCGCTCCCTGCTCTCGGCCGTAAATGACAGGGCGCGCAAAGGCATTGTGCCCGAAGTTAAATCTTCCGCGCACAACCGTGTTGTTTTTACCAAACAGATGCTAAAGGAAAATTATACTGTGCTCGCACCGCAGATGTCCCCTATTCATTTCCAATTTTTAGAACCCGCCCTGCGCTCTACAGGGTTAAACCTTGTCATCCTGCCAAACAACAGCAAGAATGCTGTTGATATCGGTTTAAAATACGTAAATAACGATGCCTGCTACCCTTCCCTGATTGTGGTCGGCCAGTTTATGGAAGCTCTTCTTTCCGGCAAATACGATCTTGACCGCACGGCAATTGCTATCACGCAGACCGGCGGTGGATGCCGCGCAACAAACTATATAGGTTTTATACGCCGCGCCTTGCAGAAGGCGGGCATGGGGCAGATCCCTGTAATCTCGGTCAGTGCCATGGAGAAAAATCCCGGCTTTAAACTGACCCCCACCCGGCTTGCCCGCACAATGCAAGCCCTGGTTTACGGTGACCTCTTTATGCGCGTACTCTACTCGACAAGACCTTACGAGGCTGTGAAAGGCTCTGCAAACGCCCTCTACGACAAGTGGGTGGATATCTGCAAAGAGTCCGTAAAGAACGGGAAATTTAAGGAATTCCGGCACAATCTGCGGGGTATTGTGGAGGACTTTGACAAACTCCCCCTTATCCCGGGTCTTACGAAACCGAAGGTTGGCGTGGTTGGGGAAATCCTGGTTAAATTCCTCCCTGCGGCAAACAATTACTTAGTTGACTTGCTGGAAGCCGAGGGCGCTCAGGCTGTTGTGCCGGATATGTTGGACTTTTTTATGTACGGGAGCTACGACGCACAGTTTAAGGCGGATTATCTTGGCAAGAGCCGGATGGATGCTAGAATTAACAAAACAGTGATTTCCATAATGGAGTACTTCCGCAAGGAGGCGCGCCTTGCCCTTAGAAAGAGTGAGCGTTTTGAGGAGATGCCCAATATCTATGAGCTTGCAAAATACGCTGAACCAATTGTTTCAACGGGCAACCAGACCGGCGAGGGCTGGTTCTTAACCGGTGAGATGGTGGAGCTAATCCGCTCGGGCGTTAAGAATATTGTATGTGCACAGCCGTTCGGCTGCCTGCCAAACCATATTGTCGGCAAGGGGGTTATCAAAGAACTGCGCCGCCAATATCCCGATTCAAATATTGTGGCGGTGGATTACGATCCCGGCGCAAGCGAAGTAAACCAGTTGAACCGCATCAAGCTGATGCTTGCAACGGCGGGCAAGAATCTGTTGTAAAGTAACTTTGTTACAATATATCTATCAAATAAAAAGTGTTGTCGGAGATTGACCTGCCAATTTTCTCCTACAACACTTAAACCCCTGTAAATGGCATTTCCACACCACTTACAGGGGTTCTCATTCTCAAAATTTCGCAGTAAAGTTTACTTATGCATTCATCTGTTTTGCAACTTCAGCCGCAAAATCCTCGTTCTTCTTCTCAATTCCCTCGCCGGTCTCAAAACGCACAAAGCGCTTGATCGAGAAAGCAGCACTGTTTTCCTTCGCAACCTGCGCCACATACTCACCAACGGTCTGCTTGCCATCGAGTGCCTTTACATAAATCTGGTCAACCAGGCTGATTTCCTTTAACTCCTTGTTTACGCGGCCGGAAATCATACCCTCGATCACATTCTCAGGCTTCTTGGACTCTTTCGGGTCATTCATAATCTGAGCCCTGATAATCTCCTTCTCATGCTCGATAAAGTCTGCGCTGATCTCATCCCTAGAAACATACTTAGGATAAAGTGCAGCAATCTGCATTGCCACGTTGGAGAGAGCTTCCTTGATCGAGTCGTTCACAACATCCGTTGCCGCCTCAACAATAACGCCGATCCTGCCGCCGCCATGCGTGTAAGTCATAATGCAGCCGCTCTCTGCTGTAACCTTTGCAAACCTGCGGATATTTAAATTCTCACCGATCGTTGCAACTTTCTCAACCAGCGCATCCTTTACGGTCTTTGCCCCGTCAAACGGCGCTGCCAAAAGCGCATCCAAATCCGCGTAATCACCTGCCACAACAAGCTCCGCCACCTGTGCTACAAATGTCTGGAACTGCTCATTCTTTGCCACGAAGTCAGTTTCGGAATTCACTTCCACGACCGCCGCCACCTTATCACCGCTTGTAGCGATCTTGCAGATTCCCTCCGCAGCAATGCGGCTTGCCTTTGTTTCTGCCTTTGCCTGTCCGTTCTTCCTTAAAAATTCAACTGCCTCGTCCATATTTCCTTCGGTCGCAACAAGTGCCTTCTTACAGTCCATCATGCCCGCGCCGGTCATTTCCCTTAATTCTTTTACCATGCTTGCCGATATCTCAGCCATATCAATACCTCCTTCTTTATAATTCAGTTTATGGGCTTACGCCTCCTCCTGCTCCCCGTCCGTCTCCTCTTCCGGGACATCGCTCATCGAAACACCCTGATTTGCTTCCATCACGGCATCCGCCATTTTTGCCACGATAAGCTTTACTGCACGGATGGCATCATCATTGCCAGGGATAACATAGTCAAGTTCTTCCGGGTCACAGTTAGTATCGGCAATACCGATCAACGGGATGCCCAATGTATGTGCTTCCTGTACACAGATTCTTTCCTTTTTCGGGTCAACAACAAAGATTGCATCCGGAATGTTCTTCATTTCCTTGATGCCGCCAAGGTTCTTCTCAAGCTTCTCCCACTCCTTCTTGAGCGCGATGACTTCCTTCTTAGGCAGTACCTCGAATGTACCGTCCTCCGCCATCTTCTCGATCTCTTTCAGCCTTGCCACTCTTGACTGGATTGTCTTGAAGTTTGTGAGCATGCCGCCGAGCCATCTCTCGTTGACATAGAACATGCCGCAGCGCTCCGCCTCGGACTTAATGGAATCCTGTGCCTGCTTCTTCGTACCTACGAACAGGATCTTACCGCCGTCCGCAACGATATCCTTAATCGCATAGTAAGCCTCGTCCACCTTGCCGACAGACTTTTGCAGGTCGATAATGTAGATGCCGTTTCTCTCGGTATAGATATACTCCGCCATCTTAGGGTTCCATCTTCTTGTCTGATGTCCGAAATGAACACCTGCTTCCAGTAACTGTTTCATTGAAATAACGCTCATGTCTTATTCCTCCATATTGGTTTTTCTACCATAGCCATGTCCGCTCGCATCTCCAACCGGATTGCAGGAAACATACCTTAAACATAAGGATATGTCCCAAAGAAAACCGGCACCGGGAGGCTGCTCATAGTTATGTGATTTCTATATCAGCCGAACCCGCAGCCTGCCGCAGATTCCCGCCAATATTTACGACTTCTAGATTCTACCACAGTTTTCCTTACAATGCAAGTACTTTTTGCTAGCAGGCATTCTTTGTTATTTTCCGGTGACAATCCCTGCAATCTCCTCATATCCTGCACCCAATGGGATCATAAATGTCCCGACTTTAAGAGAATCCGCATAACCGTTCTGCATCAGATACCGGTCAAAATCTGCCGCATCCTCAATTAATCCCGCTTTCTCGGCTGCTATCGCAAATGCCTCCGAACCCATCCCGCTCGTCACCAAAATACTTACCTTCTCCCCGCCCGCAACTCCCCCATCCTCAGGCGGCGCAATGGACGGTGTTTGCGGCGGCATTGTTATACCGGGAATTCCCGACGGTGCAGACGGCTTTTCAGGCGGCTCTGGCGCTTCCTCCCCACCCGGTGATACAGCCGCAGTCGGTGTCAAGTTCCCCTCGACAGGCGGTGTTGGGGTCGGTGTGCCCTCACCTTCTAAAGGTGATTCATCGGGGGAAGGTGAAGGCGTGCCGGTCAGGGCGGACAAATCAACATCCGTCTCCTCTTTTTCAACCATCCCGAGCGCCCTTGCCCGCGCCATAATCTCATCATCCGTCATTTCTGTTTTGTGCGGTATAACAATTGTAGAATAAATGACGACGGCGAGAATTAACCCGACACCGACACCGCGCAAATAATATTTTAACTTCAAGATTTTCCCTCTCACTTCTTAGCATACAAATCAATAATTAGTTTAACTTCCCCCTGCCCCATCGCAAGTTTTTTTGAGATATCCTTAACCGATATATTCTCACGGTATAAGGCAAGTACCTGCTCCTGTCGGTCTGGCTGGGCTGTGGCACCTTCTTCCTTTTCCTGTTCCTGTTCCAAATCCTCCCCCGGCATTGAATGTGGGATTTTCGTCAATGCCTCCGCCTGGGTATGGGAGAGATCCGCTACCGCCTCATGTGCGGTTCCTTCTGCCTCCTGTGTTTCGTGACCAGCTAAATTTTCCCCATTTGCCAAAGCCGCATCCTTTTCGGCTTGTCCGCTTTTTGTCTGCTTTAAAACTTCGTTCCCCGCCTTCTGTTTCGCACCCGCCTGCTTCGCTGCATTGCGGCTTGCCACGCGCGCTTTCGCCTGTTTCAGTTCCTCAAGGCGGTCAAAAAGTTCCCTGTTTTCCCTTCTCGTCTGCTCCATCTTATTCATCGTGGATTTCATCTCATCCTCTTTTTTCTGTAGCATATCATACAAAAATACAACCGACTGGTTGTTATTTTCAATTCTCGCAAGCACCTGTCCCGCGTATTCATCCACGGCCATAATCTTATCATTTGAAATTTCAGAAAGTTTTTCCTTCACATCATCGATGGCAGTGCCGCATTCCTGCGACAACAAAGCATTCAGCCGCTCACGTATCTCGCCCTCATGTAAAACTGCTGCCTCTTTGATCTTGCGGATTTCCGCATCCGTATCAACTTCCTCCCCGGCACTTTTTTTCCCGCCGAAAAAAAAGCTTGCCACAAAAAAAATCAAACCGGCAAGCAGTATTAAGACCTCATATACTGACATCCATACCTCCTCATATCACTGCCCCTGTACTTACCAGTCCAGGCAGTGTAGCTGAGCCGGTTTTAAATTGCAAAATATTAACTGCACCCTAAAACCGGCTCCCTTACTTTTATATCCGCATATCAAACCCGGTATTCATCCGATCCGTCCCTTCATGCTCCTGTTTTTTTTCTTTTTTGGCACCATTTTTCTTTTTGTACAACATGCCCTTACCATTGCCGGAACTTCCATCATAACGGTATTCCGGCTGATCCGCCTTCGTCATCATAACCGTTCTTCCCGCGTCCGCCATCACCTTCTGCTGCTGGTTATTTTGCAAGAGAGCCTGTTCATTTGCAGGCTTTTGGACATCATTCTGCCTCTGGAATGACGCTTCCTGAGATTTCGGCAGGAATGCCGCTGTTTCAATCGGTGTGATTGCCATGGATTCCTCCTTCCGGCGGGGCATGATTTTATGCCTTTTCTGTATTTTGTCCGCCTTTTAGTCTGCTATACAACTCCTGCACAGGAATTTCTGTGAGGAGTTCCCATTATTTTCCAATATTTCTTAATATTCCACCATCCTCACATCCGCATGCTCCTTAATCAGTCTGCAATACTTCATCTCCGAGCGGATATGGTACGGCGTATTATAAATCATAACCTTACATCCAGGGTAGATAACACCACTGACACGGATACAGCCCCCTGACTGCATACTAGCGATCTCCTCGAGGTCATCCATTCGGGAAAGCATATACTGCACCTGTTTCTCCAGCCTTTCCTTTGTTTCCCTCGCCTCCTCAAGCTTCGCTATTTTGTCCGCGGAAAGCCGCTCCCCTGTCTTCATGCGTCTTGTAAGAATACCGATCGTCTGTGTTGCCTTCTCAAGTTCCTCCTCAAGCAACGGAAATTCATCATTGATCTTTTGGAATTCCTCCATATAAACCGGATCCGCCCCGATCTCAAGTATCGTGGTGGTTCCCATGGTCGAACCCGCAGTCCGAACCGATATGCAATTTCCTGACCGTATCGAACCCCCGACAACAAAGCCCTTGCGTCCGGTGGCTGTCACATCACCTTTTGCCGCCACATTGCTGTGAAGGATTGCTTCGGTAGAAACATAGCCATCACTCTTTACCGTGGCATTTTCGATAAATTTCGTAATTATATTGCCCTTTGCCTCAAGGATTCCGCGTCCCATACCCTGGATTCCGCGCTTTAGGACAATCTGTCCACCCGCTTTGAGTGAAGCGCCCTCAACCACACCATCCACAATAATATCACCTTCCGCCTCGACAGAAAAGCCTGTGATAACATTCCCATGTACGATAACACTGCCCGGAAACTTGATGTCCCCCGTCGAAGTATCAACGTTTGCAGGTACATCATAGATATTGGAAACAAATATTTTTCCTGCGATAAGTGAAACCAGCCCATCAACTGTTGTGTACATCTCAAGCCCATCCTCGGAAAGGCAGGTATTTTTCTCCGGGCGCAGGGTAACTTTTTTTACCGTGGCAGGTGCTATCGGGCGACCTGTTACATCGATTCCCGGCTTTCCCATAACCGCCGGCGTAAGAGTGAGTAACTTATCCCCCTCCCTGACCGGACAGATTGTTTCAAGCTGGTGGAAGTCAACGCTGCCATCCACATTAAGCTTTGGCTTGCGCGAGAGATCCGTATTGAAATGGTAGGTGAACACTGCATTCTTCCCATCCACCTGCGGCATCGCCTCGGCAATCAGGTAAGTATAACAATACTGCCTGTTCTCAAGGAACTGGTCAATCACTTTTTCCTTCGCACCAAACTTTATCCCGGCTCTTACAAGTTCGCTTACAATCTCTGCCTTTGTAAGAAGCGCTCCATTCTCCATCGGCGGGTAAAACCGCGCGATGGCCTTTCTTTTATCCTCCGAAATCTGGACATAAAGATATTCTTTTTCCTTCGCATGCGGCTTTCCGGTAAGCTTTATACTTGTTCCACCTACAAAGTTTGATACCGCACGCATCAAATTTTCTTTATCGTATTCAATCTGTTTTACACGCAGATATTCATCAATCTCCCGAAAAACCAGTTTGTTTTGTTCACTGCCCGGGTACAGCAGCAGATAGGTACCGTCCGAGCGCGACTGAAGCTGAAAATAAGCATTTTTGTTCGACACCTAATCCCCTCCTCTATCCAAAAAATAAATCCATGTTCCCGCCAAGCTTGGTTCTCATTTTTTGCAGCGCCCTTGTATGGAGCTGCGAAATCCGTGACTCCGTCACTTCGAGCACCGCGCTGATCTCCTTTAAAGTCAGCTCCTCAAAATAATACAAAAATATTACTTTCTGTTCTTTTTCTGTCAATTCCTTCAACGTGCGCGTAAGAATTTCTTTAAGTTCCCTGCGCTCCATAATGCGTTCCGGCTGTACGTAATCCTCGCTCGTTTCAGCGTCCTCAAGATGCGGCTCACCATTTTCCATGCACTCATCCAGCGACAGAAGTGAACCGACCTGCGCCTGTGCCTGCATATTTGCAAGTTCATCCATCGTAAGACCAAGTGCCTGTGCCACTTCTTCCTCCGTTGCCATGCGCCCGGTTTTTGCCTCGATTTTCTGGTACACGGCATCAAGCTGCTTCTGCTTTTGCCTGAGTGACCTTGGAATCCAGTCCATCTTGCGCACCTGGTCAAGAATTGCACCGCGGATGCGCAGGGAAGCATAGGTTTCAAATTTTACGCCTTTATCGTAATCAAATTTATCTATCGCGTCAATCAGACCAAAAGTCCCGTAGCCAACGAGGTCATCATATTCCACATTGTAGCCCAGATACATGCTAAGCTTTCCCGCAACTATTTTCACAAGCCCCACATACTCCAAAATAAGCTGCTCCCTCAGCGCGGCAGTCCGCTTTGCACTGTATTCCTCCCATATTTTCTGTCTTGCATCTGTGTCCATCTTCCACCTTACCCCGCTTCAAACGAAATTGCCTTACACGGCCTATTCTGCCTCAGGTTCTTCCTCGTTTTCGTCGTCCGTGACTTCCTCCCCATCCCCTGCGCCATCAGCCAGCGCGGCTGCCAATGCTTCTTCCTGCTCCCTCTCTGCTGCCTGCCTTGCCTCTTCCTCCGCCTGGACGGCAGCCATATGGGCAGTTTCATTGATCTTAAAAATAATATGCTCCGCAATCCTTCCTATGACCAGGAAGACGACCAGTATAATAAGCACATATTTCAATGTACTCAGGATCGGCACACTGTTTAACAGGCAGCAAAGTACCCCAATTGCACCCGCAGCCAGTGTAATCAATGCCGATATATTGTGATTTTTTTCCATCTATCTTTTCCTTCCCGTCCCCGCTAAAGTGTCTTGACCGGTTTTCCGACCGATTTTACAAGCAGCGAGCCGTTTTCCGGATAAAACTCAATGGTGCGCCCGTAGTTTAACCCCGTATCCTCCGCTACAACCGGGATATGCAGGGAGGCTAACTTACTTTTCACAGCCTCCACATTGCGTATCCCGACTTTCAACATCTCGTTGTTGGAATTAAACGCGAACATCTGCGCGCCCCCCGCTATTTTTGCAATAAGCGCACTGCGGTTTGCGCCAAGTTTAATCACGCGGTTATACAGTTCCTGGATACCTGTGTCCGCAAACTTCGCAACATTCTCATGATTTCTGATTCTTGAACTGTCCGGCAGCATTACATGTGCCATGCCGGATACCTTCTTCGCCGGATCATACAGTACGATGCCAACGCAGGAACCCAGTCCCAGCGTGGTAATTGAATCCGGCGGCAGACAGACATTGAGATCTGCCATCCCCACTTTTATCATCGTTCCCATATGCTCTCCTACAATCCCAGAGAGGTAAGTATCTGACCATAGGATTCCAATGTTGGGATCAGGATAAAATAGCCGTTTACTTCTTCACCTACATCTCCGAATTCTGTTTCTATCAATAACGCCTTATCGCTAATCTTTCCAAATTCAATCGCAGGTACACTAAGGATTGCCCCCGCCATATCGATCGCCATATACGGCACGCTTGACGTGATCTTCATATTCGTCAGCGCTGACAGGGAAGAAAGGTATGCGCCCGCAATGATATTGCCAATCTCCTGCATTGCGGAAAGCTCCATCTCCGAAAAATCTTCGTCCTCCCCAGTACTAAAACCACCCATTAAAAGCTTCACCATACTTTTGGCTGCCTTTTTTTCCACAAGGAACATCATCATGCCGTCAATATCATCCTGCAACGTCAGAAGTATCCCTACTACAATATTCTCCGCGCCGCCAATCAGTTCCCCAAGTTCCTTAAACTCCAAAAGGTCAATCTTAGGCACCTTCATATCAATCTTTGCCGAAAGCATCTGTGACAGGGCTGTTGTCGCATTCCCAGCCCCTATATTGCCAATCTCGCGCAGCACGTCAAACTGCATATGGTTCATTTCATCAAGTTTTACCTCTGCCATACTACTACACCAAGCCCTTTCTGTTGTCCTTCTTACCAACCGGGTACCGGAAAAGACCCGGTGCCCGCACAAGGCAGATACCATATATGCATTTTACCGCCCTGTACAAAAAAGCCATATGAGGGTTGCCGCATTCCTACAGCAACCCTGCAATTTTAGATAGTGCCATCTTTTTCCACAACGACCGCTGGGACATTTAACAGTGACACCAGACCGTCCGGCTGCTTCCCGACACCAAAAAGATACGCACTTCTCTCGTCGTTCCCGCCCGTCACACGGTCAACATCCTCCTCACTTAACGTGATAACTTCCTTGACTTCATCCACGATCATACCGACCGCTGCCTGCGGCTCAATCTTTATAATCAGGATTCTTGTGGCGTTCTTAAATTCATCCGGCTCAAGCCCGAATTTTAAGCGCAGGCTCATAACCGGGATAACCTCGCCGCGGATGTTGATGACACCCTTAAAATATGGCTGTGCCTTAGGCACCCTCGTCACCCTCTGCATCCTCACAATATTATCCACATACTGGATATCAATCCCATACTGCTCACTGCCAAGTTTTACTACAATATACTGTTTGTTATCCAGTTCCTCGATTTTCTTCTCATCCATGCCTTGCCCCTCCCTATACTAAGACGTTGACATCAAGGATCAGCGCAATCTCGCCGTCGCCAAGGATGGTGGCACCGCTGATTAACTTGCTGTTGTTAATATATTTTCCGATGGACTTGATTACGATCTCAAGCTGCCCGATCAGGTTATCCACAACCAGTCCAGCCAATTTGTCGCCCTTCTTTACAATGACAACCGTAAGGCTTACAAGCTCCTCGCCGGTAGGCTCCACATCGAGAATTTTGTCGAGGCGGATCAGCGGTATAACGGAGGAGCGCAGGTTGATAACTTCCTTGTTCTGCACATACTTCACATCGTCAAGTGCGATATCCTCAATTGTTTCAATACTGCCGAGCGGAATCGCATATTTCTCATTGCCGACCTCCACCATAAGCGTCTGGATAATCGCGAGAGTGAGCGGAAGGCGGATAATAAAATTGCTGCCCTCACCGAGCGTTGTCCGGATCTCGATGCTGCCACCTAATGCCTCAATCTTGGTCTTTACCACATCAAGCCCGACACCGCGCCCCGAAACATCCGAAATTACCTCTGCCGTCGAGAAACTCGGGCGGAACAAAAGATCGATGATCTCCTTGTCGCTCATCATCTCCGCCTGCTCCTCGGTAATCGTCCCTTTCGTGATCGCTTTCTGCTTTACCTTCTCCACATTGATGCCCGCACCATCGTCGCGCACCTCGATAACAACATTGTTGCCTTCCTGGTAAGCATCAAGGAAAATGGAACCGACTTCCTGCTTTCCTAAGCGCACGCGCTCCTCGTTTGTTTCAAGACCATGGTCCGCCGCATTTCGCAGCAGATGCATCAGCGGGTCGCCAATCTCGTCGATCACGGTGCGGTCAAGCTCCGTATCCTCACCGGTCATATACAGATCCATCTTCTTGCCAAGCTTCTTGCTAAGGTCACGGATCATGCGCGGGAAGCGGTTCACAACGCTCTCGATCGGCACCATCCTCACCTTCATAACGGACTGATGCAAGTTTGTGGTCACCCGCTCAAGATACTCAATCTGCTCGTTAAAACCATTGTCGTGCATCGACTTTTCCCCGTCCCCGTTTACCGAAACAAGACCGTTCTTCGCGATTATCAGTTCGCTGACAAGATTCATCAGATCGTCAAGTTTCTCGATATCGACGCGCACCGAACGGTTTACCGCCGCCTTCGACGCTGTTTTTGCTGCCGTCTGCTTTGCCGCCGCAGGTGCAGCCACCGCCTGTGCAGCCGCTGCTGCCCCGCCCATATTCTGCGCCGGCGCATTATTTTCTGGCTGGGCAGGCACCGCCTGGTTTTCGTTATCCGAAGGAGCTGCGGATGCCGGATTTTCCTGCACTTCTGCTGCCTGCTGCGGCACCTGTGCACCCACTTTTGACGAAATGTTTGCCGGCGCAATGACCACATCTTTAATCTCGGAAACATTCATGACTGCCGTGCGGATTTCATCCTCGGACTTCCTGGTCAACAGCACCATGGAAAAATCAAAGTCAAATTTCTCGTCCTCGATATCCTGCACTTCCGGCACAGATTTTATGATATCCCCCGCCTCCTCGAGCGCCTTGAATACCAGGAAAGCCCTCGCGGCTTTTAAGATACAGCTCGGCTGGACAAACACGGTGATTTCAAATACATTTTCCCCCTCATCCTTCGCCTTTAACGCCGCGGCAAGCTCATGTTCCGCAAGCACGAGGTGCCTGCCTTTAAGTTCCTCGCTTGGCACAGCCGCAGGTGCCTTTGGCTGTGCGGCTTCCGGAGTGTTAGTCCCAAGTCCTTCCTCCATAACTTTCTGAAGACCGTCGATAATATCCTGGTTATCCTCCGTGCCCTCATCCTGCGTGTTGATAATAATATCAAGATAGCTCTCAAGCGCGTCAAGACCGCGGAACAAAAGGTCGATCAGGTTCGGGCTCGCCTTCATTTTTCCGTTGCGTATCTCGGAGAAAACATTCTCCATATCGTGTGTGAGGCGCTGCATGCGCTTGTAACCCATCGTCCCCGCCATACCTTTTAACGAGTGCGCCGCGCGGAAAATCTCGTTGATGGTATCCTCGTTTTCCGGTTCCTTCTCAAGGATTAATATCTGCTCGTTTAACTCCTGCAAATGTCCCCTTGTTTCGTCGATAAAAATTCCTAAATATTGGCTTACATCCATAATCAATGTACCCCCACATTCTTTGTGATTGCATCTGCTACCGCGTCAAGCGGGACAACCTCATCCACAAGCCCCGCCTCAGCCACCACCCTCGGCATGCCGTACACGGTGCAGGTCGCTTCGTTCTGCGCAATAACATAGATGTTCTTTTTATTATTTAACTGTTTGATTCCAAGTGTGCCGTCCCCGCCCATACCGGTAAGGACAACGCAGGTGATATCATCAAAATCCAGATCCACCAGCGATTCATACATAATGTCCGCGCATGGTTTCAGACCGCCCCTCGCAGGTTCATTCGCGTTCTCCGTGATCACATAGTCACTTCCCTTGCGCACAATCCGCATCTGGCTGCCCCCCTGCGCTATGTAGACCGTCCCCTTCTTCAGGACATCGCCCTCCGCCGCTTCCTTTACATGGATTGCACTCATCTCGTTCAGGCGGTCGGCAAGCGATTTTGTAAAACCCACCGGCATGTGCTGCACAAGCACCATCGGCGCATCAAGCTGTGCCGGGAGTTTCGGGATAACGGACTGCAACGCCTTTGGTCCCCCCGTGGAACAGGCGAGCGCCACAAGTTTTTTCGCGCCGCTTCCCACACTCCTGTGCGCCGCGCGTTTTGCAGGCGCGGAAGTGACATCGTAAAGTGCCCTTGAAGCCGCCGAGGAAAACGTCGGTCTTGCGGACGGTTTAGTGGTCACAGCGGATGCAGGTTCCGCCTTCTCCTTCGCCGGGATGCCGATATCCACACCGGTCGCCACACCGAGCGCTGCAAGGAGCTTCTGTTTGAAGTTTAGATTGCGCGCCTCCATATAGCTGTCCGGCTTCGTCACAAAATCAAAAGCACCAAGTTCAAGACACCGCACTGTTTCCGCAGCCCCCTCTTTCGCGAGAGTGCTCACCACAATGACCTTCTGACGGATTTTCATCTTGTCAAGCTGCTCCAAGAACTGGATGCCGTTCATCTTTGGCATATTGATATCGAGCAGCACCGCTTCATACCTGCGCGGGTCACGCGTCACAAGGTCAAAAGCCTCTAACCCGTTCATTGCAAGGTCGGATACCTGGAATCTCTCATCGCTATTAATTATATCAGATATCAGCCTTCTCATAAGTGCAGAGTCATCAACAACTAAAATATTTTTTTTGTTTTCCATTTTTCCTTTTCCTTTCCGCTGCCTGTGCTCCCGTCCACACTGCCAAACAGGGCTTATTAACACATGCTGCTCTCTTTTTTGCGCCGTCTTCTTTCCTCTTCAAACACATATTTTACGATGGCTTCCCGGTCAATCTCATTGATATCCAGAAACTCTACACGGTTCTCATAAGTTTTTTCCCTGTTTGGCAGGCGCGTGCTCGCAATCACACGAACACGGATACTGAATTTCTCGAGCCGTCCACCGATCGTTAGGGCAAATCCAACCAAAAGCTCCTCCCCCGGTTCAAAGCCTTCCTCCGCGTTAAACCGTATCCCGCCGCCGCTGATATCGATAATCGTTGCGACCTTCTTCTCTTCCGATGACTGACCAATCATCCTGTAATCCATATCGACAATACAGTTCAGTCTGAAAAACTGTCTGCGCTGGAATTTTTCGATCTCGGAGGCACATTCCATCTCGAGCATATATACCTGCCCGGAACGGTAACGCCCACTCACCTGCGCGATACAATAATAAAGACCTGCTGTCGTGTAAAAAAACATATTGTACCGTTTCCCGACATCGAGCAGTACCATCTTCCCGCCTTCCATCGGCATCGCAATCACAAGTTTATTTTCTTCTTTCTCATCGAGCAGCTGGCTGACGAGGGTTCTTGCCCCCGCCATTTCCTTCATCTTCCCCGTATATTTTGTCAGTTCAACCTTTTGTCCGATCGAAAGCCTTTTCGTTATCATAATACCTCCCACTTACCCTTTCTTTTTCTGCCAGTTTGTCGTCCTGATCAGATTGCCAAAAAGCTGTGCGATACCCTTGCGCTCGTCAGGTGGCGGCACACTAGCCCCCGACAGTTTCGTGGCAAGTTTCCTAAGCGCCTTTCCAGCCCCTGAGTCCGGCGCGGACAAAACAACTGGTTTCTGCCGTATGATTGCCTTCGATACCTGCTCGTCCTGCGGGATATCCCCGAGATATTCCATCCCGAACTTCAAAAATTTTTTGACTACCAGATTTATTTTTTCAAACAGTTCCCTGCCCTCGTTCTGTGCCGTCACCCGGTTCGCAATCACCTTGATGCGGGTATTCTCGGCTGAAAATTCCGACTTGCGGTACAGGGTCTTGAGAAGCGCATATGCATCGGTGATTGAAGTCGGTTCCGGTGTCGCTACCAAAAGCACCTCCGTGCTGGCTGATACAAACTCCAGCACAGCGTCCGCGATACCGGCTCCCGTGTCAATAATGACGATATCCGCCATCTCGTCAAGCTCCACGAGCCGCATGGTCAGATTTACAATCTGCTCCCGCGTAAGACTTGTCAACTCGTGGATACCGGAGCCCCCCGAGATAAAACCAATCCCCTCCGGTCCCTTGATGACGATGTCTGCAAGACTTTTCCCACGGAACATCATGTCAGCCAGATTGTATTCCGGCCGGATTCCCAGCATGACCTCGATATTGGCCAAACCAAAATCCACATCCATGATAAGCACCCGCTTGCCCATCCTTGCAAGTTCGATCGCCAGGTTCACAGAAATACTGGATTTGCCAACTCCCCCCTTCCCGCTCGTCACGGTGATGACGCGGGCAAGGTTTTTTTGCTGGCTGCCTCCTTGCTTTACCAGTTTCCTCAACTGTTCCGCCTGGTCCATTTATTCACTGCCTCCTAACAGTTGTTTTGCAATGTTCTGCGGATCGATCACGCTGATATCATCCGGAACATTCTGCCCAAAGGTTGCATAGGATAACGGTGCCCCCGTCTTCATATGGATATTTAGGAGGTTGCCAATGCTGCTGGTTTCGTCAAGCTTCGTAAAAATAAGCGCATAGTCAGTAATCTGTAAATAATTCTCCGTAATCCTCAAAAGATCATAGTATTTCGTTGTGGCGCTTAAAACAAGAAAAACTTCGCGCTCCTGCGGCGGCACCGAATTCAAAAGCCTTTCAAGATCATCCCTCTGCTCCCTGTTTTTGTAGGAGCGCCCCGCCGTATCCACCAGCACGATATCATAATCCTTTAACCGCTCCTTCGCTTCCTTCACCTCCTCGGGCGAATAGACAACATGGAGCGGGATATCAAGGATATTCGCGTAAGTTGTCAACTGCTCCACCGCCGCAATGCGGTAGGTATCCGCCGTCATAAGGGCAATTTTCTTTTTCTGGTCCATCTTGAGCATCGAGGCAATCTTAGCGATGGTTGTTGTCTTGCCCACGCCGGTAGGACCGATAAAAAACAGATATTTCGCTCCTCCCTCCCCGCCAATCGTGTGGATCTGCCCAAGTTTGAGCACAATTTTCTGGTACATGCTCATCAGGATATTGTTCACACCCGCATCCTTTTTTAAGCTGTGTCCTATCTCATTGATCACCTGGTTCGCATACTTCTCATCCACCTCATTCGCAATCATCTGGTTATAGATTAGCTGCATGCAGGCAATATTCGAATCTTTTTCCGTGGCAGCAGGCTCCGCTTCCTCCTCGCCACCAAGGGTTGCCTTCCCCGATGCCTGGTTTGGCAGATTTCCCGCCATCTGGCTCTCCAACATATCCTGAAGTTTGTCAAGCCTCTGCTCAATCGCCGTGGAACCAGCCTCAAATCCGGACTGGGGCGCTTCCTCCTCGTACAGGATATTCGGGTTGCGCTTTTGCGGTTCCTCCTTCTTTTGCTGGTAGGTAATATTCTCATCCACCGCTGCCGTTATCTCGACGCTCGGCTTGCGGAACAGCTTATAAACCCCCTTTGGAAGGTTCTTTTTTATATTCATAACAATCGCATCCGTGCCGAGTTCTTCCTTTGCAAGTAAAATGGCTTCCTTTTCCGTACTTGCGGTGAATTTCTTTATTATCATTTTATGCTGTCACCATCCCCACTGATTGTAATTCAACATTTGATTCGATCTCATTGTACGATACAACAATTAGTTCCTGGAAATAATCCCTCGAAAGCCGTTTAAAATACATGCGGACAATCGGGGAGGTAATTATTACCGGGTTCTTTCCAAGATTTTCCAGTTTCCCAACTTCCGCCTCGACGGACTTCATAATCTTCTGGGTCCGATCCGGGTCAAGGGCTAAGAAAGCCCCCTGCTCGGTCTGCTTAACACTCCCCATGATCTCCTGCTCGATCTTAGGGTCGAGCGTTACAACACTGGTCATCTCACCGTTCGGGAAGTACTTGTTTGATATCGCGCGCTTCAGACTCTGACGCACATATTCCGTAAGCACATCCGTATCCCTGGTGGTTGGAGCATAGTCCGCAAGTGTTTCAAAAATCGTGACAAGATCCAGAATGGAAATACCCTCGCGCAAAAGATTCTGTAAAACTTTCTGGATTTCCCCGACACCGAGAAGTTTTGGCACAAGCTCGCCGATAAGGGTCTGGTTTGCCTCCTGCATATTGTTGATAAGGTTCTGTACATCCTGCCTGGTCAAAAGCTCGTCTAAATGCGCGCTGATTACCTGTGTCAGGTGGGTCGCAATAATGGATGGCGGGTCAACAACCGTGTAGCCGTAGGACTCCGCCCTCTCCCTCTGGCTCTCCGTAATCCAGATAGCGGGAAGATGGTACGATGGCTCAAAGGTCGGGATACCGGTAATCTCCTCCTCGACATACCCCGGGTTCATCGCCATATAGTGGTCAAAAAGGATCTCACCGTCACTGACCGGGATTCCCTTGATCTTGATTACATACTGGTTCGGATTAAGCTGGATATTGTCGCGCAGACGGATGGTTGGCACAACACAGCCAAACTCAAGCGCGATCTGCCGCCTTATCATAACAACGCGGTCAAGCAGGTCTCCGCCCTGGTTTACATCGGCAAGCGGGATAATGCCGTAACCGAACTCAAGCTCGATAAAATCCACATGCAAAAGCGATGTGACATTCTCGGGTCTGCGTATCTCCTCGGCGCTTGTTTCCTCGATGCTCGCCTCCGCCTCGATCTCCTCCACCTGGGTCTTTTTCCTGATTACCGCAGCGGTTGCAAGGAACGCAAGCCCGTAAGGACAGAAGATAAAAAACGGCAGCGGCGTAAATATGCCAAGAAATACCATGCTGCCCCCAACCATATATAATACCTTTGGAATTGAAAAGAGCTGTTTGACAAGCAGGTCCCCGATATCAGCTTCCTTTGATACCTTGGTGACAAGGATACCGGTGGCAAGAGAAATCATAAGTGATGGGATCTGGCTGACCAGACCGTCCCCGATGGTAAGCATCGCATATTTGTTAAGTGCATCCGTGGCAGTCAGCCCGCCTCGCATCATCCCCATGACCACGCCGCCCACCAGGTTGATTACAGTGATAATAAGACCTGCGGTCGCATCTCCCTTTACATACTTGGTAGCACCGTCCATGGAACCGAAGAACGACGATTCTTCCTGTATCTTCTCGCGCCGTTCCTTCGCCTGCTGATCTGTGATCGCGCCGGTGTTCAAGTCGGCATCAATCGCCATCTGCTTGCCGGGCATCGCATCGAGCGTAAATCTCGCCGTCACTTCGGACACGCGCTCCGAACCTTTATTGATAACCAGAAACTGGACAATAATCAATATGATAAAGACTATCATGCCGACCACCGGGTCGCCCCTGCCCACAAATTCGCCGAACTGGGTTACGACAGCGCCCGGGTCGCCGGTCGTAAGGATCAGCTTTGTTGACGACACATTCAGGGATATACGGAATGTTGTCGTAAAGAGCAGGATGGTCGGGAATGTGGACATATTCAGCACTTCCTGGGAAAAGAGCGCATTGAACAGGATAATCATGGCAATCGAGATATTTAACGCCAAAAGCACATCGAGCAGGCTCGATCTCATCGGCACAATCAAAAACACGATTGCCGCCAGGATATAAATACCAATGGCAAAATCCGCTTTTCTCATTCCCGTTCCTCCTTTCGTCTTATTACATAGCTTTATTCTTTAAATTATATACGTAGGAGAGTACCTCCGCGGTCATCTGATATAGCTCCACCGGGATTTCCTGCTCCAGGTCAACATTATAATATAGCATGCGCGCAAGCGGTTTATTCTCGACGATCGGGATATCGTGCTCCCTCGCCGCATCTTTTATCTTGCCCGCAATATAATCCGCGCCCTTTGCGATCAGCACCGGTGCGGAAGAAACTTCCCTGTCATATTTTAACGCGCACGCGAAATGCGTCGGGTTCGTGATTACAACATCCGCTTCCGGAAGCTGCTGCATCATCCTGCGCTGGGATGCCTCGCGCATCTTCTGGCGTATCCGCCCCTTAATCTGCGGATCACCCTCCGTCTGCTTGTATTCATCTTTTACCTCCTGCTTTGTCATGCGCATTTCCTTCTTGAATTTTCTTCTCTGATAAAAAAGGTCTGCAAAACCAATAACCAGGAAAAACGCGCTTACGCGGATTCCCAAATCGATAATCTCCTCCCCGACATAGACCGTTGCCGCCGAGATATTACCAATCTGATATAATATATACAAATGGTCTACTTTATTCTTCATTGTTGTGTAAACAATCACACTGATTACAACTATCTTGGCAATCGCCTTGATTAACTCCATGACTTTATCCATGGAAAATATTTTTTTAAATCCCTTGATCGGGTTGATCTTGCTTAGTTTCGGCATCAGGGGCTTGCCCGTCATCTTCCACTTTACCTGCATAACATTTGTGACAAATGCAATCAGGAACGCTACCGCAAGGAAAGGCAGAATGGCAAGCAATACCTCAAGGATTCCATCCTGTAAGAGCCTGCCATAAGTATTGTTGTTAAACTCATCGGAAGCGACCGTGCCAATCATGGCATAGACATCCGTGAATGAACTGATAAGACGCTTGCCAAGCAGTCCTGTAAAAGCTTTCAGTGACAGGAACAATCCGAGCAGCCCAAATGCAGTTGTCAGTTCCTGGCTTTTTGATACCTGACCTTCCTTCCTGGCATCGTCAAGTTTCTTTGTGGTTGGCTCCTCGGTCTTTTCCCCGCCAGGTCCCTCCTGCGCAAAAAATTGCAGGTTCATCGGACAGGTCAAAAAAGGAGGTTCCTGTGCTGTCAAAACCCAGTTTCCACGCTGGACAGATCTTTTTAAGACTCCCCTTAGCGCCATGTGCCTCACCATCCTCTAATGCAGATATGTCGATGCTTTTTTCAGCATATCAAGCATCTGGTCAAATATAAAATCGGCGATCGAGTCAAGCTGCGCCGTGATGACGACAAGCACCACAAGACCGATCAGGACTTTGAGCTGGATACCGATTACAAACATATTCATCTGCGGTGCCACTTTCGCTAAGATGGCAAGCACCGCATTCACTATCATAAGGGCTGCGAACACCGGCAGCGCAATGCGGAAACCGATCACACAAAAATCTGTCACAAACTGAAGCATCAGCTTATAGATCTCCGTGTTAAGCACAACACCACCCACCGGGATCAGCTCAAAAGAATCCACGATTGCCTCGATTATATAATAGTGCAGCCTTGACACAAACATTATCAGCAGAACCGCATAATTATAAATGTTTGAAGTCAGTGACACTGTGTTCCTGGTTGCCGGATCAAATTCCGTTGCCATGGAGAAACCGATCTGCATGTCCATGATCTGTCCCGCAAAGGACAGGATGAACGTGCAGATATTTGCAAAAAGTCCGAGCACCACGCCCGCTATCACATTCTCCGCAACCAGAAACAAATACCCGAGGGAACCGCTGTAGACGAGAGGCTGGTAGGCCGATATAGTAAATACCAGGTAGGCAAGCACCGCAGAAAGCCCGATTTTGATCCTCTGCGGCACCGTGCTCATCGAGAAGAACGGTGCTGCGTACACAAAGGCGGATATCCGCGCCAGGATCACAAGATAAAACTCAAACTGTTCTAACGTAAATGTCATGCCCGCCCTCCAAAACCATCACATCCAAAAATTAACCTTTCAGGAAGTATGGCAGATTCTCCATCAGATAATTGAAAAACTCCACCACAGAATTCATAATCCACCTTCCACACAACATGATGGTCACAAAAATACCCAAGAGCTTTGGCACAAAAGTCAGGGTCTGCTCCTGGATTGAAGTAACCGTCTGAAGGATACTGATAACCAAACCGACGATAAGCGACACCAGAAGCATCGGGGCTGACACTTTCACAATCAGGTACAGCGCCCGGTTCACAATCTCGATCACCTGAGTTTCCGACATGCTTCCCACTTCCTTTCAGATACTCTCATTACTCACAATAACCGGAAAGTTTCAATCACCTGCTCGATAATTAAATTCCATCCATCCGCCATAATAAAAAGCAATAATTTAAACGGCATGGAGATCGTTGTCGGCGGAAGCATCATCATACCCATCGACATAAGTGTCGATGCCACCACCATATCAATGATAATGAACGGAACGTAGATCATAAAGCCGATGATAAACGCCATCCTCAACTCGCTTATGATAAAAGCTGGGATCAGCACAGAAGTCGGGCAGTCGTCCCAACTCTCAAGCGAGGTAAATCCCGCCACCTTCAGGAAAAGTTTTAAGTCCTTCTCATCCGTCTGGTCAAACATAAATTTTCTTAGCGGCTCCACCCCCCGCTCAAAAGCCTCCTCCTGCGTGATCTCACCCGCCGAGAGCGGCTGTATCGCTTCCGTGTTGATTTTCGAAAATACCGGCGACATGATAAATACCGTTAAAAACAGCGCCAGCCCAATCAGGATCTGGTTTGGCGGCGTTGTCTGCATCCCGAGTGCCGTCCTTGTAAAATGGAGGACAATCAGGATGCGGGTAAATGAAGTCACCATAATCAGTATTGACGGTGCGATCGAGATAATGGCAACCAATATCAGAATTTGCAGGGTTGCGGTCAGACCTCCCCCTTCCTTCGTACTGAAATAGAAGGACAGCTCATTCCCCCCCTGGTCTGTCAGCCCATTATCCGTCGCCGCAGCAAATATTGTTTTGGGAGCATCAAAAAGAAAGGTTAACAGGCACACCCCGAAAACAACAAGTACTGCAACGATTTTTTTCCTATTTCTCTTTATACAGTCCTTACATTTCATGTGTATCAACCTTTACTTTATGTCATCATCATATTCGCTGTCAGGGGAGGGGGAAGTCTTTTTCACCGGCTCTTCCCCCTCCTGTGTAATCGGCTGCTTTTTCAGCATGCCGGTAAAAATACTCTTAAAACTTGCGGTATCCTGCACCCCGGCGCGCCACATGGTGATATCTTCCTCCTGCAACTCGGAAAGCATGGTCACTGTATCTTTGCAGATGGCAATCACAAAATAGCGCCTTCCCACCTGGATAATGGACAGATATTTGTTCTGTGCCAGATGGAACGTATCAACCGTTTTAAAATTACTGTTTTTTTGGCGTGCAAGCTGTTTTCCGCCCACCAGGCGCGTGACAAAATAACTTGCCACAATAATCAGGATGCACAGTACTATCAAGCCGAATAAACTGGCAATACTGCTAAGCCTTGTGCCTGACAGGGCAGCCGTGCTATCACTCCCAGAAATCCCCAAAAAGAACATCCTAGCCAATCGCTTTCTTTACGGCCTCCAACACTCTGTCCGGCTGGAACGGTTTTACGATGAAATCTTTCGCACCGGACTGGATGGACTCGATAACCATTGCCTGCTGACCCATCGCGGAACACATAATGATCGCCGCATTCGGGTCTGTTGCCTTAATCTTTTTAAGTGCCTGGATACCATCCATCTCAGGCATGGTAATATCCATCATAACAAGATCCGGCTTTGTTTCATTGTATTTCTCCACTGCCTTCTGGCCATTTTCAGCCTCACCGACAATCGTGTAACCGTTCTTTGTCAGGATATCCTTGATCATCATTCTCATAAATGCTGCATCGTCACAAATCAAAATATTCTTCGCCATATTCTCTCTCCTTTTTGTATGAATTTTGGGCGCGACTTACTTGTCCTTTATAATTTCTGTTACCCGGATACCAAATGCCTCCTCAATGACGACTACCTCGCCCCTGGCAACATACTTTCCATTGACTAACACATCGATTGGCTCCCCTGCCAATCTACTTAATTCTATGATAGTTCCCGGCGCAAAGTCAAGTATTTCTTTTATCGATTTGCTGGTTCTACCAAGTTCTACTGTAACCTCAAGCGGCACATCGAGCAAAAGATCGATATGTTCCGTCTGCAAAAGCGGGCTTGGCTGCATCATAAACGGCTGGAACTGCGCCGGTGCAATATTGACCTCCTGCTGCTGCATCCCCATCATAGGCATACCACCCACCATCTGCTGCGGCATTCCCATCATAGGCATACCGCCCATCATCTGCTGCGGCATCCCCATCATAGGCATACCACCCATCATCTGCTGCGGCATCCCAGCCTGCTGAGAAGATGCATCCGGCTGGGCCGACTGCGGGTCAGCCGACGTATTTAATGCCTCCACCTGCGCCTCATCCGCCCCGGTATATTTCATAAACTTCCGGCACAGATCCCTTGCAAAATCAAATGGATAAAGCTGCATCAGCTCGCTGTCAATCAGCGTGCCAATCTCCATGCGGAACGCCACCTTCACAAATTTCCCTTTCAGGAATTCCGCAACATCCGAGCCGTTTAACACTTCCTGCAAATCAACCAGTTCCGCGCTTGGCGGGCTGATATCCACCTTCTGCTCAAGCATGGAGGAAATGGAGGTGGCAGCAGAACCCATCATCTGGTTCATCGCCTCACTGATCGCACTCAAATGCAATTCCGAAAGATCCCCTTCCGTGTTGGTTCCGTCCCCTCCCATCATCAGATCCGTAATAATTTTTACGTCACTTTCCTTGAGCACAAGGATGTTATTTCCATCCAATCCCTCTTTATAACATATCTGAATAAAAACGCACGGTCTGTCATAATCCTTGATTAAATCATCCCATGTTGTATAAGTTACAACCGGCGTTGTGATATTCACCTTCTGGTTTACCAGAGAAAAAAGAGTTGTTGCCGCTGTTCCCATACTGATATTGGAAACTTCCCCAACAGCGTCCTTTTCCGCATCATTTAATTCCTCATCCGCATTCGGGATCACCCTCGCCGGAGCCGCATCCTCCGGCTCCGGCGTACCCGCACCCGAAGTATCCATCCCCGCCAGCAAAGCGTTAATCTCTTCCTGTGATAACATTCCATCCATGGCGCTCCTACTCCTCCTCTCTTATTATTGATGATATCTTCACTGCGTAGGAATCCGAGGATGAACCCGGCAATGCAGTAAATTTCTTAATATTCCCGACATAGACACTCAACTCATCCTCCACTTTGGAGTTCAACTTGATAATGTCACCCTTTTGCATATTTAACAGATCATTCAGGGAGATGGTACTCTTGCCAAGAACAGCCCTGACAGGAATCCTCGCCCTCGCAATCATCACCTCAATCACATCCCTATAACTTGTATCGTCGAGTGTCTGCATCGAAGCATACCAGAACTTGGTATTGAGTTTGTCGATTACATCCTCGACACAGCTATATGGGATACAGACATTCATCATACCCTCCACCACGCCAATCCGGACATTCATCGTCACGATGGCAGCCATCTCGGACGGCTGGATAATCTGCGCAAACTGCGAATTTGTTTCGATTCGCGTCAAACGCGGCTCGACGTGGACAACATTCACCCACGGCTCCGGCAGCAGGTTCGTGATAACATTGTAAATTCTTTCGATTATGGCAAGCTCAATCTCGGTGAAATCCCTCGATTTCTCAAGCGGGTTTCCCTCACCCCCAAGCATCCTGTCCACAATCGCATAGCCCAGGTTCTGCGCCAGCTCAATAATGATGCTCCCCTCAAGGGGGGAGAAATCCACAATGCCGAGCAATACCGGATTTGACAGCGCGTTTGTAAACTCCTGGTAAATGACAGCCTCCGAGTTCATGACCTCGACGGACACGTTCTTGCGAAGGTAGCCGGGGAGGTTGGTTGAAAGCAGCCTCCCGAAATGCTCAAAAATATTTTCAAGTGTTCTCAAATGCTCTTTGGAGAATTTCGACGGGCGCTCAAAATCATAATTTTTGACCGATTTGGCACCGTCGTCCTTAAATTCTTCCGCGTCGAGTTCCCCGCTACTCAGTGCATGGAGTAGCTGGTCTATCTCACTTTGTGATAAGATGTCGCCCATACCTGACCTCTATTCTTTCTGGATACTTACCTGTTAAACCCATGCTTCCTCAAAATTCTACAAACCCATATAGGAACCAAAGTCAATTCGGTAGATACAATTTGTATCAAATTCCTCCTGCAATAACTTGAGGATTTCTTCTTTTACAAGATCTTTGCTGTCCAGATGGTTCTCATAAGTAAGATCGCTGAGCGAATTCTGGATAATCTCCTTGATGCGGGCATTCTGCGGCTCTATAAGCGGTTGGATTGTCTTATAATCCTTCGCTTTCTTGTTGAGTACAAGTGAAACATTAACCCGCAGATAATGCTCTTTGCCGTCCGCGCCCTTTGCAAGCGGAACCGTCATCTCCTCCGCAACCAGGATCGGCTCAAGATCCTGTGGAAGCACATCCTCCTCCTTCTCTTTCGGAAGCGGCGACTCAAGTTCCAGGTCAATCGCCTGGCAGATTTTCGTAATCATTGTATTCATCTTCTGCGCGTTAGGCAGATACACAAAAAGCATCACCCCGCAGAGCGTCAGGTTCACAAGCGTCGTCGCCAGGATAATAACCGTCAATATATTCTTCTTCATCACATACCTCCATCAATCAATTTGAATTCAGGGAATTGTAGACCCTGATCTCAATTCTGCGGTTCTGCGTGCGACCGAGTTCTGTCGAATTGTCTGCGATCGGGACATACTCGCCCTTGCCCACCCATTCGATGTTCTCCGGGTCGATCCCCTTGTTATCAATCAGGTACTTTGCCGCCACACTGGCTCTCGCCGAGGAAAGCTCCATGTTACTGTCATACTTGCCGCCTTTTTGCACCGGGACATTGTCCGTATGCCCAATCACAGCAATCCGGTAGCCGTCATACTTCTTTAAAATATCGCCAACCCGTGAGAAAATCGGCAGCGCATCATTGGTTAGCTGCGCACTGCCGGAAGGATAGAGGTAATTTCCACTGATCTCTATGGTAATATACCTTCCCGCCTTCTCATCAACCCCGATATCTATGTAGCCGTCCAAATTATATTCGCTGCTATACTCCGAAACCTCGTTGTACATCTTTTCCGTTTCTTCCCGGTTTGCCTCCTCAACAGCCTCCCCCACATGGTCATAGGGCTCATCCCCCTCCTTGTCCTCCGAGGTTTGCCCCATGCTGTTGACATACTGATCAATCTGGGTTAACTGTGCCGCGCCCGTACTGATTAACTGGCCTTCCCCTATGGAAGTCTGCCCCCCGTCAAAAAAACTAAGGCGGCTCGAGAGCACATTGGCAAGTTCTTCAAGCTTTGCCTCGTCAACACTCGACATCGCAAACAGCAGGACGAAGAAACAGAGCAACAGGTTCATCAGGTCGGAGAAGGTCGCCATCCATGGCGCGGGCGTTCCGGCAGGGACTCCGCCTTCCTCCTTCTTCTTTCTAGCCAATATCTTCACCACCTTCACTGGCATTCAGTTCTTCCCTGCGGTTCGGTGCAAGGAAGGACTTTAATTTCTCCTCAATGACACGCGGGTTCTCACCTGCCTGGATTGAGAGCAGCCCTTCTACCAGGATTTCCTTCTGCTTTAACTCCGCCCCATCATTGTCCTTCAACTTGTTTGCAACCGGTGTACAGATCCAGTTTGCAAGCAGCGAACCGTACAGTGTTGTAATCAACGCAATCGCCATATTAGGTCCTACAGTCGCCATATCCTGCAATTTACCAAGCATGTTGATAAGTCCGATCAGGGTACCGATCATACCCCAGGCAGGACCTGCTGCCGCGAGCGCTTCCCAGAAACCGATATTTGCCTTGTGGCGTTCCTCAATACTCGAAAGCTCCGTTTCCAGAATGCTTCGGACAAGCTCCGGATCAGTACCGTCAACAATCAGGAGCAGACCCTTTTTCATAAAAGCGTCGTCCATTCCGTTCGCCATCTCCTCAAGCTGTAAAAGACCATCCTTTCTGGCAACGTTTGAAAGCTTGATGACTGTCTGAATCGTTTCCAGCTCGTTGACCGCCTGTACCTTAAAAATCAAACTGATTGATTTGAGCCTCTGGATAAACACAGGTATGGACGACTGCGTCACCATGATACCCATGAACGCACCGCCGAATGTGATCAGCGCAGACTGCTTATCAAGGAACCCCATCATCGCGCCGAAACCATCCTTCGCTACAATACCATAAACCACCAATACCGCGGCCATTAAAAGACCAACCAAAGAAGCTATGTCCATTTTTCCACCTCAAGTCCTTTTTGTATAATTTACATTTCCTTTTCCAGGGTCGGATTGAATATTTCCATTCTATATAATATTACTAAATTTTTCACCTTTTGTCTACTTTCTTTTACAAATATTTTTTTTCCATTTGTAAAAGTTATTACAGTTTCGGGAACTTCCTCGATCATTTCGATCAAATCTGCATTAACAGTCACCTTCTCATCATTCAATTTTGTAACCTCAATCATATCCCACCTCCCGGCTGTAATAATTCATTGTTGTTTTCCCATTTTTTCCCACTATCCAAATTTTTAAATTTCCCATAAAATACCACTCCAGGAATATCCTGATTTCCCCCTCCCTTTTTTCATATGGTAAAAATCACTGGCACATGCCCGGGAAACACAAAATTCCTGGCAGCTTTTTACACTGCCAGGAGAATCCCGGCGACACTTAAATCCTACAGGACATTGCTGTAATCATGCCGCCAGGATGAAATATTAACGTTTCAGGTTGATGAGCTCTTCAAGCAAAGTATCCGAAGTAGTGATAATACGCGAGTTCGCCTGGAAACCTCTCTGCGTAATAATCATATCGGTAAACTCGTTCGCAAGATCCACATTCGACATCTCGATAACACCAGGGTTAAACTTCCCGCCGGTGGTCAGGATATCCTTTCCAATCCCGTCAAAACTGCCGGAGTTCTGTGTGGTTGCAAACATATTGTTGCCGACCGCCTCAAGACCCGCCGCATTCGGGAAGGTTGCAACTACAACCTGACCAAGAAGGTTGGAATCACCGTTATCATAGGAACCGTAAATCTTGCCGTACTTATCAATGCTGATACCCGTCATATTGCCGACAGGCTTGCCCGCGCCCTCCGCCGAGCTTGCCCTCGTACCGCGCGCACACTCGAGCGTTGTGGTACCGCTCTGGGAGAACATGGTCAGGGCGGAGAAATCGACCTTTACAAGCTGGAATGGATCCCCCTCTGTTTGACCACCTATATCAAATGTAATAAACTCATTTGTTTCCTCGTTATAACCATCCCCCATTGCTTCAGCATCGCCTGTGATATTCTTGAAGCGCCCTGTCACGGAATCAAAAGCTAAAGCGGCAGCCTCCATCTCAATGGTAACCTCACCGGTTTCTTCATCAACCGTGGCACTCACATCCGTTCCGTTAAAATTAAAATTTGTGATTGCACTTGCCACATATGTTGTAACCCCGTCCTCTACCACCTCATCCACAAAGATGGACTTCCCTTTCTCATCATAAACATTCGCCACTCTTACGGCATACGTACTGTTCGATTCAGTGTCAGCCCCGTCATCCTCCCCCGCATGCTTGATATTTAACTCCATCGTGTAAAGATTGCCGAGGTTGTCATAAAACTGTATATTTGCCACGCGGCCTTCCGCGTCCGGTGCAAGCTGCGTATCGTTCTGGTCGATATTTCCCTTTACAATACACTGTGTTGTCGCCGCAGGCTCCGAGAACATCTTATCCGGTGCCATAACGCGTAGCGCTGAAACCGTGTCCGACTTACATCTTGACGGGTCATCCTCACTCACCTGCCAGCCCATGACAAGCGCGCCGGACGGCGTGCACAAATTACCGTTTGCATCGACATTGAACGAGCCCGCCTTGGTAAAGTAGTTTGTTCCGTTGTTCTGGACAACGAAAAACCCGTCGCCCTCAATCATCAGGTCGGACCATCCGTCCGTGCGCTGCGATCCGCCGGGGTCGGTGATCTTTGTTGTGATCGAGGCAAGGCTTGCGCCAAGACCGATCTGCATCGCGTTGACACCCGCCGTCCCCATACTGTCATTTGGTCCCGTCGCCGGGCTTGATGTCTGATAAAGCACATCCGAAAAAGTTACGGAACTGCTCTTAAAACCAACCGTATTTACATTCGCAATATTGTTACCAATTACATCCATCCTTGTCTGGTGAACCCTCAAACCCGAAACACCAGAATACAATGATCTCATCATAATGAAATGACCTCCTTCATTTACGCCCACCGGCCTCTGTCATTCAGCCGGGAACCGCCCCCTTCCGGTCCGGCGGTATCTTACCTAACCAATCACTGCCCCGTCTATGTTTGTAAATACCTTCTCATCGCCCTGTGTAACCGCAGTCACAACAACATTGTTGCGCGTATTCACAATAAACGCGTAGCTGTCAACCATTACAAGTGACTCCACAATCCCCTTTTGCTGCGCCTTTGCCGCACCTGCCGACAACCGGCCAAGCTGCTCTTCCGACAGCGCAATGCTCCGGTCTATAAGCCTCTCATTCGCATGTTTTGAAAAGCGCAGTGGCAAAGCATAAATTTCCTGCCCTGTTTCCTCCTGGTTTTTTCCAAACAAAATTTCCTGGAAAGAACCTTTTGCCTGGCTGCTTCCCGAAGTCTTTCCCGTCGGTTGGCAAAGCTTGCTGGTCATTTGTTCGATGGAAGAAAAGCTATTCTTTATCTGGTTCATCGCATTGCCTCCCTCTAAAAAAAACTCCTGCCGCCCGCCTTACTCTGTCTTGTCAGTCTGATTTGCGCCGCTTCCTTCCGTCTGGTTCTTTTCATCACCTTCCGGCTCCTGTGTGCTGTCATCCGGTTTTTTATCTTCCTCCACAGTTACCTTGGAATTTACAACCTGGACTGAAATCTTATCTTCCACTGTCGTGTAATCATTGTCGTTAAAGACAACCGCTACTGAGTAGGAACCATTTGGCAGATCCTCAAAAGCGCTCGCAAAAATTGTCAGCTTATTTCCGTCAAGCTTAAATTTAGACGGGTCAATCAGCTTCTTGTTGATTACTAACGCCACCTCGTCCGCCGCGTACTCATCCTCGCCGAGATTTACCTCAACAATACCTCCCGACGGCTTTTCCGCATCATACGTAAACTTGTATTCCTTATCGATCGTCGGTGAGCAGATGGACTTCACATAGCCCTCATCCATAACTGCATAAAGATCGTCAATATCATACAATTTCCCGTTCACATAAATCTGCACGGTCGAGCCGGACGCATTCACATACTGTACCTTGCCCGCCACCTGAGTTTCCTTGCCGGTCGAATCCTCCGTATTGACAATAACATCCTTGCCTATCAGGGAGAACGCCTGCGATTTCTCATAGGTCGCATTCAGGTTCTGCATCTGCTCAAGCTGTGAGAATGTTGCAAGCTGTGCCACAAACTGCGTGTCATCCTGCGGATTTAACGGATCCTGGTTCTGTATCTGGCACACGAGAAGCTGTAAGAACGCATCCTTTCCAAGTTCCGAAGTGCCCTTTGTATCCTTCTTTGTGGACGTGATCGCATTGTTCGCGTCCTGCAAAACGCCGTTTACTACCTTTCCAACCAATTCTGCCATACTATTTCCTCCTTCCTGCTATGCTGTGTAATCCACCTGGTTGCCATTTCTCTCCATCAAATCTGCCGCGATCTGCTCTGCCTCCGACATTCCCGCCGCACTCTCAGCTCCCACGGCCTCCTCAAAACTGATACCGCGCCGGTTCCTCTGCTGACCGCCCCGGTCATTTCCATCCGCCGCAGCTCCGCCGTTTTGTGTAAAGTCAAAATTGGAAACCGTCACCTCGATCGCCTCAACTTTAAGCCCCTGGCTCTCAAGGTTCTCGCGCAATACCACCATCTGGCTCTCAATCGCTTCCTTTGCGATCTCATTTTGAGCCGTAAAATGTGCGGTCAGCGCCCCGTGTTTTGATACAAGATTCAAAGTGACACGCCCAAGGCTCTCCGGAGTAAGTGAAATCTCCATGGAAGTCTGCGTATCACTTAATACCACGCGGACTTTCTCAAGTATCTGCTCCGCGACCGCCCGAACCTGCTCACTCTTTGAGAGCTGGCTGAACTCAACTTCATCGGTTGCTGCCGCATCGGTAACAAGATTTAGGAACTGCTCCGCCATACTGCCGTTTTCCGTCTTCGCACTGCTCCCTGAACTCTTATTATCCGCGTGGTCTTCCCCCACCTGCGCCATCTCCCCGCTCTTTTTTACTGCCTCAAACGTAAACCCAGTGTCCTCCGGCTGCGAACCCGCAAGAACCGCCATGTCCCCGCCGTCCTCTTCGGCCGCTTCGACACCTTCCATGTCCTGGCTTATGTTCCCCGCAAGAACCTGCGCAAAATCCATCTCCCCATCTGCCAGCTCCGCCTGTATCTGAGGAACTTCCGGGATATTTAACAGATCCTGCCTGATCTCCTCCGCCTTGGCAAGCAACATCTGAAGATCATTCATCGCCTGTTCGCTCGTTAAAAGCCCCATCGGGTCACCCTTGCATTCCACCGCCACGACAAGCTGCTGTAGCAGCTGCGGCTGCAATAATCCCTGGATGTTGGTGCCAAACTGCTCCAAAAGCTGTAAAAGCTCCTCCTCGTCGATCTGCATGGAATCCATGATCGCCTGCTTTAATTCTGAAAGCTTTGCTGCCTCTAGCGTCCTTGCCGCCTCACGGAACAGTTTCAGGCTCTTTACAAACTCCGTATCAAGCCCTTCCTCCCCTTCCGGCTGGGATAACGCTGCATCCCCGGATTCCCCATCCTGCAAACCATCTGTCCTGACACTGTCACCGCCGTCTTCCTTCACAGTTCCCTGCTCCGAAAGCTTCTGGTCGCTTCCTTTGTCCGACACTGCCGCCTGCTGTCCATCCTTTGCAGTTCCCGAAGTGTTCTCCGCTGTCTGCGGCCGCCGCACGGCATCCTGCCCGGTCTTTGATGCAGCCTGGGATGTCTCCTTTTTCGCAGAACTTGTAGCGGACATCAAATCGGCAAAAGAACCGTTCCCGGAAGCCCTGCTGCCCGCGCGCGCTGCCCCGGCCATACCTGCCGTTCGCAGCCCCGCTGCCTGCACTCCTGATGTCATCATCCGATCCCTCCTTTCTTAAAATCCAGACCTTTTTGGCCTGTTTCTATTTGAAAACGGTCGCCCGCCCTGCATAAACAATCTGCCCGCAGGTTCCCGGTTCCAACATAATTACAAAACTATCGACACTACATACCCAATTTCTGTCTGATCGAGTTCATCTTCTCCTCATTGATATCCGCGATTACCTGCAAGACATGCGCCGCATAAAGGGTATCCATCTTCTCAAGGATTGCCGCACTCTCCGCTGTCTTCATACAGAGCAGGTACTGCGCCACAAGATTGATACTGGCATTCATCTCCTCAAGGATCGCGGCCGCGTTGCTCGGCTTCATATTCGCGAGCCGCCTTGCCTCCTCCTTTACCATATCGTCATACTGCAACAATTCAAGCACCTGGCGGTAAATCTCCTCCGCCGTTGTCGGATTGATCTCCTCATAAAATTTGCGGTACTCCTCAAGTTCCGGGGCTTTATCATTGAAAACGACATTCCTGTCGAATTCCTCCACGCGCTTGGCAAACTCTAGCTGTTCATCCTCAAATACTTTAAGCCTTGCATTCTCGGCCTGCAACTCCGCAATCAGCTTTGAATAATCGACATTTGTAACGGTCATCGCATCAAGCTGCGCCTCAAGCTCCTTAATCCTTGCCACCGCTTCCTCCATCGTATTGTAAGGATAATTCTCTTCCCACGCCTCCTGTTCCGGACTTACCGACGGCAGGAGATATTTAAGCACAGGGACATCTTTTAACATCGGCCTTAGGCTGGTTCCAAGATTCCCCACATCCATCTTTATCAAAAAGGCGAAAGTAACGATCCACATCAGCAGGATCACGAGGACGATGATGAATGTCAAAAGCTTACCACCACCCTTTTTTTCTTCCTCACCCGTATTTTTCTTCTTTTTTGCCATGTTTCCTCCCATTCTTCCGCCACGAATGCCCAAGCCAGGACAATTCCCAACGCGCCGTTATCATTAAAAAGTGGGGGACATTCCCATCTTTTCGGTTTCCCCGCTTTATTCCTTCGTTCCATGCCGGTAGCTAACAAGTTCGTCAATCTCTTTTTGTTCCTCGGCATTCTGTTCTGCTAGGTATTCCTCAAAAGCCTTTTCCTTCAACCTCTCATGCGTCTTGCGCACCGCCATCGCTTCCCTCAGGCGGTGCATCGCCGCATCCACATTGTCCTGCGCCTTCTTTACCGAAAGCTTCTGCCGCCCTATAAAATCCTTCAGGGTTTCAAGCGCATCCTCATTGTGCCGTATTGCCATCACATTCAAACTTGCCCCCACGGACTCCCGCAGGCGCTCCTCGCATGCCGCTCTCCTGTCATAAAGCTGTGAGAGTTTTTCCTCCTCCTCATTAAGCTTTGCTAAGGCTGCCGCATAGCGGGCTTTCTCCTGCTCCTCAAGTTTCTCCTTGATATTCAGCACACTCTGCATTTTATACACAAATTTCTTCAATCAGACCACCATATTATCCAAAAATTCCCAAAAGTTGCTCCAGTGTTTCCTCAAGAGATACTTTTTCATCCGTAGCCTGGCAAAGAAATGAATTTACCGCGTCAATCTTTTCAATGGCATAATCTATATTTTTATTGCTGCCCGCCTTGTAAGCGCCGATATTAATCAGATCCTCCGCCTCCTGATAGGTTGCCATCACCATTTTTAGCTGCCCCGCCGCCTTCTTGTGTTCCCTGTCCGCAATCGAACTCATAACACGCGATATGCTCTGCAAAATATCAATCGCAGGATAATGGTTCTTGTGCGCGAGCTGGCGCGACAATATTATATGCCCATCCAGGATACCGCGTGCAGTATCCGCAATTGGCTCGTTGAAATCATCACCGTCCACCAGGACAGTATAAAGCCCCGTAATCGAACCGGCAGCGTCATTACCTGCGCGTTCTAGAAGCTTTGGCATTTCCGCATATACGCTCGGCGGATACCCCCTTGAAACTGGCGGCTCGCCGCCCGCAAGCCCGATCTCGCGCTGCGCCATGGAAAAGCGTGTAAGCGAGTCCATCATAAGTAAAACATCCTTGCCCTGATCCCTGAAATACTCCGCGATTGCCGTCGCCGTCTTGGCTGCCTTCTTCCTTATAAGAGCCGGTTTGTCGGAAGTCGCTATTACAAGCACAGATCGCGCTAAACCCTCTTTTCCAAGGTCGCGCTCGATAAATTCCCGCACCTCGCGGCCGCGCTCGCCAATCAGGGCAATCACATTGATATCCGCTTTTGTGTTGCGCGCAAACATGCCAAGCAGCGTACTCTTGCCGACACCGCTGCCCGCAAAAATCCCGATTCTCTGACCCTTTCCAAGTGTCAAAAGACCATCCACAGCCCTTACGCCAAGCGGGAGGATATCGGAGATCAAAACTCTGTCCATCGGGTCGGGTGCCGGCGCATCAACCGGGTAGGCTTCGCTTGTCAGAAGCCCGCTGCCATCAAGCGGACGACCGAGCCCGTCAAGCGCCTTGCCAAGAAGCTCGGGTCCAACCCCGACTAACAGGGGCTCATGCATATTGACAACCATGCTGCCCACACCGATGCCACTCACATCCTCATAGGGCATCAGCAAAAGCCTGTCATCGTGAAAGCCGATCACCTCCGCGCGGACATTTACTTCCCCGTTCCTCGAGGAAATCATACAGACATCGTTGATGCTTGCATCCGGTCCCACGGACTCAACGGTCAGACCAACCACCTTTGTCACCTTGCCCTTTGTATCCATATATGATTTTGTGTAGAGTGAATCATACTTTGATATATCAATCATCCGGCTTTATCCCTCTCTGCCCCCGGCAAGCAGCCTTAAATCGCCCGCCAGGTTCTTCATCTGCGTATCAATGCCACAGTCAAAAATACGGCTGTCAGTTTCAATAATACACTGCCCTTTCTGCATTGTCCGATCCTCGATTATCTCCAGAACCGCCCCCTCTTTCAGGTCGCGCAAAAGCTCTCCCTTCTTGGAGTTTGCCAGCGGAAAATCCTCCGCCGAAACATGCACGAGGTAGGTCATGCCGGGCTCGATCCCGCGGATTGCCTGTTCAAGCAGATAGGCGATAATTCCCTGCTTCTCCGCAAGGAGCACGCCCGTCAGTTTTTCCAAAAGCTTTATCAGGATTTCTGCAAATGCGGGTTCGAGTTCCGAAACCTGCCTCTCGTAATCCTCCTTCTGCCTCTTTACCTCCGCTTCAAGCCTCACCTTCATACTATCATATTTTTCTTTTGCTTTCTGCTCTCCCTGGCGCAGACCGTCGGCATATGCCTGTTTGCGGATTTCCTCCGCATCCACCTTCGCCCCGGCAAGCAGTTTTTTCACTTCTTCCCTCGCGTCAGAAAGCACATCCTCCGCCTCTTTTTTAAGCTGCTCAAGACGGGCTTTCTCCGCCGCAAACTCTGCCGCCAAATCCTCCGGCACATCTTCTGGCTCCACTCCGCCCTGATCTGAAAAAATTCCGGGGATTCCGGGTTTAAACCCCTCCGTTACCTCCCCCCCGCTTACGTTCGCGCGCTTTTCCACCGCCAGGCGGGTGAAACCGCCCTCCCTCAAATTAGAATCGATCGTCCGTATTTCCTGCGTGTATGTAACGGCCGCCGCCTTAATCACATTAGACAACGATCTCGTCACCTCCACCTCTGGAGATTACTATCTCGCCCGAATCCTCAAGTTTCCTGATAACATTTACAATCTTCTGCTGCGCTTCCTCGACATCCTTCATGCGGACAGGCCCCATGAAATCCATATCCTCGCGTATCATGGTTACAAGTCGCTTTGAGAGGTTGTTAAAGATCGCCGTCTGCACTTCCTCTGTGGAGGATTTTAACGCCACCGCAAGCTCGTTGTTGTCCACCTCACGCAGCACACGCTGTATGGAGCGGTCGTCGAGCGTAAGAATATCCTCGAAGACGAACATCTTCTTGCGGATCTCGTCGGCAAGTTCCGGCTCCTCGATCTCGAGGTTTTCCATAATATGTTTCTCCGTCCCGCGGTCCACCGTGTTCAAAATCTCCACGATCGCATCCACACCGCCTGCAATTGTGTAATCCTGGTTGACTAACGCCGACAGCTTGCGCTCCAACACGCGCTCCACTTCCTTCAACACATCCGGTGATGTGCGGTCCATCTGTGCAATACGCTTTGCAACATCCGCCTGCTTATCCGGGGCAAGTGCCCCGATAATCGCCGCTGCCTGCGCTGAAGGCAGGTAGGACAAAATAAGGGCGATTGTCTGCGGGTGCTCATCCTGGATAAAGGTAAGAAGCTGGCTCGCCTCCGCCTTGCGGATAAACTCGAACGGGCGCACCTGCAAGGATGCCGTAAGTTTCCCTATTACCTCGCGCGCCTTCTCGGCACCGAGTGCCTTCTCAAGAAGATCCTTCGCGTAGCCGATACCGCCCTCCGCAATATACTGCTGTGCGAGGCACACCTGATAAAACTCTTCAAGCACAGTTTCCTTTGTATTCTGGGATATGCTCCTTGTATTCGCTATCTCAAGCGTAAGCTGCTCAATCTCTTCTTCTTTCAGATGCTTAAAAATCTTTGAGGAGCGCTCGGGTCCCAATGAAATCAACAATATCGCTGTTTTCTGCAAACCGGAAAGCTCTTCCCCTTCCTTTGCCATCTGCCCTTCCTCCTTCTCTAAGTTTTTCCTGCAAAAACAGGCAATTTAACCCCAATCATCACTGAGCCAGTTGCGCAGTAGTGCCGCAACCGCCTCCGGATTTTCGTCCACAAATTTCTCTATCATGCGCTTCGTTTCCGAACCCTCGCTGAATTCAAGATCCTCAAGTGACTGATTCTCCTTCGTTGTAGCAAGCAGTTTTTCAACAGAGAGCTCCGGCTCCGTTTCTATCACTTCCTCCGGCTTTGATACGCGGAAGACAACAAAAATCAAAAGCCCGATAATCAAAACAAAAAGTACAATGGTTAAAATCAGGTTCCAGTTGATGCCTTCCTCCGGCAGATCGACATAATTCGGAATTTCGATAATCCGGATGGCGAGGCGGCTCCCGTCAATGCCCGTCGCCATCGAAAATGCCTCGCGGTAGCCTGCAAGAAGTTCCTCGTCCGTCACCTCCACCGGTTCGCTGTTGCGGATCTTGTACTCCTCATATGTCATCTCACCCAGAAGCCCGAGAACCTCAAGATCGCGCTCCGAATACTGGCGCACGCGCTTTAAAACAATTGCGCCGGAAGAATTATCCCGGTTTATGATATCCAGGCTGCGCATGGTCTTTGTAGTTTTCTCGCTCGGCAGATAGTGAATCTCCTCCGACTCGTAGGAACTATTTCCGCTCCCGCTATTCTGTATGTAGTAATCATTCTCATCATTTGAATCCGTGCCTGGGATATCCCCCTGCCCGTTTGTATTCTCCGACGTGACATGCTTGTAAATGCTCTGCAATCCCTGTTCCTGCCCGTCTGCCGGAAGGTACTCATGCAGATATTCCTCGATGCGGTCAAAATTGATATCGAGGGAAAACTCCGCGTCCACATAGTCAAAACCTAAAAAAAGCCCGTAGCGCTGCACCGAATCACGGTAAAAATTGTTCGTCTGCACCCTCTGCTCGTGCTGGTTGCTAAGGGAAAGCGTTTCCTCATCCTCCGGTCCGCTATACAACATATTGCCGTGCTGGTCTATTATCTTCACACTCTCAAGCGTCTTGTTACCGAGTGCAGATGCCACGGAAACCGCAATGCTCTCCGGAGCCACGGAAGTATTAAATTTTGAATTGATTGTCAAAAAAATCGAACACTGGATTTCTTTATTCTCATCTAAAATCGTCGAGGTGCGGTCGATGGGCACATAGCGCACCTGTGCCTTATCCACGCCATCAATCTTCTCTATGTAACTCTCAAGCTCAGCCATCGTATATTCGGCGGATTTTATGTTCTTCTCATAATTCGTCGTGCTCATGTCGCTCTTTAGAAGATCTTCGAGCGTCACCCTGCCCTCCTCCATCAAAGAACTCCCCACAATAGCATAGTTTGCTTCCACTGTCTTGCTGGAATCAACGTAAATGGTCACACTGTCATCCGCTATCCTATGGGCAATTCCGGATTCCGTCAGGAGCTGATCCACAGACTTTGCCACCCCGACATCCTCAAAAGTCCGCCAGCGCGTGTAGGTCGTGCGCCCAAAAAAGTACGCCAACAACAAAAGCATGATCACCACGGCACCCACCGTACTTAAAATGATCGTCTTCTGCTTCTTGGTGTACTTGTTCCACATCTCCAATATTTTATTCAATAGTTGTTTAAACCTGTCCTGCATGGAATATTACCCCACTCCTTAGAATTGTAACTGCATGAGTTCTTTGTAAGCATCCAGAACCGCATTGCGCACTGCGACAGTGTACTGCAAGGACATGTTTGCCTTTGTCTGTGCCACCTGCACATCCGTCGTCGAATTCTTAAAGCCCATCATGTAGGAAAGTTCCTCTTCCCTTGCGGCGTTGGTAAGGTCGTTTGTTTCCCTTATCATGGAAAGCGCTGACTGGAACAATGTTTCAAACGCCGTGTTCTTCTGTGTCGTTTCCTTTGGTTTTTCCCAACCCGCGGTATAATCCTCAAACCTGCTAATCGCACCTATTGATGTAAAGTCCATTGTTCTTCCCCATTTCCTGCCGTTTACCGGCCTAATCTAATTCCCCGGACAGGCAATTATCAGCCCTTGCCCACCTCAAGCCCCTTCAACAGCATGTTCTTCGTCGCGTTAAACGCTGTAATATTCGCCTCGTATGCGCGTGAGGCATCAATCAGGTTCGTTATCTCCGTCACAGAGTTAATATTTGGCTGCGTCACATAGCCATCCTCGTCCGCGTCAGGGTTTCCCGGCTCATATACTTTTCGAAGCGGTGTCGCGTGATCCTCCACAATCGCTGTCACCTTGACACCGTTGCCGATCAGATTGGTCGCGTTATCCTGCTGGCTCATAGCAAGCAGATTTGAAAATGTATCGTAGCCCTTCGTCTGAAACAGCACCGTTTTGCGGCGAAATACATTTCCATTCTCATCCCTAGTCGTGTTTACATTCGCAAGATTCTGCGAGATCGTATCCATCCGCACGCGCTGCGCAGTCAAACCGCTCGCGCTTATGTTTAACGCATCAAAACTTGACATGTCATCCTCCTTTTCCCGCTTCTGCTGTCCTCCCGCCCTCTTTCGGGACAGCACACACTCTTCCCATTATCACCACAAAAATCAATTTCTGTTCAATACCATCCGTATCCTTGAAAACTCCTGCGTAATCGAATCGAGCAGCGTGTAGTACCGGATTGAATTCTGCGCAAGATTTGCATTCTCCACATCCACATCCACATTGTTCCCATCCAAGCGGTAACTAAGTTCCTTCTGATCCACATAGGTTGTCACATTTAACTTGGAAAGATCCACACCGGCAACCGCCTGATCCATAAATACATTCGTTCCCGCACTCGAGAGTTCCTTCTTTAAATAATCCTCAAAAGCAATATCACTGCGTTTAAAGCCTGGTGTACTGACATTTGCCAGATTATTGTTTAAAACTGTATTGCGTACCCAGCTTGCATCCGCTGCCTTGCTGAGCAGGTTTATATAATTGTATACACCGGAACCAATCATGCCATCATCCTTTCAAACAATATTATGTACTAATTTACCCACAGCACAATTAACATGTTATATTATAGTCAGTTCGGAGTAAAAAAACAAGTAATATTTCAAAGTTTTTTTAACATTCATAATATTTTTCCATTTTCCCGCTCTTTTGTCCCCCGATATTCTCAAATGTTGGCACAATTGGAAAAAAAGAACAAAGAGATGGACAGTGGCTGCCCACTGTTTACAAATCCCTTTGCCCTAAGCCAATCCATTTCCATATTCCGCCAAACATCTATACCGGATGCTAACTTTTTTGTATATCCTGCAAGCACTGCACCATCCAGTGCAATATTATGCCTTTTACCCGTATCCTATAACCTGTCACTGCATTTTTTTCAACTCGTCAAACACAACATCGTTCAACACCCGGATGTAAGTTCCCTTCATCCCCGACGACCTCGACTCGATCACGCCCGCGCTCTCAAATTTGCGCAGCGCATTGACAATGACGGATCTTGTTATTCCAACCCTGTCCGCAATCTTGCTCGCGACAAGTATCCCCTCGTTGCCGTCGAGCTCCTCGAAAATATGGGTGATCGCCTCAAGCTCCGAAAACGACAGCGTGCTGATCGCGGATCGCACAATCTGGATCTTGCGGTTTTCCTCCGCATTCTCCTCGTTTACAGAGCGCATCATCTCAAGCCCGACAACCGTCGTGCCATACTCACTCAAAATAATATCGTCGATCGAATACTGCTCCTTATTCTTGTAGAGAAACAATGTCCCCAGCCGCTCCCCTGCAATGTCAATCGGGGTTATGATCGCCCGGTAGGAATCCATATGCTCGAAATCAAAACCGAGCGTGGCAAGGTTCACATTCTCCTTTGTCGAGAGGATGTTCAAAAGCCGCTCATTTAACATCACATCAATATAGCCGCCCACCGAATCCCGGATCAGCTCTGAAATCGGCGCTATATCCGAGCGGTTCCTTATGCCGAGCACCTTCCCCTTCCTGCTAATTACAAGGATGTTCGAGCCAAGAATATCACTCAGCACCAGGCAGATATCATTAAAAACTACCTTGTGGGAGTTGTTGTTATGCAGCAATTTATTTATCTTTCTTGTTTTGTCCAACAGTTGTACACTCATGACCTGACCCCCCGTACATAATAATTCATACTCACATAATAACACAACTATTGTACAAAAACAAGTAGAATTTTCAATTTTGCTATGATTTTAATCTATATTTTCTGATTTTTTGAATTCTTACGTTTATTTGTTCTTTTCTTCCTCTTTCGGCTGCTGATATCCGCACTCCTGGGTAGGACAGACAAGGCGGTTCCCTTTTTCTACAAGAAGACCGCCGCATTTCGGGCATTTTACGTCCGTCGGCTTCTGCCATGTCATATAATCACATTCCGGGTTGTGCTCACAGCCGTAATAGCGCCTTCCCTTCTTGGTCTTTTTCAGCACGACCTCGCCGCCGCAGCGCGGGCAGGATATTCCGATTTTTTCCAGGTAGGTCTTCGTGTTGCGGCAGTCAGGGAATCCCGGGCAGGCGAGGAACTTCCCGTGCGGACCATATTTTATCACCATATTGCGCCCGCACACATCGCAGAGTACATCGCTGACCTCATCTTCGATCTTGATCTGGGCTAGTTTTTCATTTGCCTCCTTAATTGCCTCCTCGAGATCCGGATAGAAGTTTTTTACAACCGTCTTCCATGCTACATTTCCCTCCTCCACGCCGTCAAGCAGCGATTCGAGGGTCACGGTAAAATTCACATCGACAATGCTCGGGAAAGCTTCTTTCATCATATTATTTACAGCTTCCCCCAATTCCGTAATATAGAGGTTTTTATTTTCCTTTACGACATAGTGCCTTGCCATAATGGTCGTGATGGTCGGCGCGTAGGTACTGGGTCTGCCAATGCCAAGCTCCTCCATTGTCTTAACCAGGCTCCCCTCGGTATAGTGCGCGGGCGGCTGGGTAAAATGCTGCTGCGTAAAGAACTTGTCAAGCCCTAGCGCCATCTTTTCCTCAATCCCCTTAATTCCGGTGTTTGCTGTTTCCTCCTCGTCATCCTCCGCCGCGTAGACCGCGAGAAAACCGTCTTTTTTTAACTTTGATGCCGCCGCCGTAAAACGGTAGCCCCCGCCGTCAATCTTTACGGAGGAAGTTTCATAAACCGCTGCCACCATACGGCTTGCGATAAAACGCTTCCAGATAAGCTGATACAGCCTGAAAAGATCGCGGGAAAGGGAATCCTTCACCTTTGCCGGGGTAAGTTCCATGTAGGTCGGGCGTATCGCCTCATGCGCATCCTGTATCTTTTTCCCGCTCGCGCGGTTCACATCCTGGTCCGTCACCATCTCTTCCCCGTAATTTTCGCGTATAAACTGCTTGGCTTTTGCATCCGCCTCATCGGAAACGCGCACGGAGTCAGTTCTAAGATATGAGATAAGCCCCACCGTACCATGCCCTGCGACATCCACGCCCTCATAGAGCTGCTGCGCCAAGCGCATGGTCTTCTGCGTGGAAAAATTAAGTACTTTTGCCGCCTCCTGCTGCAAGGTACTTGTTGTAAACGGCAGCGGGGCTTTTCTGTGGCGCTCCCCGTTTTTAAGTTCCGACACAACAAACTGCGCATTTTCCAGTTTTTTCACAATTTCATCCAGCTCCTCCTTGGAAGAGATGGCAAGTTTTTTCTCCTTTGTGCCGTAAAATTTTGCGATCAGCGGCTTTTTCTCACCCCCCGCAAGAAAAGCCGCATCAAGGCTCCAATACTCCTGCGGCACAAACTCTTCAATCTCCTTCTCCCTGTCAGCGATAATGCGCAGCGTCACCGACTGCACACGCCCCGCACTCAGCCCCCTCTTGATTTTCGCCCACAAAAGCGGGCTGATCTCATAGCCTACCATGCGGTCTAACATGCGCCTCGCCTGCTGCGCATCCACCAGATCCATATCGATGGAACGGACATTCTTGATGGATGCCTTCACCGCATTTTTCGTGACCTCGTTGAATGTGATCCGGTTTTTGCCCCCCTCCGGAAGCTTTAACACATTGGCAAGATGCCATGCGATCGCCTCCCCCTCGCGGTCCGGGTCGGTCGCAAGATATACTTTATCCGCTTTCTTCACCTCTTTGCGCAGCATCGCAAGCACATCGCCCTTGCCCCGGATTGTAATGTATTTCGGCTCAAAACCGTGTTCGAAATCAATTCCCATCTGGCTTTTGGGGAAATCCCTCACATGCCCGTTCGATGCGACCACCTCATAATTCGCACCAAGAAATTTTTTCACTGTTTTCGCTTTGGAAGGCGACTCCATAATCACAAGATTTTTTGCCATATCAGTAACCCAAGCCTTTCTAACTTCTATTTTTGTAGCGCATAATAATTTCCCGCAGGTGAATAGACAACCCCCTTCGCCTCGAGGGAAAACAATATTTTCATCAGTTCCGGAAGCGAAAAATCCACCGAGAGGAGGATTTCATCAATATGCTTCGGTTCCAAACGCAGATAAGCATACACTATTTTTTCTGCATCTTCAAGTAGAAAATTATTTTTTTCAATTTTATTAATATTTAGGCTGCCCGTACAGTGTAAAAGAAGCCCCTCCAGAATATCCGCGCTGCACGTTGCCATACATGCCCCCTGCCGGATCAGTTCATTGCATCCCTCACTTAACAGATCATCCGCCCTGCCCGGAACCGCAAACACATCCTTCCCCTGCTCTAAGGCGCACTCCACCGTGATTAACGTCCCGCTCTTTTTCCTTGCCTCCACCACCAAAAGACCATCCGCAAGCCCGGATATTATACGGTTGCGCATTGGGAAATGCCAGGCAAGACCCGGCGAACCAGGCGCATATTCCGACAGGATGCCTCCTTTTTCGATTAGTTCTTCATAGAGGGAAAAATTATCGAGGGGATAGCATACATCGACCCCACATCCTAGCACCCCGAAACTTTTCCCATAGCGCAGCGCCGCCCGCTGCGCATGCCCGTCCACCCCTCTTGCCATACCACTGATTATCTGGATGCCCGCGCCCGCCAATTCTTCTGCCAGCCGGTTTGCCATCCCCCTGCCGTAGGCGGAACACTCCCTCGCCCCGACCACCGCAAGGGCGGGCTTCTTCTCATCCGGCAATTCCCCCCGGTAAAACAAAAAATCCGGGGAACCGTCAAGTTCCTCTAAGCGGCCGGGGTAGCCCGTCCCTCCCTTTACAACAAAATATATGCCCCGCTCCTCCAATTTATGAAATTCTTCAAAAACTCCCTCCCTGTATTTCGGTGCCAGAAGGGCGCGCACAGCTTTCTGCGCAATCCCGGTGCAATTTAATTCACCTTCATTTGCACGATATATTCCCTCCGGACTGCCAAAAGCCTGCAATAACCTGGTGCGCGCTGCACCCCCCACCTCCTCGACTTTTGAAAGCCAGTACCAGTATTGTTCCTGCAACATATTAATCCCCCCTATATCATGTTCCGATATCCGACCGCTTCATACAGATGCCCTTCCCCAATATTATCCTCCCCGTCCATATCCGCAAGCGTGCGCGCCACCCTGATAATGCGGTGGTAAGCCCTCGCACTTAATCCGCACCGGTAAAACGCTTCCTTCAGTATTTCCTCCCCCGACTTTTTAAGCGGGCAAAACTGTGGAAACTGGCTGGCAGAAAGTTCCGCATTTGTCCTTATCCCAAGTCCGCGGTAACGGGCTAACTGTACACTGCGCGCCGCTGCCACCCGCTCCCGTATCACACTTGAATCTTCCCCGCCCCCGCTGTCCTTTAGCTCTTCAAAGCGGATCGGGGAAACCTGCATGATTAAGTCGATGCGGTCAAGTATCGCCCGGCTTACCTTCCCCTGGTAGCGCCTTATCTGTGGCTCAGTACAATGGCATTTTGCCCTGTCGGGGTAAGCGCCGCAGGGACACGGGTTCATCGCCGCCACAAACATAAAAGAAGCCGGGTAATCGCAGCAGTCTGTCACGCGGTTCACCGTGATCCGCCTCTCCTCAAGCGGCTGCCTGAGCAGTTCCACCGTGCGCCGCTCAAATTCCGGCAGCTCGTCCAAAAATAATACCCCATGTGTTGCCAAGCTTACCTGTCCGGGTTTCGGGCACCGCCCCCCACCCGCCATCGCCGCCGCTGTAACCGAGTGGTGCGGGGCGATAAACGGCCTTTTGCGGATCAGTCCTCCCACGGGCATCCTCCCCGATACACTGTAAATTTTTGACAGCTCAAGACTCTCCTCCAGAGTAAGTTCCGGCATAATCGACGGGATACATTTCGCAAGCATTGTCTTGCCAGACCCCGGGCTTCCAACAAAAAGCAAATTATGCCCCCCACAGACAGCAACTTCTATGGCTCTCTTTGCTGCCCGCTGCCCGCAGATTTCTGAAAAGTCCGGCTGTTTTGGCTGTTTTACCAAGACCTCCTTTACTTCCTCCTCCAAAGGCGGCTTTTGGCATTCCCCGGAAAGCAGGCGCAAAACATCGGACAGGGAATCACATCCCCACACATTCAGCGCTCCTGTAAGAGCTGCTTCCGCACGGTTTCTAAAAGGGACTATAAGGCTTTTAAAACCATTTTCCCCCGCGCAGCAGGCGGTGGGCAGAATACCGCTCACCGGATTTAAACATCCGTCAAGGCTTAACTCCCCTACAAACATTATATTCTCTATCGATTTCATGGAAATATAGCCGGACGCGGCCAGGATTGCGACCGCAATTGCAAGATCAAAAGCCGTACCTTCCTTGCGGACATCTGCCGGTGAGAGATTCACCGTGATTTTTTTTGGCGGGAGCAAAATTCCCACATTGTGTATGGCAGCGCGAACGCGCTCCCTTGCCTCCTTTAATTCCGATGCCAAAAAACCCACCAGTTCAAGCCCTGGCAAGCCGTCCCTGACATCCGCCTCCACCTTGACAAGGATCGCATCAATCCCCCTGATTGCCGCCGCATAAGTCTTAGAAAACATTCTGACTCCTTCCTCTCCCCAGAAGAATTGTCAGAATAATTATAGCAGTCCTCAAAAAGTTGTACAAGTAAAAAGCGCCACAATATTTTTGGCTAGTCTGCACAAAAAAAGGCCTGCATCCCATGCAGACCGCCATAAAAGTTTTTTATACCTCATGATCCAATATTTTTTTAAGCTCATCCATAAAAGTATTAACGTCCTTAAATTCCCTGTAGACGGACGCAAACCGCACATATGCCACCTGATCCAGTTTTTTAAGCCGCTCCATCAAAAGTTCCCCGATTTTATGGCTTGGGATCTCCTTTTCCTCCATATTGAATACTATGTTTTCCACATCGTCCACCAGGGCTGTGATCTGGTCAACTGATACCGGTCTTTTGTGGCAGGAACGTATAATGCCTGCCTCAAGCTTCGCGCGGTTGTACGGCTCCCTGTTATTATCCTTCTTAATCACCACCAAAGGGATGGTCTCAATTTTCTCGTAGGTGGTAAAACGTTTCCCGCAGATATCACACTGCCTTCTGCGGCGGATGGAACTTGAGTCGTCCGCCGGTCTTGAATCAATCACCCTCGTATTTTCTTTTCCGCAAAATGGACATTTCATACTTAGCCCCCTTTTTTCCTATGGCTTATTATAATATGAAGCGCCCCGCACGGTCAAGAGGTTTTTAACCCCTGTCATAAGGAAATTTCATATCCCCATGCTGCTCTCACATGCCAGATGGGTCTTATCCCCCACCTGACACAATTAACAGGTTAAAACCGCGCAGGACACCTTCTTGTGTTCTAAGTTAATTTGTCCGCCGATACAATGTAAAAAGCCATAAAAAGGAGCTGCCATGCGATTCTCGGAACTCAGAGAAAAAGAAGTAATCAACTGCCGCGACTGTGAGCGGCTCGGCTTCCCCTGCGACCTCGCCTTCGATGTGCGCACTGGCTGCCTGGAAGCCCTGATCGTGCCGGGTCCTTGCAAACTGTTCGGTTTTCTCGGCCATGATCAGGAATATATCATTCCCTTCAAATGCATCTGTCAGATCGGCTGCGATATTATCCTGGTGGATATCCGCACGGAGGATTGTTTAAAGAAACCGCCGGAGGGGAACTAAAAGAGCCCCCACTCTTTAAGACGGTGCGGGGAAGAAAAAACTCTTCCCCTACTTTCCCTGCGCGGCATCAAGCACCCATGTAAGCGCCTGCTTTGGCTTCAGATCCCCGTCAAAAAACCTTGAATATTCCTTGTTGTCCGGATAAAGCATATACTCATCCATCAGGCCAAACACCGTAACACTTGTAATATTTGCAGATCCGCCGTTATCCGTATCAAGTTCCATCAAAAGCTGAAACATCTCTTTAAACCGCATTGCCTGCACCAGGTACGCGCGCTCGTCCGGCTCGTCAATATTGATGGTCAGCTCCGTGATATGGATTTCAAGCCCGAGTTCTGAAAAATTTTCGATCGCCGCCTGCACGCTTCCCGTCCTGCCCTTGATATCCGGATTTTTCCGGTCATAGTAAGACTGCATTCCGATGCCGTCCACCAGCCCCTTTGCGGACAGATCTGCAAGCAGCGCACAGATTTTTTCGTTTTTCACCGGCTGGAAAGTATTGTAGTCGTTATAAAACAACTTCACGCCCTCCGGGGCATATTTTCTCGCATAAGTAAACGCCTTTTCCACATAGTCTGCGCCTACCACGGTATACCACAGATTCTCCTCATCCCCGTTGTAAGTGCGGATACAATATCCTGTTTCTTCCTCGTGCATGCCGCCGCCCGGCTCAACCGCCTCATTGACAACATCCCAGCAATAAACAACCCCTGGATAATTCTCCTCTGTAAAGCCGATCACCTGCGCGATATAGCTCTCCATGCGGGAAAGCATGGTTTCCCGGCTTACAAGAGGCGCGTCATCCTCATATCCCTCGCGGAAAAACCATCCTGGCACCTGCGCGTGCCACACCAGCGTATGCCCGCGCATACCGATACCGTTTTCCTTGCAAAATTCGAGTGCATCAATACATGCATCAAATGTCACCGCCGGCATCCCGTCACCGTTTTTTGCATTTTCAATACTTCCCGCCTGGTCAAGCAGATAGGACGGCTTCATCAGGTTTGTAAGTGTCGCACTGTTAAAATGATATTTCACAACCTCGGACATCGCTTCTGAAGTCGTCATCATAACATGCGGTGCATATCCGGTCAGACCGACCCCCACCTTAAAGTACGGCGCATATGCATCTTTAAGGGGAGTAAGCGAAGTTGCAGGTCCGATATCCTTATCCTCCACAATCCATTCCACAGGCGGCACTTCCTCCTGCCCGTTTTCCGTCTCATCAGTATCCCCATCGGTCTCCTTTTCCGCCCCGCTGTCTTCTTTCTCCTCCCCGTCCGAAACATTTTCTTCCCCGTCATTTTCTTTTGTATCCCCGCCGTCAGCTACCTGCCCGTCCTGGTTTTCCACCGTTTCAGTCGGCACCGCCCCGGTATTTTGGTCAGTCTCCTTCCCGCATGCGGACATAAGCATAAGCAGTCCTGCCACCCCCAAAGATAACCATTGTTTTCTCATTAATTCTCCCTACAGCACTTTCACAAACTATTCCACAAGCACTGCCATAAACGCCTGCAAAACGCTAAATCAGTTCAGAAATATCCACATTTTCCCCTGTGATGCCGATTACTGCGCCCTGCTTTGCCTCGTCCGTATCCGGATGTGCAATCAGCCATTTATTCTTTGCAAAAAGCCTCTTATCCTCATCGTTCATACAGGTAATCTCAGGTTTTGGTCCGTTCGTCCCCCGAGGCAGCACAATCGCAACGCGGAACGGCTCCCCCTTCTTTCCGCTGCACGGCGCATAGTGCAGTGTGGTCGCGTACAATTCCACCGCCATCCCGGCAGGAAGCAAAAACGCCTCCACCTTGGACGAGTCAATCGGTCCGTCCGATGCATCCTGAAGCCTTGCCACAAGCAAAACCGCATTGTCCGCTGCAATATTAATCTCGCTGTCCTTGTGGTACTCAAGACAATTTAATTTCGTGTTCGTGCCGTTGCAGTAACCAACCTGGATTGGCATTCCGCCATAGCAATTATCCTGTAACTTCCCCACCACAGCAAGAGCTTCAAGCTTCTCATCGGATGCAACATAAATCACATGATCCGGCGCTTCTGTCGTATCCGTAAGCACAGAGATAAATTCTTTGAAATCAAGCCCTTCCACCACACGCCCGTACTCCTTAAATGCCGCATCCTTTACATTCTGCAATTTCAAACTCATAAAAAGTCCCCTCTTTCCGCGGGGCTTCCCCGCATCTTATTAAAAATTTATCCGCGCCGCAGTGCTTCTTTTTGCACAAAATAAACTGCGCCCCCGCCCTGATTTTATCATACAAAAAACCGCACGATTTTTCAACTCAAATCATGCGGTTTTTTGTGCAAAATCAGCGGTTTTTCCTTTTCATCTAGAAAAGCCCCACAATCCTGCCTGCATCATCCACATCGATGCGCTCAGCCGCAGGCACCTTAGGCAGCCCCGGCATCGTCATAACCGTGCCCGTAAGCACCACAACAAAGCCCGCGCCCGCCGACACATAAACCTCGCGGACATTTATTGTAAAACCACAGGGTCTTCCAAGTTTCGTCGGGTCATCCGAGAGGGAATACTGGTTCTTCGCCATGCAGACCGGAAGGTTGTCAAAACCCATTTCCGAAAGCTTTGCAAGCTGCTTTTTTGCCGCCGCGTCAAAAGTTACACCATCCGCGCCGTAAATCTCCTTCGCCACCATTTCGATCTTATCCGCAAGCGGCATTTCATCCGGATAGAGCAGCTTAAAATCAGACTTCTTCCCCCCAAGCGTCTTTAACACTTTCTCTGCAAGCTCAATGCCGCCCTCACCGCCTTTTTCCCAGACCTCGGAAAGCGCAAACTCACAGCCCCTCTCCTCACAGAATGCCTTCACATAGGCAAGTTCCGCCTCCGTATCGCTCACAAAGCGGTTCAGTGTCACAACACATGGAACGCCGTATTTTTTGATATTTTCGATATGCTTTTCCAGATTGGAAATCCCCTTATGGAGCGCATCAAGATTCTCCTTAGAAAGCTGCTCCTTCATAGCGCCTCCGTTGTATTTCAGCGCGCGCACCGTCGCAACCAGCACAACCGCATCCGGCTTTAAACCTGCCATGCGGCATTTGATATCAAAAAACTTCTCCGCACCAAGATCCGCCCCGAAACCTGCCTCCGTAATTACGTAATCCGCAAGTTTTAGCGCGGTTTTCGTTGCGCGCACCGAATTGCAGCCATGCGCGATATTCGCGAACGGTCCGCCGTGCACAATCGCCGGGGTATTCTCTAATGTCTGGACAAGATTCGGGCGGATTGCATCTTTAAGCAGAGCAGCCATCGCGCCGACCGCCTTTAAATCCTTTGCCGTCACCGGCGCGCCGTCCCGGTCATACGCGACAATAATCCTTGACAGGCGTTCCTTTAAATCCTTCATATCCTCCGCTAAGCACAGAATCGCCATAATCTCTGTCGCCACGGTAATTACAAAATGATCCTCCCGGATCACACCATCCATCCGGTTCCCCATACCAATTACAATATTGCGCAGCGCGCGGTCATTCATATCCTCACAGCGCTTTAAAACAATTTGTTTCGGGTCAATTTTCAGCGCGTTGCCCTGCTGCATATGATTGTCTAACATCGCTGCAAGCAAATTGTTCGCCGAGGTAATGGCGTGAAAATCCCCTGTAAAATGCAGGTTTAAATCCTCCATAGGCACCACCTGCGCATACCCCCCGCCCGCAGCGCCGCCCTTTATGCCAAAACACGGCCCAAGAGAAGGCTCGCGCAGCGCGATCACCGCGTTTTTCCCAAGCTTTCCAAGCGCCTGGCCAAGCCCAACCGTCGTTGTCGTCTTTCCTTCGCCCGCCGGTGTCGGGTTAACTGCCGTCATCAGCACAAGCTTCCCGTCCGGTTTATCCAAAAGTTTCCCATAAAGACTGTCCGCAAATTTCGCCTTATATTTCCCGTAATACTCCAAATCCTCCTCCGAAACAAAAAGCTTTGCAGCCACCTGCCCGATTGGAAGCATCTTCGCCTCCTGCGCGATTTCAATATCTGTTTTCATGACGGTCATTCCTCCTGAATCTATGATATCCCGATTATACCAAAAAAGAATCCGGAAAGGAAGCCCCGATATTATTTATCTTTCACCCATTCACACTCATCTCTTTCTTCAGGCGCTTCATAATCTTTTTTTCAAGTCTTGATATGTATGACTGCGATATGCCAAGCAAATCAGCCACCTCCTTCTGAGTGCGCTCCCTCCCATCATTTGTCCCGATCCCGAAACGGAGCTGCACAATGATCTTCTCCCGGTCCCCAAGTTTCTCAAGTGCCTTGTAGAGCTGCTTTTTGTCCGCCTCCGCCTCAATGCTGCGGTAAATCCCATCCTCCTCCGTCCCAAGGATATCCGAGAGCAGCAATTCGTTGCCGTCCCAGTCCACATTCAGCGGTTCGTCAATAGAAACCTCCTGCTTGATCTTATTATTGCGCCTAAGATACATTAAAATTTCATTTTCGATACAGCGCGAGGCATAGGTGGCAAATTTAATTTTTTTCTCGGGATTGAAAGTATTGATCGCTTTCATCAGCCCGATTGTCCCAATGGAAATCAGATCTTCCACCCCCACGCCCGTATTATCAAATTTTTTGGCAATATAGACAACCAGGCGCAGGTTGTGTTTTGCCAGTATCGCGCGCGCCGTCGCATCCTCGGAAGTACCCAAAAGCAACAGCACATCCGATTCCTGGCTTGCCGAAAGCGGCGCGGGCAGAATTTCAGCCCCGCCAATATAGTGTATTTCACCCCGCTTGCGGAATAACATCGCAAAAAGATTCGGTCTTAAACGAACCTGGAATTTGTTTGCCAGAACAATCTTAAATAACATAATCTCTTCCCTTTCTTACTAAAATTCACTGTCAATTATTCCATCCTTTTTAAAATCCCCCTTACTTACGGAAAAAAATCCGGGTGAAGGATTGCCTGGTATGCCCCCATTCCCCCTGAAATCTCCGTATATGCGGCAGGGATGCTGTAAAGCTGTATCTCCTCCTGCCCTTTAGAAATCACAAGTTCTTTTAATTCCGCGCCCACAAGCATCCCGTCGGAACGTCCGATTGCCCGGTATGGGACATAGCGCGTTTTTTCCGGAAATTTTGCTATAAATTCCTCAAGCGGCTTTTTATAATCCGGGGAAACAAGTAGTAGGACGGGCTTTTTGCCAAAAGGCTCATAAAGCCCGTTTCCGGTATCGAGAAATCCCCGGCAGCAGTACGGGATATCCCCAATCAAAAAACGTATCGGATATACCGGGGTATCCACCTCTTTTTTTCGCATCACTATGCAAAAAAATATTATCCCCGCCGCTGCCACGGTAAGAAAGGCGAGCAAAACAGCTTCCGGTACGATTCCTTCCAGAATGCTTCCCGCCCCGTCTGCTGCGGGTGTGCCAGCAGCAAACGAAACTGCAACATACAACATACCACCCATTATAAAAGTACAGAAAAATAAAGCTGCAATATCCCCTTTAATCCCCCTCCTGCCAAACGAAATCCTGCACATAACCACACCGGCAAACAGGATTCCCGCCATCCTCAAAATCCGCCCCGCCCCGCTAATCGTTAAAAACACCGTTATAAGACTGCCGGTCGCCGCCGAAAAACAGAGTCTTTTCCATCCCGCTTTCCTGCGCCGGATGCGCCCTGTCAAAAAGAGCAATATGTAGTCCAAAATAAAATTGACCAAAAAAGCAATGTCCGGATAATAGTATCCCGGCACAGTTCCTTCACCTTCCCCCTTAATTTTTTTAACAAGGCAAGTATACCATGTCCTTAAAGCACATTTTGTCAAACCGAAGTGAGTTTCCAATTTTTTCTACTTCTTTTTTCTTCCCTATTACCCAAAATCTCCCAGCACACAAAAAAAACAGACATTCCTGTGTATCTTTCACAAAAGAATGTCTGTCAATAACCTAATGAATACTTTTTTTATGCAAAATGTCCAAAAGATATAATCTTCCGCTCTTCTACTTGCGCCGCGTGCTCTTCATCAAAAATTCAGGTATTTTAATTCCCTCATTCTTGGCAGATTCATGCCCTGACGGAGCCGCTGGCTGCGGTTTTGGTGTTATAGGGGTCTGTCCGGGGGTAAAAGTTTTCCCCGGTGTGAAGGTGCTTGTCCCCGGTGTAAATGTGTTGGTTCCAGGCGTGGTGCGGTAAATACCGCCATTGCTTGGGGAACCGTATGTGGTGGTCGGGCGCTGCGTTACAGGGCGCTGGTTCTGCTGGCCAAAGACCGGGTGCTGCTCCGGTGCCACATACTGTTCCTGCACCACTTCCGGATTTGGGACAGGTGCCGCCGCCTGCCCGCCCTTCTGTGTCATAAAAGAAGGAGTTTTTACTGTCGGTGCCACCTCCTCAAGCCCTGTCGCAATCACAGTGATGGTCGCCTTATCCTGCACGGTTGAATCCGGCACCGCGCCAAAAATAACATATGCTTCATCACCAATCCGCTCCTGGACATAGGTTGCCGCCTCGTCAACCTCCACAAGCCCGATATCGCCGGAAATATTTAAGATCACATGGGAAGCCCCCTCAATTGTCGTTTCAAGCAGAGGGCTTGTGATTGCCTGCTGCACCGCATCGATACATTTATTATCCCCCGTACCGACACCGATGCCAATATGGGCAATCCCCTTGTTTTTCATAACTGTCTGCACGTCCGCAAAGTCAAGGTTAATCAGCCCCGGCACATTAATCAGGTCGGTGATGCCCTGGACACCCTGCTGGAGCACCTCGTCCGCCTTGCGCAGCGCCTCAGGCATCGGTGTGCGGCGATCCACGATCTCAAGCAATTTTTCATTCGGGATAACGATGAGCGTATCCACATTTGCCTTTAACTTCTCAATTCCCGCAAGCGCATTGTTCATGCGCTGTCTTGCCTCGAAGCGGAACGGCTTTGTCACAATGCCCACGGTCAGGATGCCAAGCTCCTTCGCAATCTGTGCCACTACCGGCGCAGCCCCGGTCCCGGTTCCACCGCCCATGCCGCAGGTGACAAATACCATATCATGGTCGCGTATCGTTTCCATCAGCTCATCGCGGTTCTCCTCCGCCGCCTTCTCCCCGATCTCGGGCATCATGCCCGCGCCAAGCCCCTTGGTCAGCTTCTCACCGATCTGTATGCAATTCGGTGCCTTACAGTTTCTCAGATGCTGCTTGTCCGTGTTGACACAAACAAATTCAACTCCCTGTATTCCCTCTTCAATCATCCTGTTTACCGCATTATTTCCCGCTCCTCCAACGCCAACTACCAAAATCCTCGCGGCTACATCCGCCTCGTTTTTCCTAATCTCCAGCAAGGTGATTCCTCCTTCATCGCCACATGCTACCGGACTGTATGTATCCGGCTCTATTTATTGTAGACGATATGACATATATTCTCTATCCTGCGAGAAATACACATTATATCCATTCTATTACCATTGATTGCCTACCTACTATAATATAGTGAAACTCAAAAATAATCAAGCAGAATTTTATAAGTTTTTTCAAAATTTTTCATGCAACTTGCAATAAAACTTCCATGCAAGCTCATTTATTAACTTTATTGCGGGGTATCATCCGGATTTGTACCATCCCCTTCCCCCTCTGCGGGAGGTCCTTCCCCACTTCCTGTCACATTCCCATTATCCCCAAAACCTGCTGCCCCGTAATCAGAGCTGTCATCATCCTCCTCCCCAAGTGGTTTTGCCGTAATATGGTTGTTTCCATTTTCATATGCGGTCAGGTCAATCTTTAACTTGCGTTCCCCGGAAGCATCCATCAGTGATTTGACCACGGATAACACTTCATCGTAATATTCCCTTTTCCCAAGCAGAACCACACTCCCATCTATATAAAGCGTTACCGAATTATCCTGACTGAAAGCAATTTCTTCAACGGCAAGTTCCTGTTTCTGGATCAGGCGCGCAAGAGAAAGGATCACATCGAAAATCCCCTCCTTCGCTGTGACCATCTTCTCCCTCAGCACAATTTTCTGAAATTTAAGCCCTGTTACAACGGGCACATCGCGAAGGCGCACGCGCGAACTTTCAACAACCATCCCCTCGCGGTCAAAATAAAGATAACTTCCCATCTGCTCGACGCAGCCAGTCACCAATTTATCGTGTACGGTTACTTCAACTTCGTCCCGCCCACAAAGATCGATCTCCACTTTCTCGACAAAGGGAATTTCCCCCGCCCCAAACAAGTACATGCGCAGCCAGAAAAACAGGCTTATCCGGTCAGTCGGCTTTGTTACCAGAATTTCCTTTATCTCCTGCTCGGAATACCTGCTTCCCCCCGTCACCGTAAATTTTTTTAATTCAAATATTTTCAGGAATATAACGGAAGCTAAAACAACAAGGAATACACAGAGCATGAACCTGCGTTTTTTTCTCTTCCTTCTCGCCTTTGAATACACATATGTCTTTCTCATGATTTTATCCGATTTCCTTCCTGAAAACTAGCAATTACTTTTTCCCATTTTATTTGACCACCCTCTTAATATCGGCTCCCAAACCTTTAAGCCCCCCGACAAAATCCTCATATCCCCTCTCAAGGTATTCCGTCCCCGTAATTGTGCTCTCCCCCTCCGCGGCAAGTGCCGCTATCACAAGGGCTGCTGTTCCCCTAAGATCCTTTCCGCAAAGATTTGCACCGGCAAGGGTCATAACCCCCTCAACCACAGCCTTATTTTCATCAAGGTAAATCCGCGCGCCCATTTTAATAAGTTCAGGAACTACTTTAAAGCGAGCTTCAAATATTGTTTCCTCAATAACGCACACACCGTCTGCAAGTGTGGCAAGCGCGACAAACTGCGATTGCATATCCGTCGGGAACCCCGGGTAGGGCTGTGTCCTGATATAGTCGAAAGCGGCAAGCCGCCTGCCCTTCTTTACCAGGATGCCGTCCGCATAAATACCGAATTCGGCACCCGCCGCCCTGAGCGGTTTTATCACTGCAAGAAGTTCCGCATCATCCGCCCCCCTCAAAAATACTTTCCCGCCCGATGAGAGCACTGCCGCCATATAAGTACCCGCAACAATGCGGTCGGAAGGAACTGTATAGTCCACCGGTGAAAGCTGCTTTACCCCTTCCACCAAAAGATGCGCTGTCCCGATCCCGCTAATCTTTGCACCCGCCGCATTAAGGAAATGGCACAGGTGCACGACCTCCGGCTCCCTTGCGACATTGTGCAGCCCCGTGCGGCCTTCTGCAAGTACGGCTGCTAAGATTGCATTCTGCGTCGCCCCAACCGAAGGTACCGGAAAGACCACCTCCGAAGCGGTAAGCTTTGCCGCCTTTGCAAGGATGACCTCGCCCTCCTCAATCTCCACCCCTAACGCCCTGAGAGCTAAAAGATGTAAATCCACCGGTCTGGCACCGATCACGCAACCGCCCGGATGCGCAAGATGCGCCTCCAAAAAACGCGCGGTAAGCGCCCCGAGAAGAAGGATACAGCCCCTTGTATCCGCCATATCCCCGCAGTCAAGGAAGACCGGATGCACATATCTGGCATCAACGCACAGCATATCCTTATCCCGCGAAACCACTGCCCCAAGCTTTTTTAACAGCGCTGCCATCGCCCGCACGTCCGCAATGTCCGGGCAATTTCTAAACTTTGTTTCCCCCGGAATCAAAAGCGCCGCCGCAAGCATCGGCAAAACAGCATTTTTGGAACCCTGGATCTTTATCTCACCATTTAGGAAACGACCGCCCGAAACACAAATACAAGCCATGGCACACACCTCAAAAGAAAGCATCTATTACAGTTTATGCAGCCTCCCCAAAAACGTGCATGGCCAACTCTTAAATTTCCCCTTCAATCCGGTCGGATACACTTAACACAATCCCCATCTCCATCATCAATACCAGGAGTGAACTTCCCCCGTAACTGATAAAGGGCAGTGGGATACCTGTCGAGGGTATCGTGTTTGTCACCACCGCGACATTGATTAATACCTGCACCGCAATATGTGCCATCACTCCGGTTGCAATCAGACTCCCAAATAGATCCGGCGCGTTAATTGCTATGATAAAGATGCGCCAGAGAAGGAGCACAAACAAAAACAAGACCGCAAATGCCCCGACTAACCCGAGTTCCTCACAGATCGTGGAAAAGATCATATCATTGTGCGCTTCCGGGATATAGCCAAGTTTCTGAACGCCCTGTCCTAGCCCCTTCCCGAACAGCCCGCCGCTTGCAATGGCGTAAAGTCCCTGCAAAATCTGGTAGCCCTTGGGATGGTTCTCGATATCGCGCCAGATATTGATGCGCTCTAGGCGGTATGGGAAAAGCACAATAAACAGGATGGCGGCGGCAACCAGGGCAAGCGCAATCACAATATAATACTTTTTGTTGCGGGTTGCAACAAAACAGATTGCTACCATCATCACGCCCATAACAAGCGCCGTGGAAAAATTCTCCCAGACGACCAGGATGATAAGCGGTGCCATAATGGTGAGGACACGGATAAACCCTCCAATATGGTTAAGCCTCCTCGGAGAAAGTTTTACAATATAGGCGGTCAGCAAAAGGACACAGATCTTTGAAATCTCGGAAGGCTGGAATTTCCCGAAACTCCCAAGTTCAATCCAGCGCTGGGAACCGCCCGTTGCCGCGCCAAACAGAACAAGATAAAGCTGCAAGCCAATGCAGACCATATACAGGAAAAATATTGGCTTTATCGGCAAAAACGGCAGCTTCTGTACATAGATACGGTAATCGATTTTTGAAATAATAACCATTATCACCGTTCCCGCCACTGCAAAAATTGCCTGTTTGCGCAAAAACAGGGTGGGGTCACTATAATATTTTTCTGCATTGTAATAGCTGACACTGAACACCATCACCAGCCCGAAGCACACCAGGAAAAGGACGAGGAATAAGAGCGTATAATCATAATAGCGCTTTTTCTTTCTCCGCTTCCCCTGTTCCATATCATCCCTCGTCATAGCAAAACCTCTTTCCTGATAATTTTATAGCTCTCATGCCCAAAATCCGCCAAACTCCAGGAAACCGGATAATTTCTTTAAGGGAGTGCCCGCACCAGCTCCTTAAATATCCGCCCGCGCTCCTCATAGTTCTCAAACATCCCCCAGCTCGCACAACTTGGGGAGAGCAGCACCGCCTCGCCGGGTTTTGCATGTTCAAAACAGTAATTCACTGCCTCCTCCATCCCCCCCACCATCACAATATCCGCAAATCCCCGCTCGCGTGCCGCCTGTGCGATCTTCTCCCTCGTCTGCCCCATCAGTACCAGGCATTTTATCCTGCCCTCAAACGAATCGATCAACGCACCGAACTCCGACCCCTTGTCATATCCGCCGCCGATCAGAAAAGTTTTTGCTGTCATCGCGCGCACTGCCTGGATGGAGGCATCCGGGTTTGTTCCCTTTGAGTCGTTATAGTATTTTACACCGTTTTTTTCCTCCACGTACTCAATGCGGTGCTCAACCGCCCGGAATGCAAAAAGCGCCCTGCGTATGCAGTCTTTCGGCACTGAGAGCGCCATCGCTGCCGCTGCCGCCACCATTACATTCTCGTAGTTATGCCGCCCGATAATATTTAAATCGCGCACATTGACAAGCACATCCTCCTGCCCGCCCTCCGCATAAATAATCTCATCCCCCGATAAGAAAAATCCGTCGGAAAGTTTCCTCTGTCCGGAAAACCAGACTACTTTGCAGGAAAGTGTTGCTGCCGCTGCCCGCAACCTCTCATCTTCATAGTTCAGGATGCAGGTATCCCCCTCCGTCTGTTTTCCCGCGATAGCAAGTTTTGCCGATATATAATTCTCCATTGTATGATGGCGGTTTAAATGATCCGGCGTAATATTCGTGATTGCCGAAACTAAAGGTTTGAAATCATGTACGGTTTCAAGCTGGAAACTGCTTATCTCCGCTACCGTAACGGAATCCGCCGCCGTTTTCTGCACCATCTGCGTGTACGGGGTTCCGATATTTCCAACCACAAAAACATCATTGTAAAAGGTTTTCATTATCTCCCCGGTCAGTGCAGTTGTGGTCGTCTTCCCATTCGTGCCGGTGATGGCAACCAGACGACCCCTCTCAAACTGGTACGCAAGTTCTATCTCCCCGATAATTTTTGCCCCCGCATCGCGCAGGCGGTCAATTTCTGGCAGATCCACCGGCACGCCGGGACTTAATACCGCATAGTCCATACCCGCTGCCAGTTCATCGCCAAATTCCCCAAGCACAATACGCCCGCCAAAATCCTCCCCGATCTTTGCACGTATTTCCATCACGTCAAGGTTTTTGTTCGCATCATATAAAGTGACATCGCCAATCCCGTCCAAAAGCCTTGCCGCCGCAATCCCGCTGATTCCGGTTCCGATTATAATTATTTTTTTTCCACAAAAATCCCTGCCCTTTAAAAAATCCTCCTGCAAATCCATACCTCATATCCTTTCTGTATTCCCGCCCGTATTTTACGGCTATTCCACATACAAAATCAAGTCGCTGTTTTTATTGACTTTCTCCCCCGGCAGAGGGAACTGCTCCTTCACCTTCTCCCCCTCCCCGATAATATACAGCTCCCCTTCCGAATATGCAGCAAACTCCGTTTTTGCTTCCTTTATCCCCTTGCCTGTAAAATCCGGAACAACATCGGTGCCAAGCGAATATTCCTTTAGTTCCTGTTCGCTGTAATCCGGTACAATATTTAAATACGGCAGAATATTTTCAAAAATCTCCCCCGCAACCGGTGCGGCGATCGTTCCCCCGTAATAGATGCCCTCCGGCTCATCAATCATAACCAATACCATAACCTGCGGGTCGGATGCCGGGGCAAAACCAAGGAACGACGCGATATATCTGCCCGTCCTCCTCGGAAGTTTTTCCGAGGTTGCCGTCTTGCCGCCGATATGAAGCCCCGCCACATACGCGCGCTTTCCTGTTCCCTCAGCGACCACCGCCTCCAAAAGTTCCCGCATCATCCCGCTCGTCTGTTCGGATACCGCTCCCTCCTCCTCATCATAGTGGAAGGTTTTCACCGTCACTTTCTCGGCATTCTCCACATAGATACCAAAGTGTGGAGTAACCAGTTTCCCCCCGTTGACCGCCGCACTTGCCGCGCGCATCAATTGCAGGGGCGTGATCTGGAAGGACTGCCCAAAGGACATGGTTGCCAGTTCTACCGCCTTAATATTTTCCAATTTATGTAAAATCGAGTTGGCTTCCCCCGGCAAATCCACACCGGTGCGGCGCGTCAGACCCAGTTTGTCAAAATAATACAAAAACCGCTCTGCCCCGACCCTGGCTCCAACTTCCATAAAAACCGGATTGCAGGAGTTCATTATCCCCTGCTTAAAATCCTCGCTCCCGTGCCCGCCAACCTTATGGCAGCGTATCGTCCGGTCTTCCACAAGTTTGTATCCCGGACAGTAAAATCTGTCGCTAAGCCCCACCACCCCCTCCTCAAGGGCAGCCGTTGCCGTCACGATCTTAAAAGCGGACCCCGGCTCATAGGTATCGTTGATACAGGGATTTCGCCACATGGCATTTAAAAGTTCGTTTTTCTCTGTGTCGGTCAGACTTTCCACATCGCTTTCGCCAAGCACCGGCGCGGTCAGGGTATACGGTTCATTCAGGTCAAATTCCGGCACATTAACCATCGCGTAAATCTCGCCGTTCTGCGGGTTCATCACAATAATGCTGACCCGGTTCGCCCCCTTTGCCTCGTAGACCTTTGTGGCAGCCTGCTCGGCAAACTGCTGTATCACAATATCAAGACTTGTATGCAGATGGTTGCCCGGAACAGGCTCCTCCCTGTTCTCCGCCGTATTCTCAAGTTCAAGCCCATGCGCTGTTGTCATGGTCAGTATCTTCCCAGGTGTTCCCTGCAAATATTTATCATACTCAACCTCAAGCCCTATAATCCCCTGGTTGTCACTCCCTGTAAACCCGAGCACCTTCGATGCCAGGGAGCCGAACGGGTAAAAACGCTTGTAGTCTTCATCCACCATCACCCCGTCAAGGTTTAAGTCGCGTATTGCATCCGCAGTTTCTTTATCCACATTTGCCTTTATCCGCTCAATCGAGGAATATTTTTCCACGCGCTTTCGCACCGTTTCCTCAGAAAGCCCAAGAATCCCTGAAAGTTTTTCAATCACTTCCTCCGGGTTGGTTATCTGGTTATGTATCACGGAGATCGTGCAGACCGGCTTATTATCCGCAATCACCACACCGTTGCGGTCATAGATCAGTCCCCGCTCCGCTTTTATGCTGCGCTCCCGCTCGTGCAGTTCCTTCGCCCGCTCGGCGTAGCGGTCTGTGACAAAAACCATAAAATAGGCAAGCCTTGCACAAATTACAAGCATCCCCGCAAGAAGCATCGCAAGCAGCAGGAAAAGCCCCCGCTTCTGGTAAGAAAGAAAATGCATCCCGTTCCTTCCTTCCGGTTCTCCTCTCTTTCCTTCCATGTATATTCGCACACTGCAAAATTCATACCCCCATACTTCCGATATAGCCTCCTTCCGGCAAAATATCACTCCGCCGGGGCGGCCGGATCAGGAGAAGTCCCCCCGTTAGGGTCTATAATATCCCCCTCCTGTATACCGGAAAGATCCGTATTTGGATCGTTTACTGGCAGGTCAATATGATAATTGATCTCCCCTTCCGGGTAGATGCCAAGATATGGCAGTATCTCCTCAAGTATTTCACTCGTCAGTGCCGTGGCAAGCGAACTGCTTGCTTTTTTCTCCTCGTCATGTATCTCGTCGATCACGACATAGATTACTACCTGCGGGTCATCAGTCGGGACACAGCCGATAAAAGAAACAACATATTTCTGGTTTTCCTTATCGCGCACGCCCTTCTGTGCCGTCCCGGTCTTGCCGCCGACTAAGTATCCTTCAACCTTCGCCGGGGAAGCCGTCCCGCTATCCACTGTCATAAACATTGCCTGGCGCATAAACTCCGAAGTTTTTTCTGAGACGGAGGCAGTCAGCACCACCCCCTGATTCTCGTAAACCACAGTTCCCGCCGCATTGCGTATCTGCTCCACCACATGGGGCTGATAATAATATCCCCCGTTTACAAGGGAGCAGAAAGCGGACGCAAGCTGCACCATCGTGATATTAAAACTCTGCCCGAAACTTGAGGTGGCAAGCTCCGTCACATTCAGATTCTCCAGTGAAATCAGGATGCTCCCGCTCTCGCCCGGCAGGTCAACACCCGTCTTCTGCCCAAAACCGAAATGCTCCTGGTAGCGGTAGAACTCATCCCTGCCTAACAGTTCACCGATTGACATAAGGGCAGGATTGCAGGACTTCATAAGTGCCTCCGTCAAAGTCACAACCCCATGCCCGGAACGGCGGTTGCAGTTAATGCGGTAACCCGCCACATTGCGGTAACCGTCACAGGTAAATGTATCCGCTGCCTTAACTAAGTTTTCCTCCAGGGCTGCCGCCACAGTAAATGGCTTGAAAGTTGAACCCGGCTCATAGGTGTCGCTGATACAGAAATTGCGCCACATCCGGTTTAACGCATTTAAAGTTTCCTCCTCGCTCATTGCCTCAATCTCTTCCTGCGTATAGTACGCGGAAAGGTTTCTCGGCTCATTCAGGTCAAATCCCTCGTTCGATACCATCGCATAAATGGCACCGTTGTTCGGGTTCATCACAATCACACCTGTATTTTCACATTTCCATGTGCTGCGGAACTCCTTTATCTTCTTCTCCACAATGCGCTGCACGTTCACATCCAGGGTTGAAACAATGGTATCGCCGTCGGTCGCTGGTTTTTCAACCTTTATGCGGTTCAGTTCCGAATCATAATAACCGTACTCCCTGCCGTTTGTCCCGATCAATTCCGTGTTATAGTACTGTTCAATCCCCCATGTCCCAATATCGCCCCCCACCGTGTAACCGATCACATGGGACGCTAAGGAACCAAAGGGATAATTTCTTATGTACTCCTCCTCAAACCACACTCCCTGTATCTGCTTGCGCTGCTTGCTTTTTGCCACATACTCCTCAAAAGCCAGTTTGCTCTCAAGGCTCTGCTGCCGCAAAAGCCTGATATAAGCACTTTTAGGCTTCTCTGCCAGTATATTCCTAAGCTCGTTCGCATCAAGCCCGTAGATGGCTACAAGCGCTTCGATGGTTGGCTCCGCATAGGATGTATCCATATTGATAATGCTCGGGTCAAAAATCACATTAAATACCTTTGTGCTCCTCGCGAGCACCACACCATTGCGGTCGAGGATATCTCCCCGCCGGTACGGAAGGTTTGTATTTGTCCCAAGACTCTGCTGTGCCAATACTTTTTTGCCGTAATCTTCCTCCTTGTTCACATGAAGCCAGGCAAGACGGGCACACAGTCCGAAAATCAATGCAAAAACCACGCAAAATACAAAGAGCAATGCCCCCTGCATCCTGCGTGTGAACCGCTTTACATTTGTTTTTGTCCTTCTAACACTCATACATGACCACTTATCTTTCCTGAATCTTTACGGAACCAGCTTATCCAGGATGGAAGCCGCCGCTTCCGGGATATCCGCATGCTGCCTGACATAACTTAAATCTGCCGGGTCATAGTAAATGACAGTGTTTTTGTTAGGAAAAACCATGCCGTACTCGCCCACAGCGGTCTGGTAGATCGCGTCCAGGTCGATATTTTCCACCAGCGCCTGCTCCTTTCCCGCATTCGTATCCGTAAGCACCAAAAGCTCGTCCTTTAACGAGGCGACCGCCTTGTCAAGACGCGACGATTCCGCCTTTAGGTCAAGGTAGCGCACACAGAGGAATCCCACTAAAAACATGGCACCGCACAGCGTTATTATACCGAAAAATCCGATGCCGCGGCTGATGGAAAATAATCTTTTTTCATCGCGCTGCTCCTGCTGCCTAACAAGGCGCTCATATCGGTCCGGCTCCCTCTGCGGAATCTTTTTGCGGACAGGCTCCCTTGTCGCCGGTTTCCTTTTCGGCAAAGCTCTCTCCCGCTCCCTTGTTGCCGGCTGCGCGGACGCATATCCCTTTTTCTTTTTTGTCCCGCCCGCCGGCTGCCCCTGTGGTGTATTTAATTTTCTGACCGTACTTCCATGTACATAATAATCCGGATCGTAATGATATGGATTTTTCCTTTCCGCCATCCGAATCCTCTCCTTCCCCTCTAGCCCCTGCGCTCAAATATCCGCAACTTCGCGCTCTTTGCCCTCGGGTTCATCAAAAGCTCCTCCTCACCCGGAAGAATCGGCTTCTTTGTCAATACCACCCCTTTTGGCTTTTTCCCGCATGCACATACCGGGAAACTGGGCGGACAGGTACAGGGGTTTTCCGCCCGCTTAAAACTTAATTTTACAATCCGATCCTCAAGCGAGTGGAACGTGATAATGCACAGTCTTCCCCCCTCGCCTAAAAGATCGATCATCGCATCAATCGAATCCTTCAGTACCTCAAGTTCCCGGTTCAACTCGATGCGGATCGCCTGGAAGGTCCGCTTGGAAGGATGTCCTCCCCCCTCCCTCGCCCTCGCCGGGATCGCCGCACGTATCACCTCATTCAAGTCAAATGTTGTCAAGAGCTCTTTTTTTTCGCGCGCCCGCACAATATGTTTTGCGATATTCTTTGCGAAGCGCTCCTCGCCGTAATCCCTTATCACCCGAAAAAGTTCCTGCTCACTGTAACCGTTCACAATATCCCTCGCTGTCAGAGGGGAGCGGTCGTCCATCCGCATATCGAGCGGCGCGTCCACACGGTAGGAAAATCCCCTTTTAGGCGTGTCAAGCTGATAGGAGGAAACCCCCAGGTCAAGCAGTATCCCGTCCACCTTACTAATTCCCTCTCCCTCTAAGATTTCCCGGATATTGCAAAAATTATTCCGGACAATGGCAACGCGCTCTCCAAAAGGTGCAAGGCGCGCTCCTGCGGCACGGATGGCATCGGCATCCTGGTCGATCCCGACCAGGTGCCCATGTTCTGACAGCGCGGCGGCAATCTTCTCGGAATGCCCCGCACCGCCCATCGTCCCATCCACATAAATTCCGTCCGGACGTATATTCAGACCCCCGATGCACTCTGTAAGCATAACGGAGATATGGCAAAACTTTGTTTCCTCCATTGTTCCTCCACTAAAATATAAGCCCCTGCGCTGCCGCTGCCTCCGCAGCGCTCTCCATATCCCCGGATGGATTCGCATCAAAACATTCGCCATCCCAAAGCTCAACCCTGTCAAATATACCGACAAAGACAGCTTCCTTTTTTATCCCGCTCCTAAGATGCGCGGGGATCATTATCCTTCCCTGCCCGTCCATCTCCATCTTTGCAGCGTTCGCGAGAAAATAGCGCTGGAGCTGTTTGGCTTCTTTTGTGCGCAGCAGACTCTTTAACTGTTTTACAAATCCCTCCCATTTTTCATCCGGGTAAAGGAAAAGGCAGCCGTCAAGCCCCACTGCAAACCACTTTCCACCATTTTCATCCCCCATTTTACCCGATATGCATGAAAAAAGCAAGTCCAAATTATTAAGAAAACCTTACGTAACACAAAAAAAAGTGCGAAAAAAGAAGGTTTTTGCCACATATTACGCAACAAAAACCCCCTTTTACTTTTTTCTAAGATATTCATTTTTTCCTCATGGCAGATACCTTGGAAAGAATAAACAAAGTAATCCCGGACAGGAAAAACACTGCGGAAATCAACTGTGATACCGGAAGGGATGTCCCCCACATAAAGAGCCTGTCCGTCCTTAATCCTTCCATCCAGAATCTTCCCGCCCCATAGCCGACAAGGTACAAAAACAGAAGTTCCCCATCTGTCTTTTTATACCTGGAATAGACTAGGAGCAGGATAAGCAAAAACAGGTTCCACATCGACTCATACAGGAAGGTCGGGTGCACCTGTATGTACTCCACCCCCTCAACAAATACCGTATTATTCCGGATTTCAATAATTCTCCCAAGGGCTTCCTGCTGCCCGGCATAGCGCTTTTCTAGCACCGCTAAGGAACAATTATAATCATTGCCCACAACCCTTCGGTCAAGCTGCATGGCAAAAATCCCGTCCGTATAGACACCGAATGCCTCGCGGTTAAAAAAATTGCCAAAGCGACCGATCGCCTGTCCTAACAGGAGGGATGGCATACACAAATCGGCAAGCCTTAAAAAATTAATTTTTTTTATCCTTGCATATACCGCTGCCGTAAGCGCTCCCGCAAAAATACCGCCGTAAATCGCCATGCCGCCCGTCCTAAGATTAAAGACCGATACCGGATTTTCCTTAAAAGAGTCCCAGGCAAAAACCACGTAGAACAGCCTTGCCCCAGCCACGGAAAACAGGATCGCATAAAGCGCAAAATCGATAATCATATCCGGGTTTATCCCCGCGCGTTTTGCCCTGAAGCAGGCAAGCAGCACCCCGAGCAGTATCCCCGAAACAATAATTATCCCGTAATACATAACATCAATCCCAAACAGTGTTATGCCATTGCCAACCCCCGAAAAAAATATCCCCAGATTCGGGAAACGGATATCCGTTTTTACCCCCTGCAACATAATGCCTCCATCCGGCGCAGCCCCACCTGCATTTTACACGTTAAAGCGGAAGAGGACAACATCCCCGTCCTGCACAACATATTCCTTCCCCTCCGAGCGCACAAGCCCTTTTTCCTTCGCAGCGTTAAAACTGCCGCAACCAACCAAGTTGTCGTAACTTACGACTTCCGCCCGGATAAATCCCCTCTCAAAATCCGAGTGGATCTTCCCGGCAGCCTGCGGGGCTCTCGTCCCACTCTCAATGGTCCATGCCCTGGTTTCCTTTGGTCCCGCTGTCAGGTAGCTAATCAGCCCCAGAAGATCATAACTTGCCTTAACAAGCTTTTCCAGACCTGACTCGGCTATGCCAAGCTCCTCCAAAAACATCTTCTTCTCATCCTCGTCAAGTTCCGCAATCTCCTGTTCGATCTGCGCACAGATCACAAATACCTGTGCCACTGGTGCCTGCTCATTCTCACATTCGCTCTGCGCATACTCCTTCACTTTCTGCACATAATCATTCCCCGCACCATCGCCTGCCAATTCTTCTTCCTTTACGTTTGCCGCATAGATTACATGCTTGTAGGTAAGGAGGTTGAAAGAATCAATCATCTGTGTTTCTTCCTCGTCCATACATGGGAAAATCCTCGCAAGCTTCCCAGCCTCCATATGTTTTATCAGGCGCGCAAGTAAATCCGCTTCCTTCGCCGCCTCCTTATTTCCTGCCGCCGTCTTTTTTACCCTCGCATAGCGCCTCTCAAGCACCTCCAAATCCGAGAATAAAAGTTCAAGGTTGATGGTTTCAATATCGCGCACAGGATCAATACTGCCTTCTACATGGATGATATTGGAATCCTCAAAACAGCGGACCACATGTACAATCGCATCCACCTCGCGGATATTGGCAAGGAACTGGTTGCCAAGCCCCTCCCCCTTTGACGCGCCTTTGACAAGCCCCGCAATATCCACGAATTCAATTGTTGCAGGGACAACACGCTCGGATGTATAAAGATCCCCGAGTACTTTAAGCCTCTCATCCGGAACCGGGACAATCCCGATATTCGGATCGATTGTACAGAACGGGTAATTTGCCGACTCAGCCCCCGCTTTTGTCAATGAATTAAACAATGTACTCTTTCCCACATTTGGCAGACCAACTATGCCTAGTTTCATATGATAATCCTCTTTTCCGCAGGCTTTTCCCCGCCCGCTTTCGTAATATTTATCCCGCGCCATATAACGCGGTATCCGCAGACTCCACCATCAGAAGCTCCCCCTCGCTAAATTCTACCGAAAGCTCTTCCCCACATGCCTCATTGCTGATACAGCGGCTGCTTTCTTTCCTGAGTGTGTAGCCGTCAAGCGGATAACAAAATCCCTTTAATGTAATTCCTGAAACCTCTTTGGTAAATGCGACAAAAGAAATATATTTCCCAAGCAATTCTTTTTTAGAAAGACAAAATCCGCGCCCATGCATGGACAGACGGTTATGTGCATCAAGAATGCATGCGGGAACGCCCGCTGCTTCAAATTGGGAGAGCATTGATATATTAGCGAGCGTATGGTCAAGCCTGGTTCCCGTCGCCCCGATCAGAAGAACCTGCTCGGGAAAGAACCGGTCCGATACATTTCCCTGCGCTTTTGTTTTTTCCTCCTCAAACCGGAGCGCAAGTTTTACCGCGATTTCCATATCCGTATCGTCTTTCTGCGGATTATACTTTTTTACCGAAATATTTGGGAGGTTTTCCCAGTACGCCAGTTTTTCCTCGCCGAGTGTATCGAAATCCCCGACCAGATAATCCGCAGAAAGACCAAGTTTTTCCACTGCCAGCACCCCCGCGTCCACGGCGATGATATGGTCAAATTCCCTCCCTTTCAAATAGGAGGAAGCCACCGGCAAAAAAACATCCCCACCCGCCACAATCAGGGTTGCCATTACTTTTGTTTCCTCGCTTTTCTAAGCTGCTTGCGCTGCATTTCATAGATATATTTTGACAGGTTCCGGCTTGTTTCCTTAAACCGGCAGCCATAATAATACCGGAAGGAACCCTGCCTGCTCTCAAGCCTCCTCACTATCCTTGCACGGCAGTTAATTACGCCGAAATCCTTTGTCTGGAAATCAAATGTGATCTCATCGCCCGGCTCCAATTTCTGGTCCATATACAGCCCCGCACCATCCTCGCTGATATCCTTTAATACTGCCCGGCACTCCACATAGCGGAAGCAGTCCGCGCGCATTGCATCGGCATCCGGGTCATAATTAAAAACCATCTCGCTGTGCAGTTCCTGTGTCAGGTCAAAATCGCGCAGGTGCTTCGCGTCGTACACCAGATACTCCACCACCAGTTTTTCCCCGACAAACACGCGGTAGGCATTGCGGCGGTTAAAGCTTTCGCCTTCCTCCTCCGAGTAAAAGCAGTGGAGCTTCTGCCCGTTAACTTCCGTCATCCCGCCTACAACCGACCTCCATTTCCACATTTTCTCTTCCTCGCGGTAAACAAGGTCTATTTTATCCGTTTCCAAAAACTCAAACACTCGCGTTTTGCTCGCGATCGGGGTCACACATACACATCCGTCCGACACATGTTCGATTTTGCTCACTACACGGTAATGATACCCCTCGCGGGTAACAAAAATTTCAAGAGGACGACCAATCATCATCTCATTTAGCAGCATTTTCAAATGCCTCCTTAAATCCGGCTATATTTGCCTTGATGTCCCCGGAAAAAACAGATGTCCCCGCGACAATATTATTAGCGCCGGCTTTCAATATCTCCCCGACATTAAAAAGGGTTATCCCGCCATCCACCTGGATATCCGGGCAGGCAACACCCTCATCGGCCGCTAACTGCTTTACCATTCCCGGTTTTTTAAGCATATTGGGGATAAATTTCTGCCCCCCAAAGCCCGGGTTTACGGTCATTACAAGCACCATGTCAACCTCCCCTATAATATGGCGCAGGACTTCGACCGGGGTGGCCGGGTTGATGGCAACACCCACCTTCATCCCACACTGCCGTATTTTTGTGACAGTTGAATGCAGATGCGTACAGGCTTCTGCATGTACCGTGAGCAGATCAGCCCCGCAATCTTTAAAATCCTCGATAAACCGATATGGTTCCGCCACCATCAAATGAACATCAAACGGGAGTTTTGTCACTCTCCGTATCGACTCAATCACCGGCATGCCATATGATATGCGCGGGACAAACTGTCCGTCCATCACATCGATATGTACCATGTCGGCACCTGCTTCCTCCACCGCAAAAAGCTGTTCTGAAAGAACCGCAAAATCTGCTGCCAGTATGGATGGTGATAATTGATACATCGAAATCCTCCGTTTCTGCCAGGCTTAAAAAGCCCTAATATTTTTTTCTGTTCCTCAGCTCGTTTAACAAAAGAAGATAATTCCCGTAGCGCTCCTTTGATATGGCTCCACTTAAAACTGCTTCCTTGACGGCGCATCCCGGCTCCTTATCATGCAGGCAGCTTAAATACCTGCATTGTCCCATATAGTCCGCAAACTCCGGATAATACCCCTTTAGCTCCTCCTTTTCCATCTCCCCAAGATACAGGGAGCTGAAACCCGGTGTGTCAAACAGGTAAGTTCCCTCGTCCACATAAAAAAGTTCCGAATGCCTGGTCGTATGTTTCCCGCGCCCGATCTTCCCGCTGATATCACCCGTCTGCATATTTGCCTGCGGGTATAGAAGGTTTATTATCGAGGATTTCCCGACCCCGGAAGGTCCGGCAAGAACAGTGGTCTTGCCGGAAAGCTGCTCTTTTAGCAGCTCGGTGCCCTGCGCATATTTTGCGGAGAGAAAAAGCACCTTGCATCCGCTCCCCGCGTAGATCCGCGCAAGCTCCTCCTGCTCAGCTTCCCCGACCTGGTCTTTCTTATTAAAACAGACCAGTGTTTTTATACCCTGCTCCTGCATCAGCACCAGGAAGCGGTCAAGCAAATTTAAATTGGGAGCCGGCCATGCCGCCGCAAAAACGATTACTGCCTGGTCTGCATTGGCAACCGCCGGGCGGACAAGCTCGCTGTCGCGCCCGTATATCTCATCAATATTCCCGGTCATCGCCTCCCTGCTGATTACCGTAAGCCCCACGTTATCGCCGGGAAGGGGCTTTACTTTCCGGTATCTGAAAATCCCCTTCGCCTTACATTCAAATACCCCTTCCCCCTCCACATTGACATAGTAAAATCCAGCAACACCCCTGATTATTTTTCCCTGCATGCACACTCCCCTAGTTGATGCGGACAGCTTTAAGTTCCACGGAATAGCTCCCCGCATACGGTTCCCCATTAAACCATACGGAGATCGTAGCCATCCCTTCCGTGAAGCCGTCGTCCTCGTCAAGCGATATATCAAGGTAATATGGGAAATCCGAAGCGGTGAACAGCCTCGACTCCTCCCTTGTAACATCCACCTCGTTCCCATCCTGTGAAATGGTAATATAGAGCATTGCGGTATCGTTCTCCCCAAGCGGCCAGTCACTTATCACGGCTGTCGCCTGGTAGCTGTAGAGTGGTTCCGGCTCAGGGGTCGGCGTTGGTGTCGGTTCCGGTGTCGGCTCGGTATCGTCCGGTTCCACAGTCGGTTCCGGCTCATCATCCGGTTCCTTGGTTGGCTCAGCCGTCGGGGTCGGGGTCACTTCCGGTCCCGTACTAAGTGCGATATCCACCTTCGTGCCTGCCGCAATCCTCTCACCCTCACTATAACTCTGGAAACATACAAGCCCTTCCGCATATTTATCGCTGCTCGCATAACTTGTAGAACCCTTCGACAAGCCAGCCTTCGCAAGGGCAGCAATCGCTTCCTCCTCAGTATACCCAAGAAGTTTTGGCATATCCGTCAAGGTGATATCCGGTCCCGTGCTGACATAAACCGTTACGGTTCCACCCTCCTCAAGAGATTCCCCGCCCGCCGGTTCAGTGCGAATAACCATCCCGTTCTCATACTCCGTGCTCGCCTCGTAGACAGGTTTCGCCTCAAAACCATCTCCCTCAAGCTCCTTTTTCGCCTTCTCAAACGTATAATATGCAACATTCGGAACCTGTTTTGGCTCCGGTCCCGCACTTATTGTCAGCTCAATTGTGCCATCCCAGGCAATCGCCACATCATCCGGCGGATACTGGTCGGTCACATAGCCTTTTGGCACATCCTTCGAATACTCTTCCTTGTCACTGATTATGCTAAATCCCGGTGAAATCATTTGCAGTGTACTTATCGCATCATCGAGCTTATAGCCGACCACATTGACCAGATTCTTCATTCCGACTTCTTCCCCCTCCGGCGTTGGAGTAGCCTCCATGGTTGGGGTCGGGCTCCCCTCAGGGGTCGGTGTCACACCTTCCTCGTTGTTCCCGCGGAAAATATCAAGCACACCCGACAGGTTGATAACCAGATAGATAAGCGCTAATCCCAGCGCAACCGCCGTCACAACCGTCCCGATTATAATAAATTTCTCGAATTTCGGGTCAACACCATCTAACTCTTCCTCCTCCTCCTTTTCTACCCGCTTCACACCAGAAGCAGTTTCAGGGTGGGAATCATAATAGACCGCCGGCGATTTCACCGCGCTCTTGATGGACTCCATCTGCTCATCCGTCATATTGATCGTGGGAGAATCCGGCACGGCAGCCGATGCCAGCTTCACGAAATCCCCGTCCGGGTTCGTGATAGAACAGCGCAGGTCTAAGATCAGTTCCGAGGCGGAAAGATATCTGCGCTCCGGTTTCTTCTGCATACATTTTTGCACTATCTTTTCAATACTTGGCGGCACATCGGGACGTATATCACGAACAGGCCTAGCCTCATCATTGATATGGGAAAGCGCGACCGAAACCGAGTTGTCTCCCGCAAACGGCACGGAACCGCAGAGCATTTCATAGATTGTAACACCCAGGGAGTAAATATCACTCTTCTCATCCGAGTATCCTCCCCTTGCCTGCTCCGGTGACAGATAGTGCACCGAACCTACCGCGTTCTGGGACACCGTGTTTGAGGTTGCCGCCTTGGCAATACCAAAATCAGTTACTTTCACCTTACCGTCCCGCGAGATAATAATATTCTGAGGTTTGATATCGCGGTGGATAATATGGTTTGCGTGTGCCGCTTCCATACCCTGCGCAATCTGGATGGCAATACCGACTGCTTCCTTGATCTCAAGCCTGCCCTTGCGCTCGATAAACTTCTTTAAGGTAATGCCCTCAACCAACTCCATAACAATATAGTAAAGTCCCTCATCATCCCCTACATCGTAGACATTCACGATGTTCGGGTGGGAAAGCCCCGCCGCCGACTGTGCCTCCGCACGGAATTTAGCCACAAAATTCTTGTCGCTGGAATACTCGTTCTTCAGAATCTTAATCGCTACATAGCGGTTCAGCCTGTGGCATTTCGCCTTGTAGACATCCGCCATGCCGCCGGAACCAACCTTGTCTATAATCTCGTAGCGCTCACTGATGTACATACCTGGTTTAATCATAAATCTACCTCATTTCTGGATAATGCCTGCCGTTTCCGGCCTATGTCCCCACAAGCACAATAGAAATATTATCCCTGCCCCCGTACTCATTCGCCAGATGCAAAAGTCTGGCTCCGGCTGCTGCCACATCCTCCCCGTGGCTTTTTATAACCGAAAAAATTTCATGGTCATCCATCATATTGGACAGCCCGTCCGAGCACAGCAGGATAAAGTCGCCCGCCATAAGTCGCACCTCAAAAAAATCCGGAACGACCAGGACATTTGCCCCCATCGCCCTTGTGATGACATTTTTATTCGGGTGGAACCTGCCTTCCTCCCGCTTAATCTCCCCGCGTCTTATCATCTCCTCCACAAGCGAATGATCCTGTGTAACTTGCGTAATCTCCTCGCCGCTAATCAGGTAAAGCCTGCTGTCACCAATGTTTGCAACATACATATCCTCCCCGTTGATTGTTGCCGCCACAAAGGTGGTGCCCATCCCCTCTAGCTCAGGGCGCGCCGCTGCCTGTTCCAAAAGCATCTGGTTTGCGCGGTGCACTGCCTCCTCCATCGTCTTAATCAGGGTCTTCTCCCTGCCCCCGCTTACCTGGCGCACGAATTCTTCCACGGCAAACCTGGAAGCGAAATCCCCCGCATTATGACCGCCCATCCCATCCGCCACAATAAAGAGGTTCGGCAGCATCCCGACGGCTCCCTCGTTGCAATATACATAATCCTGGTTCATCTTTCTCTTTTGTCCTATATCCGTAACGGAATATGTTTTCACTCCCGGCCCACCTCCCTGTCCATATAACTTTTGCGCAGCTGCCCGCAGGCAGCATCAATATCGGAGCCCATTTCCCTTCTTATCGTAACATTTATTCTATTTTTTTCAAGGATGTTTTTAAAGTTTTCTATATTGCCCGCGCGGGAACGCCGACACCCCCGCTCCTTCACCGGATTAACCGGTATCAGGTTGACCAGGCAATTTCTCCCGCGAAGCAGCAGGGAGAGTTCCCTTGCAAGTGCTGCCTTGTCATTTACCCCATCCACCAGGCTGTACTCAAAGGTCAGCCTCCGCCCAGTCTTCCCATAGTAATCATCCATGGCGGCAAGGATTTCTGCAAGCGGGTAGCGCCTTGCCACCGGCATCAGCATTGCCCTGACCTCATCATTTGGCGCATGCAGCGAAAGTGCCAGGTTGCAGGTAAGTCCCTCCCCGCCAAACTGGCGGATGCGCGGAACGATGCCGCAGGTTGATACCGTCACATTCCTGCCGCTTATATTAAGTCCCCTGTCATCGCTTATCATTTTCAGGAAACGGATCAGGTTATCGTAGTTGTCAAACGGCTCGCCCGTCCCCATAACCACAACATTATGGATGCGCTCCCCGGTTAATTTCTGTATCTCATAAACCTGTGAAAGCATCTCGGACGGAGCGAGGTTCCTTGTCAGCCCGCCCAAAGTTGAGGCGCAGAAAGTACATCCCATCCTGCATCCGACCTGCGAGGAAATGCAGACTGAATTGCCGTGATGGTATCTCATAAACACACTTTCCACAACATTCCCGTCCGCAAGCCCAAACAGATATTTGCGTGTCCCATCGAGCGCGGATTCCTTACAGTCCACTTTTAAGAGATTGCAAAAGGAAAATCTTTCCTTACATTTTTCCCGGAGTGCAAGAGAAATATTCGTCATCTCATCAAAACTACCACAAAGTTTTTTATGGAGCCACTCATAGATCTGGGCGGCGCGAAATTCCTTCTCCCCGAGCGCGGCAAGCTCCGCCCTCAGTTCATCAAAATCCATCGATTTAATATCACTTGGTTCCATCCATCGTCCCCCCACCTTCCCTGCGGAACCGGGAAACAAAAAAACCGTCCCATTTTCCCGCCTCTGGCAAAAGTGTTAGATACCCTTTCTTTGTCGTATCGGAATGAAGCTTCTGTGGCAGATATCCGTCAAGGCTCTCCGGCTCAAATCCAGAAAGTCCGCAGAGAAAATGATAATTCTTCTCGTTTTCTTCCGGGTTCAGTGTGCAGGTCGAATAGATTAACACTCCTCCCGGTTTCACATATTCTGCAACTGTACTAAGAATCTTCCTTTGCAGCAGTGAAAGTTCAATAAGCCCTTCCTCGGACACATTATATTTTATATCGGGCTTTTTCCCGATTATCCCAAGCCCCGAGCACGGCAGGTCGGCAATCACCACATCCGCCCTCCCCACATCCTCCTGTCTTAAACAGGTGGCATCAAAGGACATAACCTCTATATTATCAAACCCACAGCGCCTTACATTCTCGTTAATTTTAGAAAGCTTGTATTCCGACAAATCCCGCGCGCTGACTGTCCCTGCGCCGGCATCGCAGCAACTGTGCGCCCCCCGCGCCTTTAAAAGTACATCCGCCGCCTGTATTGTTTTGCCGCCGGGCGCAGCACAGCAGTCAATCACATAATCTCCCGCTTTAATCCCTGCGCAGAGCACGGGAAGCATGGAACTTTCGTCCTGAACCTGGAACTCTCCTCTAAGGAAACCGGGAAGTTTTTCCACCGTATCGATTCCCGACAGGTGAAGTGCCGCAGGGTGCAGTTTCCCGGCATCCACTGTAACACCGGCCTGTTCTAGTTTTTCCTGCAATGCAGGAATATCCGCAACCGACAAATTCGCGCGCACCGAAAGCCCTGACGGCTCAAGGAATGACGCAAAAATCTGTCCGCTGCGCTCCTTTCCGTACCACACTATAAATTTTTCTACAAGCCATTCCGGGATTGAATAAAGTATGGATAATGCCTTCCCATCACCAAGCCCCGCAACTTCTTTTTGCAGGTCAATCCTCTGTCTTGCCGCCGCCCGAAGAACGCCGTTCACATAGCCGGAAAGCCCCGCAAATCCACGTTTTTTCGCCAGTTTCACCGACTCGTTGCATGCTGCTGAAGGCGGTACTTCCATATAATATAGCTGGTACATGCCCATTCTTAAAATCTCGCGGATCACGGGTTTTTGTTTTCCCATTCCGCTTTTTACATAGTGGGAAAGCAGAAAATCAAGCGTAAGCCTGCGCTCCATAACCCCTGCGGCAAGCCGCCTTGCAAATGCCCGCTCCTGCCGCTCCATATCCGGATATTTTGAAAGTTCCGCCGCAAATACCCGGTGCGACTCCCTCCCCTCCGACACTGCCAACAGCATATCAAGCGCCACCGCCCTCGCCTGCATCAGTCATTTCTCCTTCCGATCATAATCAGCCGCACAAGCTGCAAAATAGATCCTGCCGCTGCTGCCACATAAGTCAGGGCTGCCGCAAAAAGTACTTTCTTTGTATCCTTCACCTCATCCCCATAAAGGATACCCATATCAGAGAGCACCCTTATCGCCCTGCGCGACGCATTAAACTCAACCGGCAATGTCACAATCTGGAACAGGACGGAGAGCGAAAACAAAAGAATACCCGCCGTAATCAAAAAGCTTGAGCTTTTCATCCCGATCATCAAACCAATCAGGATAAGAGGCCACGAAAGTGCCGCGCCAATATTTGCCGCCGGGACAATCGCCGTGCGGATGGCAAGCGGCGCATAGGACTTATCATGCTGCACTGCATGCCCGCACTCATGCGCCGCAACACCGATCGCCGCAACCGAGGAATTATTGTACACGGAATCCGACAGCCGCAGCACCTTGTTGCCAGGATCATAGTGATCGGTCAGATTCCCCTCAACATGTTCAATCGAAACATCGTATATACCGTTTGAACGTAAAATCTTCTCCGCTGCCTGTGCCCCGGTCAGCCCCGACATACTGCGCACTTTCTCATATTTTGCATAGGTTCTCTTTACCATTGCAGAAGCAAGCAGGCTAAGTACCATCCCCGCCAAAACCAAAAGATACGTCCAGTCAAAATACATAGGCATTTCCTCCTTATCTTTACAATATAAGTATATTTTACCAATAAAATACGTTATTTCCTTTACATTCTCATTAAAATTTTCTTAATTATCCCTATTTAGAGTCATTATAATTATCAGGGTTATTTAAGTCACCCGAGGAATGTCCCTTCACCAATCGCACACCCGCGCAAAAATTCTTCCGCCGTCATGCGCCGCTTGCCCTCAAGCTGCACTTCTTTTACCAAAAGCCCCTGATCGCCGGTCAGCACAGTAAAAGAATCCCTTTCGACGCGGATTACACTGCCGTATCCAAAGGCGTTTTCCTTCGCCTTTTGCAGTTCCCTAGCAGAAATTTCCGAAACTTTGCACCGCCAGAATTTTAATATCTTTCCGGAAAGTCCCGTATAAGTCCCGGGCCATGGATTGAACGCGCGCACCTGGCGCTCTAAAAGGATGGCAGGTTTTGAAAAATCAAGCCGTCCCATCTCCTTCTTTATCATTCCCACATAGCTCGCCTTATCCCCATCCTGTGGTGTCCGTACCACCGTGCCTGATGCAATCTGCCCTATGGCACGGCGCAGCGCTATGCAGCCCGCCTCCGCCAGCTTATCATGCAGGCTTCCACCCGTTTCATCCGGCGCGAGCGGGACAACCTCCGTCGTAATAATATCCCCCGTATCGATCCCCTCCGCCATATACTGGATACTCACACCACTTACCTCCTCCCCGCAAAGCACCGCATACTGGATCGGGGAAGCACCGCGGTACTTGGGCAGCAGGGAAGCGTGGACATTGATACAGCCATATCGGGGGATATCGAGGAATCTTTTAGGCAAAATCTGTCCGAATGCTGCCACTACCACCAGGTCGGGGGCAAGCCCCTCTATCTCATCAAGGAATTCCTCCTCCCTCACCTTGTTTGGCTGATAAACCGTAAGCCCACACTCAAGTGCAGTCTGTTTCACCTCGGAAAGAGCCATTCCGTACCCGCGTCCCTTAGGCTTGTCTGGCTGTGTCACCACCGCCACAATATTATCCCCCGCCGCAACCATATCCTTTAGAATCACCGCCGCAATCTGCGGTGTCCCCATATAAACAATCCTCATATATCCTCCTTCCCCGCCCGCCCAAAGGCTTTTCTCCAAATTACATACCGGACATATTTTACTATATATTTATTCTTCCGGACGGTTATCGTGCAATTCCCCCTCCACCTTCTCCACATACAAAATCCCCAGAAGATGGTCGATCTCATGGCACATCGCGCGCGCGAGCAGCTCAGTCCCCTCAAGTTCCACCGGCTGCATATTGCGGTCGAGTGCCTTCACCTTCACATAGTTCGGGCGTGTGACCTTCCCCGCCTTTCCCGGCACGCTAAGACAGCCCTCATCCCCCGTCTGCTCCCCCGATGTTTCTATAATCTCCGGGTTTATCAGCACGATTGGCTGGTCTGCCCCCTCCGACACATCAATAACAACAAGCTGTTTTAAAATGCCCACCTGCGGCGCTGCAAGACCGACACCGTCCGCATCGTACATGGTTTCCAACATGTCATCGATCAATGTTTCAAGGCGCGGGGTCATCTCCGAAATCTCCTTTGTCTGTTTTGTTAGGATACTGTCCCCGATTTTCCTGATTTTACGAATTGCCATTTTCATCCTCCCTTTTCACACATCAATACCCGGATACCGGGTCAAAATCAAACTGTATGTTTACATTTTTAAAATGTTCCGAGTATAATATATAACCTTCCAGAAAATTTTTCAAGGCTGTAAGCCAAGAATAATCCGTTTCTTTAAAATATACCATCCTGCGGTACAGATCATTTGCCTTCGCAAGAGAAGCCGGGGCTGGACCTACCACCGTGGTGCAAAGCCCGTTTTCTTTAATAAACTCACCGGCAGCCCCCGCTATAAGCTGCGCCGCGCTATCCGCGCGCGCCTCCTTTACAGAAAGGATAAGAACCACCATCACATGGGATACCGGCGGGTAGGAAAGCGCCCTGCGGTACGCCATCTCCTGCCGGAAAAATCCCTCGTAATCCGCTTCAGCAGCGGATTTTATCGCATAATGGTCAGGCTGGTAGGTCTGTATAACCACCTCGCCCAAAAGCCTGCCCCTCCCTGCGCGGCCCGCCGCCTGCGCGAGCAAATCAAAAGTACGCTCCGCCGCCTGGTAATCCCCTGAATTAAGCGACAGGTCAGCCGCCAGTATCCCAACCAACGTCACATTCGGGAAATCATGCCCCTTTACAATCATCTGCGTGCCGACTAAAATGTCTGCCTCCCCGCGCGAAAACGAGGATAGTATCTCGCTGTAACTTTCCTTCTTCTTTGTCGTATCCGCATCCATGCGAAGCACCCTTGCTTCCGGGAAGATTTTCTTAACCCCCTCCTCAATCTTCTGCGTCCCCGTACCGAATCCCGCTATGTACTTTGAGCCGCACGAAGGGCAGGTTGCGGGCTTTTTCCTGCGCTCGCCACAGTAATGGCAAACGAGCGTCCCGTTATCGTGCTCCGTCATCGAAATATCACAGTGAGGACATTTCATCACATGCCCGCAGGAGCGGCAGGAAACAAACCCCGCATAGCCGCGGCGGTTTAAAAAAAGCATGGTCTGCTGCCCGCTTAAAAGCCGTTTTCTCATCTTCTCCTGAAGGGCGCGGGAAAAAATCATCCTGTTCCCCGCCGCAAGTTCCTCCCTCAAATCAACCACCGAAACGGTCGGCATCAGGGCACCTGGCACCGCCCGCTCTTTCAATGTAAAAAGGGTAAATTCCCCCCGCATTGCGCTCTCGTAAGCCCAGAGTGACGGGGTTGCGGAACCTAATATCACCGATGCACCAGAAAGCCTCGCGCGCTCGATCGCCACCTCCCTCGCATGGTATTTGGGCGGCATCTCACTTTTATAGCTTGCCTCGTGCTCCTCATCAAGGATAATCAGCCCGAGTCTTTCAAACGGCGTAAAAAGCGCGGAGCGCGGACCGATTATGATATCGATCTCCCCGTTCTTTGCCCTGAGGCTCTGGTCGTAGCGCTCCCCCGCAGACATGCGGGAGTGCAAAACGGAAACCCTGTCACCGAAGCGCCGGTAAAAGCGAAGCAGGGTCTGGTAGGTCAGTGCAATCTCCGGAATCAGCATTATAACCTGCCTGCCCGCGCGCACCACCTCCTCGATCACCGAGAGATACACCTCTGTTTTTCCGCTGCCGGTCACCCCGTGAACCAGGTAGGTTTTATGCACCCCCGCCGACAGATCCGCGGCAATCCTGTCATGTATTTTTTGCTGGCTGGCATTTAGCGGGGGTAAGGGTTTAAGGCTTTTTTCCTCCCCTTCCCCCTCATTAAGTTTTAGCAGGCTGGTCAAAGGATTTCTGTAGCTCTCCTTAACCAGAACCTTAACGATCCCTTCCCGCACCAGTGCCTGCACGGTGGGGGATGAAATCGAAAGTTCCCCCGTCACCGTTTCCCACAAAAGTTCCCCGTCAGAAATCAGCCTGCGCAGAAGCCTCTCCCTGGCTGCATACCCCCGGCGCACCGCCTTTTCTAAAGCATCTTTAAGCACATCCATCCCTGCATCTGACACCAGTGTCTTTTTCTCCACCCGGCGCACCGCCTGTTTAACCGGGAGCACCGTGTGAAGAGCATCGTTCATGGTCGCCCCGAAATTTTCCCGGATAAAATAGGCAAGCGCAATCATCTGGCTCTCGATAACCTGCCCTTTCTCCTTCACCGCTGTAATCGGCTTTATGCGCTCCACGGCAATTTTAGGTTCCCCGGAAATCCCGACAATATACCCCTCCCGCTTCGCGGTACCGAACGGTATTATCACCGGCGCACCCATAACCGCCACCGAAAGCAGTTGTTCCGGGATACTGTACTGATACGTCTTATCAAGCTGACCGCTCGATATATCCACAATCACATCCGCGTACATGTCACCCATGTCTTTTCACATTAATCCTTCCACTAGTTCCTCGAGCTTCATGCCGCGCGACCCCTTAAAAAGGACTGCATCCCCCTCTTTTAGAAAGTCCTTTAAAAAGGCGAGAGCCGATGCATTGTCCTCAAAATATGAGCCCTCCATCCCATAGCTCATACGAACCATCCTGGCACCTGGTCTGGCATTAGAAAGACTTACCACAGGACCGTTTTCGCGGGAAGCCCTCCCGAGATAAAATTTTGCATCCCTGCCCACCGCCACAACATAATCCACACGCTGCCGCACTAGGTAATCCCCGAGCATCGAATGGCAGACCGAGGAGATATCCCCAAGTTCCAACATATCCCCAAGCACCGCGATATGGCGCTTTGCCTTTATCATCATCAGACCGTCAATCCCGCCCATCATCGAGTCCGGGCACGCATTGTAGGTATCATCAATCAAAATCTTCCCGCCCACCTCAATCTTCCTGCCCCGCATTTCGCCCGCCTGATATTTCAAAAGCCCTTCTGCCGCCCTCTCCGGGTCAATACCGTAATGCGCCGCCACCGAAAGTGCTGCTAAGGCGTTCTGGACATTATGTTTGCCCGTCACGGCAAGATGCGCGGTAAGATTGCCCTGACGCTGCGGGCAGGAAAACCGGAAATCCATCCCGCCATCAGAAGGTCCTGCGATGCGCGAGCGGTAATCGCACCCCGCCTTCGTCCCGTAAGTTACGATGCGGATGTGTGGAAAGCGCTTTGCCGTGGCAACATCCATAAGCACTCCGTGTACCAAAACACCGCCGTCCTCCTCCTCATACTCATTTTCGCCCTCCGCGCAAACCTCTTTCCACGCGTCCGCCACTTCCCTTAATAAATCATCGTCCCCGTTTACAAACAGCACACCGCCATCCGGGAATTCATTGATAATATTCAGTTTCTCCCGGAGGATATTTTCGTACGTGCCAAGCTGCTCGATATGGGAAACCCCGATATTGGTTATCACCGCACATTCCGGGCGCGCCACACGCACAATCCTTGCCATCTCGCCGGGCATACTCATCCCCATCTCAATCACCGCCATCTCATGCTTATCTGAAAGGCGGCACATCATGCGCGGCAGACCAACCTGGCTGTTCATGTTCCCCTCTGTTTTCAGGGTACAAAATCCGGTGGACAGCGCCATCGCGACCATCTCCTTTGTAGTGGTCTTGCCGACACTGCCGGTCACACCAACCACTGGAATCCCAAAATTCCCCCGAACATGCGCCCCAAAGCGCTGCAACGCCTCCACATTCGGATTTTTCTCGCCCGGTATATCGATATATACGACCGCCATATCATCCGCCTTTAACGACTCTGCGACCTCCCTGCGGCATGTAAAAGTCGCCCTCATACCGTGCGCCCCGGCATCTTTGATAAAATCATGCGCATCCACATGTTCCCCGATCACCGGCACGAACATGGTTGCCGCATCCCCCACCCTGGAATCCGTCGAAAATTCTGTTATTTTAATCCCGCCATCCCCAGCAATCAGTTCCCCACCTACGATCTCTGCAATTTCGCTTACAGTGTACTCTCTCATCACAAACCCCTTCCTTAATTGCCATAATGCTGTAATTATACTACATCTCCCGCAAAATGGGAACTGTTTTTTTCCATATCCACCGCATAATAAAAACTATGCATTAATAAATCAAATCATATTAATATATACAATTACATTCAATCATATTTTAATTATTTTCACACCTGCAAATAACATCCTAATAATATACATCGCTAATATTACAATAGATAACAGTCAAAGGAAATTATTTCCCTGTGCTGTTCCTGCATATCAGATGGTGCTTATCCCCCACATACCACAATTGATAGGTTAAAAATCCCAGTCTTTTGCATTTTAAACAAAAGGAACCTGTTTTTGCGCGCAGTGTCCTTACCGGATCTACCGCGGAAACATATATTCGGATATTTATCTGGAAAAATATTAGATAACCGGAGAAATTCCCCTATCCGCCAAATGGCACCGGAACAAAGATAAAATGCTTAAAAGAATCCGTGAAATTTTTGTTCTGCAATCCGTGCGGCTAAACCGCGCCGCCCTTTACCGGGCAGCGCACATAATTTCGCCGCTGACATAAACTTTTAATTTAATGGGTAACAAAGAACATTACTGCAAACAAAACACCTATCACCCATGTCCCGACATTTATTTCCTTTGCCTTGCCCGTAAAAAGTTTTAGGAAAATATAGGAAATCAAGCCAAACGCAATCCCGTAACTGATATTGTAAGTAAAAGGCATAAAAGAAATGGTTAAAAATGCCGGAAGTGCGATGGCAGGATCATTCCACTCAATCTTCAAAACCGCCCCCATCATCAGGACACCCACAAAAATCAGCACGGCAGCAGTGGCACAGCCCGGGATCAGCGAAGCGACCGGACTTAAAAACATGGCGATAAAGAACATCCCTGCCGTAACCATAGCGGAAAGCCCCGTCCGCCCACCTTCCGCAATACCGGAGGATGCCTCCACGAATGTCGTGACGGTGGAAGTACCGCAGACCGAACCGCAGACGGTTGCAATCGCATCGGAAAGCATCGCTTTCTCAAAGTTTGGAACCTCACCCTTCTCGGTCAGCATATTGCCGCGGGAGCAGGCACCAAACAGTGTGCCGAGGGTATCAAACATATCCACAAGGCAGAATGCAAGCGCGGTGGTGATTAAAAGGATAACAAGCGAGGCTGTGCTGTGGTTATCAAGGTAGCCGGAAAAATCAACCCCCTGCGTGAACACTTTTCCGAGCGCAATCTCACCGAAATCCTTAAATGCGGCAAAAGGGTTAAAATTGAACTTGTCGCCAAAACCCACATAAAAATCCTTTACGGTAAAACCGAGGATATAATAGACAACCGTGCTCCCAAGCATTCCCCAGAACACTGCCCCCTTTACTTTTTTTGCGGAGAGGGCGGCAATTGCAATCAGGGCAAATATCGTGACAAGCAAAGGCATAATGGTCGCCCAGGTTGCCGAGCCGTTAAATACATTGAACGATACCAGGGTCACACAGGTGGAGCTGTTCTGCACGACAATCCCCGCATTCTGAAGCCCCAAAAATGCGATGAACAAACCGATGCCCGCCGGTATCGCCATGCGCACACAAGCCGGTATCGCGTCAAAAATCTTTTTTCGCACGCCGGTCAGAGTCAGCGCAATAAACAACACACCGTCAAAAAGCACAAGCAAAAGGCCATTCGCATAGGTAAGCCCGAACCCGAAGCACACGGTGTAGACAAAAAACGCATTCAGCCCCATACCGGAAGCCTGCGCAAGCGGGAGATTGGCAAGCAGCCCAATCAAAAGAGTCCCCGCGACCGCGGAAATCGCTGTGGCGATGTAGACTGCATTGTACATCCGATCACCTGTCACACCGTTCATTTCCGCTAAATCGGAGAACATTCCCGAGTTAACCATAAGGATGTACGCCATCGCCATAAAGGTGGTCAAACCTGCCAAAACCTCCGTTTTGACCGTGGAACCCTTTTCTTTCACCTGAAAATACTTTTCCATAAGGAACAACCTCTTTCTGCGCCGTAAAGATATTTGGGGGCGTATATAAGGAAGCTTACGCCGCCCTGTTCCCACATGGACAGCGCGCTCATGCGGGATACCGTATTTTTAAATACTTTATAAAAATACCATAAACCGCGCATAAAATCAAGTATCAGATAAGAAACGACAACATTATTCCCCCGACTTGGCAGGTCAGATTTCTAACTTAATTAATAAAAACCTTTCCTCATCCTCATTTAAAAATTCCCCATTCATCATCTTCATCGCAACTTCCCGCGGTTTTATGCACTTTGCTATTACGAATGCCTTGTATTCCCCCTCAAGATTCTGCAAGGTATTAAGTGCTTCCCCGATTACCTGCCCTGAAATTTTCATCCCCTGCTGCCTTCTGTCGCAGATCCAGCCAAGCGCAAGCATACAGCATGTCAGTTCCTCCGCAGTAAGCCTCCTTGACCTTATCGCGTCACTAAGCGCCTTTACAATCCTCTCCTGCGCCTTTTCCGACAAAATATCCTGCCCGTCCTTTCTCAGCGCAACCCCCACGGCGTAAGCGCTGAACTGGATATTGCTCCCCATATTGTTCTGCACAAGTTTTACATCCTTCTCAAATTCCCCGCACAGCCATTCAAGATCCGTGCGCGTCTTCGCATGCACATACAGGCATGCCTGAAGATACCTTGTGGAAGTATGCAGGGCGGACAATCTGCTAAGCTGCTCAAAATCAGCGCACATACTCAAAGTATACACAGCCTGGATATTTGTCGAAACCCTTGAACCCACCGCAACCATGCCATGCAGATCCGCGCTGATCTGGCTCATGCACGCGGCGGCAAGCCTCTGTTTTTTGCTTTCATCCCAATTTTTTCCAATTCTTCTGGCAATCACAAACAGGCGCTGCCTCGCCTCCTCGTTGGAAACACCTTTTAATGTATCGAGTAACGCATCTGGAAAATCTTCTTTGTTCCCTGCATTGCATATACTGCCCACGCACTCCGATATTCTTTTTGCAAGGCTGCTCTTTTCACTTTTTCCCCTGCATTTCTCATAGTTCTGGCACAGTTGCAGCAAATTATTAATCTCCGCTTTAGGATTGAGCTTCAACCCGTCCGGCGGGACAAATTTTGTTCTGACCCTGCTCTTCTCCCCGTTATCGATCGCTATCTCCACATACCCCTGCTCAAGCTTCCATTTTCCCTTATCATCCTTGCTCGTCCACGCCCTCATGGTAATAATTTTATTGTTCCCCATATGTACGACAAACGCCACAAAGGCTCCCTCCGGGTAGTTTTGCCGGAAAGATATATTTCCGGTCGCAATGGTACGGTATGTGCCGTCAATATTCTGATTTTTGATCGGCACGGCAATCCGGTTCTGCCCCCTCTCAATCCGAAAGCCGTACATAACCGGCGAAGTGTACGGCAGTTCCGCGCCGGTCGGGATAATCATCTGGACAGCCCCGTTTTTAACCCCAAGGTACAAACTGTCATTAAGTATGCTGTTACCCCACTGTATCGCCATATATGGCACATTTTTTTCTGGGGTGGACTCCTTCTTTTTCAGCGGGATTTTCTCCTTCTCACCCCCCGCAAAACTGTCCACCCACTCCGGCGTATAGGATTCCTTCCCAACCATCCGCATATCATCTTTTATCTGTTCAAATTTATGCAGATAGTAATGGTATACGGCAGCCCCTCTTGCCACCGCCTGGTCGGGGTCTAAGGCAACAATCGGGTCAAACCCGAAAAACTCTTTCAGGCGCTCCGTCACCATATAAAATTTCGACATGCCGCCGTTGACAATAACGGCATCCACCACAAGCTCCTCATCAGGAAGCTTCTCGGACGCTTTATGCAGGACATCGAGAATCGGGTAGATAATATTCCTGGTATTTTTGATGCTGTCCATCCGGCGGTAATCCGAAAATGACAGTTCCCTCCCCATAAATACGGACAGGATTTCCTCTACTTCCTCCTTGGTAAACGCATCGTCGTATGAGTAGCCAATCCCCCCCATATTGCCGCCGATTGTCATCTCAATGTCCTCATCATCCTCGTCCCAGCCCGAATTATACTCCCCGCTGCACTGCTCATTTAAATCCAATTTCAGGTTTTCTGCATAAACTCTTAGCTGCGCCATAATCACTCTCTCCTCGCGGCGCAGTTTCGAAACAACTTCCGGATGGTTCTGATACTGTTTTATGTACCGCCCGTACATCACCCTTGCAATTTCCTCGTCAAAATCATCACCGCCAAGCAGGGTATAACGGTTTGTTGCGATCTCATCAACCTTTAGCACATCGCCCGCTCCCTCGCGCCTTTTAATCTCGTGCATGGTAATATCGAGTGTCCCCCCGCCAAGATCAAAGACAAGGACTCGCTTTTTCCCTTTAAGGTCAAGAATATGGTTTGATATCTCCCCGTTATGGATCTGGTTCATCAGGTCGTATATCACGGCGTTCGGCTCAGAAAGCAGAACCGGTCTCTCGCTCCCGTCCTTATTTTTTATCTTTATCCCGGCAAGCTCCGCCGCGTCCCTGGTAGCCTTGCACATAGCGGAATCAAAGTTTGCAGGGACGGTAATTACGGCATCCGTTATCTCGCACCGGTAAACTTTCGATGCCTCCTTTAACAAATGCTTTAATATCCTGGCTGAAATCTCCGCCGGTGCCCGGTCGGGGATCTCCGGCGAAAGCCCCGATACCATAGGGTTTCCCATCTGGCTTTTGATGGACTTTGCAACCAGGTGCGGGCGCAGGGGATACTGCATTTTCGCAAAGTCCCCCACCAGGGGTTCATAGCTCTTTTCCTGCCTGTAATAGACGCAGGAAGGAAGGGTTGGCTTCTTCATTTTTGTCAGTTTCACCTCGCCGGACACCGCATTATACATATCGGTTGCCCTGGCAATTTCCACCACTTTGCTTACCGCGTCACCATTGGGTTTTTCATTGATTGTTGCGAGGACGGAATTTGTTGTTCCCAAATCGATGCCGACACATAAATCATTGTGTTCAAATTCCCCTGAATATTCCATTATTCCTCCTCCTTTACTTTCGGTCTGGAAATCTGGATTTCCTTGTCTTTATAAATCCATCCCGGCGATACTACGCGGACTTTCTTTATCTCGTCAGGACCTGCAAACGGTGTCCCATCATAATTACAAAATTCGACATCCGCCGCAACAACATCCTTTATGGCATTAATTTTCATAATCGGCTCAATATGGCTGTCCCGCACAAACTGGATCAGTTTTTTTACCATAATCAACAGTCCGTTTATTTCGATCGGCAGCTCAAAATTATTCTTGCGCAGCTCATCCACCCCCTTTTTCACGACAAGCAGTTCATCCAGGATACAGCCGTATTTCTCGGAATTAAGTTTTGCAAAGAAATCCGCCAGTTCCTTTATTTTGCCCGCTTCAAGCTGCTGTGCAAATTCGTCCTGCAAATCGCTTAACATGGTATTTGTCCGCTCCAGCCGATCCTCAAGCTGCCCGATTCTCTTTAACGCCTGCTCATAAGACATCTGTTTTTCCGGCTTTGCCGTCTGCACTTTTTTCTTATTTTCATGGGATTGTGGGAAACCGTAAACCTCTGATATCACATCTACAATATCGTAAAAATAATATTTAGAAAATGTATTCCCCAACATATAAAGATTATCAATATCATGATAAATATCGAGTTTCGGATTCTTCCGATATATCATAATGGCGGCGATCCGCTCCTGGGATTCATGCCTTTTCCCGTTGAAAGCAGGGGTTTCCTTCCTTCTTTTCTCAAGCTTTTCAAACGCTTCTTTTTTCCCCGACAGCGCCTCGACAAAAAGCGCGGCAACACTCTCCGCCCACTGCCATATTTTTTTCCGCTCCGCCGGGTTTGCAATCTTCAGGTTTCTGAAAATCTGTATTATTTCATCTGCGCAAAGATTATACCCATATTTATCATTCACCATATCCGCACATCTTGTCGGTCCATGCTCATAGTTGGCGCAAATGGCTCCCATAATCCTGTTTTCCAATATATACTCCTCTTTTGGCTTCCCCCCTCTTTTCAACATTCTCTGCATTGCCTCATGCATTCCCTCCAACACTTCTTTTACCCTGCTATCCTTCAAATCAACCATAATAACCTCCTTTTTCGCTACAACTGATAAATTTCCTTCTCCTCCGCAAATATAAATTGTGTCCTGCATTCCCCATCCATCATCATAACCTGCTCAATCGTCTGGTCAAAAGGTGAATGCTCCTTTGCACAGTGCACTATAACTGCTTTTTTCGGATTTACTTTCCGGATAAACTCCTGCATATCCGAAAAATCCCCGTGAAGTGAAAACTCAATATTAATCTCCCTGTAAAATCTCCCAAAGAATCCCCCTCTTCGGTTCGTAATTAATATGTGGGGCTCCTTTGGCACTGTCCCCTCAATCATCTTTTGTTCCATATCAAGTATCGGTATGGACATCTGCTCCATTTTCTGAACAACATCCATAACCTGCCTATCAAGATAAACCGGTACCTTATCCACATTCCATTCGTTCAAAGTTCTTATGAACTCAATCCCCTTGCTTAGCTGTCTGATCCGGCATAACACCGGTTCCCTTTTTTCTTCCACAACCCGCAGGACTTGCCGCACCCTGCTAAACAGCGCGTCACTCTTCTTCGCATAATCCGGATGTTTGGCATGCAGCCCGCACATAATCACCGTGTCAATCGGGATATTTGCAGGAACCATGCAGCCGTTGGTCAATGCAGTCCTCTCAAGGGAATAGTCCCCCGTATAGAGTATTCTCCTTTTCCCGAATTCAAACAGAAGCATCATTGCCCCCGGGATATGACCAGCCGGCAGAAATGTGACCTTGTATTTGCCAAAATCAATTTGTTCCATATAGCTGACCCTTGCTATCCGGTCAAGAAGATTTTTCGCTGCAAGCCTTTTTTCCTCTCCCTCCTCCCTCTGTATGAAACTCCGGTCATAGAGCTGGTATTCAGCCAACAGGGCTGTGATTTCCGTCATGTAAACGCCCGCCATTTTTGCATCCCGCATTAATTTCAGAAGATACCCCAAATGATCCAGATGTGCATGCGATATATAGACCTGGTCAATCTGGTTCATACTCTGGAGAAAAGGGGAGGTTATAAGTGAATACAGATCCGGTTCAAATACTACGCCGCCTGAAATACCGGTTCCCGCATCAAGTATCAAGTTGCCGTCCCCCAGTTTCAGATAATAACAACTCGCCCCCACCCTCTGTCCGCCGCCCAGAGCCATAAAATATATGTTCTTTTCCATCTTTCCCCGCATTCTGCCGCCACCAGGCTGCTTTGTATGTATTTCTACCTTTTGTCCCCAGGCAGTCCGCACTCCCATCTAATCTAGCCAATGGCAGTTACAACTATTACCATTATAAACACTAAAACAAAAAATGTCAATTTTTCCTATTGCTATGGATTATATTTTAAGAAATCCTATATTTGACCCTGTAACCAGGAAAGACAGAAAAGAAAATAAACAGATAAAATTTGATAAGATTTAATCCCGGGGGTAACCTGTAAACCCCCGGAAATTAATATAAAATAAACTCGCCCCAAATAAATATTAACGCTCGATCTCGAGCACCGACATCAGTCCGGATAACAACTCCTCGTCAATAAATTTCGCCGCGCTGCGATTGTAAAATACATTTGTAACATCCCAGAGTACCGGACATAAGCCGCGCCGGTATGCCGCATCACATACGGCAGTCAGGTAGCGGTTTACCGCCCCCTCCACCTTGTTCTTTGTCACGCTCCCAAACTCGCCGACAATAACCGGGATTCCCTTATCGATAAAATGTTCTTTCATCATATCCATGTTTTTGTAGAGTGCTTCGTACTCCTCCTCGGTTCCCCAGTCCGGCTGCATCTTGCCCCAGCTCGCATCCTCATCAAGGATTGCAAAGGTGGACGGAGTATAATAGTGGACGGAAACCGCCATGCGCCCCGCAGGATCCTGCGGCATTAGGAAAAGCTCATCGCAGGTCAGCTCGATATCCGTCGCATATCCTGCAACCAGCAGATGGCGCAGCGCGTTGTTGCCGCCCGACCCGCGCACGATATCGACGAATTTCTGGTTGATTTCATTGAGCAGCGCATAGGCTTCCTCCTTACCCTGCGTGCCGCCATACCGGTTCCAGATATTCTCCCAGCACCCTTCCTCATTGAGGGATTCAAACATCAGCCGGTCGTCATAATCGCCGAAAGCCTCCGTCAACTGTGTCCAGATGCGCTCATATTTATACATGCACTCATCCTTCTTATCCGGCTCGGAAAAACCGGTCCACCAGCCGCCGTCCCAGTGGATATTTAAAATCACGCACATATCATTATTCAGCACGCAGTCCACCACCGACTTGACACGTTTAAGGTATTTCTCGTTAATTGTGTAATCATCCCCCATCAGGTTCGACCACGCAACCGGAATGCGCATCACACCAAATCCGCATTTTGCATAGCCCTCCAAAATCTTTGGGGTGATCGCAGGGCTTCCCCACCCGGTTTCGTACCCCGTCACGGTGGTGGACTCAAACCCGCAGCTCTCAAAGGTATTTCCAAGATTGATCCCGACACCGAGACTCTGCACATATTCCATCGTTGTCATATCGCGCATCGCAGCTGCTTCTTTTGTCGGCTCCGCCACATCCTCCGAAGCTCCTTTTGTCGGCTCCGTGGTATCCCCCACCGCTTCTTTTGTCGGTTGCGTGGAATCCGCAGCCTTGGTTGGCTCCGTGGCATCTGCTGCCTTTGTAGGCTCCTTGCTGCCTTGGGTTACCTCTATGGTTGGCTGTGTCCCGCTATTTACATCCTCATTGTTTTTCTCCCCGCACCCGGCGGATATCACCGAGGCACTGAGCAATACACAAATTAGCTTTTTCCAATTTTTCCCTTTTTTATTTTCAAAAATATTTTTGACCATAAACCCTAAACCCCTCCTGCTATTTTTCCCTTCCAAACATACTGACACACTTCTCTTTTGGGCAGGCATATGCCTGCAATGCCTGCTTCCTACTTCATAAACACAAATTCCTCGAGCTCAAACAGATTGCGCCCGGAAAAATAATTCCCCGTCCAGCCCTCATACCCCGTTGTCACCACAAAGAAGAGCGCATGCTTTCCGGTCACCGCTTCTACCACAGAGCAAACCACTCCGCCGTCGCGCCCAATCGCACAGCTTCCTATTTCTTTTCCATCCTCCGTATCAAGCACAATATGTAAAACAGAATCGCACCCGCAGCCCCTTGTCTTTACTGCAAATTCCATTGTCCGGCTGGAATAGTCCTCCCCGAAATCAAAGTATTTGTAGCCGATCACCGCTCCGTCTTTGATCCCCGCCACAACGCGCGAAAACACATTATACTCCGTTACGAACGCGCCGCCTTTCAGTACACAGGCAATCTCCGCCTGTGTGATTTCATACGGGGAGAGGGACTCTTCAAATCCCAAAGAGGTCATCTCAACCGGTACAATTGTTCCATCCGGCAAAAACTCGATGCGCTCGGCACAACCTCTCCTTGACATAATGGTTCCATTTGTCATCCGGTGATAAAAAATATACCACTGCCCGTTCAGGCAGACGACCGAACCATGGTCATTGCCACCCGGATAATCCACCCCGTTATCCACAATATAACCGCGGTAGGTAAACGGTCCTGTCGGTTTTTCTGCTGTCGCATATGCCAGGCGGCTGCCGCGCTTTGGCGAGTAAATCAGATAATAGATGCCGTTAATCTTTCTCGGGGAACATGCCTCAAAAAACAGGCTTTCTTCCTCTGTAAAACCATGCGACCTTGCAACCGGCATACCGGGCACCGTCGGCGTTCCTGCCACGGCATTATCCCCTTCCCCCTGCGGCAGCCCGCACGGTATAATATGTTCAATACAGCTCCCGTCAATGATCTCATACATATTTTCCGCATTGACTTCCGCCATAAAAGACCGCTCAAAACCACAGTAAATATAAACCCTGCCGTCATCGTCAACCAGCACACCCGGATCAATAAACCACCCATTGCAGCACACTGCGTCCGGGACAGTATACTTATACTGTGAAACAAGGGTAAAAGGTCCTTCCGGGCGGTCGGCTACCGCCACACAGCCAATTGCCCCCACTATGTAAGCATACAGATAATATTTGCCGTCCTTCTCCACAACATCGGGCGCATAGAGCTCATTGTTTTCCTTTGTCCACGGGGTGTCCGATAAATGGTCGCGGTCAACCCTCGTATGAAAAATATCACCGTGGCAGATCCAGCGGTTTAAATCGGAGAGCGGCGCACTATAGCATTTTAATACATAGTCACAGAACCTATCGGAGCCCGCACGGTCATGCGAGCCATACACATAGACCCGATCGCCGAACACCCTTGGCTCCCCGTCCGGGATATACTCCCATTTTGGCAGATATGGATTTGACATAATTTTCCTCCTCGCAATATTCTTCTTGGCACCCATTGACCTTTGATGACACTATCCTCTCCGGTGCCAGCATGCAACCAAGTTTCCCGCTACGCCGGATGCGGGCAGCTTTCGCCATATATTTTTTCCGCGTCCGCGCGCATAAAAAATCCCCCGACCGATACCATACCGGCCGGAGGAATCCGTTTCCTGTATGGGTATAAAAGCCCTCGCCCTAAAAGGTCAGGTCTTTTTTCCGGTGCAAAAGTTTTGCCCCGCCCACAATCAAAAACGCGCCCATCGCCGCTGCCCCCACAATCAGCAGGATGCCGAAAACAATATTCATCGCCCCAACTGATTTCATTGTCTTGTAAATTTTTTCCATATCCTGTTACCATATCCTTTCTTTATACAGCGGTTACCAAACGTTATTTTATATTTTACAACGGGCTGTGCTTTCCTATTTCCCGGCCGTCTATTTTGCACCGTACAGCCCGTAGTATGTATCAATTGCGGATTTTATGGTATCGTCGATCACAATCCGCCCGCCGCGCTCCTTATTGTAGAGATGTTCCACCACATCCTGCATCGAAACGATCGCGCCGGTCGGAAAACCGTAAAGCCCGCTGATCTCCTCAAGTGCGGATTTCTCCCCCTTGCCGCGCTCCATGCGGTTTAAGGATACCATCAACCCCTTGATCGTGATATCGCCCTGCGCCATAAGAATCGGGAAGGTTTCCTCAATCGACTTGCCGGAGGTGGTCACATCCTCAATAATCACGATGCGGTCTTTATCCTTGATGGGACTCCCAAGTAAAATCCCGGTATCCCCGTGATCCTTTACTTCCTTGCGGTTCGAACAGTAGCGCACATCAACACCATAAAGCTCGCTGATTGCCATCGCCGTGGCAACAACAAGCGGAATCCCCTTGTAAGCTGGTCCGAACAATATATCAAAATCCAGGCCGTAGTGTTCATTTATCGCCCTGGCATAATACTCCCCAAGCTTTTTTAGCTGGCTCCCGGTCACATACGCGCCCGCATTCATAAAAAACGGGGATTTCCTGCCGCTTTTAAGCGTGAAATCTCCAAATTTCAACACATCCGCATCCACCATAAAATCAATAAATTCCTGCTTGTACTTCTCCATCTGCCTAAAAAACCTCCTTATGTCTTTCGTCTTTTTCACAATTATAGCATTCCTGCCCCGAAAAAGCAATACAGAAACACAATCCAGCCAAAACCCAATTGCCTTTTTCCACGATATCTGTTACAATTAGGAAAATAAATTGTGACCGGGAGCCATTTTCCGGAAATTTTTGCCAATTGGGCAGAATGAGAGGAATTCATGAAACAGGACGAACTGCTATTATTACATGACGATGGATATACGACAACCCTCTACCCATTTTTCACTGATGCAGAGGAGGTAAAGGGTACCATATTGATACTCCACGGCATGGCAGAACACCATAATCGTTATCGCGAATTTACCGTTTTCCTTAACGAAAACGGTTTCGATGTATATTTATATGACCACCGCGGGCATGGGACGGACAAGAAACTTGAGGAACTTGGGTTTATTTCGGAAAAGCGCGGCTGGGAAAAATTAATTTTTGATGCCGTGGATGTGCTCAGCTATCTTTCCGAGCAAAAACGCGGGGAAAGCCTGATTCTGTTTGGCCACAGCATGGGATCGCTTGTTGCGCGCGGCGCAACAGAATGCAGTGATCTCTGTGATGCCGCCGTCTTCTGCGGTTCCACCGCGCCGTCAAAGATAGATTCTGCGGCCGGGCTTTTTGCCACGTCGCTCATCTGTCTGTTTAAGGGTAAGCGCCATCCCTCCCCGTGGCTTAACCAGGCATTATTCGGACGAAAGCGCTACTCCTCACTTTCCGAGAGGACTGCAAACGACTGGCTCACCCGCAGCCATGCCGCGGTCGGGCTGTATATGAACGACCCGTACTGCGGTTTTATCTGCACCGCAGGTTTTTACCATGATCTCGTAAAACTAGGCACTTATGTTACAAAACCCGCCAATATAAAAAACACCCCGAAAGATCTGCCAATCCTTCTGCTTTCCGGCGATAAAGACCCTGTCAGCAAATATGGGGATGAGATTATCTACCTGCTCGATACCTACAAAAAACTTGGTTACAGCAACACGGACTGCATCCTCTATGAAAACTGCCGCCATGAGCTTTTAAACGAACTAAACCGCAGGGAAATTATGGAAGATCTCTTACAATTTTTCCTCAAGGTAACACCTAAAAAAAGATAAGCCATACACATTAATTCTTCCCCACCGCAGGGAAGTAATACATTTTGGCAAGTATTTTTGCGAAGAGTTTGTAAAAAAAAACCAAATGGGAGCCGGTGCAAAAATTTGCACCAGCCCCCTTTTAGTTTTTTTCTGCCAGACACTTTACCGGTCTTTTTCCTCCGCGCCTCCCGCCGTCTTTCTCGGCGGTTTCGGTCCCTGGAACTGATAGAAATATGTTTTCATCATCCCGTTATATATCTTCCTGTTCTTATCCGCTTTCCTTCCAATATATTTCTGCGCGTCCTCAAATCCCGTAATAATATAGTACGACCAGGTATCAAGTCCCCGAAATACTTCCCCGATTTCCCGGTACAGACCGGGCATCGCTGCCTTCTCCTCCATGCGCTCGCCGTAAGGCGGGTTCGTCAGGATAAACCCGTACTTTTTCGGGCTTGAAAGTTCCTTTACGGGCTTTACCTGGAAATGTATCTGTCCATCCACACCCGCAAGGATTGCATTCTGCCTTGCCGCCGGAATTATATCCCGGTCAATATCGTAGCCCTGTATGCTAAGCGTCCGATCCCTCACCACCATATCCTCGGCTTCCTCGCGCGCCCTCGCAAAAAATTTTGCCGCGGGAAGATTATCCCACTGCTCCGCCAGAAACGACCGCTTCCTGCCCGGTGCCATATTAAGCCCGAGCATCGCCGCTTCAATGGGTATCGTGCCGCTGCCGCAGAACGGGTCAACCAAAATCCTGTCCCATTTCCACGGGGTCAGCATAAGAAGCGCTGCCGCCAGCGTTTCCGTAAGCGGTGCCTTGCTCGTAAGTTTTCGGTAGCCCCGCTTGTGCAGGGATTCCCCGGATGTGTCAATCCCAACCGTAACCTCATCCTTCATAATTGTAACCCGGATGGGATAACCCGCGCCGCTCTCCGAAAACCAATCCATATGGTACTTTTGTTTCAGCCTCTCGACCATCGCCTTCTTCATAATTGACTGTATATCCGAAGGACTAAAGAGTTTGCTCTTTATGGAAGTTGCCTTTGCCACCCAGAATTTTCCATTCCTGGGTATAAAATCCTCCCACGGCAATGCCTTGGTCTTCTCAAAAAGTTCATCGAATGTTTCCGCCTTAAACTTTGCCACAAGCAAAAGAACCCGCTCCGTCGTGCGCAGAAAAATATTGGCGCGCGCTGCCGCAGCTTCGTCGGCGCGGTAGGTCACGCGCCCGTCCTCCACCGAAACAATCTCAAAACCAAGATCCGTAATTTCCCTTTTCAATACCGCTTCCAAACCAAAATGGCACGGTGATACATACTCGTATACTGCCACAATTCCTCCGTTCCGTCAAGCATGACCTGTTTTTTGTTATTCTAATTCTTTTTCCAGACCATGTCAACGAATTTTTGGTCCATGCGGTCAAAGGCTTTTAAAAGGGCATAAACCCCGCCCCACAGATTCGTAACTTTATAACCTGCACGCTTTAAATCCCGGCATGCCATCAGGCTGACATTCCCGCGGTCACAATAAAGAAAAAACTGATTTTCTTTATTGAGCTGCCCCATAGTCCCCTCGAGGTCGTCATATGGGATATTGGCGGCTCCCGCAAGGTGCCCTTCCCGATATTCTTCCGGCGTGCGCAGGTCTATAAAAATACAGCCGGGTTTTCCCAGCCGCTCCAAGAACTCATACAGTTGCGTATTTTGTTCCTCCACAAACCTCCCCACCTTCCGTTTTTCGCTTTTCGGCTGTCCGCCTGGTATAATTTATGCAAAAGGCGGCGGAATCGTTACCGCTCAGCCCGGCAGGGATTTTTAACGAAATCTATATAGGCAAGACGAATTCCGCCTTCAACTATAGGTTGCGCTCCGATATACTTTGTGTTTTTCTGTTCCAATGTAATTATACATTCGAAGGCTTTGCCCATCGACTGATTCACAGTACCACAAAACATCTTTGGCAATGGTATAATGTGAAGTAAAAATTTTTAGATTTTCCAGTGTATCACGCGCTCGGTGCTGGTGACCTCGATTTTGGAAATCAGCGTATCCACAACACGCCGTTTGTCATCAAAACTAACCTCGTCCCAATTTTCCAGATAGCCCGATATGCTTTCAATCTGAGAACTTGAAACAGAATTAGCAGTGAGGTCAGTCACCAGCTTTAACTGCTTTTGCCGCTCCGTGTCCAATTCTTCAATGCGGTTATTGGCGTATTGCAACAAGAGAGGGTTTGCCGTCGGCGGCACCGTGAAAAGTACTGCCCCAGCTTTGGGACATTTTGTCCCAAAGGTACACTCAAGTATGTGTAAAAGTATTGCATTGACAACCGTTCCTAATGTTCTGATTAGCACTTTCTCTCAAATCAGCAGTAAGACTTGCAATTAGCATATTGTTTCGAGTATAATTTATTTAAGCGGACAGAGGGTGAGAAACATGGACGAGAAATTCAAAGCATTTGAAATGTGGTTTCTAAAGCGAAAAACTATATGGGAACAAGAAGGCATATTTTTATAGGCAGCAGGATTAAGTGGTGTAGCACACCAACACTGGATAAAAGTATATTCAAAAGCGGACTTGGAAACATAGTCTTATATGAAAGTAACGGATACTATTGTGTCGATTTTGAAGCTGTCAATTATAATCTCAATCTTGAAGAGAATGCTATTTTTTGCAAAGGGGATATTGAGTTTGGGAATGAGTATAACCTTTTTAGATATGAGCAGGAATTTATAAAGCACATTACTCGTAAAGAATAAGGAGGATACAATGCAGAATATATATGTCCCGGATTATCTAAAAAAAACAGTGATCATGATACAAACTGCATTCCCTGAAAGAGTAAATAAGGAACAATATTTTTCTTTATTGTACCTGCTATATGATTATATGTGCGATGAAAATTTAGCAATCGTGATGTCATATATCACTGGAGAGAAAATTGCAACTGTAACAAATGATATTTGGGGTGTAAATCAAAGAACTATTGAAAGTAGTTATCTTTTAGATACAAAAAATAGACTACTGAAATCGGGTTTTGCATCATGGGTCAACGATATTTGAAGATTTCTTTCAGATAAGAGTAAATGTCATCCTATGTTCTAATTTGCAATCATAAACCACCACGGGCTTTCGCTTGCACGTTTTGGCAAGCAATGCAAGTGTGACCCCAAACCCGGCTCTTTGGGACAAAATGTCCCAAAGAGGTTGACTGCGGAACCGCCGCTGCCGCGCCGGTTCCTTATAGAAAAACAGCGGGCAAAAAAACCGCTATCTTTGATGCGTCAGTTGATTTCACAAACTGGAATTGTTGACGCTAACCACATACCCAACCATCTTTTAACAAATCTTCATCGTAAGGAGAACTAACGGTATGTATCCTTCCTGAATGGATATTATGAATGATACATTCTGCCCATTCGCCTTCCTTTATTTCAGAGAATAAGCATTTACCTTTTTTCCACTTCTTTCTATCTCTATACATAGCCGTAATCTCGCGTTGTTCAAAAGTATGGTCATTCATTGGAATTGCAATAATGTCTCCAATTCTAATTGTTTCTCCTTTTTCGGCGATAATATATACTTGAACTTCATTCTCATCATAAGCGGATGTACCCGCCATTTGAAAAATCATTATATGCACCTCAACTTGCTATGCTTTTATAATTATTATCGAGTACATGATTGGTATAAACATTCAATTACCAAAACACATAAATAAATTTATTTTACTAATTATATTGACTGTTTCACCTTCATTTCAAGTTCTCTTAATTCTTCAAAGGACAATGATGGAACACATTCCGCAATATCTTCAAATGAGAATTTTTCCATTTTTAACATTCTTTTTGCTGTTTCCCTTGCTACTTTCTTTGCTGCCTTCTCCGCTGCTTCACGTTGCTTTCCCTTAATATGCATTTTCATTATCTGCTCTTCATCAAACAAACTCATCATAATGGACACAACCTCCTTCTCTTTGTCAAGCAAATATTCCCTCAAAACATTCCGATCCTTGCATATGCGGATTGTTTCTGTTACTGCCTCCCTTGTCATTCCATGCCGCTTTGTCTGCTCATTAAAAACTTTACAGGAAATAATATACTGGTTAATAATATCATCTGTATTGCTTTCATAAATGACTTTTGCTTTGATCCCAATATCGATATCCACACCCCTAAAAAATTCTTTTGACAAAGATATTCTATCCGGTTTCCGCCCTCTATTCCCTGTAAAGATCACATAAAGTTCCGGTTTTGGCATTTCTACTTTTTTGCTGGTACAGGTTATCAGTCAACACATTTGTAATTGTTACATTCGTGAGAGAATCCTCCGTTGCTGCGGTATCCTCTGGATGGAGTGTTCTGTACAGCTTTAGCAGATAACTTTTATTTCTAAAAAGATCAACAAATACACTGTCTTTTGCTTTGCGTTTTGCTATCTGCTACGGCACACTGACTTTCTGTATCTGCTCTTCCTCGTCTGACATCTCATCACCCCCCCAGTTTCCAAAACCAGTATTAAATACAGTATAACCCCCTCACCACACTTTCATTATACAAAAGATTAATCGCCTTTGCAACTAAATTCACATTAAATTCTCTCTTCCTGCTAGGATACAACATAATTACTTGTTCCAAACATTTTATGGAAACAAGATGTAATGTACTAAAAAGACTATTCAAATATAATATTACAGTCACACATAAATCAATGTCTGGAAAATCACCATGGGTTCACACCTCTGTCAACAGATTTACCGCTCTGCCCTGCATGGATTATTAATAAAATCCGCATAGGCAAAGCGAATCCCGTCCTCAAGTTCTGTTTTGTAAGTCCACCCAAGTGCCTTGGCCTTACTTACATCAAGCAGTTTGCGGGGAGTTCCGTTCGGCTTCGCGGTATCCCACAGGATTTTTCCCTGATAGCCTACCACCTTTGCCACAAGCGCTGTCAGCTCCTTTATGCTTACTTCCATGCCAGTCCCCGCATTCACCGTTTCATTGCCCGAATAATGGTTCATCAGGAACACACAGAATTCTGCAAGGTCATCCACATACAAAAACTCCCTCATAGGACTGCCATCCCCCCAGCACACCACCTCTTCTTTCCCCTCCACTTTCGCCTCGTGGAAGCGGCGGATCAGGGCGGGAAGTACATGGCTGTGCTCCGGGTGATAATTGTCATTTGGACCATAAAGGTTGGTTGGCATTACTGATATGTAGTCCGTGCCATACTGTCGGTTAAGGAATTCACAGTATTTCAGCCCGCTGATCTTTGCCAACGCATACGCCTCGTTTGTCTTTTCCAACTCCGAGGTAAGCAGACAGCTCTCTTGCATCGGCTGTTTCGCCATCCTCGGGTAAATGCAGGAGGAACCCAGAAATTCCAATTTTTTACAGCCATTCTGCCACGCCGCATGGATAACGTTCATCTCCAAGAGCATATTATCATACATAAAATCTGCCAGTGCCTTCTGATTTGCAAGGATACCGCCCACCTTTGCCGCCGCAAGAAAAACATAGTCCGGCTTTTCCTTGGCAAAAAATTCTTCCACATCGCCCTGGCGCTTTAAATCAAGCTCGCCATGCGTTTTCAGAACCAGATTTTCATATCCGTTTCGAGTCAGTTCCCTCACAATCGCAGATCCCACCATACCGCAATGTCCCGCCACATAAATTTTTGCTTCTTTCTCCATCATACTTTTTCTCCCTTCCGTGCCAGAGGTTCTTTTCCATTTTTCCAATTTGTTAAACAGGAACGTTAAAAATTTGACTGAAAATCAATTTTTCTTTCAAATTTTAACTTTCAATCAAGTATTTTATTCTATTTTTAACTTTGTGTCAAGTTATTCAGGATAAAATTCAACCATAGTTCATATCCTGCACTTGTCAGGGAAGTTCCCTGCAACCAGCAGACTCCCATCCTGAATTTTTGAAAGGAAATACAACGAATGTATACGGATTTTGGGGAAAATTTAAAGAAACTCAGAAAATCAATGCACCTAACCCAGGAACAGCTTGGCGGAAAGTGCGGTATCAGCGCGGCGGCAGTCAGCAAATACGAGAGCGGCGCAGTAAAGCCCTCCCTCGAAGTAGCAACCGATATCGCGCACTATTTAAACGTATCGCTCGACACCCTTTTTGGCACACTGGAAAAAAACACCATCCCGACCCAGGGACTGACGGAGGAGCAGCTTAGAATTGTCACGCAGCTTGTGGAACTGTTTTGCAGGCAGAATGCCAGCCGCTTCCCGGCTTTCACCGCACAACAGTACGAACTGATCGGGCGGATTGTCGTGGAATTCTCAAGGAAACGGTAACCAAAAAACAGCCATAGCTTTTGCTGTGGCTGTTTTTTGGTTAAGACCTGTTTCTTACTCGTTCTCGTAGCTGTTAGAAGTTTTGTTGCTGGTCTTGTTGCCGGTCTTGTTGTTAGTCTTGTTCTGGGACTCCGAATTCCTTGTGGAATTGTTGCAGTTTGTGCTCTTGTTCTGGGAGCTGTTCTGGCTCTGGTTCTTGCTGTTATTCTCTGTACTCATAATGTCCTCCATTCTGCGCTTTCTGCGCACTCGATATTTGGTACATCGCTTATTATGGCTGTTCTTTTTAAAACTATACGGGGTTTTCAAATTTTATTGTGATTTTTTTTTGCATCTGGTACAATGGGGATATGGTTCGTTTATGGAACCTGGAAAGGAATTATAAAAATGAGCATATTGAATGTAGAACATTTAAGCCACGGCTTCGGCGACCGCACAATCTTTTCGGATGTTTCATTCCGCCTGCTAAAGGGGGAACATATCGGGTTGGTGGGGGCAAACGGCGAGGGCAAATCCACTTTTATGAATATTGTAACAGGAAAGCTCCTCCCGGATGAGGGCACGGTGGAATGGGCAAAAAATGTCCATGCCGGCTATCTTGACCAGCATGCTGTACTTAAAAAAGGCATGACCATCCGCGATGTCCTCTCCTCCGCTTTCGCTGCGCTCTACGACCTGGAGAGCCGCATGAACGATCTGTGCGAAAAAATGGGCGGGGCGGATGAGGACTCCCTCGCCCGGATGATGGAAGATTTTTCTGAAATCCAGGAACGTCTTGAAACACATGATTTTTACAATATTGACAGCAAAATAGACGAGGTTGCCCGCGCACTCGGCATTATTGACCTCGGGCTTGACTGTGATGTCACAAAACTTTCTGGCGGACAGCGCACCAGGGTACTGCTCGCAAAACTTCTGCTTGAAAAGCCCGATATCCTGCTGCTCGATGAGCCGACCAATTATCTTGACGCGGAACATATCGAGTGGTTAAAGCGCTACCTAAACGATTACGAAAATGCATTTATCCTTATCTCGCACGATATTCCGTTTATCAACAGCGTTGTAAACCTGATCTACCATATGGAAAATGGGGAATTAAACCGCTATGTTGGCGACTACAACAAATTTCTTGAACTTTACGAAATCAAAAAGAGCCAGCTTAATGCAGCTTACAAGCGCCAACAGCAGGAAATAAATGAACTTAAAGATTTTGTGGCGCGCAACAAGGCCCGTGTGGCAACCAGGAATATGGCAATGTCGCGCCAGAAAAAACTCGATAAAATGGAAGTGATCGAACTGGCAAAAGAAAAGCCCAAGCCGGAATTTAATTTCAGGGAGGCGCGCGCGGCAGGACGCTATCTTTTTACGGCAGAACATCTTGTGGTCGGCTATGAGGAACCTCTCTCGAAGCCCCTGACCTTTAAGATGGAACGCGGGGAAAAACTTGTGTTAACCGGCGCGAACGGTATCGGGAAGACCACCCTGCTAAAGAGTATCCTCGGGATTATCCCCCCGGTTTCAGGGCGCGTCACACTGGGGGACTACCTCTACAGCGGATATTTTGAACAGGAGATGACGAGGGCAAAAAACAATACCTGCATCGAGGAACTCTGGTGCGAATTCCCTTCCTGGACACAGTACGAGGTGCGCTCCGCCCTCGCAAAATGCGGTCTGACCACAAAACACATCGAGAGCCAGGTCCGCGTGCTTTCCGGCGGGGAACAAGCCAAAGTACGGCTGTGCAAACTAATCAACAAAGAAACTAATTTTCTGCTGCTCGACGAGCCGACCAACCATCTTGATGTGGATGCAAAGGACGAGCTGAAACGCGCGCTCACCTCCTATGGCGGCAGCATCCTGTTAATCTGCCACGAACCGGATTTCTATGAAGGCTTTGCGACACGCATAATGGATGGGGGGAATTGGGCGTTGAAATTGTCGTAGGGAAGGGACTGTCAAAAAGGTTTTAGGCGTTGTCCCAACAGACTTCCGGCGGACACAGCGGGAAGATTTGCGAATTGGTCAGAAAGCATCTGACCAATTCGCTCAGAATAATTTTTCTGTCTGTAAAGTAGCAAAACTATTAGCGCATGACCTTTGTAAGCAACGATTTATAGCTGTCTACCACATCGTACACTATATTGTCGCCTGAGATCGCTTTAAAATGCTCCTTTGCGCAGTGGATTTTTGATTGCTCAATTGTCCGCCACTGCATGGAACGCATGGAGCCTTTCGTTTCCGCAACAAAATAAATATGCTTAACACTTCCCTTATAAAAAGCAATAGCCCAGTCCGGATTATAATGACCGACCGGTGTTGCAATATAAAAACCATCCGGCAGTTTAACATAGACTGCCACATTTGTATTTACATCAAGTTCGGCAGCAAAATCCTGCTCTCTGGTCGAGTCATAAACAATATGGTCATACAGGTGCTTTTTCGCTTTCATCGCGTTTATGCCAAGCCTGCCTTTGATCGTCGGGTCAGTAAAGATATCTGTACCATAGTGGTCATCCAGAACATCGTAGGTAATATGCTCAATCACCGCTGTGGCTTTTTCATCGTTAATCAGGGCGGCTGCCTTTACAATAAATTCTTCCGGGTTATCCCTGAACTGGTTGAATATGGATGGCTGAATACCCTTCAGAATCGCAACAAGCGCTTTGCGGGTCAGCCCTGTTTCATCTACCAGCTTTCCAATCAGGTCATACTTTACATTGGAATTTGCCGCCATAGTCACACCATAGCTGGCAAATTCTTCTTTCACAAAGGATGTGCCGGACAGCAGTTCTTCTTTGGATTTGATTGTATCCATGATACCGGTTTCGACCTGGAAATGAATTTTAGAAACACGCAGTTTGCTGTCCAGGGAGGTGATCGATTTTTGAATCAGCTCCTCGGTGTCAAAATCTACCACATAGACAGATTTGGCATTGATCCTTGACCACAGTGCCTCGAATTCCGGCATAGCCAGCTTATCCTCATCCACTAACAGTTCCACATTGTTGCTGCGGGCATTCTCCGGCTGCACACTGCGGGCATCATAAATAGAATCTATGATATCAAGCACAGAAGCAACAGAATCGGCAACTTCTTTTGCAACCTTAATTTCTCCGTTTGCCTTATCCTCATAATACTTATCGGTCAGTGCGCCTTTACTGTCGATATAACCTTTAACGATCATGTCATGATGAATGGAGGAAGCCATATCCTGGTCAATGACCTGTTCATTACCCTGCTCATCTTTGATAACCTTGCCGGCAAAAAGTTCCACTTTGACAGCACGGGGACGGTCAGCGACAGCTTCGGCCATTTCTGTTTGAAGACCTTTGGCAAAAGAGTCATAGCTCTCGCTGGCAATAACGGTTAGGATATTGATATTATGCACATCGTTGCCAAGGACATTGGTATCCATTCGCTCGCCGTTCTGGTTGACACATAGGCGCAAGCCGCGCCCGACTTCCTGACGCTTACGGAGCACGCTTTCGCTCTGCTTCAAAGTGCATATCTGGAACACATTCGGGTTGTCCCAGCCTTCCCGCAGGGCGGAATGGGAAAAGAGAAACCGCACAGGAGAACGGGCTGGGTCGCGATCCAGCAACAATTCCTTGTTCTTCATAATCAACTCATAGGCACTTACATCATCGGAAGTCGTTTCTTTGCGGCTCACCTTAGAGTTTATCATTTTACCCTTTCCATCCACAGAGAAGTATCCGGCATGTGTCCTTGCCGCAGAAATGGACTGCAAATATTTGATATACTCATCTTCACCAATGACAAGTTGCATGCTGCTTATAACATCTTCATATTCTTCCTCAAACATAGCGGCATATTTTCCATTGACCGGTTGGCCTGCCGCGTCATATTCGCGGTAGTTTGCCACTTCGTCAATAAAAAACAGGGAGAGAACCTTGATGCCTTTGTAAAATAACTGGCGCTCCCTCTCAATATGGGAGAGAATTGTTTCCCGTATTTGAATGCGGCGCAGCTGATCCTCATCCACCGCACCAATCACATCTCCGGCAAAAATCTTGATACCATTCAAAAACTCCACGGAATCATCGCGACCGTCAATTTGTTTGACCACAAAACCATTTCGGTATTCCTCCAGACCGCCGGAATAATCGTAAAGGTTATCACCAATCTTGACAATTCGGCTCTTTTTCTTCGGCGCACCGTTTGCCATCTTTACCTCGAACTGCAAGGTGGCAGTTGGGTCACTTTTAGAAAGATTAATGCTCTCCAGATAGATAAAACTGTCCGTGGCTGTACTGCCCGATTCGGTGATACCTTTCACAGCAATTTTTTTGACCAGTCGTCGGTTGTAAGCCTCCATAGCGTCCAGCCGGAAGACCATATTGTAGACGCTGTCACTTTTATGGGTGGCAGAATAGCGCAGGGTTAGCAGCGGATGAAACTCCTTCAACCGTTCTTTCGTCTGCTTGCCCTCAACTGACTGTGGCTCGTCAATAATTAAAATCGGGTTGGTTTTCGCTATAATGTCGATGGGACGGCGGGAGCGAAACTCATCCAGTTTCATGTAAATCCTGCGGGCATCCTTGCCTTTCGCGTTGAATGCCTGAGAATTGATAATCATAACATTGATAGAACTGTCCGATGCAAAACGGTCAATTTCCGTCAACTGGGCGGAATTGTAAATAAAGAAGCGTATCTTTTTCCCGTATTCCTCAGCAAAATGTTCCTGAGTCATTTCAAAGGATTTATACACGCCCTCCCGGATTGCCACACTGGGAACGATCACAATAAACTTGCTCCAGCCGTAGTGTTTGTTCAGCTCAAACATGGTCTTGATATAGGTGTAAGTTTTGCCAACGCCAGTTTCCATCTCAACGGTAAGGTTATAGCCATTCTCCCTGCCTTCCAGTTTTTCCGATGGCTTGATCTGATTGGTACGCTGAACCTTGTTTAACTGCTCCAGAATCTGTCGGTCAGAAAGCTCCGGAACAATTTTCTGGTTGCCGAATCCTGTGAAATCTAATTCTTCATTGACCCCAATCTGATAGTTACCGCTGCCCCGATCCATCATATAGGTGGAAGTCAGATTAGGCTGTCCGGCAAAGACATCGACCACCGCTTTGGCGGCATCTGCCTGAAACTTTTGGTGCCTGTACTGAATTTTCATGACTCCTCCCCCCCTGTTTCCTCGACCATCCACTCCCTCAGTTTTTCCTGGAGTTCTTTTTTATCCGGCAAATACAGCTCATATTTTGAAGCATAAATATTGGAATCTGTCGGCAAAGTCAGCTCAACAAGGGCATCACTTTTCTGCTGACAAAGCAATACTCCAATCGTTGGATTTTCGTCCGCTGTCTTTTCGTATCGGTCGTAGTAATTAACATACATTTGCATTTGCCCTAAGTCTTGATGTGTCAATTCACCGATTTTCAAATCAATCACCACAAAGCAATGCAGAAGACGATTATAGAAAACAAGATCAATCCGAAAGTGCCTTTCATCAAACGTAAAACGAACCTGCCTGCCGATAAAGGCAAAGCCCTTTCCCAATTCCAGCAAAAACTCCTGCAAATGATCCAGCAATCTGCTCTCCAGTTCACATTCAGAAAATTCGGCTCGTTCTTTAAGCCCGGTAAACTCCAGAATATACGGGTCTTTCAGCACATCTTCCGGCTTTTCAATCACTTGGCCTTTGAGGGCAAGCTCCATTACTTTATCCTTATCCCGACTGAGCGCAAGGCGCTCATACAGGGCACTGTCAAACTGCCGCTGCAATTCTCTCAGTCCCCAATGATTTTGTGCAGCTTCAATCTCATAAAAATGGCGCTGATCTGCATTATCAATGCGCATCAGCTTCAAATAATGAGACCAGCTTAACGGAAATTTTCTTCCGGTGGACACCGCGGGAAGATTTGCAAATTGGTCAGAAAGCGTCTGACCAATTCGATCCTCCGCATACACCTGATAGAATTTCCGCATTTGCTTGAGATTTGTAACGGAAAAACCGCGTCCCATGTGCACTGTCAGATATTTTGAAAGCTCTGGTATCACATATTTCCCATAAGCAGCACGTTGACCGCCGCTCTGTTCTTCCTCCACAATCAGCCTGCCGATTTCAAAGTAAGCATATACCATAGAAAGGTCTATTGCCGCCTTTGCGTTTTGCTTTGCCTGTTCCAATATATCTGAAACATTCGTAAAAAATGTTTCACTGATCTGTTCACCCATACGCTCCCCTCCTTACAAGACCTTCACCCTGGTATCCGGAGCCAGCATTTTGAAGATTTCTCCCACATTGATTTTGGCGGGACTGTCGGCAAAGCTACTGTCCCGGAACACGGCTCGGAGAGGCTGACACCTGGCAATTTCCTTGATAACTGAGTCAGGAATATTCTCATCAAAGCAGGCAATTAAATCACCGTCGCCCACGGTGTGGACGGTGCAGCCCTCAATTTGCTTGGAGCTGTAAGGCATGGAAAGAGGCAGCCCCCACTCCAACAGACAGCCGAACAGCAGATCCAGGTCGGTGCGGTCGGGCTTGATGTTACTCTCCAACAGGGAAAGCATATCCTGGCTGTACTCCCCGGCGGAGTAATACACGTCGGTCATGTTGGTATCGTCCAGCTTGAACACACGGAAGCCGCCGTCAAAGGGCTTGCCGGGGTTTTCGGAGGAGATTTTCTTTGCGGCACGGCGGATGCGCTCTTTGCCGATTTCGCAGATGTTCGGATAGCCCGCTTTGAACGCTTCACTCTTTTCGTCACAGGGTTCGGGCAACTGTACCATGATAAATTTTCGGTTCCCACCATCTTCGGCGTTCAACTGCATGACGGCATGGGCAGTGGTGGCGGAGCCGGAGAAGAAATCCATAATAATATCATTCGATGAGGTACAAAGAGTTTGCAAAAGTTTAATAAGACTCGTGGGCTTTGCATAATCAAAATAAATTGTACCAAATAACCCGGATAACTCTTGCCCCGCGCTTCGATTGTTTCCGTATTCAGTAAGCAATGATCTAAGAACCTGACCCTCTTTCATATATACCTTATGATGTAAACTCCATCCAGCATTGGTCTTTGTAAATCTTACAGTACCATCCGTTAGCCCAGCCAATACTCTATTTTTTGACCACTGCGAGTTAATGGTAATATCATTTCCATCAGGAGCAGTAATCGTAACAACAATAGGACTTTGCAATCCATTTCGTACTAAAGTGTCCCAATAGTATCTTCGTCCATCTATCTCAGTTTCTTTGTATCGAGTTAAGTACTCCTCAGATTGTGTGATTCTCCATCTCTCGTTAAGTGAAGCGAAATTTTTGGCGAAAATTAGTATATACTCGTGATCCACTGCAATATAATGTGAATCATTGCCACCGCCCTTTCTCTGTTGCCAAATAAGCGTTGCCACATTGTTTGTCGCCCCAAAAATTTCCGAGCAGATCTTTCGCAGGTTACCTACTTCGCTATCATTAATAGACACGAAAATCACGCCATCATCGCTTAGCATATTTCTCGCCAACGTCAGCCGGGAGTAAATCATACTACACCAATCGGAGTGAAACCGCCCGTTGCTGTCGGTATTGCGGAACAACCGGTCGCCGTTCTCATCCATCTGCCCAGATTCCTCGCTGTATTCCTCCTGGTTCTGCGCAAAATCATCCCGATAGATGAAGTCATTGCCGGTGTTGTAGGGCGGGTCTATATAAATCATCTTCACCTTGCCCAGATAGCTCTCCTGCAACAGTTTCAGCACTTCCAGGTTGTCACCCTCAATGTACAGATTTTCGGTGCTGTCCCAATTCACACTCTCTACAGGACAAGGACGCAATGTTTTGCGGATAGGGTGGTTGGCCTCCACGATGGCAGCTTTCTTACCAACCCAAGTAAACTCATAGGCTTCGTCACCCTCCAAAACCACGTCAGACAGCATCTGCCGTAGCAGTTCAAAATTGACCGCCTTTTTCAGCTTGCCGTCCTTGTCCCGTGCCTCAGTAATGCAGACAGGGAACATAGTTGCGAGTTTTTCAATATTAGCCTGAGTTAAATCAAGAGTTTCCATTTTCAACTTGTCCATCTTATTGTTCCTCCACTTGCACAGGATTTTGATTGTCATTTTTACAGATTAAAGATAGCATCAGTAATTCATTCCATTGTTCCTTTCGCTGTTGTTGTTTGTCAACAAACCAAATACTTAAAAATAGCAATGCAGTTGACAAAATTGATACAGCAATATTTAATTGACTTGGTATTTGTATTGGAATTGCAAAACCGACAAATAACACCATAAAAGCTACACAATTTATTGCAATAACTATTCGTTCCATCCATTTTTTCTTCACATTAGATGTATCATACTTCATCTGTGTCTTAAAAAACACCATCATTTCATCATTAAAATTGAAATTCCCAACTCTATTTAGAATATCCATTGCATTTTGCATATCCTCGTCCATATAGTTTGCTCTTGATTCTATTGTTTGAGCAATTGTGAATAGTAATGTTGCAATTGACAAAGAAGTTGTAATTTGTTGATTTATACAAAACCAGAAGGAAAAGATTGTTAGTCCCGTTAACCCAACCGCCATGTATAATGCCATATTATTTCTTTTCATAAATCATCAAGTTGTCTCCTTAATTGTTTCAATTTCATATTTAGTTCTACCTGCTTATTCAACTGCCTCTCCCGCCAAACCTTCACCTCCAAAACCGCAATCTGCTTTTGCAGCTCCTTCCTGCGTTCCTCCCGCTCCACCGACTCTTTCAGCGTTTCACTCGTCCCAGAAAGCGCCTCCCCGGCAATCTGCCGGACAAAGTTTTCATAAACCTGTTCAATATTCAACCCGTCCAGTTTCAGCGGCAGAGCGGACTCCTCCAGCCAATCGGTATGGTAGTAGGTCCCTACCTTGAACGCATTTATCCCACTGGCAGCCGCCTCCTTATAAGCCGTCCACGCCTGATATCTGCCCTCATGCTCCAGCAAAAACAGGATATGATAGGGTATCTCCTTATCAATCTGCCGCAGGACAGCTTCATCCAAATGCGGTGCGGACAGGCAGACCTCAAAAACTTCAAGCTCCGTCACAGTTTCCCCGGCGGCAAGATTCGTTGTAATGGCAGCGATTTTATTTCGCCACCAGATCACTTTGATCTGCTCCACAAAAACACGTTTCAAAGTCGGTGAAATAGTAAGGTTTTCATAAAACTTCTGCTTTGGAATGCGCCGGTTAACTTCAGTGCTCTTAGGCAGTTCAAGCATAAAACACACCTCCTTATTTAACCACCAGAAAACATATTAACTCAAAATCATCCAGCCCGGATACCGCATTCATCAGAGCGGATGTACCACCCGCGGAAAACAGGCTGTCGATGTCACTTTCCTCTTTTACATCTATAATAGAGTTAATCGCGTCAGAAAGAAGCTGCGACACTTCTTTCATGTCCCTTCCATCATCCGTTTCATCGTTGAATTTAGCACACAGCGGCATGACCGGCTCCGATTTCCCCCTGCACAGCAGACGAATGGTATCCAATAACTTTTTGGGGTTCAGATAGTCACAGACCACCTCACCATCCACACCGATATAGACCATGTAAAAGGGATGGATACGGTTCTGGTTGTCAAAGTTGATGTTGTTGTTGATGTTGCGCAGGACAAAGATCACACCTTCCGGGTTTTCTTTTGTTGCGGGGACAACCGCATGGAGCCCCTTTGGCTTTTTCGCCATATCGCCGTGTGTCTTAATGTAGTCCAACAAATCAAGGCGGAACTCATTCAGACCCAAATCCATAATGGAAATGCCCGTGGACATATCCTCCATATCCACCACTTCCTCCTGGAGCCGCTTCAATTGCTGTTTTCGGTATTCCAAATCGCCCTTTTCTTCCTGGTTGATCAGGTCATCATCGCCAGTGGAAGTCATAACAGAAATCTTCATCCGGGTTTCCACTCGGGATTTCAGGTTGATATACTCGTCCAGCGTCATATCCGGCCAAAAATTTACCAACTGGATTACCTTGTTTTTGCTGCCGATACGGTCAATACGCCCAAAACGCTGGATAATGCGCACAGGATTCCAATGGATATCATAGTTAACCAAATAGTCGCAATCCTGCAAGTTCTGGCCTTCGGAAATGCAATCGGTGGCGATTAGTATATCGATCTCCTTTGTACTGCCCGGCATCAGCACATCCCGCCCCTTGGAGATTGGCGAGAAACAGGTCAACACATTATTCAGATTGGCTTTCAACCCCTTAATAGTCGTTTTTCCATCAATAGACCCAGTAATGACAGCAGTATCCAGACCGTACTTTTCCTTGACATAACCTGCCACCTGGTCATACAAATACTCCGCAGTATCAGAAAACGCCGAGAAAATCAGTATCTTTTTATTGCCCTCATTGATGGGGCGGTGCATTTTCTCGTCCATCAACTTCAAGAGATTCTGAAGTTTCAGATCATGTTTTGGCGTGATGTCAGCTATCATCAAGGTCAGTAATTCCAGATTTTCTGCATCCTGTTGCAGCTCTGTACGCCAGGTTTTGTAATCCATATCTGCCAGATCAATCTTCACTTTTTTGCCCACAGTAAAATAATCTGTACTTCCGTCCTCCATATCAAAATCATCCTCAGATACCTCAACCACATCCATATCGGCTCTGCCATATTTTTCAAAATCATCAATGGCCTTGATGGTGCTGATAATCAAGTCACAAATCCGGGTGAGTGTCAAGTTAAAAGAATACACAGAACTTTCCAGCCGCTTTAAGAGGTTAATGCTCATCAGCCGCCGGATGCCCTGTTCACGCCCCTGTTGCGTAAGCATATTTCCTTTGTTGTGGGTCAAGTCGATATACTTTGCAATCTTGCTTGGAAAGATGTAGTTTGAGGGCGTGTAGATGCAAAGGCTCAACTGTGTCAGCAGTTCAAATATTTGGTTGTAGTTGATGGCGCTGGATAGGTCAGTCATGCTGGGGCGGAGTGAAATTGGCTTCAGCCGCTGCGGGAATTGACCAATTTCCGCCGTATCGTAATATTTTTCGATATGCCGCCTGGAGCGGGCAATGGTCACACTGTCCAACAGTTCAAAGAAATCAAAGTCCAAAGTACGGAGCAGGGCATCGGTGGTGCGTGCATCTGGGTCGAGTTTGCTCCATGTATTGAATGCTCTCTGAGCCTGCCGAAAAATCTCATCAATGGGTTTCTTAGTATCCAGCTTTTCGTTGATAAATTGCGAATTACCTTCATACGCAAGGGCAAGTTGGTTTTTCAGGTCAGTAAAGCGGTTGTTAACCGGGGTAGCAGATAGCATCAGCACCTTAGTCCGAACGCCTGCGCGGATCACTTTATCCATCAACTTTATGTAACGGTTCTCATGTGTATTGGCATGGGTTCCGGCACCATTGCGGAAATTGTGTGATTCATCAATAACAACAAAATCATAGTTTCCCCAATTCAGCCGGTCAAGATCAATCCCGTTGGATGTTCCGTCATTGCGGGACAGGTCTGTGTGAAATAATACGTTATAGTTCAACCGGTCGGCAGCAATAGGGTTATTGACATAGTTGTCCTTATAGGTATTCCAGTTCTCTGCCAGCTTTTTGGGACAAAGAACAAGCACGGACTTGTTCCTGTTCTCATAATATTTTATTACGGCAAGGGCGGTAAAGGTTTTGCCCAAACCAACACTGTCCGCCAGGATACAACCATTATACTGCTCCAGCTTATTGATAATGGCAAGAACAGCATCCCGCTGAAAATCATAAAGCATACTCCAGATTTTACTCTGCTTAAATCCAGTCGCCTCATTGGGCAGAACATCCTCGGAAATATCATTCAAGAATTCACTAAAAACATGGTACAGCGTCATAAAGTAGATGAACTCCGGCGAATTCTCATTATAGGCCGTACTGATGTTGGAGATAATCATATCTGTCACATCCTGCATCTTTTCCCGGTCATTCCAGAGTGTTTCAAACAACTGCATATACTGGGTGGAAAACGGTGCTTCCATCCGGTTGACCATATTGTAGCTGTTATTGCCTCGCTCACAGCCGATATCCACTGTGGTAAAGCCATTCAGGGGCATATAGGCGGTCTGCTCAACAGAGGAATCGACTGTCATAAATCCACCCATATTTTCCCTGGTAACATTGGATTTGAAGGTGGCTTTACGCCTGATCCACTCAGCACACTCTCTGGCAACAGCCCGCCCGGTCATTTCATTGCGCAGCTTGATTTCAAATTCTGTTCCATATAGGCTGGTTTCCCTGTTAAGTCTTGGAATGTAGAATTCACGCCTTTGCTTTTCAGCACGCTCTTGAACAAAGGTCGGAGAAGTAAAGATAAAACGGAATTCTTCTATCTGCTCTAATTGGCCTTTCAACTCTTTGTATGCATACATGGAAAAGCAGGCGGCCGCTATGGAAACCTTACTGCCACGCTGTATCTTTTCTTTCAAATCATCCCGGACGATATCTGTGATATTATCAAATATTTTCATCACAAGTTGTCCCTTTCTAATCGTTATACCATATCTATTTTCAACTGCAATACATTTCCTCATATCCCTATACTACTATCGCAGCTTATCAGATGGAGCCTCCCCTACCTGACACAAAAAAGTCCCAATTACCCACCACTTTATATTTTACGACTTAAAAAGGAGGGACTTCTTTGATAGGTTAAATTATACACCACCCGTTTCCAGAAAACAATTCCCCTTTCGCGAAATTTAAAGAATTTTTGTCCAAACTGACAGTAAGGGCAGAAATCAAGAACACCAAAGATATTATCAAAGGACAGCACCTTATAGACGCTGTCCTCATCATCTTTACATAAATCAATTCACTCAGAATAATTTTTATGCCTGCACTTTGCCATCAATCATATGCTTAAACATTCACCTTTGCATTAGTTGCCTCTTGATTTATTTCATTAAGTTTTTGAGTTTCTTTATACACTTATCCGTCTATTGCTGAAATATAATCATCCAAAAGTTTATTATATTTACTTA
>CAJTOR010000002.1 GCA_910577675.1 uncultured Lachnospiraceae bacterium
TGTTTGTATTGGTAATGTGAGCCGCTTATGTCTGACACGTACCATCCATCATCCTTTAGCATCCGGTCGGCTTCTCTGAATCTCATGTATGTTTCCTCCTTACAATTATATAATAACACGTATTTTACGTATTGTCAAGAGGAAAACACAAAAATCATACGTATTTTACGTAGATATTATATGCAAATACCGGGAAAGTATGTAGACTAGCAGCAGGATGCGCCGCCAGTATTCGCCAACAAGTCTTAATTTTTTCTTTAAAAAATAGACTTGACAGAAGGACGACAGCGTGTTATATTTTAATTGACAACATCATGTTATACAACAAGGAGGGCTTACATATGCTACCGCAATTATCCGACACCGAACTTGAAATTATGAAAATCGTATGGGGAAACCCGGAGAAGATAACGCTGTTTACCTATATCATGGACGGGCTGGCAGCAAGAGGCAAGCCGTGTCAAAAGAACACTTTGATTGTACTCCTGTCGCGGCTGATGAACAAAGGCTTTTTGAGTGCTAAGAAAATCGGTCGCCGCAACGAATATACCACTCTTATTTCAGAAGAAGAATACCGGACAGCGCAGACAAAAAATTTCCTGGATAAGATTTATGAAGGGAGCGCAAAAGGGCTGGTTTCCAATCTGATTATGGGTGATCTGTTAGCAGACGAGGAATACGAGGAGTTGAAAAGGCTGCTGGGGAAAGGGAAAGAGAAACAATGAACACAGTTTTGAAAATCTTCCTTTCCATGTCCTGTTCCGGTGGTTTGCTTATTCTGTTTCTGCTTTTGGAAGAGCACTTTTTGAAAGACAAAATCAGCCGTCAGTGGCAATATTACATTTGGTTGGTCGTCGTTTTGCGGCTGCTTCTCCCATTTGGGCCGGAAGTTAATCTGCTGGGGAAAACCTATCAAGCTGTCGATCAGGCAATCACCAAGGTTCCTCCTTTGCCGTCACAGCGCCCCGAAATAAACCCTTCGGGAGATATTTCTGCTCCTGCTGTCGGTTTGGAGCAGGGCAAGGAAAATGTGAGTAGGCAAACAGAGGATTTGACAACCGCCCACCCATTACAAGAGATTTGGGTGCTGTTGACAAATCACGTCTGGCTGGTCTGGCTGGTGGTTGCGTTGGGGCTGCTGGTTCGAAAGATAACGGTTTATCAGGGCTTTATGCGGTATATTAAGGCAGGATCGATCCCGGTTTCCGACCTTGAAATTTTAGACCGGCTCTCCAGCGCCGCAGGAGGGGCAGGTATTCAAAAGCCAGTGGAGCTATGTGTCAATCCGCTGGTTTCTTCCCCACTGTTGACTGGATTTTTCCACCTATGTATCGTACTGCCAAGCGCGGACATTTCTGAACAGAATTTTCGGTATACTGTCCTGCATGAGCTGACCCACTACAAGCGGCGGGATATGTTCTATAAATGGCTGGTACAGATCACGGTCTGTCTGCATTGGTTTAATCCGCTTGTATATCTTATGAGTCGGGAAGTCACAAGGGCATGCGAATTTTCCTGTGATGAGGCGGTTCTCGCAAAAGTGGGATGCGATCATGCGCAGGACTACGGGAAAACCTTGCTTGACGCGATGGCAGCAGTTGGGAAATACAAGGAGTCCCTTGGTGCTGTTACATTAAGTGAAAACAAACAATTATTGAAAGAAAGGTTAGGAGCAATTATGAGTTTTAAGAAAAAATCAAAAACAATTCAGCTTTTGACTGGTATGCTGACCTTGTGTATTATTTTCAGTGCAGCTTTCGTCGGGATTTATTCTACTGCCGCCGCAGATGTGCCAAATTTGATAAATATAGAGAAATTATTGCCGCCACTGTTTGATAATTCGCAAACAGCAGGCAGTTTGTTAGAAATGGAAACATTGGATATTAAGGGAACATCATATTATTTAGTTTATAATGAAGCCCAACTCCGAGCCATCGGAACAGGTGAGTATGGCATGGATCAGAATTATATGCTGCAGGCTGATATTCAATTATCTACGGAAGAATGGGTACCCATTGGAACATGGGATAATCCATTTACAGGCACTTTTAATGGTAATGGTTTTGAAATTGCAGGTCTTACCATGACCGACCCAGATGCAGAGATAATAGGGCTGTTTGGTGTTGCCCAAAATGCTCATATCTATAATGTTATTTTGCGAGATTATGACATCACGAACGCGGGTAGAAATATTACAGGAAAATCGGTTGGAGCAATCCTTGCAATTGGGCAAGGAAGCCGTTCTTATGATAATTTTGTCTATCCCAAAGAAGCAGCCGTGAGCATCAAAGATAATTCTTCAGAGATAGATCGGTATTATAAAGCCGGCAGTCTGCCTCTGTTTGAAATTACTTTTTCCCGGCTGGATGAAAATACTCAAAAGATGTGGCTTGAAAAGCTCTATGCGGATGGTGACTTTTCTTTTTTCTCTGTCGCTGTGCGCAGACTTGATACAAATTCCTCTCTATTTGCCGACTTTGCAAAAAAGGCATATTCCGATGATGAAATGGCGTTTTTTTCTACTTTGACGGATCGCATGGACAAAGCGGAGCTGGAAATTTGGCTGGACAGGGCGTTGGAAGATGGGAACTGGGCATTTCAATCCATCCTCTTTGATAAGCTGAACCGGAGCGAGGAGTTTGACGGGCTGGAAGAGAAGCAGCAGAAAGAGTGGGTCGAAGCGCAGACTGCGGAATACCGGTCTGTGGGCATTGCGATGGACGGCAAAGATTATTTCTACAAGGATCAGCTTGTCAACATTTTTTTAGACATCCGAGCCAACAAATCTTTTTGCACGCTGAATATGAACCCAAAAGGAACTGTTAATATCAAAATTGTCCGTGATGCGGAAAACAAAATCACTGGTGTTTCCTATATGACCGAGGAGGAAGTGATTGAATTGTTGGGGGATATGGATGACCCGGATAATAAAACTGATGTAGAAATAATCCCTGTTGATTTCAAGGCAGTAGCGGCGGGAGAAACTATCTTCCTGGGTGAGTACACATTGTCCGAGGGGGACGAAATTTTGTACGATATTTCAGCGAAAACAGGAAACAGAATGAAGGTCTTTTTTGCAAAGGAAGAGAAGGAAGATGTGGCCTATTGGTCAGTGAATAACCTGCGCCAGCCGGGTGAAGTGCTGGAATGTATTGCAGATTTTACCGTTGGAGCTCCGGCAACAAAGCCTGGAACCTATCAACTGTACCTCCAAGCTCCGGACGGCGCTTTGGGAAATGTAAAGGGCAGTGTTTCGATTGTGTCAATAAATGCATCATGATAATGTTCTGAACTTCTGCCGGAATAATGGCATAATAAAAAATATTGTTTTGGCGGCTGGTATCTGCACGCCCGAACAAAATACAAGTAGCCTTGCGGCGGTTTTGAAATATTAAATTTCAAGCCGCCCTTTTTTTGAAAAATGGAAAACGGAGGGTGTGTTAAAGTCACTTATTTTTAAGGACACCTTACGAAAGATACTATTTAGCGGTCAAACAATGAACCCGTACCACTATGCGTACTGCCATCATTTTCTGTATATGTCGAAATAAAGCGAGGTTCACGCTTTGTGCAATAATAAAACCGCATCAATATATCTACAGCATCCGCTTTTATCTCTATTCCTAAACGACCAGCTAATTCCTGCTGAGCCGCGGGCAAATCAAAGTCAATATCTTCGGCGTTTTCCATGTGTTCCTGAAAAACTTCTTTTGCAAACTCACTAAGACCATCCCTGTCCTGATATTTATCTTCATCTAAATAATCCAACCAATAGGGACAATTTACCATGAATTCAAAAAACTCTTTTAGATTATCCGCTATTCTGCCACATTCGCCTTCACTTCCCCAAAAACCTATTGAGCCGTCTTCCAGTAAAATATATTCACTTCCACTGCCTTCTTTGGCAAATGTTTTCCCAGAGATATTATAAGTCAAGTGACCAGATTCGTCCTCCGGTGTCTTGAATTCTGGAAGAACCTCTATATCGCAGACATCACACAGCAAATCCGACAAGTCACTGTCCTCGCGCAGCATTTTAATATAATCCATTTTTGTTACCTCCTGTTTAAGTCGCGATGTATCGGCTTGTTACTGGAAAAATTATACCATGCCCAATTACGAAAAACAATCCCCGTTCTACGTCCGTCCCTTGACTGTCTGGATTTTTGCCGCCCGCATTTCGCTGCCGAAAGTGGGGGACAGGATTTGACAACCCTGCCCCTGCTTTCGTCAGCTCCATTCTAACGACAAAACCGTCTGCACTACTCCTGCGGCTGTCGGTAGGTTTTGCGGTGGTTCTGCCCCCGCGCCCCGACCTCTCCCAAGGAACAGAATGGAATATTTGCGTCAATAACTCAAAAAAGCATTTGACAAAACGCTTCATGGTCTGATGAATGTTCCAGGCCGTATTAGTACAAAGCACATCATGGAGCAGCGTTGAAAAGACTTGCGCACCCATTGATGACCTGCTATAATAAAGTTGTAACGGGAGTGGATAATAAGATATACTGAAAATAATCAGGAAAAAAGTACTTATCTATATAAATTTTGGACAGGGGAAGCGCTCTATCAGGCAAGGGTAACATCGTAAAAAGAAACAGATACAAAAGAGCAAAAGAAATTCTTTGGCGATTATGGACTGACCATTGTAAAAATATATACATTGGAATCATTGCCTATCATTGATTAACTAAAATTGAATTTGTGGGGCGTGGAGATGCAGAACGTAAGAGTATATGAAGTGCCATAAAATGGTTTGTTTTGGTATTGGTATGTTTGCCGCACAGAAAGAGGATGGATTTGTAGATATCTTTTTAAAGAAGGCTAATATGAGAGGGGTGCCATGCAGATTTTATGTTAAGGGTGCGACTTTTCCCGCATCAAATCATATCAGTATTTTAGAGAAAACATTTTCTTGGAGAAATGATGAAAATCTTGCAATACTAGAAAAGTCATGTTGGAAATGTAAAGAAATAATGAAAAACTATATAGATGGTATTTTATATGTGAATTGTGGACATTTTATGGGGGCTTTCAATAATAATTGTAACAATGTGCATCATGAGATAAGCATGCAAGATTTTGATGAATGTCCTATAGAGTTTGCTAGGTTTATGAGAGGACTATCATCTGCTTCATATAGTAAGGATATATTTCAGGATAAAGGATAGACCTTGCAAAGCCTGCCAAGACACGGTAAACCAATACAAATTAGGAGGAATTTTATTATGATTAAGATACTTTTCGTCTGCCACGGCAATATTTGCCGCAGCACCATGTGTGAAAGTTATTTCGCCTATCTGGTAAACCAGCGCGGTCTGTCCGATTTATTTTTCATCTCTTCCGCTGCGACGAGCCGCGAGGAGATTGGGAACCCGCCGCATTATGGCACTGTGAACAAACTGCGGGAGGAGGGGATTCCTCTTGTACCACATCGCGCGGTGCAGATGACGGCAGCAGATTATGAAAAATATGATTACCTGATAGGGATGGATAGTGCCAATATACGCAATATGCAGCGTATTGCGGGGGGAGATCAAAAGGATAAGATCCGGAAGCTGCTTTCTTTTGCAGGGATAGGGCGCGACGTGGCAGACCCATGGTACACGGGAGATTTTGAGGCAACTTTTCAGGACACGGTAATGGGCTGCACAGCTATTTTGGAGTTTTTAGGGAAACAAAAACGTATTTAATATATTAAGGGCGAAACCTTATAAAAACTGTGTAGGGTTTCGCCTTTGTATCTTTCAACGATCTGGAATACAATTTAACCTATCAAAGAAGCTCCTCATGTTTCTAAGTCGTAAAGACGAAGGTGGTAGGTAAGGGGGAATTCATTGTGTCAGGTGGGGGGATAAGCCCCATCCGATATGCAAGAGCAGCATAGGGGTATGAGGAAGTAGCGGAGCGGATTCTGAAATTCTTTTGATTATATCAAAAAATCATTTTAAAATCCACAAATATCAAGATATCAGGTGAAAATCATAAGGAATTATAAACTTTCAAAAATAATTCTAAATTGTTAGCACTCTCTATTGACGAGTGCTAATTCATGTGTTATATTACATACAGAACAAAGAGAACAGCAAACATCCAGAAGGATGCATATAATGGAAAGGAAGGATGACCTATGATGACACCTGCTTTATTTGGAGAAAACTTATTGGATGATTTCTTTGGATTTCCGTTCCGGAGAAATTTTGTTTCACCGTTCTTTGCTGAGAGTGATAAGCTTACCGGAAACCTTATGCAGACGGATGTGAAGGAGCACGACGGGGGTTATACTGTGTCGATGAATCTTCCAGGTTTTAAGAAGGAGAACGTAAAAGGTGAGTTGAAGGATGGATATTTGACCATTACAGCATCAACGGATACGGAGAACGAAGAGAAGGATAACAAGGGGAGATTTATCCGCAGGGAACGCTATTGCGGGACTTTAAGCCGAAGTTTCTATGTGGGTGGGGATGTGACGCACGAGGAGATTAGTGCGAAGTTTGAGGACGGCGTGCTGCATTTGGAGATTCCAAAGAAAGAAGCTAAGCCAATTGAGGAGAAATCACGGTTTATCTCGATCGAGGGATAAAACAGAAAGGAATATTATATTTAAAAGGGCTGTTGCAAAATGTAGATATTTCACAATATACAGTAAAGATGTCATGGATATCCATACTATATATTGATTGATTATGCCATTTTGCAACAGTTCCTTTTTTCACGTTTAATTTTAAAAATTTCTTGGTGCTATTTTCTAATTTTATGATCTGCCCAACAATCAGTTTCCGAACAACAAAGGTAAAGTTCTCTTTTCGGATAAAATAATTATAATTATTTTCTATTCTTCTTTTTTTAAATAAAAAGCCTATAATAAAATCTATAATTAAGAAAATATTTTGGAGGCAATTTTATTCACCTTTCAAAGAAGTCCTCCGCTTCTAAGCCATAAAGACGAAAGTGATGGGTAAGGGGGAAATTTTTTGTATCAGAGGATCAGCCCGCGGTGCGCTATATGATTGCGTGGGTGGTGTGGGGACTTCTTTGTATTAGGGGATAAGAGTGGGATCGGTCCCATCATGCGAGAGCAGCAGGGGGATAGGGGGAGGCAGCGGAGCGTATTCTGAAATTTCCCCGACTTTATTAAAGAACAGGGAATATGATGTTTACCTTTTTAATTGGAGTGTGGAAGATGAAATTATTTGTTTCAATCAAGATCATGATTAAAATAGCACTTTGTATCGATAAAAAAAGTCTATTGATATGTATTACTTATAACCTGGTAAAACAGCTTATGAATGTTTTTTATGGAGTGCATTTTATTAGAATGATACTTGCAGGATTGGAAACGAAACGCAGTTTTGGGCATATTCTGGCAGTACTTGTTTTTATGTTTGTAATTAATATTTTGTTTAGCCGGTTTAATCAGTACTACAAGAATATATATCTGCCGATTTTTAAGTTGAAAGTTGACTGTTATATGAACGAAAAAATCATGCGGAAAGCAAATTCGATTCCGTATGATATAGCAAATTCTCCTGAAGAATTGGATAAGTACAACAGGATTATTAAAAACTCGTCGGAAATGATAATGCAGGCGTACCAGTCTTTTGGTTTGGTGTGTGGATTGCTTGAAGCATTTATTATGGTTTTGTATTATATTATCAATGTAGATATATTTGCGATTGTTCTTTCAAGTTTTCCATTGTTGTATTCGTATTTTTTGGCAGAAAAGAGTGCGGAATTTAAATATGAGCTGGACAAAAAGATTTCTTCCTTTAGCCGAAAAAAGGAATATGCCAAACGTGTGTTTTATCTGCATAATTACACAGCGGAGATAAGAACTTCAAAAATAGGGCGTATTGTGAAAGGGATTTATCAGGAAGGTTTTATGCAGACGGAGGATGCATACCTAAGAAATGGGAAAAAAATTGCATTGATTGCGTTTTTAGAGTTGTTGCTGGGTGATGCGATAGCCATGGTATTGCCTCTGGTGTATGTTGTTATCCGAATGTTGTGCGGTGCACAATATCTGATGGGAGATTTTATTGGAATAACTCAGGCAATTACGATTTTTAGTTCGGATGTTGAGTGGATGTTAGATACAATGCTTGAATTAAAATCTGCATCGCTATACATAAGTGATTATATAGACTATATATCGCAGGAAGAAGATCAGGTAAGAGAGGGAAAAAAGCTTGATAAAACAAATGAGTTTCATATTGTATTTGACCATGTGCAATATCAGTATCCTGGGAATTCAGAGGGCGTTTTGGCGCTTGCGGATGTGTCTGTAGATATCCGGAGCGGAGAAAAAATTGCAATGGTCGGTGAAAACGGTGCAGGAAAAACAACATTTGTTTCGCTGCTGGTAAATCTTATTTCCTGCAGCAATGGCAGGATTTTGCTGAATGGCACAGATATAAATGCGTATGGAAGGCGGGAATTGAAGTCATTTTTCGGAGTGGTATGCCAGGATTATCAGATTTATCCAGTGTCCATACGGGACAATGTATCGATAAATGGTTGCGTTGCAGATGCTGATATAAAGGATGCGATTATAAAGGTAGGACTTGCAGATCGAATCAATGATATAAACCTTGTGGTTGGGAAAGAAATAAACGATAAGGGGTTGGAACTGTCTGGTGGAGAACGTCAAAGACTGGCATTGGCTCGTGTGGTTGCAAATAAATTTCCGGTTGTGATTTTGGACGAACCGACCAGTGCTCTGGATGCCCTTACAGAAAGGAACATAAATCAGCTATTACTCTCTGCACTGAAAGATACCAATCGCACTTTAATATTTATCTCCCACAAGCTCTCAACAACAAAACTGGTTGACCGGATTTTAGTCTTTGAACATGGCAGGATTGTTGAGCAGGGAAATCATGACCAGTTAATGAAAAAAGAAGGGCTTTATTCGAGAATGTATAATGAGCAAAGTAATATGTATAAGGGACAAAATATATGAAAACAAATATTTTAAACATCAAGAAAATCATAAAAAATAACTTTTATATAATGAAAACAGTATGCCATGTGGATGGCAGATATGTCGGGTTTACCTTGTTCGTTCGAATGGTATCCGCAATATGTAACTCATTTTTATATGTATATTTGCTTGGGGGTGTTTTATATTGTGTTGAAAACAAGAAAGAGCTCAAATTTATTCTTCTTTTTTTGTTATTCAGCATAGGTTTTTTTGCGGCTGCATTTGCATTGCAGGCTTATTATAATAATATATTCAAACCCATCCACAGAGAGCGAATTGTCAGTCGGTTGCAGCATAATCTTTTTGATAAGCTGCAAAGTGCAGATATGATAAATTACGATTCGGCAGATATTTATACTACAGTTACTTTGGCAAATGAGGAAATTGCTACACTGCCGTTTGCGATAACTGATAATTTGTTTTGCGGGTTTGAATGCCTGATTACCACATGCCTGATAATCCTTGGAACCATTCATGCCAGTTGGTTTGTATTTATGATATGTGTGGTTTCTTTTGGGGTCGGAGTCTTTCTTACAAATGCCCGGTCAAAAAGAGTAGCTCAATATGATGAGCATATGAAAATAAAGGACAAGAGCTTATCCCTGCTGCGCCGTCTTCTGTATCTGCCGGAATATGCCAAGGATAACAGATTAAGTAATGTACATGATATTTTTCTGGCAGATTATAAAGCTGCGGTAAAGGATAAGGAAGAGCTTGCGGCGCGCGGCGGAAAGAGGATTGCTAACCTGTCCTTTTTCCAGAGAATGTTTTGTAATGCTTTCTGCATTGACTTTTTTATACCCTTGTATCTAAGTATTGCCGTTCTGGTGTTTGGTAAACTGACGATTTCTGAATTTGTTATAGCAATTAATGCCGGCGCTCAGATTCGGCTGAAACTGGACGATTTGACAGGCGTTATATCGGATTTTTTGAAAAATGGAAGGTTTACTGAAAGAATTCGCAATATTGATAAAATTCAATGTGATATAGAAACTGCCGTCGAAGCTTGTCCGGTTGGCAGTATGCAGACATTATCGGCTAATAAGGTTACTTTTTTTTACCCCGATGGAACACTGGGATTGTCAGAGATTGATTTTTCTATCCAGAAGGGAAACAAGGTGGCGATTGTTGGGAGTAATGGTTCTGGAAAATCTACGTTGATTAAACTATTGCTGCGTTTTTATGACGCAGCATCCGGAGAGATTTTACAGAATGGGATTGATATAAGGGATTTTGATATATCCGCGTATAGGTCACAATTTGCTACTGCCTTTCAGAATTTTAATATATATTCGACATCAATCAGAAATAATGTATGTATGGGAGATGAAGTGGATGAAGACAGGTTGGCCTATGCTTTAAATAGGGCTGGGTTGTCCGATTGCATAAATGATTTAGATGTGCAGCTAACAAAGGAACTTGATGAGAGCGGAATTCTTTTTTCGGGAGGTTTGTTACAACGTCTGGCACTGGCCAGGGTTTTTTATAAAGACAGTGATATTGTTATTATGGATGAGCCAACTGCCGCGATGGATGTGTTTTTTGAAAGGAAGTTTTACGATATTGTATTCGAAAATTTAAAAGAAAAAACAGTTATTTTTGTTTCACATCGGCTGTCTTCCGTTACTGCATGCGATAAAATCATATATATGGATCATGGAAAAATCCTTGAAGAAGGAACACATGAATATTTGATGAACTTAAAAGGAGGATATTACAGGCTTTTTAATGCCCAGTTTGAATAGTTTGAATAATTTCCGTTTTTGCACATAAAGTTTCATACCTGTGGCTTTCTGGCATATTGGAGTGGACGGCGGACAGTCAGTACTGATAACAGTAAATAAATATATTTTACATAAAATCTTCCATTCCGAGAAGTTTTACGTTCGGGGAATGGAGGATTTTATATTAGAGAAAATGATCGTGTTTACCTATGATGTTCCCAGCGTGAATAGTTATAGTGAAAATTAAGTTCATCTGCATTATTTTCCACAGTATTCCTTCCTAATTCTTAGTCAGGCTTATTCCCTGTCCGCATTGACGGCGGTACTGTGCGGGGGTGTAGCCGGTAACGGCTTTAAACTGGCGATAAAAGTGTACTTCACTGCGATAACCGCACAGTTCGACAAGTTGGTCAATGGTGAGGTCTGTGTGGTCTAACAGTTCCATAGAATGTTCTACGCGAAGTTTAATTATATCTTTTTGGAAAGAAATTCCAAATAGTTTCCGGTAAAGGTGTTGAAAATAGGATTCACTTATTTTCAGTTCCTGTGCGTACAGGGCAATGCTGTGTTCTTTCTGCGGGGAATCTTCCATTTTTGAGCGGACTTTGCGCAGTTTTTCCTCAAATGGGAGTGGGGGAAGGAGCGGCTGCGGGTGCGCACTGTCATAGCACAGGTGGTTAAACAGGACAAGAAAAAGTGCATCCATATTCTGCTCCTGGCAGCCTGGCAGCGCGAAGGATTTCTCCCACAAAAGCTGGCGGATCAGGGAGGAATAGAATTCCATATTGCGCACCGGAAAGAGTTGATTTGTAGGTGGGAGTACAGAAAATGTTATGTTGTCCGTTGGGATATCGTTTTTAGTGTGGCTGATATTTCCTGCTGGGTCATAATGGCTTTCTGTGCTGCCGCAATCAGGTGTGTCGGGCTTTTCATTTATGTGTTCTGTGGCATCGGGTGAGTATTCAAAATGCAGCCAGTCGTCCATATATTCGCCCGACAGGTTATAATAGCAGTATGGGGTATGCGGTGCAATCAGGATGGCATGGCCTGGAGTGGCATCCATATCCCTGCCGTCTATCTGGAAATGGGCAGCAGAGTGCAGGAGTAATAGGACATAGTTTTTGATTCCGTGCATTCTCGAGAGGTTAAAGGGGTAGGGATGGCGTGTCGCACAGCCGCCGCGCATAACGTGGAACATGGTTGGCCTCCTTGGGGATATAGTTAAAGGGTTTATATTTTAATTACAGGAAAAATCCTGCAAAGCGGGAAAAATCCTGTAAAACAGGATTGGTTAGTTTTTGGATAGTATACGATATTACGATTTGAATGTCAATGCGCTAAACTTAGAACATGCAGGGGATGCAAAAACTATTATTACGGAGGGAATAAAATATGGAAAAGAATTGGATTCAGGAAGCCGAGGCGAAGATCAGGGCGAAGATGCCTGTGGTGGCGGGGCGCAGTGTACATAAGGTGCCGTATACTTCAAAGGACGGTGTGTTTGATGACTGGACGAATAATATTTCATGGTGGACGAACGGGTTCTGGGGCGGGATGCTCTGGCAGCTCTACCATGTGACAAAGGATGGGATGTACCTGGAGAGTGCTTTGGAGCTTGAAAAGAAATTGGACGCTACGCTGATGAGTCCGGAGGATATGGATCATGACAGCGGGTTCCGCTGGCTGTTGACTTCCGGGGCAAATTACCGCGAGACGGGCAGTGAGGAATCGTTTAAGCGCACTTTGCTTGCTGCCTGCAATATGGCGGGGCGTTTTAATCCTGCGGGTGATTTTATCCGCGCATGGAATGATTGGGGCAATAAGGAAAAGCGCGGGGAGAATGCGGGCATTGCGATTATTGACTGTATGATGAATTTACCGCTTTTATATTGGGCTGCAGAGAAGACCAACGACCCAAGATTCTATCATATTGCGGTAAAACATGCAGATACGGTAATGAAGCATTTTATAAGGGAGGATGGTTCGGTAATCCATATCGGGGAATTTGACCCTTATACGGGAGAGTTTCTGCGCTCCGTCGGCGGGCAGGGCTACGCGCATGGATCCTCTTGGACGCGCGGGCAGGCGTGGGCGGTCTATGGTTTTGCACTTAGCTACCGTCACACGAAAAAGGAAAAATATCTGGAGTGTGCGAGGCGGATTGCGGATTATTTTATCTCAAATATTCCGGAAAGCGGACTGATTCCTGTGGATTTCTGCCAGCCGGAAAGTTGTGCTTTTGAGGATTCCACGGCGGCTGCAATTGCGGCTTGCGGTATGCTTGAAATTGCGAAGTCCATCGGCGGGGGCGAGGAGAACCTGTACCATAAGTCTGCGCTTAAACTGCTTTATGCTCTCTATGAAAAGCGCTGCGACTGGTCACTTGAAACAGATGCAATTGTGCAGAAATGCACTGCGGCGTACCATGATAAGGAACATGAATTTACTATTATTTACGGGGATTATTTCTTTATCGAGGCGATCTGGAAATTGACGGGGCAGGAATTGTTCTTGTGGTAAATAAATGTGAAAGGGGTGTTAGGATGGGGAAGGGGGGAGGCGGTGACAATGGCTGGCTTTGCAGGAGGGGATGGGTGGTTTTGCCGGGGATAAAGAAATTGGCTTTGTGGTGCGGGCATATTATTTTGAGATGGAGGGGATTGCGATGGGTTTTAAACCGCGACATATGGATTTTACGCTTAGCCCATATACGGGGCTTACGAGGGAGAGTTGGATTGAGGCGGGGGAGTATATGCTTAGGGGGATTTTCCAGCATATTAAGAGTTTCGATGACCCGGTGGTCGTGCCGCGGCAGGAAACAAAGATTACATACCCGCATCTGAATGAGGCGGGGGAGTCGCCGCTTGCGGAGCGCAAGGCGGAGATGTTCGAGGGGCTGACAAGATCATTTTTTATTGCTGCGCCGCTGCTTTCTATTAAGCCGGAACTTGAGCTTAACGGCTACAAGTTAAAGGAATATTATAAAAATCAGATTTTGCGCTCCTGCACGCCGGGCGATGCGCAATGTGTCGGCAATTATGAGGAATTGCAGGAGATTACCGGGCATTCCGATCCTTTCCGCGCATTTCAGCAGACGGTGGAAACCTGCGCGCTTGTGATTGGGCTTTGGGCAAGCAGGGATGTGATTTGGGAGAATTTTACAAAAGAGGAAAAGGACGTGGTTGCGGCATTTCTCACAAGCTTTGCGCACGCGAATACCGTGCCGCAGAACTGGAGAATGTTCAATATGCTTGACCTGGCGTTTCTGCATATGGAAGGCTATCCGATTGACCATGAAATTATGCTTGACCATGCGCAAGCCATTCTTGATTATTATGTGGGGGATGGCTGGTACCGCGACGGGCAGAGTTTTGACTATTATTCCTGCTGGGCATTTAATTTCTATGCGCCGCTCTGGAATCTGTGGTACGGCTATGAAAATGAGCCGTTCCTCGCAAAAAAATTTGAGGAGTACTCTAACTGCCTGATGGAAACTTATCCCGACTTCTTTGATGCGGACGGATTTACCAATATGTGGGGCAGAAGCTGTATTTACCGCTTTGCAAGCACAAGCCCGTTCGACGGCAATCTGATGCTGTCCCATCCCCGTGTGGATGCGGGATGTGCAAGGCGCATTGCGTCCGGGGCGCTGATGCAGTTTTTATCGCGAGATGATTTTTCTGTTGGGGGAATCCCGACCATGGGCTTTTACGGGCAGTTTTCCCCGCTTGTGCAGGGGTATTCCTGCGCGGAGTCGCCGTTTTGGATGGGGAAAGCGTTCTTGTGCCTGCACTTGCCAGAGAATCATCCGTTCTGGACGGAAAAGGAAAATAACGGGAACTGGGAAAAACTGGAAGTAAATGAAGTGAAAGAAACGGCACTTGACGGTCCAGCGCTCTGTTTTACGAACCATAAGGCAAGCGGGGAAACCATTTTGCGCACCGGGAAGATCGTGAAGAATGTCGGGGACAAACATGGGATGTGGAATTATTCGAAGCTCTGTTTTAATACAAAGTATCCGTGGGAAGCAACGCCGCAGGGAATAATTGTCCCGGTAGAAGAGGCGGTTAAGCGGGCAGGATGGGAACTGAGGCAGAAGGAAACAGAACTTGGTGTACCTAAGGATTTGGCACCGTCGGCATCGGTTGGTGAGGTTGAATCCCAGCAGTATGTGTTAAAGGATTTAACTTACAATAAAGTATCCCTTGCCAATGCGACTTTCTGGGGCGGTGTAAAGGACGGCATCTTATACCGCAGGCAGTATTTTGATTATCGGCTGAATACCGAAACACACTGGATTCAGGGGCTTTTCCTGGCAGATTTCCCGGTTTCCTGCGGGATTGTCCGCGTGGATAAAATGAAGCTGTTCCGCCGTCCTGTCCGTTTTACGCTCGGCGCTTATGGCTTTCCGGACAATGGGACTACGGTAAGGGAATACCGGGAGGGCAGTGCCAGAGCCATTGTGCTTACCGGCAAGGATGCAGTGGGAACACCGCGCCAGCTTGCAATGACCATATATGACGGATGGGATGATTTGGGAATTATTTACAGCACGGGCACAAACCCGGATTCGAAGGATTCCATTGTGGTATATGCGCAGGCGGAAAAGAAAAAGCAGTATGGCGGCTGTGAGCCATATGTGATGATTTCGCAGGTGATTACAAAGGAGGATGAAGAACCGTTTACCAAAGAAGAAATCTTCCCGGTTCGCTCGATTGCCTACACGGATAAGGCGGGCTGCGGAACTTACGGTCCTGTGCGGATTCTTTTGAAAAATGGGGAGGAACGTGTGGTGGATTACGAGGTTATGGAAGGAAATCTAAGATTATAGGGTGAAGCCAGACAGGATGGGCAGGAGTCATCAATCTATCTGTAAAGAACTGGATTTAACCTGTCAATTGTATCGGGTGGCACATGCTCTATCTGACATGCGAGAGCAGCATAGGGAAATTACTTTTTACTGCCGCCAAAACAGGAATGGTATCGAACTGTTTTGGCGGCAGTAAGTTCTGGGGTTATAAAATATCAATATATTCCCCGGAAAGTGCCTTGTTCATGCTGCGAACCGCACAGAATTTGCCGCACATGCTGCAAGTGTCCGCATGGTCGTCCTCCGGCTTGCGGCTGTCGCGGATCTGTTTTGCTGTTTCCTTATCAAGCGCACATGCAAACTGTGCATCCCAGTCGAGATTCCTCCTCGCGTCCGCCATGGCATCGTCGCGATCCCTTGCGCCGGGAATTCCCTTGGCAATATCGGCGGCGTGCGCCGCAATTTTGGAGGCGATAATTCCCTGTTTCACGTCCTCGACATTTGGCAGTGCCAGATGTTCCGCCGGGGTGACATAGCAGAGGAATGCCGCGCCGTTCATTGCCGCGACTGCCCCACCGATGGCGGCGGTGATATGGTCGTAGCCCGGTGCGATATCAGTTACAAGCGGTCCTAAAACATAGAATGGTGCACCCATGCAGATAGTTTTTTGGATTTGCATATTGGCGGCAACCTGGTCAAGCGGGACATGGCCGGGACCTTCCACCATAACCTGGACATTGTGCGCCCAAGCGCGCTTTGTCAGTTCACCGAGGCGGACTAGCTCCTCAATCTGGCATACATCGGTCGCATCGGCTAAACATCCCGGGCGGCATGCATCACCCAGGGAGATTGTAACATCATACTCCTCACAGATGGCAAGAATCTCATCAAAGTACTCATAGAACGGGTTTTCCTGTCCGGTCATGCTCATCCACGCAAAGACAAGGCTCCCGCCTCGGCTGACAATATTCATTTTGCGCTTGTGGGTTCGGATCTGCTCGATGGTCTTTCTTGTGATACCACAGTGCAATGTGACAAAATCAACGCCATCCTCCGCATGCATCCGGACAACATCGATAAAATCCTTTGCGGTTAAAGTGGACAGGTCGCGCTGGTAGTGGATAACGCTGTCATAGACTGGCACGGTGCCAATCATTACCGGGCACTCACTGGTTAATTTTCTGCGGAAGGGTCCGGTGTCTCCGTGGCTTGAGAGATCCATAATCGCTTCCGCGCCAAGATTTACTGCGCTCATCACCTTTTCCATCTCGATATCATAATCCTTGCAGTCGCGCGAAACGCCGAGGTTGACGTTGATTTTAGTGCGCAGCATACTGCCCACACCCTCGGGGTTCAGGCATTTGTGATTTTTGTTTGCGCAGATTGCAACCTTGCCCTCTGCAACAAGTTGCATCAGACGGCTTTCCTCAATATGTTCTTTCTCTGCGACTGTTTTTATCTGGGGTGTCAGGATTCCCCGCCTTGCGGCATCCATCTGTGTAGTATAAGTTTCTGACATTTTTTTCCTCCTTCGATACCGAATAATAAGAAGTTTTTGCCCTATATAATAATTTACCCGATATAGTTTCCCTTGACTTACTTGGTAAGCTGGTACATATGGTTGAGTGGACCGGAACCCGCCCCTAAGTCAAGCATATCGGCAAGAGCGCCGGAAAGGTAATCCTTGGCATTTTGAACAGCTTTGCTAAGGCTTTGCCCCATGGCGAGGTTGCTTGCAATAGCGCTTGATAAGGTGCAGCCTGTTCCGTGTGTGTTCGGGTTGTTGATATGCTGCCCGCAAAACCAGAGGAGCTGCCCGTTTAAACAGAGCACGTCGTTCGCAGTATTTGTCTGATGACCACCCTTGACTAAAACATTGCAGCCAAAACGCTCCTGCATCGATTTTGCTGCCCGTTCCATATCTTCGGCGGTAATAATGCCACGCCCGGTAAGAACTTGTGCTTCCGGGATGTTTGGTGTGATTAATTCTGCGAGGGGGATAAGTTTCTTTGTAAGCGTGCCGATGGCATCCTCCCCTATCAGGCGCGCGCCACTGGTTGAAACCATTACTGGGTCTACCACGATATGCACTGCCCGATATTCTTCCAGTTTGTCAGCGATGACATCGATTAGTTCTGGGGATGAGGTCATCCCGATTTTAACCGCATCCGGAAAAATATCGGTAAAAATACAGTCAAGCTGCCCGGCAAGAAACGGTGCGGTAACTTCCATAATATCATAGACCCCGGTTGTATTTTGGGCGGTCAAGGCGGTGACCGCGCTCATGGCATAAACGCCGTGTGCGGTCATGGTTTTGATATCGGCCTGGATACCGGCACCTCCGCTGGGATCACTTCCGGCGATTGTTAATGCAGTATACATAAAACCCTCTTTTCTGCGTAATTGGAACGCGGGATAATTTCTTGAATCAGATTTTGTCAGAGCATATCCGCAAGTTGGCGCAGGCGTTTTGTGGCTGCGCCGATATCATCCTGTGCGAAGAGCGCGCTGATTACGGCGGCTCCGGCTATCCCGCTGCCATTTAACAGAGGCAGGTTTTCCTCTGTGATACCGCCGATTGCAACTGCCGGAATCCGGACTGCTTTGCATATGGAAGCGAGCTCACTGTGGGAAAGTGCCGTGGCATCGGTTTTGGTGCCGGTTTTAAATACTGCACCGCAGCCAATATAGTCCGCTCCGGCTGCTTGTGCGGCGAGTGCCTCGGCGGTATTATGCGCGCTTGCGCCGATAATTGCACCGGACCCAAGGATTTCGCGGGCTTTTTTGATATCCATGTCAGAAAGCCCGACATGCACGCCATCCGCGCCGATTTCCTTGGCGATATCAACCGCGTCGTTGATAATAAGCGGGATGTGGTAACGGCGGCAGATTTCCTTTAGTTCCAGCGCTTCCTTAATAAAAGCCTCCCGTGCCAGATGTTTTTCCCTGAGCTGGAAAAGGGTTACGCCGTTTTCAAAAAGCAGCGGGAGGATATCGCGCAAATCCTTATTGTCCTTCAGCCAACTGCGGTCGGAAACGGCATAGAGGCGAAGCATGTTTTTTGAAATGTTCATAGTAATCCTCCGTTCCGAGAACAAAAGAGTTTTAATCAGATTTTCAGGCAGCCAAGATTTGTGGCGGCATCAAATAAAAAACGGTGGAAACTTCCCATCCCGGCAGATTCTAAGTCGGTTTTCTGACCGGCACATTCCGCAGCCTGTTTCCAGAGTATGGAGGCATCGAGCGCTGCCTCATAAGGGCTTTCGCTGACAGAAAGCAGTGCGGCACAGATGGCGGAGAGCATGCAGCCGCTCCCGGTGATGCGCGTGATGCGGGAATCACCGCCCGTGATTAGCGCGGTGTGTACACCATCTGAAACAGCGTCGGTGCTCCCGGAAACAAGCACTGTTGTCCGGAAGGCTGATGCGAGTTTTTTTGCGGTTTCTGCGCGTACAGTGACATCAGCCTCAACCCCGCTTTCCACTCCGCCATGGCAGATTTTGCAAAAAGAGGCTGGAATGGCAGCGGCAGCATCTTCAAGCTGCGCTTTTGCACTAACAATGGAAAGCAGGGTTACAGCTTCCTCCAGGTTGCAGCGGATCAAGTTTGGTCGGATATGGGTGAGCAGTTTTTTGATATTTTCCCGGCGGTATGTGCTGGCTCCGACACCTACCGGGTCGAGCACAAGCGGATGGCAAAGCCTATTTGCTTCCTCGCCGGCAAGGAGCTGGGAAATAAACTTATTGTCCGATGGTGTGCCGGTATTGAGGAGTGTCGCTTCGCAGAGCGCTGTAATCTGTGCTGCCTCCTCCTTAGCCTGTGCCATAATGGCGCTCCCGCCGATGGCGAGCAAAATATTTGCAATGTCGTTCATTGTGACGGCGTTGGTCAGGCAGTGGATGCGGGGCGCTTTCTCGCAGAGTCTTTTCATTGATGCAAAGACCCGCTCGGGAGCGTTCGAAGCATGTATCCTCTCGGGGATGTTATCCGTTTCAGGTATGGGGAGTGTCGCATTTTCCGTTTTTTGTGTGTCAGTGTCCGCAGCGGATTGCATTCCAGAAAGAGCCGTTGCATCAGCTTTTGTAAGATCAGGGGCAGATGCTGCTTCTAAATTGGTAAAATCTGGTTGTTGCATAAAATGCCTCCTTTCCGACGCTTGATCGGTTGATAATATAAGCCGTTATTTGCCCGGTATCACCGGGATATGCGGGAGAATACCGCATTTTTTCAGTGCGGCGAGCACAAAAAAGGCAAGTGCGCTCCCCACTGCCGTCGAGAGGAAGAACGGAACTACATAGACGAAAGTGCCCGCGACATTCAGGTGCATCAGTAGTTTTGCTACCGGATATGCGGCAAGCCCCCCGAGCAGGCTGGTGCCCAATGCTTCCGCGAGGCAGGTTAGAGAAAGCCTTTTAAAGAAGCGGTGTGCAAGCCCGCAGCAGAGTGCGCCAAGCATACTGCCGGGGAATGCCATAAGACTGCCAAGCCCTAGGAGATTTCGCAGGAGGCTGGCGGTAAAAGCGATGCCAACGTTATAAAAGGGTCCTAACAGCACTGCGCCAAAGATATTGACCATATGCTGGACCGGGGCGCATTTGCTTCCACCGACCGGGATACTGATAAAGCTGCCGACCACGGCGAGCGCGGTGAAAAGTCCTGCGAGGGAAAGTCTGTAGACGGTTTGGTTGCGTTTCATAGTGTCCTCCATTCTTTTAAATAGGTGATTGGCGGAACAGTCTGTGGCAGCAGGAGTTGACACGGCAGTTCCGAAGGTCAAAATCCGGGCAGCGCGTCAGGAAAAGCAAAAAGTGCATGCTCTAAGTAAAAAAGGGCGCAGGTGCGCCCAACTTAGCTCGAACAATAATCCCTACGTTGGCATTACCCAAATCAGGTTTGCGGGTCGAAACTTTATAAGTTTCCTCTCAGCCGGATTCATCCAGCTCCCCGTTGTTTAAAACGAGGCTATTATAGCGCATGTGCCAGGAGAATGCAAGGGAAAGTGGAAAAAATTTAAAGCCAGTTTTTTAATCGGGAAAAATTGACTTAAAATAGGGAAAATGGTATAATATTGGAGATGAAAGGGGAGATTCATTATCAGTTTTTAGGTTTTAACTGAGAAATTAAGTGGAGGGAAGGGGAAAAAGAATGCCGGAACAACAAAAGTGTAAAATTGTATGTCTTGGCGACAGTATTACGGAGGGTTTTGGACTGTTAGAGGGGGAGAGTTATCCCTGTTTGCTGCAGCGTGCGCTGGGGGATGGTTTTTTGGTATTTAACGCAGGTGTGTCGGCGCACTGTGTGACGGACGAGCTTTTGCCCGACGGCAGGGTGATGGGGCTGCCGTATGTGCGCACGGAGCGGTACGCGCAGGGAATTGCAGAAAAAGGGGATATCTATGTGCTTTTGCTCGGCACGAATGACGCGCAGGACGGGATGCTTGACGATGGGAGTGCTATTGACCCGTGGGGCAATATTTTTTCTAAGAGGGAGAATTTTATCGGCCACTACGAGCGCATTCTTAATGATATCCGCCAGGCTAATCCAAAGGCGGCAATCTATGTCGGCCGTCCGACTCCGGTTCTTGACTGTATCTGGCCAAAGCACCAGCAGAAGTATCTTGATGTTATTTTGGAGAAAATTGATGAGATTGTGCGGAGGAATCCGGATGTTATTATGTTTGATTTGTACGGGGCGTTCCGGGAAAAGGGAGATGAGTGGTTGCGGGGAGCCTACCAGGCGGATCACCTGCACCCGGGTCCGGAGGGGGCAAAACTGATTGCTGACATAGTATACAGGGCAATTGCGGGTATTGCATGATTTTACGGTAAGGCGGGGAAAACGATATGTACCAAATAAAATATGTTGTAGTAGACTCCTGCTTTGGGGCGGATCATAAAGTGGAGATGGTATCGGGCGTGCCGGTATGGATGTTTTTGGTACTTAAAACGCCGTCCGCCGTTCTTGTGGGGGGGCGGCTTACGGAGTACGAGAAGAATATCTGTGTGCTCTATCCTCCGATGACCCCGATTGTGTACGAGGCGCGCGGGGTGGACTATCACCATGAGGAATGGATACAGTTCCTTTCGGATGATCCAAAGTTAAAGGAACCTTATGTGCCGCTTGCGCGTCCGGTCAAGCTGATTAACTCGGATGCAGTCAGGGAGATAATGCGGCTGTTGGCATATGAGAATATTGCGGATTACGCGGAGCGGGAGAAGTCGATAAGCGCGCTGATGGATCTGCTGGTTTATAAACTCCATGATTCCAGTGTGGATGCGGGTGCGGCGCATGTGGATTCCAAGCTTGTGCGCCTGCGCTCCGAGATTTACCTGCATCCGGAGAAGGACTGGACGGTGCGGAGGATGGCGGACATGGTATTTTTGAGTGAGAGCCGCCTGCACACAATGTACAAGGAAACATTCCATGTAACCTGTATGAACGATGTGATTATGAGCCGTATCCAGTACGCGCAGAATATGTTAGAATGTACGGACAAGCCGGTATCGGATATTGCGCTTGCGTGCGGGTACCACGGGAACGAACATTTTTGCAGGCAGTTTAAGGAAAAAACGGGGGTGACACCGGGACATTACAGGGAGGAACATTCCATTTCAAGATAGGGGAAGTAAAATAAGCTGTGGCGACTTAGTCGGGGCTGTTTCTGGCTGCCACATAACTGTGGCAGCCGTTGCATTACGATATTTGACATGGTATTTTTCAGACCGTCCCGCTGATTGTCAGGACACTTACGCCAGGATTGATAATAAGGCTCTCGGTCACAGGGTCGCGGGTGTAGGTTGCAGCCGGGACAGTGATCTGTCCGGCAACGCTTGCAAATGCGCCGGTTGTTTTGTCGTAAGTATAGTTTGTCGGTGCCGTCCACGCCGTGCCGTTAAAGGTGACAGTGATCGGGTCGAGGACTGGGTTGAATGTGTCCGTGACAACAACGGTGTCCGCTGCGGTTGCCGGTGTGTTCCCGTTGTTTTGGATCACGAAGGTGTAGGTCAGTTGGCCGTTCTCGGAAACAGTGGTCGGGGATACGGATTTGCTGATTGTTAACATTGCGGTGTCCGCCGCGGTGATCTGTTCCGTGGCAAGCAGGTCGTTGGTCAGGTTCGCGCCGCTTATCCTTGCGGTGTTGGTGATGCTGCTGCCGCTTGCGAGAGGTGCAAACTGGTTTATCGCAGTCTGGTAAACGACGGCGGCGTTCCCGTTTGCCGGAACTGAAATTCCGGTTACGGTAAGGTTATCTGCCGCAGTGATTGCGGGAGTAGCCTGCAATATGCCGTTGATATAGTATTTGAGGGAGCCGTTCACATAGGTCAGCGGTACGAGGGTGCGCCCGGTGTTTGTGTATGCCCCGAGATCGTCCGTCAAGGTCAGGTCGGTAAAAGGCACGGTGCCGGAGTTTACAATGGTGACGATATAAGTTGCCGCGTCTCCTGCGACGTAATCGGGCAGGACGGCGTGCTTTTTTGCGGAAAGCACTTCCACAAGCTCGCCCGTTGTGATGTTCGAGGTTGTGGTATTGCCATTGTAGGAAAGAGTGGCTTGATTATAAAAAGTAGCCATATATGCCTCCTTTAAAGGATTTATAAGATGCTGGCGGATTCCTGGGCAAGGCCATATGTCCGTCGGTATATTATATGAAAAGGCTGCCGGGATGGTGATTTAGGGGCTGCTTTTAAGATTATGGTTTTGACGATATATTTTTTTATGATTTCCTTGCAAACTCTTCTATAATCGGGTACAATAAACTTAGTTTTTTTAGAGAGGGGGAATCCTGGATGTGGTCCATCATATGGCTTGCGTTATTTGTCGTGCTTATTGTATTTGAGGCGGTGACAACGGGGCTTTTTACCATCTGGTTTGCCGGCGGCGCGCTTATAGCGCTTTTGGTATCACTGTTTTTGGATATGTGGGTGGTGCAGATGGTTGTTTTCCTGATTGTTTCGTTCCTGCTTTTGTATTTTATGCGGCCTGTAGCGATGCGCAAATTCAACGCGAAGCGCCTGAAAACAAATGTCGAGGATATCGCGGGCAGGGAGGCGAAAGTGACGGAGCTTATCGACAATCTCAATGCGAGCGGGACAGCGATATTAAACGGTCTTGAGTGGTCTGCGCGCTCGGTTGAAGATTCCGTGACAATCCCTGCGGGGGAGCGGGTTCTCGTAAGGGAAGTGCGCGGTGTGAAACTGATTGTGGAGCCGATTGGGGCGGATAAGGAGGTTTCTGTTTTGTCCGTCGATAAGGAAAATATCGGATGATTACTACCGGTGTAGTAAACACAAGGAAAATCCTGTTAGGATATTGCAGTTTTTTAGGGGATATGGTAAGATTGGTACATTATATTTATGCCGATAAGGCAAGAAGGAGGGTTTTATGCCAATAGGAGGATATGTGGCGATCGCGTTTGTCATTGTCATTTTATTGATTTTGTCATCGTGTATCAAGATTGTGCCGCAGGCACAGGCGTATGTTGTGGAGCGTCTTGGCGCGTACCAGGGAACTTGGAGTGTCGGCATCCATTTTAAGGTGCCATTCATCGATAAGGTTGCCAAGAAAGTTCTGCTAAAGGAGCAGGTTGTGGATTTTGCCCCTCAGCCGGTTATCACGAAGGATAATGTGACGATGCGCATTGATACCGTGGTTTTTTTCCAGATTACGGATTCAAAACTCTATGCTTACGGTGTGGAGCATCCGATCATGGCGATTGAGAACCTGACGGCGACAACGCTGCGTAATATTATCGGTGATCTTGAACTTGACCAGACGCTTACATCAAGAGAAATTATCAATACGAAAATGAGGGTTTCCCTTGACCAGGCTACTGACCCGTGGGGGATCAAGGTCAACCGCGTTGAGCTTAAAAATATTATCCCGCCTGCTGCGATCCAGGATGCGATGGAGAAACAGATGAAGGCGGAGCGCGAGCGCCGCGAAGCGATTTTAAAGGCGGAGGGCGAGAAGAAATCGACCATCCTTGTGGCAGAGGGGAAGAAAGAGTCAGCGATCCTTGAGGCGGAAGCGGAAAAGGAGGCGGCTATTCTCCGCGCGGAGGCTAAGAAAGAGGCTACAATCCGTGAGGCAGAAGGTCAGGCGCAGGCGATTCTTGCCGTACAGAAGGCAAATGCGGAGGGTATCCGCATGGTCAACGAGGCGAGTCCTAGCAAGGCTGTTATCCAGTTAAAGAGCCTTGAAGCATTCGCGAAAGCTGCGGACGGCAAAGCGACAAAGATTATTATCCCGTCCGAGATCCAGGGACTGGCAGGTCTGACAAAGAGTCTTGCCGAGGTGGGGGCAAAGGAGCTGTAAAGGCTGGTTTTTAGAAAATGTGGCTGCTGCAAAATAACGGTTATTGTTATTTTGCAGCAGTTTTTTTATGTGAAGCCCCATGTAGAAAAAAATGCCGTAAGGCAGCACATCGACCCGGTCGGTTATCTTTTCCAGTTAGTCAAAGAAAACTTTATATCCCCATGCTGCTTTCGCAGCAGAAGTTTCCCCTTATCCACCGCTTTCATATTATGGCTTAGATTCAGGGGGACTTCTTTGATAGATTAAATTTATGATTTCTTCACATATGGTTTATGCGGAATGAAAATATAAGGATGCGGTTTATGTATTTGAATCATACTACCCAATAGAATGAATTATTGGAGGTAGATATGGAGATAAACTATGTGAAGTTGGGAAAACGGATAAGGCGGATACGCGATGACAGGAAGTTGTCACAGGAAAAGGTAGCGAAGGAAATAGGCGTTTCCGTGGCACATATGAGCAATATTGAAAATGGGAAAACAAAATTCAGTTTGCCGGTTTTGATTAATATAGCGGAAACATTGGGCGTGACACCGGATGTTCTCTTGATGGAGCAGGTGAACACAAATGGGAAGACGCGCGGCGTGTTGGTAAAGCAGATTGACGACCAGCTTTCAGGATGTGATGAGGCGCAGATTTTTATGATAGAGGAAATTGTTCATAGTGCGAAAAAACTTTTGGCAGAGTATGAGAAGAGGGTAAGGGAGTTAAAGAAATAGTGGATTGGTGCCGCGCGGGTAAAACCTGGCGGCGCTTTTTTGTGTGTGGTTGTACAGAATATACAAAGAAAGTAATTAATTGGGGCTTTCCTAAAATGGTGGGAGGATTTATAATGGAAGGTAGAAACTTATAATTTATTCCGCAAAGGCAGCAGGAGCGGATAAAAGGAGGGTAATTTGGAGGCGATTATGGTTTCGGGGCTTACAAAGTCCTACGGGAAAGCAAGGGGGATAGACGGGCTTACTCTCCGTGTGGGAGAGGGGGAATTTTTCGGGTTTATCGGACCGAACGGAGCTGGAAAAAGTACCACAATCCGCACGCTTATTGGTCTGATCAAGGCGGATGCCGGAAAGGTGGAAATATTTGGGAAAGATATCCAAACAGAAAATAGGAAAATTTTGGAAGAAACGGGATATTTGCCATCGGAGGCAATTTTTTATCCGGGTATGAAAGTGGGGGAAGTAATCGAGCTTTCGGCAAAACTGCGCGGGAAGGATTGCAAAGGGGAAGCGGAAGAACTTTGCGGGCGCTTGGAGCTTGACCGGGGTAAAAAGGTGCGGGAACTTTCCTTTGGCAACCGAAAGAAGCTTGGTATCGTGTGTGCCTTGCAGCACTCTCCGCGCCTGTGTATCCTGGATGAGCCGACAAGTGGGCTTGACCCGCTTATGCAGCGGGAATTCTTCGGGATACTCAGGGAGAAAAATGCTGCCGGGATGACAATTTTTCTTTCCAGCCATATTCTTACGGAAGTGCAGCAATATTGCAGCAGGGCAGCCGTAATCAGGGAGGGGAAGATTATTGCCTGTGACAGTGTGGAGGCGCTGGCGGATACCAAAGCGAAGCGGGTGCATGTGCGGGGCAATATAAATATTGCAGGGCTTTGCGGGGTGAAGGATATTTGCAAAGGGCAGCGGGAACTAAGTTTTCTTTACAGTGGGCGGATGGGGGAGTTGCTCACTGTACTTAGTGGGCAGGAAGTGGAAGATCTGTCAATATCGGAACCCGATCTGGAAGAAATATTTATGCATTACTATAAGGAAACGGTGTGATATACTGATATGCAAAGTTTTTGAAAAACAGTTTTATTTGGATGGAAGGGGGATGAGGGATGGTATTAATCAGACATGAATTAAGGCAGGGGAGGGCATCGTTTGTTATATGGACGACGGCGGTTGCCATGCTGCTTGCGGTCTGTATATTTATTTTTCCACAGATGCAGGACGGGATGGAGGGGATGAGCGAGATGTTTGCCTCCATGGGGGGATTTACGGAAGCATTTGGTATGGATCGGATTAATTTTGGCACATTCATCGGGTTTTATGCAGTGGAGTGCGGCAATATACTTGGGCTTGGCGGGGCGCTGTATGCGGCTCTTTTCTCCGTGGGTGCACTTGCGAAGGAGGAGCAGGGGCATACGGCGGAATTTTTGCTGGCACATCCGCTAAGCCGTGGGCGCGTGGCGGCGGAAAAGCTTGCGGCGGTGATGATTGGTGTTTTGACTTTTAATATCTGCGTCTATGTGGTGGCGATTGTTTCCACTATTCTTTGCGGGGAAAAAGTCCCGTTTAAGGAAATTACGCTTTTGCATTTTGCCTACCTGCTTATGCAGTTGGAGATAGCAGGTATCTGTTTTGGGATTTCTGCATTTATGCGCCGCGGTACGGCGGGGGTGGGGCTTGGAGCAGCGATTTTGATGTATTTTTTTAACCTGATTGCAAATCTTTCGAAAAGCGCGGAATTTTTGCGCTACATTACACCTTTTGCCTATGCGGATGGCGCGGATATAGTGTCTTTAAAAAAGCTTGATGTGGGGCTTATCTGCCTCGGAATGATTTATGCTGTGCTGGGGATTGCGGCGGCGTTTACAAAGTATCGGCGCAAGGATATTATATAAGTAAAGATGCTAAAAGAAAGGAAGGGACAATCCTGTGCCCCTTCCTTTTTTGATATTATTTTAACGTTACTTTTAAGGAAATAACGCTGCATGGCGGAATGTTAAAGGAGATCGCGCCGTTTTCAAGTTTTGCGTCGCTGAAATCCGCAGTTTTTACGGTTTCCGGAGCGTCGAAAGTATTGTGTGCGTCCATTGCACCGGTTAGGATTGTGCCGGTAACGCACTCCGGTGTTCCTTCGGCAAATACGGTTTCAACCGGGTATGTATCGTCGAGTGACAGGTTGGCAATTGTTACGGTAATGCTGCCGTCTGCTGCGCGGGAAACGGATTCGGTAAGGTTCGGGATTAAGTCCTTGTCCATTCCGATTGTTTCGGTGGCGATTGAGCTGTCGAGCAATGTAGCATCCTGATGGTCACGGAACATTTTAAATACATGGTAGGTTGGGGTGAGCAACATTTTTTCACCCTCCGTAAGGATTACCGCCTGGAGCACATTTACAAGCTGGGCGATATTTGCCATCTTTACGCGGTCGCTGTGCTTGTTAAAGAGGTTTAAGTTGATTGCGGCAACCATCGCGTCACGCATTGTATTTTGCTGGTAGAGGAAACCAGGGTTGGTGCTAGGTTCAACATCAAACCAGGTACCCCACTCATCGACAATCAAACCAACTTTCTTTTTCGGGTCATAGCGGTCCATAATCGCGCCGTGGCGGTGGAGCAATTCTTCCATAAAATATGCCTTGTGCAGTGTGGTGTAGTATTCTGCCTTATCAAACTGTGTCGCGCTGCCCTTGTGCTCCCAGTCCTTGCCAGGAACCGTGTAATAGTGGAGCGAAAGCCCGTCCATGTAGTTGCCTGCAATTTTCATAACGGTGTCCGTCCAGTTATAGTCGTTTGAATTCGGACCGCAGGCAATCTTGTAGATTTTCTTGTCCTTGTAGTAGTTGCGCACGTAGGTCTGGTAACGGCGGTATTCGTCGGCATAATATTCTGGGCGCATATTGCCGCCGCAGCCCCAGTTCTCATTTCCGACACCAAAATAGTTTACAGTGTAGGCTTCCTCATGCCCGTTCTCTTTGCGCAGGTCAGCCATCGGGGATACACCGGAGAAGGTCATATATTCCACCCATTCGGACATCTCGCGCACCGTGCCGCTACCGACATTGCCGTTGATATAGGTTTCGCAGCCGATCTGGCGGCAGAGCTCCATAAATTCATGTGTGCCGAAGCTGTTGTCCTCAACCACACCGCCCCAGTGGGTGTTGACAATTTTTTTTCTCTTTTCTTTCGGACCGATGCCATCCATCCAGTGGTACTCATCTGCGAAACAGCCGCCCGGCCAGCGCAGTACCGGAAGTTTCATCTCCCTTAACGCGTTCACAACATCATTGCGCATGCCGTTGGTGTTCGGGATTGGGGAATCTTCCCCGACAAACAATCCTTCATAGATGCATCTGCCAAGATGCTCGGAAAAATTTCCGTAAATTTCTTTGTTGATTTTACTTTTCGGATTACCCGGGTTTACATAAAGTTTTGCCATAAAAGCCTCCATTCCGAGAACGTTTACGTTTGAGGAAATGATTATGGCTTATTTGTGACGTTCTCGGCGCAAATAGCCATGTGTAATAGTACTTTCCTTTTTTAATATTTAAGAAAATACTGAAATTATCAAGGTTTTTCTTGATAAGATTATTATAGGGTAGAAAGGGGTGGGTGTCAAGCTGTGAGTGTATGTGCAAATAGGAGAAATAATGGGGGAGAATTTGTGAAAAGTGCTGTGTTTTTGGTGGGGGAAGTGATGGGAAAAAAATAGAATGTAGAAAGCCCGGTACCAATTTTTATCTGATACCGGGCTCTCATTCTGACTGATCCATTGGAGGATGCCTCCTTTTGATTATTTTGTTTTTATGCCATTCCCCGTTTGGCTTGTCATTTTTTGTTACTGGAATGTTGGATAATATTTAAGGGGAGCAGATGGAAAATTCTTTGCCGTGTGTATGAAACGAAAAGAGTTTCCATATTAAAGGGTTACATCTATGTTAAGGTTTAACCGGAAGGGAGTACATGAAATTGTACTGCCCATATTGATTTGTGAGGTGGAACATTTGATCTTTTTGAACCATGTCCTCGTTTTTGGTTCCGATGGGGTAAAACGTTATGACTTCATTGGACCGTACCTCCTTTTTTAGATTTGGATGGGGTAAAACACTATGTTTTCGGTGGACTGTACCTCCTTTTCTAGATTAGATGGAGCAAACATCACGATCTTCTGAGCCGGTACCTTCCCTTTTTGGATTTGGATGAGGTAAAACATCAGGTCTTCATTGGACTGTACCTTCCTTTTTTAGATTGGATAAGGTGGAACGTCATGTTTTCATTGGACTGTACCTTCCTTTTTAGATTGGATGGGGTAAAACGTTAAGTTTTCATTGGACCGTACCTTCCTTTCTTTGATTTGTGTTTCTGTTTTGTTTTTCTTGGCTTCATTATAGTACATGAAAATAGACTTGTCAAGCGGAAAAATAAGAAAATTTATAAAAAAAGTATAAATTAACAGATTATTTTAAATTTATATTGTAATAGGCGGATAAATTTGGCAGAAATAAGGAAGCATAAGATTTTTAACCGGTCAAAGAAGCTCCTGTTTCTAAAGTTGTAGATGAAAGAGGGAGTAAGGGGGACTTTTTTGTGCCAGGTGGGGTGGAAGGTTCATCTGACAGGGAGAGCAGCATAGGGATAGCGGAGTGGATTCCGAATTTTCTTTGACTAAGCAGGGAGGAGAGGTTCGGTTTTTTGCGAATGAAAAATTTATGGTTGAGATACGGTGAAAGATGGGGTATAATGGGGAGGATTTATAAGGATATGCTTGGTTTTTGGTTGGCGGGCGGCAGGCAGGGTGCTTCCCGGACAGTGGGGATTTTTGTAGGCTGGTTCCCATTTGGGATTGATTCCAGGGGATAGATTCTTACAGATAGGAGGATAATATGCACGAATACAGGCCTTTTGATGTGGTGAAGGAGGTTGTCTGGAATCTTTTTGTCTATGTACTCTACTATATTTATTGCTTTGTGATGTTGCTGCTGGTTCATTTTATGCTTTACCGGTTTATTAAGTCGATGCAGTGGACGGTAAGGGATATCGCCGTATATGCGCTGTGTGCGGCAACGTTGATTATGGCAGTGCGTATTGGAGGGCGTATCAGGAAAAAAAACAGGCGCTAAACAAAAGGCAGGGGATGAAATTTGTACCCCTGCCAATTTTTTTGTCCAATTTGCCAAAAAAATCTTCAATTACCTCTTGATTTATTTAGAAAAATCTAATATATTATAGATAAGTCTAAATGATGTGGTTGATTTATACAAGAAAAGAGAGTAAAAATACTTGAAAATAATAAAAATCACGGAAATTAGGAAGGTATTTTAGAATAATCTCAGGAAGGGGTATGAAAATGTTGAAGGAAACGGAGTACAACAAACCATGGATTGGGCAGCGGGCGGATCCTTATGTGATGAGGGCGGCGGATGGCAAGTATTATTTTACGGCATCAGTACCAGCTTATGACCGGATCATCCTGCGCAGGGCGGATACCCTTGTGGGACTTGCGGATGCGCCGGAGCGGACAATCTGGGAGAAACATGAGTCCGGACCGATGAGCAAACATGTCTGGGCACCGGAATTACACTATCTTGACGGGGGCTGGTATATTTATTTTGCAGCGGGAATGCAGGAGGATATCTGGGCGATCAGACCTTATGTGCTGCACTGTATGGGACAGAACCCGATGGAGGATAAATGGGAGGAATGCGGCGCGATGCAGTGTGCCGACGAAGATGAGTTTTCGTTTCGCGCGTTTTCACTTGACGCGACGGTATTTGAGAATAAAGGGAAGCATTATATGGTATGGGCGGAGAAAGTCGGTGTGGGCAGGCAGATTTCCAATCTGTACATAGCCGAGATGGAGAGCCCGACAAAATTAAAGACCGTCCAGGTGCTTTTGGTTACGCCGGATTATGACTGGGAAAGAGTTGGTTTCTGGGTGGCGGAGGGATCTGCGGTATTAAAACATGACGGGAGGATATTCCTTACATACTCGGCAAGTGCCACGGGCGCATGTTACTGTGTCGGCATGATGACGGCATCCGAGGAGGACGATTTGCTCGACCCGCTCTCCTGGAGAAAGTCGAGGAAACCGGTGCTTGGGACGGATGTGGAAAAAGGGATCTACGGGCCTGGGCATAACAGTTTCGTAAAGTCCGAGGACGGGATGAAGGATATTATGGTTTTCCACGCAAGGCAGTATGAGGAGATTGTGGGAGATCCTCTCTATGACCCGAACAGGCATGCGATGTTACTTACAGTGGAGTGGGAGGCGGACGGGATGCCGCATTTTGAGTTTGGGAAAAATTAGGATGGTAAAAAAGCACCGTACCGATAAAAAACGGTTCGGTGCTTTTGGCGGGAGAAATCACATTCCTTCTGTTTCCTCTTCGGATAACATGGGGCTGTAATTGATACTGACTTTGATATCCTGGTTGTAGTTTCCAAAACCACTTCCAAAAATTGTAAGACCCCCCACATGCTCGCAGTCCTCCGGGACGGCAAACCTGAGTTTTAACGGGCTGCGGTAATCTAATTTCATCTGTTTTAGCGAAACATCCGAGATTTTCAGCCCGTCGATATAGGTGCCGTGGCGGTTTATAACAATAAGTTTCAGCATGCCGTACTGGTTCCAGTTGCGAAACCACCAGTTCGGTGTGAACAGCCCGCGCTCGTCGGCGAAATCGCCGGGGCTGGTCCAGTAGCCGAGGCAGGTATTGTTCAGGTAGAAATGGATGTCGGACGGCCAGACACTGTTGCTGCCCGGTGCTTCGGAACAAAGCTCGGTCGAAATTGTGATCTGGTCGATTTTCTGCGAGGTCGGGATGAAGTTCGGGATAATATATTCCACAAACCCCTTGGAGAACCAGATAATGCTTGCGTTCATCCTCTCCGGATGGGAGAAATATCGCGTGTTGTCCACCTCGCCTATAAGGTTCTTGTCCGTGGCGAGGCCGCAGGTTGGGCATACCTGGTAATCACAGTATTGGCCGACTTTGATTTCTGTTTCATAAATATTTTTGTATGCGACATCCGGTTCGATTTCAATTAGTATCTTGTCAAGGTGGATTGAGCAGCGCTTTTCATTCCCGTGGCCGTTCGACTCGTTTGAGATTGAGATGATGCCGCAGTCCTCAAGGCGCTTGATATGGCTTGTGAGCGCGCCGTTCGTGATGTTTAGGCTGGCGGCAAGTTCATTCATGTTCATGCCCTTATTTTCAAGCAGTTGTTTAATGATGGACACGCGTATTTCGGAGCCAAGTGCCTTGAACAACTCCAAACCGTCGTCCAGTGAAGTGATATGTAACATAATAAATGCTCCTTTTTGATTCTTTTAAGTCTTTTTTATTATAGATAAAATCATTATACCAAAAAGAAATAAGAAATCAAGAGAGAAATTTGGCACTATATATACTTGAATTTATGAAAAACTAAAAAAAGCAAAAAATGCTTGTAGATTGTGCACAAATTTTCTTCAATTTAGTATTGACTATTTGCTATTTATTATATATAATATTTTATAGTTTAGATTTTTTAAAAATAATTTAGATTGGACGCGATAATCTAAAGGCACAAAATGAAGTAAGGGGGAATCGCAGGATGATTCGAAGAAAACGATTAAAGGCGGTGGCGCTTGTACTGTCGGTTGTATTGCTTTCCACCAGTAAGCAGCAGCCGGTGCACCTGCGGGCAGCCGGGGTAGGGGAAGGAGCCGGCAAAGATACGGCGGTGGTTACATACACTGACGAGCGCATCACCCATAATTACTCGATTGTAAGTCAGGGCTTTGGGGCTGCGTACACGGGGGAAACCCTGAAGTACCCGGTCGATGTGCTTTCCGTTTCCGGAACAGGGGAGCTGACGAAGGAGAGCTACGGCTACAGCGAAAGCAGCAGCGTCGCTCGCGCGCAGATCGGGCAGGAGGTAAGCTTTACGCTCGATGTCCCGCAGACGGCGGTATACTATCTGAAATTTGACTATATCTCCTGCGCGGACTCAATCTTGTCGGCGGAAGCTTCTTTGCAGATCAACGGGGAATTCCCTTACTATGAGCTGCGCAGCCTGGAATTTGAGAATCTCTGGGTGGATGCCGACCCGACTTTTGACCGGTATGGCAACCAGATTGTTTCCATCCCGGATAAGGTTTATGAATGGCAGGCAAAATATCTGCTTCCGGCGAGCTACCGTTACACTACGCCTCTCGGGGTGGAACTTTCCGCGGGGAAGAACACGCTCACATTCAAAGTGTCGGAGGGTGCACTTTTAATCGGTGCCATCTATCTTTGCCCGCAGCCCGTGATCCCTGCGTACACCACTTCACAGAAAGCGGCGGGGAACGGTTTTATAGAAATACAGGCAGAAACGCCGGATCTTCGCAATGACTCCGCTATCCGTGCGACCTGCGAGTACAATACGGATCTGAGTCCCTACAATGTAAAGAATAAAGCCTTAAACATAATTGATGCTGCTTCTTTCAAAAATGCGGGTCAGTCGCTGACCTACAAGTTTAATGTGGAGCAGGAGGGGTATTATAATCTGGCCGTGCATTACAGCCAGGCGGAAAAGACGGATTTCCCGGTATTTATGAATATCGAGATTGACGGGCAGATTTTAAATGAAAAGTATAAGGATTATGCGTTTGCCTATGATAAGGATTATAAGATGCTCACGTTAAAGGATGGGGAGGGAAACAATCTTACCGCACATCTGACCAAAGGGGAGCACCAGGTTACATTCACCATCAGTGCGGATCCGGTCAGGGGATACCTCGAGAAGGTTGACCGCATTATGAATGATGTCAATAACCTTTCTCTTGAGATTACGAAGGTGGTCGGCACCAACAAGGATAAGTACCGCGATTTTAAGTTGGAATCCTATATCCCCGGGATTGGGGATAAGCTGAAGGGCTGGGCGGCGGAACTTGATGAAATCAAGGCGGACGCGGCAAAATTCAATCCTGGGGTCAAGAAGATCGGCGCGTTTTCTTCGCTCGATATCGCAAGCAGCCAGCTCCGCAGCCTGGCGAAGGATGTTAATGAACTTTTGTACCGTATCGGCGAGCTGTCTACAAGTTCGAATTCCGTCAATAAATATCTTGCAAACCTGACGGATGTGTTAAACGGCAACCGCATCGCAATTGACAGTGTGTATTTTTATCAGGATGACGCGAAAAGTCAGCTCCCTAAGAAGACTGGTTTCTGGAAGGGAATCTGGGCATCTGTTACGAGGTTCTTCTACTCGTTTACCTCGCAGGCTTACTCGACCTCAAACACTGACCCGTCCCATCTGCAGGTGTGGGTGAACCGCTCAAGGCAGCATCTTGAGATTATGCAGAAGCTGATTGACGAGGATTTTACACCGAAAACGGGTATTGAGGTGGATCTGTCGCTGATGCCAGACCAGAATAAACTGGTGCTTGCGAATGCATCTGGAGATGCACCAGATATAGCGACCGGGTTAAATTATGCGCAGCCATATGAACTTGCGATCCGCGGGGCGTTGAAAGATCTGACAGAGTTTGAAGATTTTTCCCAGATTGCGACAAGGTACAACGAGGCGCTTTTTGTCCCGGCAACTATTGGTGACGGTATTTATGCAATGCCGGAAACAATGAATTTCTGGGTTCTGTTCTACCGCAGTGATGTTCTTTCAAAGCTCGGGCTTGAGGTGCCGGACACAATTGAGGATGTCAAGGGGATGCTTACGGATCTCCAGATGAGGGGGCTGAATTTTTACCATCCGACCGCAGGTATGGCGGCGATGAGGAATTTCCATGGCACCACCCCGATTTTGTTCCAGTATGGTGCCGATCTGTATGATGTTTACGCGGGCGACACCGCGATTAACAGCGAGGAAGCTGTGGCAGGTTTTACGGAACTTACGGAACTTTTTACGATCTACAATATGCCGGTGGATGTCCCGAATTTCTACCAGCATTTTAGAAATGGTGATATTCCGATCGGCATCGCGGATTTCGGGACATACAACCTGATTTTAAATGCTGCGCCGGAGATTGCAAGTTCCTGGGAGATTGCCCTGATTCCGGGTGTTGAAAAGGAGGACGGCACAGTGGTGCGCTACAGTTCGGCCGGTGCGGAGAGCACGGTTATGTTTGAGTCTGATACGGAGCGCGAAGCGATGGCGTGGGATTTTATGAAATGGTGGTCAAGCGCCGATATCCAGGAAAAGTTCGGCGAAAGTTTGCAGATTTCCTACGGCAGCGAGTACCTGTGGAATACGGCGAACAAGGAAGCCTTCTCGAATCTTCCTTGGAGAAGCCAGGATAAGGCTGTTATCCTCGCGCAGAATGAGTGGATAAAAGAAGCACCGCGCATCCCTGGAACCTACATGCTTGAACGCGAGCTTTCAAATGCTTTTGTCAAGGCGGCGATTGACGGCGAGGATATCCGCAGCACCTTAGACGGGGCGGTGAAGCGCATCAACCGTGAAACCGAGCGAAAGCTTGAAGAATTCGGTTTCATGAAGGACGGCAAAGTAGTTAAGGAGTATGTTGTGCCGACCATTGAGCGTGTAAGGGAGATTATAGGAATAACAGAGTAACGGAGGGGCGAAATGGCTGACAAATCAATGAAGCGCAAGAAAAACAGTATTGCGCGGCACGAAAACGGAAATAAATCAGCATACGGATTTTTGGCTCCCTATCTGATTTTGTTTTCCATATTTATTATCATTCCGATCATTATTGCAATCGGGTTGTCCTTCACAAGTTTTAACACGATCCAGGCACCGACTTTCAAGGGTTTTTTAAACTATGTGAACCTGATTACGCAGGATGAGATTTTTATGCAGTACGTCCTTCCGAACACAATCAAATATGCATTGATTGTGGGACCGGGTGGTTACATACTGGCTTTCCTGATTGCCTGGGCGCTCTCGCAGCTTACCAGCGTACCAAGGACAATACTTGCCATTATTTTCTATTCCCCGAGTATGACTGGTGCGGTGGCGATGGCGGTGGTATGGAAGATTATCTTCTCCGGCGACCAGATGGGGCTTATCAATAACTGGCTGATGAACTTAGGCGTGATCGACGAGCCGATTATCTGGCTGACAAGCGCACAGTTTTTGCTGCCGATCATGATTATCGTAGCTCTCTGGTCAAGTATGGGCGTTGGCTTCCTCGCGATGCTTGCGGGTATCTTAAATGCCGACGAGGAACTTTATGAGGCGGCGGCGATCGACGGTGTGAAGAACCGCTTCCAGGAGATGATCTACATAACAGTTCCTACAATGAAACCACAGATGCTCTTCGGCGCGGTTATGGCGATTGTAAATGCTTTCCAGAACGGTGTGATCGGCGTGCAGCTCTCCGGTGCGAACCCGACCCCGGGCTATGCAGGGCAGCTTATTGTAAACCATATCGAGGATTACGGTTTTATCCGTTACGAGATGGGTTATGCGGCGGCAGTTTCCGTAGTACTTTTGCTGATTGTCATGGTATTCTCAAAAGTATTTGGTAAGCTTTTCAGTGAGGATTAGAAAGGAGGAGAAGAGATGGCCGGATATCGTGGAAGTAATATTAACCCGAAGAAATTCGAGCGCGGGCAGCTCAAGATATTCCTTGTGCTCCTGCCGCTTGCGATCGTGATGGTGATCCCGATTGTGTATATTTTCTGTCACGCATTTAAACCGATGGATGAGCTGTTTGCTTTCCCTCCGAAGATTTTTGTGTCGAAGCCGACTATGAGCAATTTCAGGAACCTGTTTAAGGCTTCCCAGTCCTCCGGTATCCCGATGAGCCGTTATGTCTTTAACAGTTTGGTTGTAACGCTCTCGGTTGTGCTAGCGTCGATTGTCTTTTCGACGATGGCGGCGTTTGCACTCTCGAAACTAAGGTTTAAGGGGAAATACATGCTGATGGAGATCAACAACGCAGCGCTGATGTTTGTGGCGGTGGCGGTGCAGATCCCAAGATACTTAGTAATCGACACACTCGGTATGAAAGACAATTATCTGGCTCATATCCTGCCGCTTCTTGCAATGCCGGTCGGGCTCTTCCTGGTAAAGCAGTTTATCGACCAGGTGCCGGATGCGCTGATTGAAGCCGCCTATATCGACGGGGCTAAGGATTTTACTATCTACCGCAAGATTATTATCCCGCTGATAAAGCCGGCGATCGCGACGACGGCGATCCTTGCCTTCCAGGCGGTGTGGACCAATATAGAAACATCCAATCTGTATATTAATGACGAGTCGATGAAGACGCTGCCATTCTATCTGAATACCCTGGCAAATGCAAACAATAATGTTGCCGGGCAGGGTATGCAGGCAGCAGCGGTATTGATTCAGTTTTTACCGAACCTGCTTATGTTCATTGTACTGCGCAAGAGCTTTATGAACACAATGGCTAATTCGGGTATCAAATAAAGGGGGACGGCACGATGAAAAAACTGGGCAAAATATTGCTTGCGGCGCTTTTGGTCTGTGCCTGCATCTCCCCGGCCATCTTGCAGGCGGCAACGCCCTACAAGACCTACACGGTGGATGGCTACGGATATGTGATGGAAACACAGACGGCTTACACGCCGCATGAAACGATCGAAAAGATCGGAGAGGAAGCGTTCGTGACCCCGGTGGATATGTGCATTGCGGCGGACGGCCTGATGTACATTGCGGATTCGGGTTTGAAAAAGATTGTTGTGGCAACGACGGACGGGGAATTTGTCCGGTATATCGGTGAGGGTGAGCTGGTTTCGCCTACCGGTGTGTACGTAAGCGACAACAAGCGCATCTATGTCGCTGACAAAGGGGCAAAACAGGTAGTTGTATTTGATTACGACGGTGCGGTGGTCGCGACCTACGGCAGACCGAATTCACCGATTTACGGTGCGGAAAATGATTTCAAGCCGATGAAGGTTGTGGCGAACGAATCCGGTACTCTCTACTTAATCTGTGAGGGTAACACAAACGGTATAGTGCAGATTAGCCCTGTTGACGGCGGTACATTCCTCGGTTATTTCGGCACAAACTATACAAGTCTTTCTCTGATCGATATGATTCGGCGCATTATTCTTTCCGACGCGCAGAGGGCGAAGCTTTTAAGCAATATCCCTTCAACACCGACGAATCTTTCTATCGACGAAAAGGGTCTGATTTATACGGTAACGCAGGGCGATAATGTGTCAAGTTTAAAGAAACTCAATATCGCCGGGAACAACCTGATTATACCGGATGCATATGACGAGCAGTGTGCGGCGGTAACCACGGGAAATTATAAAAATATTTATGTTGCGTCAAGCAACGGGTATGTTTACGAGTACAATTCCGAGGGTGAGCTGCTCTTTGTGTTCGGCGGCCGCGATGATGGTCGTCTGCGCGTCGGTCTTTGCAGCAAGGTTGAGGCGATCGCTGTGGATGTGAAGAACCGCATCTACCTGCTTGATTCCGACAAAAGGCAGATTAATGTCTACAAGCCGACAGAGTTTACTGATCTTCTGCATGAGGCGCTGGTACTTTATTCGAACGGCCGCTATGAGGAGAGTATGGAGCCGTTAACCAGGGTTCTCACAATGAACACGCTGTTTGACTATGCAAACAAGGCGATGGGGCGCGCGTACTTACAGATAGAGGATTACGATAACGCTTTGAAATATGCTAAGCTTTCCAAGGATTTTGACGGGTATTCCGACGCGTTCTGGGAGGTGCGCAATCTCTGGATGAAGAACAACCTGGTTACTGCGTTTTTGGTGATTCTTGCAATTGTACTTGTGATTAAGGGACTCAAGCTCTTGCAGAAGAAAAAGGGCATCTTTAACCCGATTTTGGAAGTATTTGGTAAATTTAAGGATAAGAAGCTGGTCGGGCAGTTACGTTACAGCACATATTTTATGAAACACCCGATGGACGGTAGTTATGGTGTGCGGCGGGAAGGGAAATCCTCCTGGATTGCATCGGGCATTATCCTTGCAGTTTTTATACTGATTTCCGTTATTTACAAGTATTTCTGCGGTTTCCTGTTTAAGACTGTGCGTGAGGGTGATTATGACCTGGTGATGGATATCGGTTCGATTTTGCTAATCTTCTTTGCGCTGACCATATGTAATTACCTGGTTGTCACGATAAAGGACGGCGAGGGTAGCTTTAAGAACCTTGTGAGTGCTTATGCGTACAGTTTAACACCTTACATTATCCTGATGCCGTTTATCATTGTTGTAAGCAATCTGATAACGTACAATGAATACTTTATCATCCAGTTTGCTACCCTGTGTATCTATGTGTGGGTGTTAATCCTTTTGTTTTTGGCGGTTAAGGAGGTCAATAACTACTCGGTAAAGGAAACGGTTGCTGTGATTTTACTTACTGCATTTACCCTGCTTATTGCGGCGCTGATTATCTTTATTGTGTATATTCTGTGTTCGCAGGTATTTGATTTCGTGGGTACGGTAGCGAGAGAGGTGGTGAACCGGTTTGAGTGAGTTTTTTAAGAATCATAAAAAATTGATCTGCATCCTGATCCCGGTTCTGGTTGTTGCCATTATCGTGATTGTGGCGTTTGTATCCGGGCAAGATGCGCCGGGAGCCATCCGTGAAGCGAGCATCGACAAGCGCACTGCTCCTGGGGGAGTTGGGGCAGCTTTAAGCACAAAGAGCGTGGATACAAACAAGGAATTAAACGGCCATTATCTTGTGGCAGCGAATGATGGCTACGAACTGTATTTAAAAAAGGAAAATCTTTCGATCATTGTGAAGGATGTTGTGACCGGCTCCATTATGGAATCGACGGTGCTTGACGATGACGGTCAGACCAACGCGGCGTGGAAGGGATTCTTAGAGTCCGGAATCAATGTCGAGATGCAGATATCAAATACCACGCAGCAGAGAAAAATCGACCTGCTCGCCTCCGGCGCACAGATTGATGTGAAGCTTGTCCCAGGTGGTTTTACCGCCTCCATCGATTATACCCAGTATGAACTTGGGTTTGATGTGACGGTGCTGCTTTACGATGACGGTTCCATCGAGGCGACGATTCCGGAGAGTTCGATTTACGAGAATTCGGAAACGAACAAAATTGGAAATATTTACCTGTTCCCGATGCTTGGCAACACGAAGCTTGGAGAGATGGAAGGCTATATGTTGGTACCTGACGGCAACGGGGCGTTGATTTACCTGGATGATAAGGAAGGTAAGTATTCCGCCGCTTACACGCAGAAGGTGTACGGTACAGATGTTGGTATTACGGAGCCTTATGTGCTCTCGCTTTTCTGGAATAAGTATGAAACGGTAAATGATCCGGAATACATTCTTGCACCAGTGTACGGGATGGTGCATGAAGGCAGCAAGATGGCGTATCTCGGCGTGATTACAAGCGGCGCGGAGGGCGCGACAATCGAAGCGTACCCGAATGGGGCATATACGAATTATAACTGGATTACGGCAAAGTTTTTAAAGACGACAATCTACAATGAGCCGACTTCCAATTCCGGCGGTTCCGTGGTAAAGGTTACCGACCGGCTGGGCTATGATATTTCGGTGCGTTTCTTCTTTACAAGGAATGAGGAGGCGAATTATGCCGGGCTTGCCGGGCGCTACCGCGATTATCTGCTGGAGGCGGGGAAGCTTGTGCCAAAGGAGGATTCCTTTAAGCTGAGGGCGGATTTCTTTGGTTCGGACCGCGAGAACTGGATGTTTACGACAAAGGCGGTCACGATGACAACGACGGATGATATCCGCGAGATTTATGCGGATCTTAAAAATGAGGGTGTCACAGATTTGCTTACGCTCTACAAGGGCTGGCAGGACGGCGGCATCAACAATGTGCCGGTGGATTCCTACGATGCGGACGGCGCACTTGGGGGAACCAGGGATCTGACAAAGCTTATGAATGAATCGGCGAAGAATGGAATTTCATTCTACCTGTATGTGGATGCACTCCGGGCGAACCCAAGTACCACGAACACGACTTTCAACGTGATTAAAAAGATTGATACCAGGCTTTATTCGGAGGATACCTATAAGGATGTATACCAGACAATGCATTACCTGACTCCGCTGCGCACAAATGAGCTTGTCAATAATCTTGTGACGGATATGGCGAAAAAGGATATCAGGAATCTGGCACTTACCGGTATCACAAATACGATGTTTACGTTCCGCTACAGCGGTACGACCTACGACCGCTTTTATACGGCGGGTATGCAGGCTTCGCTTCTTGAGAACATTGCGGGGCGCACCGATCTTATTTTGGAGGAGCCGATTGAAACTTACTGGAAATATACGAATGCTGTCCTAGATATGCCGGTAAAGGATTCTGATTATATCTTTACCGATGAGAGCGTACCGTTCCTTTCCATCGTATTTAAGGGAAGCCTTCCGATGTATTCGGATTATGTAAACTTTGAGGCGAACAAAAACGAGTTCTTCTTAAAGCTTGTGGAAACGGGGATTTACCCGTCCTTCTACCTGACGATGCAGGATCCTACAGACCTTTATTACACCAACTCGAACAGTCTGTACTCCTCGAAGTATACCGTTTACAGGGATACAATGATAGAGTACTACAAGGTATTAAAGGAGTTTAACGGGCTGGTTTCCGGTGCCACCATCGAAAACCATGTGATTGCGGAGGATGGCAGTGTGACGGTAACTTATTCGAACGGTGCCATTGTTACGGTTGACTACAGCGATTCTTCCTTTACGGTTGCCAAGGACGGCAGCACGGTAATGGAATATAAGGCAGGTGAAGCAGAATGAAGAAGCAGAAAAAAGTGAAACCCGGACGTTTAAAACGCAGAGAAAACATGATGGGATATGTATTCATTCTGCCGTGGTTGATTGGGCTTTTGGGGCTTGTTATCTACCCGCTGTTTGAATCGTTCCGCTATTCCTTAAACCGCATAATCATGAACCCGATGCTCGGGCGTGTTATGACACCGGTAAAATTCGAAAATTACCGAAATATATTTTTGGTGGATACGGACTTTGTATTCCAGCTTGAGAGTTATCTGTTGCAGACAGCGCTTGCCGTTCCGGTTATTGTGGCATTCGCACTGATTATCGCGATGATGTTGAACGGGAAGATTCGTTTAAAAGGTTTCTTCCGACTGATTTTCTTCCTGCCGGTTATCATTGCGAGCGGTCCGGTTATGAACCAGCTTACTTCACAGGGGGCGGCAAGCATCCCGATGATGAATGTGCAGATGATTACCGGGGTATTTGAGCAGTATCTGCCGCGCTTAATTGCAACCGCGCTCTCGAGCGTATTCTCGAATATCATCATGCTTTTGTGGTATTCGGGTGTCCAGATATTGATTTTCCTGGCGGCTCTGCAAAAGATTGACAGTTCGCTCTATGAGGCGGCTAAAATTGACGGTGGTTCCGGGTGGGAGTGTTTCTGGAAGATAACGATCCCTACGATTAAGCCGATGATTTTGCTGAATGCGGTTTACACCATTATCTTTATGTCCAATACGGAAACAAACGGTATTATCAACCTGATTTCCACGCGTATGTTCTCCTCCGCCGGCGGCGGTGCGGGCGGTTACGGTTACGCGGCGGCGATGGCATGGTGCTACTCCATTGTTGTGACATTGCTCGTTGTGGTTATGGCGGTGCTTTTGATGGGGCGCAAGGATATCTATGCAAGGCGCGCGAAGAAATTCCGCAAAGAGCAGAAGAAGCAGGAGAGGCTGGCAAAGAAATTCAGAAGGAGGGGCGAGCGAAATGCAAAACGGAACGCAAAAAATGCAAACAGAGCAGCCTAGACCGGAAAACCAGCATAAGTCGGCAAACCGGTATAAACCCGTTAGGCAGCGCCTTTCCTACAAGGGTGCCTGGAAGGATCGATTTAAGAAATTTATTTTCGGGAGCAAGGAGAAGGAGGGAGCCGGGAAACAGACCGTTGTTTACATTCTGTTAATCAGTATCGGCTTTGTGTATCTGTATCCGCTTCTCTACATGATTAGCCGCAGTTTTATGACGGTCAGTGACCTGCTTGATTCGTCCATACAGTGGCTGCCGACCTCGGCGTACATTGATAATTACAAGAATGCCGCCCGCGCGATGGATTTCTGGAAAACCTTTGGGGATTCGGTGCTTGTCGCCGGAATCCCGACGCTGATTAATGTGGTGATCTGTGCGATCGTCGGTTACGGTTTTGCCCGCTATGAATTCCCGGGCAAGAAGGTGCTTATGGGGCTTTTGATTTTCTCATTCATCCTTCCGCCGCAGATTACGATGATGCCAACCTATGCGTTTTACACCGATATCGGGATTGTCAATTCCTTAAAGGCATTTGTTATCCCGTCCATTTTGGGGCAGGGGTTAAAATCGCAGATTTTTATCCTGATTTTCTGGCAGTTTTTCCGGCAGGTGCCGCAGGCGCTGATCGAGGCGGCAAAAATCGACGGGGCGGGGCATTTCAAGTCCTTTGCCAGGATTGCGATTCCTTCCGCTGCGCCGGCAATTCTTGTGGTGTTCCTGTTTTCGATTGTGTGGTACTGGAATGAGTCCTACCTGACACAGCTCTATGTTGTGGGCGTGACAGGGGGGGCGGAGAGCACACTATCCACACTTGTTGTGTCGCTGAAAACTTTTGATACAGCTTACACTACGGCGGCGAGCCAGAGTGGGGGCACAATGGTTTCAATCAACGAGAATATCAAGATGGCGGGCACAATGCTTTCCATACTTCCGCTGCTTATCATGTATTTTGTATTGCAGCGCCAGTTCGTTGAGAGTGTGGACCGCACAGGTATCACCGGCGAGTAATGATGTATAAGGGAATGGGAATCTTGAGAAATTTGCAAATGTAAAGGCTGTTTTTGATGGGATCACGGATGTGATTTTCATAAAGGTAACTGTCAATTATTTCAAAGAAATTAAGGAGGAATTTTGTATGAAATCAAAAAAGCTTACAAGCTTGGCGCTTGCTGCGGCAATGACTGCAACTTTATTTGCGGGATGCGGCAATAACGATGAGGAAGCAAAAAACAACCCGACAACGACCCCGGGGACGCAGGATGGGGATCAACAGCAGGGAGGGGATCAACAGCCTGGTGGGGAGGAAAACCCAGGTACCCCGGAGGGACTTCCTGCGATGACAACGGAGGAAATCACACTTACCTACATGCATTTTGATAATGACCTGGTTGTAAAGCATGTTGCGGACGCTTTTATGAAAAAGTATCCGAATATTACGGTAAAGACCCAGGTGTTTGAGCTGAACGGTTACAATGATACACTCCTAAATATGATAAATGCCGGCAAGGTTCCGGATTGTTACATGGTTCTCGGAAACTGTGACTTCGGTCTTTCGCATGGTTTTTACGGCGATTTTACCTACTACTGGGAGAATGACCCGGAGAACCAGAACGTTTTGACTTCGTTAAATGATTACAAGATCGGATATTTTGGGACGGATAAGAAGCTTGCTACACCGATCAAGTATTTCCCGGATGTAATGTATGCGGATCTTGCAGTATTTGAGAAACTTAATATCCCGGTTCCGGACCCGAATAATTGGAAGTGGGAGGACTGGATCGCTTCAGTAAAAGCTGGTACAAGTGCAGCGGATCAGATTTATGGATTTAACGAGTTCCATTCGCCAATTACTTATTATCCGATTGCAAACGACCCGAACTGTATCGGTGAGTTTGGATGGGATGGCCACCGCTTTAATATGGAGGTATGGGCGGACGGCGTAAACCAGTGGGCGGAATTGATTAATTCCGGCTACCGCGCACCTTATGGAGAAACTCCGGAGAATGAGGCATGGACGGGGGATGCGAAGATGTGGGCTGCTTATACCGGCAAGCTTACTTGGCAGATTGACGCGTTCTGGACTTACATCAACCTTTTTGATACTCCTGATTACAGGAACAAGGGTATGGAGTGGGTACCTTACTGTGTGCCGACCAATACTGCAGGAACTACTTTCGGCGTGTTGGATATGGGTTCCATTTCCACCGGCACAAAGCATCCGAGGGAAGCTTACGAGCTCTTAAAGTGGATGGGCTGGGGCGTAGAAGGCTGGAAGGCAAAACTTGAGGCGTACAAGACCATCGTGGATGATGCGGGCACACCAACATTCCGCGCTTCCATGCCGGCTCCGATTACTCTTGATGCGGATATCTGGGAAGAGTTTACTCAGAGTTTCTTCCCGACCGAGAAGGAGAGGAAGTACCAGAGCGTGGAGGATCCGCAGTTTGGCGGCGCGCTTGTAACGGCGGAGGAAGACCAGAAATACGGCAAGTATTTTGATGCTTACTTTAAGAATGTGACCAGGCCGGTGGCATTCGGCGATACCCAGATTCCTGGTTTCCAGGCATTTATCGACGGTGTGTACCGCCATGCGGTGGATGATACCGATGTTGAGGTTTTAGTGCGCGACCAGGGCAAGAACGCACATGACTATGCTGCGGAGATGGCAGCAAAGGCACTTGAGTACAACCAGCAGGCTCTTGCAATGGCAAAGGAGACTTATGCTTTGCTTGGTATTGAACTGAATTACGAGGTAATTACTCAGTAAGCGAAATAGTTTTGCAGGGAATTTAAGCGGCGGACTTGCTGTTTAGGTTCCCTGTTTTTATGGGCATGGCGCTAAAAGGAAATGGTGCAACGGATAAGTTGCAGAAAGGAGCAGGATGGAATCGAAAGAAGGCGGATTATTTTCGCATGACCCCGCAATATTTTATGATGAAAAAAGCAAATACTATTATATTTATTCTACGGATACCGCCCCAAAGTTCAGGGAGGGGATTGGCGGACAGATAAGGCGCTCAAAGGATCTGGTTCATTTTGAGTATATCGGGACGGCGTTAAAGGAGGTTCCGGAAGAGGTAAAGGAGCTTACCGGGGTCAGGAATATCTGGGCACCGGATATTATCAAAGTGGGAGATGAGTATCGTCTGTATTATTCGGCATCCACTTTCGGGTCGCAGAACTCGGTAATCGGGCTTGCGGTGGCAGATAACCCGCAAGGACCGTTTATCCACCGCGGGATTGCCGTGCATACGACATCCGATTCCCCGGTCAATGCGATTGACGCAAATCCGGTGCGGGAGGAGGAAACGGGGGAGTATTATCTTGCCTATGGCTCTTTCTGGGGGGGTATCCGCCTGTTGCACCTTAATGCGAAAACCGGCCTGCCGGATGAGGAGGGCTACGGGAAAGTGCTCGCCTGCCGGGCGAGGAAAAGCTGTGATACAGCGATTGAAGGTCCTTATATCCATTATAATAAGGAAACGGGATACTATTACCTGTTTGTTTCCTACGATTCGCTGTCCAATGTTTATAATGTGAGGGTTGGGCGCAGCAGGACGCTTTCGGGACCTTATATTGACCATAACGGCCGCAGGATGGATGATATGGCATTTCCGGCAAACCATGTTGGATTAAAGATTACAACGGGTTACAGTTTAAAAAAGGGAACTGGTTTTATGGCACTTGGACACAATTCCGTTCTTGAAACGGATGACGGGTGGTTTATGGTGTGCCATGCGCGCTATGAGCACGACCCGCGTATTTCCACTTTAAATATCCGGCGCATGGTATTTGACAAGGAGGGTTGGCCTGCGGTCAGTCCCTGCCTGTACGCGGGGGAAAGTGAGGAGGTTGTCCCGAAGGTGATGCTTGTTGGCAGCTACCAGCGTATCGATTTTGTGCTGGATGTTAAGCGGCTTTGCGAGCAGCCGTCTGATATGGAGATCAGGGCGGACGGCACTGTTAAAGTAGGCGATTTAACGGGTTCCTGGGAATATGACGAGGCGGCGGGATGGCTTTTGATTATAATTGCGGGTGCGGTGGAGAGATTGCGTGCTCTGAATGCGTCGCACCGTGAGGAGGGCGGCAGTACGGTGGCTCTTACCGGGCGCAATGACGCGGGCATCGGCGTGTGGGCGGTCAAGCACACAAAGAACCAGAATCAGGTGCTTGTGACAAGGCGTTTTGCATAATGAAAGGGATTAAGAAAGGGGAATATTATGATTCGGACAAAGAAATATCAATTCTGGTTTGCGACGGGGTCGCAGGATCTTTACGGCGAGGAAACGCTTGTGCAGGTGGCGGAGCACAGCCGTGTGATTGTGGAGGAGCTTAATAAATCGGGCAACCTGCCGTTCGAGGTTGTGTTAAAGCCGACGCTGATTGATTCGGCTTCCATCCGCCGCTGCTTTAACGAAGCGAATGCGGATGAACTCTGCGCGGGTGTTATTACCTGGATGCATACATTCTCGCCTGCAAAAATGTGGATTTTGGGGTTGCAGGAGTACCGCAAACCGCTCTTACATCTGCACACGCAGTTTAACCGCGATATCCCATATGATAGCATTGATATGGATTTTATGAATCTGAACCAGTCGGCGCATGGCGACCGCGAGTTCGGACATATTGTCAGCCGCATGGGAATTGAGCGCAAGGTGATTGTAGGGCACTGGAGTGATGTTAAGGTGCAACAGCGCATTGGCTCCTTTATGCGCACGGCGGTGGGAGTGATGGAGAGCAGCCATATACGCGTGCTGCGCGTCGGCGACAATATGCGCGATGTGGCGGTGACCGAGGGGGATAAGGTCGAGGCGGAAGTTAAGTTCGGCTGGGAGATTGATGCTTACAATATCACAGATGTGGCGGAGTATGTGAAGAGCGCGCCAAAGGGTGATGTGGATGCGCTTTTGCAGGAATATTATGATTCTTACGACCTGATCTTAGATGGGCGTGACCCGGAGGATTTTAAGGCACATGTAAGGGAGCAGGCTGCAATCGAGGTTGGTTTCCGCAAATTTGTAGAGGAACATGATTACCATGCGGTTGTGACCAGTTTCCAGATGCTTTCCGGTTTAAATCAGCTTCCTGGGCTTGCGATGCAGCGCATGATGGCGGACGGTTACGGTTTTGGTGCCGAGGGGGATTGGAAGACCGCAGCGATGGTGCGCCTGATGAAGATTATGTCCGCTGGCCTGACGAACGGCACTTCTTTTATGGAGGATTACACGTACCATTTCGAGCCGGGCAGGGAGGCGATTTTACAGTCGCATATGCTTGAGGTCTGCCCGTCCATTGCAGAGGGGAAGCCTTCCATCCGGGTAATGCCGCTTTCCATGGGCAACCGCGAAGATCCGGCGCGCCTGGTTTTCACGACGAAGCCGGGCAGGGGTGTTGCCTGCTCGCTCGTGGATTTGGGGACGAGGTTCCGCCTGATTATCAATGATGTGGAAACCTTAAAGCAGGATAAGGCGATGCCAAATCTTCCGGTGGCAAGTGCGCTCTGGAGGCCGGAGCCGAATCTTATGACCGGGGCGGAAGCCTGGATTTTGGCAGGCGGGGCGCACCATACGGCATTCTCTCTCGATTTGACGGCGGAGCAGATGGGGGATTGGGGTGCCATGATGGGGATTGAGTGTGTTTTTATTGATAAGGATACGACAATCCGGAATTTTAAGAATGAGCTGCGCTGGAATGAGATTGCGTTTAGGTAGGGAGTAATTGGAATAAATTTACAAAAAAAAGTAAAAAAATAAGGAGGGGGAGCCAGTTGTGGTTTCCCCTCCTTATTTTTACGGTTTATGTTTATTTTTTAGCGCTTGTATGCCTGCTCGCAGTAGATGCAGCGATATAGTCCTTTTTCCTTGTTTGCCAGGCGGAAGCGGTGCGGGAGTTCCTGTTCAATTGAGGTGATGCAGCGCGGGTTTTTGCAGCGGATAATGCCTGTGACCTGCACGGGCAGGTTTGGGTTGCGCTTTGCGACAATTTTTCCATCCTTTATTATGTCGAGTGTCAGGTTAGGGTCAAGTACACCTAGGATATCAAGGTCTACAGTGATTGGCCCCTCGATTTTGATTATGTCTTTTTTGCCCATTTTGCTGCTTTTGGCGTTTTTGATGATTGCGACGCTACAGTCCTGTTTTTCCAGGTTCAGGTATTCATATATTTTCATTGCGCTGCCCGCCTTGATATGGTCGATGACAACGCCTTCGTTTAAACCACCGATATTCAACATATTAACTATTCTCCTATTTTCAGTTCCGCAAGTATCCATTTCAGACCCCTAACCTAGGAAAACCCTTCTGTCCGCAGAGCTCCCAGAAGGTTTTTCCGGGACTGAAATGTATACTTGCTGATTTATTTAGTTCCGCAAGTATCCATTTCAGCCCCCCGATCTAGGAAAAACGTTCTGTCCGCGGAGTTCCCAGAAGGTTTTTCCGGGACTGAAATGTATACTTGCTGATTTATTTAGTTCTGCGTGTGTGGGGTGATGTTTAGTAGGGTCATGATTAATGCCATGCGCACGTAGACACCGAGTTCAGCCTGCTTAAAGTAGACGGCGCGCGGGTCATCGTCCACCTCGGTGGCGATTTCGTTGACGCGCGGAAGTGGGTGAAGTACAAGCATATCGCTTCTTGCGTACTGCATTTTTAAAGCGTCCAGGATAAAGCTGTCTTTTAAGCGGATATAATCTTCCTCGTTGAAGAAGCGCTCTTTTTGAACGCGGGTCATATATAAGATGTCAAGCTCCGGCATAACTTCTTCAAGTGCTTTTGTTTCCTGGTATGGGATATTTCCCGCTTCAAGTACTTCCTCGCGCAGATAGGTCGGGATGCGAAGCTCATCCGGCGAGATCAGGATAAAGCGGGAACCCGGGTAGCGCACCATTGCGTTGATTAAGGAGTGGACAGTCCTGCCAAATTTCAGGTCGCCGCAGAAACCTATGGTCAGATGGTCAAGACGGCCTTTCAGCGTTTTTATTGTAAAAAGGTCGGTCAGGGTCTGGGTCGGGTGATTGTGCCCGCCGTCCCCCGCGTTTATCACGGGGATTGAGGAGTGGATGGAGGCGACATAGGGCGCACCTTCTTTTGGGTGGCGCATTGCGCAGATATCAGCGTAGCTTGAAACGACGCGGATGGTATCCGATACACTCTCACCCTTGGCGGCGGAGGAGGAATCGGCAGAAGAAAAACCAAGTACGCTCCCGCCCAAATTAAGCATTGCAGCTTCAAAGCTTAGGCGGGTTCTGGTACTTGGTTCATAAAAAAGAGTGGCAAGTTTTTTACCGTGGCAGCATCCAAAATATTTTTTTGGATCGTCAAGAATTTTTCCAGCGAGGGAGAGGATGTCTGAAAGTTCCTGCGTGGAAAGGTCGAGCGGGCTGATTACATGTTTCATAGATACCTCCATACTTCATTTTTGTCAGAGCCTGTTATTTCCTAACTGCTTATTATAAAGCATGGGAAGGAAGAAAACAAGCCTCAAATTGTTATATATCAAAGGAAATTATATCTCTATGCTACGATCGCTGTTTGTCAGATGGGTCTTGCACTCCACCTGACACAATTGACAGATTAACTAAAATAGTATCGTAAATTTAGCCTGATTTTAACCAAATTGTAAGAAAAAAATAAACGCCCCCGTCTTGTCAAATAGCATAAAGTGGTGTAAACTGGAGTAAGTTTTAAAGGGGGTAAATATTATGCTTGAATGCAGGAATCTTGAGAAAAAATATCTGGGAAAAATTGCGGTGCGTGATATCAGCCTGTCAATTGGGGAGGGGCGGGTCTGTGCGCTGCTCGGACCAAACGGCAGCGGTAAGACCACCTGGATGAAGATGGTGTCCGGACTGATTGCGCCAAATGCGGGAACCATCACTTTTTTTGGACAGCCGATCGGAAAAGAAACAAAAAAACATATAGCATATATGTCAACAGAGCCATTCTTTTACAGCTATATGACGGCGAAGGATGTGGGGAAGTATTACAAAGATTTTTTCGAAGATTTTGATATGGAAAAATATGTAAATCTAGTGGAGCGCCTGGGGCTGCGCATGCAGGATAAGGCGAAGACGCTTTCCTCGGGGCTTGCCGCAAAGCTTAAACTCGCGGCAACATTGGCGCGCCGCGCTTCCCTCTACCTGCTTGATGAGCCGTTAAACGGGATTGATATTATTGCGAGGGAACAGATTATCGAGGCGGTTATGGAGGTTGCGGATAAGAATGCCACGATTGTTATGTCGAGCCATCTGGTGGATGAGCTGGAGAAGTTTATCGACGATGCGGTTTTTGTAAAGGAGGGCAGCATTGTGCTTTCCGGGGAGGCAGAAATGCTCAGGAACCAGCATGGGAAGACCATCGTGGAACTTTATAAGGAAATCTATGCCTGAATACATAAAAATAATACGTATGGTGCACATGATTTTAGAAGGAACGGGGGAAATATTATGTTAAAATTAATGAAATATGAATTCCGCAAGCAGCTTATGTCAAAACTATTGCTTCTTGCGCTTCTCTTACTTTTGGAAGTTTATTTTCTGTATGGTGTTATTGCAGTGAACCCGGAAACAACAATGCGCGCGGTTCTTTTTTTGGCCATCTTGGCTTTTGCGGGAATTTTTTATGTATCTTTTGAATGTATTATGACCTATAATAATGATCTGAGGACAAAGCAGAGTTATATGTTGTTTATGGTACCGGAAAGCACATTTTCCGTGATGGGTGCAAAAATCCTGTCCGCCATGCTCCAGATCATCGTGACTTCGGCAGTTTTCGGTGCGGTGGCGTTTGCGGACGTGTTTGCGGTGGCAGCGCGCTTTGCGGAGGTTGACCAGTTCCTTGAAACGGTAAAGATGGTACTGCACCAGTTTTTTTCGCTTGATATCGATGCGGGTGTAATTGCCATCAGTATCGCGGAAGTGGTGATCGGGTGGATTTCAGTGGTTATCCTTGCGATGCTTGCGATAACGCTCAGCGCTACTTTTATGGCGAATTCAAAGCTGCGGGGAGTTGTCAGTTTTGTTGTTTTTCTGGCGATTGAAGTGGTGGTCGCAAATATCCGCAGTACGGCGACAAAGCCGCTTTCCGGCAATGCCGCGCATCTTGTGGCAATCCTTATCTCACTGATGGCAGCGGCGCTTGCCTACCCGGCGATTGCCTGGATGCTGAAAAAGAAAGTCAGTTTGTAGAAAGGATACTGCGCCATAAAAAGTTTTTTGGTGATGTAAAAATAGGCGGAGTATTTGCTGAAAAAGTATTAACTGGGAAAAATGTAAATTTTTGGAAAGAGAGGAGAATACAATGGGAAATGAAGCAGTTGAAAATTGCAGCCATAACTGTGATTCCTGTGGGGAGAGCTGTTCGGCAAGAAAAATGGGGAAGGCGGATTTTGCCGTGCCGATGAACGCGCACAGCAATATAAAACATGTGATTGCCGTGATGAGCGGCAAGGGAGGTGTCGGCAAGTCCTTTGTCACCAGTGCGCTCGCAGTTCAGATGCAAAAGAAGGGTTATAAAGTGGCGGTTCTCGACGCGGACGCAACGGGACCTTCCATCCCGAAAGGATTTGGCCTGCACGGGCAGGTAACTGCGGACAACCGCGGTATTCTGCCGGCCGTGACAAAGAATGGCATCAAAGTTATCAGTGTGAATCTTTTGCTTGACGATGAGGAAACGCCGGTTGTCTGGCGCGGACCGGTGATTGCGGGTACTGTAAAGCAGTTCTGGAGCGAGGTTGTATGGGGGGATATCGACTATATGTTTGTGGATATGCCGCCGGGAACGGGGGATGTGCCGCTAACCGTGTTCCAGTCGCTGCCGGTTGAGGGTGCGATTATTGTAACAAGCCCGCAGCAGTTGGTGGGCATGATTGTTGCAAAGGCAGTAAATATGGCGGAGGAGATGGAGATTCCGGTGCTCGGGTTTGTTGAGAATTACAGCTATATGGTGTGCAGCAAATGTGGTGAGCACATGCCGGTGTTTGGCGAGAGCCGGATAGACGGGATCGCAGAAAAATACATGCTCCCTGTACTAGCAAAAATTCCGGTTGACCCGGCAGTGGCCAGGGCAGCGGATAACGGGGAGATTGAGGAACTTGGGATTAGCTGGTTTGAGGAAACAGCACAGTTTCTTGAAAAGCTTGCCCGGGTTACCATGTAAATGAGCAAGGGCTGTTGCAAAATTTTGCAACAGCCCTTTTTAAAGCAAGCCGCTAAAGCGGCACGCGCTATGGTATACCGATTAGTCTTTAATCATCTTCAGATTCTGTTTCCCCTTCTTCTTTTGGCAGCAACCGGATATGTACCGTATCGATCCGGTTTTTGCTGATGGATTTCACAGTGAACACCACGTTTTCTTCCTGGATGGACTCGCCCATATGGGGCAGGTGTTCAAGTCTGTTAATAATATGGCCGGCAATTGAATCGTAGTCGTCGGATTCTAATTTCAGGCCGAACGCGTCGTTGATATCGTCTAGTTTTGCCGCGCCTTCCGCAATATATTCGTCAGGCGATATGGCGCGTATGGAATCCACCTCATCCGCATCGTATTCGTCGCGGATTTCACCGACAATCTCCTCTAACAGATCCTCAAGAGTAATCAGACCGGCTGTCGCGCCGTACTCGTCGAGCACGATCGCCATCGCCGTGTTGTTTCTGCGCATTTCGCTCATCAACTCAGAAGTTTTCTTAAATTCATAGGTAAAGAACGGTTCGCGGAGAAAATCCTGGATCTTAAAGTCCTCCGCTTTTCCTTCGTAGAAGAATATATCTTTCAGGTTGATAACGCCGATGATATTGTCCCTTGTCTCGGAATAAACCGGCATGCGGGAGTACAGATCCTGGCGGAAAACTGCCATCAGCTCATCGTAACTCATTTCGCTGTTTGCGAATACCATGTCAATGCGCGGTACCATAATATCCTTTGCGAGCGAATCGCCAAAATCCACCACATTTGTAATCATCTGGTGTTCCTCGTTCTCGAGTACCCCTTCCTCATGGCTGACATCCACAACGGTCCGCAGTTCGCTCTCCGTAATCGGCGCTGCTTTTTCGTTCGGGTCAATGCGAAGGATAAACATAACGCCGAATGAAAGTTTGTTTACGATAAAGATAACCGGGGTCAGAAGCCTGGTAAATGTCATAAAAAGCGGCGCGTACATCAGAGCCATCTTCTCGTTGTGCAGCGTGGCAAGGCGCTTTGGGGTGATCTCGCCGAAGATCAGGATTAAAAGCGTCAAGATACCCGTCGCAATCGCTGCGCCCTGGCTTCCAAACAGCTCGAGTACTACGGAAGTAGTGAGGGAGGAAGCGGACAGGTTTACCACGTTGTTGCCGATAAGGATGGCACTCAACATATTGGCAGGGTTCTCAACCAGCTTTAACAGGACACGGGCACGCTTGTTCCCGTCTTCCGCAAGGCTGCGCACACGCAGTTTGCTTACCGTGGTGAGGGAGGTTTCCGCCGAGGAAAACAGGGCGGATAACATTAACAGGATCAATAGTATCACAAATTTAACCGCGACACTGGGGGGCACAAAAATCACACTCCTATTTTATTATATTTTGGACAGGGACAGCAAAAATAAATTTTTATCCGGAAGAATGATTGTCTATAAAATTGGAAAAATATTACAGTACATTCCATCTAAAAAAATATCTTGCCACACTGCCCATTTGGTGCTATTATATAGGAAAATGCTGTGGATGTCAAATCTAGATTACACAGTTATTAAAAATTTTACAGAATTTACAAAGAATTAGAAGGCAAGGGCGCTGTTTCGATGGGGTTACTTGCGTTTTTTTATGGAAAAAATCAAAATTCTGTGTTATACTGGGTTCCGGCTGGCAGCAGGAAATAACCCTGGATGTCAAAAGTAAAATTATGGAGGTTTTTTATGTTAGAATTAAAGCATATATCATTTGAGGCGGGGGAGGGTGGTACGGTTAAGGAAATCATCCGCGATGTGAACTTGACGCTCCCGGACAATAAGTTTATTGCGGTTACAGGCCCTAACGGAGGCGGGAAATCCACGCTTGCAAAGCTGATTGTCGGGATTGAACAGCCGATAAAGGGGCAGATCCTTTTGGATGGCGAGGATATTACGGGGCTTGGAATTACGGAGCGGGCGAAAAAAGGTGTAAGCTTTGCCTTCCAGCAGCCGGTGCGCTTTAAGGGGATTACGGTAAGGGACCTGATCGGGCTTGCCGCGGGGGAGAATATCAGCACGGCGCGCGCCTGCAATTATCTTTCCGAGGTCGGTTTGTGTGCGAAGGATTATATTAACCGCGAGGTCAATGCAAGTTTGTCCGGCGGTGAGTTAAAGCGCATTGAGATTGCAACGGTGCTCGCGCGCAAGACGAAGCTTACCGTTTTCGATGAACCCGAGGCGGGGATTGATTTGTGGAGCTTTAAGAACCTGATAAAGGTGTTTGAGAAAATGCATGATGAAACGCATGGTACGATTATGATTATCTCACATCAGGAGAGAATCTTGAATATTGCCGATGAGATTATTGTGGTAGTGGAAGGACGGGTAGCGAAATCGGGTCCAAGGGAGGAGATTCTTCCGGGGATTTTGGGAACCACTGCGGTTGGGTGCCAGTTTACAAAAGAATAAGTTTAGAAATGGTTTTAGGGCGTATTAATTATAGAAAGAGGTAGAGTATGGATCAGATACAGATGGAGCTTTTAAAGCAGGTGGCAGACCTGCACGAGGTGCCGCAGGGTGCCTATAATTTTCGCGTCAACGGCAAGGGGGAGGCGCGCAATACAACGGAACATATTGATATTGTGACAAAGACGGATAAGCAGGGGATTGATATTGTGATAAAGCCGGGGACAAAGAATGAGAGTGTGCATATCCCGGTGGTTTTAAGCCAGAGCGGTATCACCGATATGGTCTACAATGATTTTTATATCGGGGAGGATGCGGATGTTACGATTGTGGCGGGCTGCGGAATCCACAATGGCGGGGACGCGAAATCACAGCATGATGGAATCCATGCCTTTTATGTCGGGAAAAATGCGAAGGTGAAATATATTGAGAAGCATTATGGCACAGGCGACGGTCTGGGGGAGCGCGTGCTCAACCCGCAGACCATTATCGAACTTTCCGAGGGGAGTTACCTTGAGATGGATACGGTTCAGATCGGAGGAGTGGATTCGACGGTGCGCACGACCAAAGCAACACTTTTAGGCGGCGCGGCGCTTGTGATTAAAGAAAAGATTATGACGCACGGCACGCAGCAGGCAAAAACAGATTTTACCGTGGATCTTAACGGGGAGGATTGTAAGGTGAGCCTGATTTCACGCTCGGTTGCAAAAGGGCATTCAAACCAGGTTTTTCTGTCGAAAATAAACGGGAATAACAAGTGCATGGGACATAGCGAGTGCGATGCCATCTTAATGGATGAGGGCAGTGTAAGTGCGATCCCAAAGATTACTGCAAACCATCTTGACGCAAGCCTGATCCATGAGGCGGCGATCGGGAAAATTGCCGGCGAACAGATTGTCAAGCTGATGACGCTAGGTCTTACCGAGGCGGAAGCAGAAGCACAGATTGTAAACGGGTTTTTAAAATAATAAATTTACAAAAATTTCCAGATGCGGAGAATGCTGTGGCTTTTAAACGGCGTGAAGGAGGCGAAGAGATGCATTACACAAAGCAGGATATTATCCATTTTGTGGAGGAGGAGGATGTGGAGTTTATCCGGCTCCAGTTCACCGATATGTTCGGCAATTTTAAAAACATGGCGGTTACGACAAGCCAGCTCGAGAAGGTGCTTGGGAACGAGTGCGTGTTTAACGGTTCGGCAATTGAGGGTTTTATGTCGATGCAGGAGCCGGATATCTATCTTTATCCGGATCTTGACACCTTCGAGATTTTCCCGTGGAGACCACAGCAGGGAAAGGTGGCGCGTTTTATCTGCGATTTATACCGGGCGGACGGCACGCCGTTTTGGGGGGATTCGCGCCATATATTGAGGAAGGTTTTGCAGCAGGCGGGGGAGCTTGGGTACCGCATAAAGGCGGGACCGGAGTGCGAGTTTTTCCTGTTCGATCTCTCGCAGGACGGCAGTGCGACAACACAGACAAAAGAAAAGGGCGGTTTTTTTGATATCGGCCCTGTCGATTCCGGCGAGAACGCGCGCAGGGAAATGGTTATGACACTTGAGGAGATGGGTTTTGAGATAGAAGCTTCCTACCATGCCAATGCGCCGGCGCAGCACGAGATTGATTTCCGCCATGCGGGGGCGCTTGCCACGGCGGATAATCTGATGACATTCCGGATGGTGGTGCGCACAATTGCCAGGCGGCACGGCCTGCACGCAACTTTTATGCCAAAGCCGAAATCAGGAGTTGAGGGTTCGGGCATGCACCTTAATTTTTCCCTGCATGATACGGGCGGGATAAATTTGTTAAGTGATCCAAAAGAGGAGGATGGCATCAGCGAGGTGGGGAAATATTTTGTTGCGGGGATATTGGAGCATATCGGCGCGATCACGGCAATTACAAACCCGCTTGTCAATTCATATAAGCGCCTTGTGCCCGGCTATGGCGCACCGGTTTATATCGCGTGGTCGGCGGCGGCAAACCGCACGGCGTTAGTGCGCACCGGTTTAAAGAACGGCAGGGTAAACCGCATCGAACTGCGCTGTCCCGACCCCTGTGCAAACCCTTATCTTGCGCTTGCTGTCTGCATAGCCGCAGGGATGGACGGAATCATAAGTAAATTACAGCCGCCAAAAAGTGTTGACGGAAATATTTTTGAAATGGCGCAGTCGGAGAGAGATGGACTCGGGATAAAGAATCTGCCAAAGGATCTTTTCAGTGCACTTGAAGCATTAGAGCAGGACGGGCTTTTGAGGGAGGTGCTCGGGGAGGAACTGATGGGCAATTACCTGGCACAAAAACGCGAGGAGTGGAAAGAGTACCGGATGAGCGTTTCCGCGTGGGAGGTTGCCCAGTATATCGATCGCTTTTAATACTGTTTTATGGGACAGGTTTATCCGGCGGTAAACAGGCGGAAACGGAGGTGGGCTTTAATGTTTAGCATTATCATTATTTTTCCGAGAATGGAGGATGCTGAAAATATGAAGTCCCTGTTCGTCCGAAATGGCTTTGAAGTCCATGCGGTCTGCACCACGGGCGCACAGGCAATCAGCGTTGCGAATGAGTTGGACGGGGGGATTGTGGTCTGCGGCTACCGGATGCCGGATATGAATTGTGTGGAGATAAACCGCTATTTGCCGGAAGGATTTGAAATGTTGCTGATTGCTTCGGCGGCGAGGATTGCGGAACTTAACGGGAGCGGCATCCTGTCGGTTGCAATGCCGTTAAAAACAAAGGATCTTCTGGATACCCTGCGGGTCATGGCGCAAAGCTACATAATGAAAAAACGCAGGGAGCGCAAGAAGCCTAAGGTGCGCGGCGAGAAGGAGCGCGCGGTGATTGAGGAGGCAAAGCTGATTCTGATGCAGCGAAACCATATGACGGAGGAGGAGGCGCACCGCTATCTCCAGAAAAACAGTATGCAGAGCGGTGTAAACCTTCTTGAGATGGCGCAGATGGTGATTGGTATGTTGTAGGAGGGAAAAAGAGGGCAACTATGAAATTTACAAAGATGCAGGGTTGTGGAAATGATTATGTATATATCAATTGTTTTGAGGAGAAAGTTGAGGATGCTCCCGCGTTAGCGAGAAAGGTAAGCGACCGGCATTTCGGGATCGGGGCGGACGGTCTGGTATTAATCAAGCCTTCTTCTCGGGATGATTTTACCATGGAAATGTATAATGCGGACGGCTCGCAGGGAAAGATGTGCGGAAATGCGATCCGCTGTGTTGGGAAATATGTGTTTGACCACAGAATGACTAAAAAAAGGGAGCTTGCGGTTGAAACACTTGCGGGGACAAAATATTTATCGCTAAATGTAAGCGGGGATAAGGTGTCGGAAGTTACTGTTTTAATGGGAGTCCCGGTTTTTGAGCCGGAAAAAATCCCGGTGGTGGCTGAGGGGAAGAGTGTGGTTGATATGCCGGTGACCGTGGACGGGAGGAAGTACCGTATAACGGCAGTTTCCATGGGCAACCCGCACGCGGTAATTTTTGTGGAGGATACAAAAAATTTTCCGATCGAGAAAATAGGACCGCTTTTTGAGCGGCATGAAATGTTTCCGGAGCGCGTAAATACGGAGTTTGTAAAGGTGCTTGACCGCGAAAATATTAGTATGCGTGTCTGGGAGCGCGGCTCGGGTGAAACATGGGCCTGCGGGACGGGTGCATGCGCAAGCGCGGTGGCATCCGTTATAAATGGATACACCGACGGGAAAGTGACGGTGCATATGTTGGGAGGAAACCTCCATATCCGATATGACGGGGAGGGGGGGCAGGTTCATATGACCGGGCCGGCTGTGGAGGTGTTCCGGGGAGAATTGTAAATAATTGGAAGAAAAGGAGCAGGAATATGGCAAAGGTAAACGAAAATTTTCTAAAATTGCAGGGAAGTTATCTGTTTTCCACGGTTGGAAAAAAAGTGGCGGAGTACCAGAAGGCACACCCGGACAAAAACGTGATACGTCTGGGAATCGGCGACGTGACCCTGCCGCTTCCAGGAGCTGTGGTTGCGGCGCTGCATCGGGCAGTGGATGAGATGGCGGTGCAGGAAACTTTCAGGGGGTACGCCCCGGATCTGGGGTATGAGTTTTTGCGCAGCGCCGTGGTGGAGCATGATTTTAAAAGCCGCGGGGTGGAACTTTCGATCGACGAAATATTTATCAGCGACGGCGCGAAAAGTGATTCCGCCAATATCCAGGAGGTTTTCGCGCCGGATTCAAAGATTGCAGTCTGCGACCCGGTCTACCCGGTTTATGTGGATTCCAATGTGATGGCGGGGAGAAGCGGCAGTTATGACACTGCGACGGGGCGCTGGAGCAATGTTATCTATATGCCGTGTACGATGGAGAATAATTTTGTGCCTGAGCTGCCAGGGCAAACGCCGGATATTATCTATCTGTGCTTCCCAAATAATCCGACCGGGGCGGCATTGGAGAAAGAGGAATTGCAGGTATGGGTGGATTATGCCAACGAGAAGAAGGCGGTCATTATTTTTGATGCGGCTTATGAAGCGTATATCTCTCGTCCGGGCGTGCCGCACAGCATCTATGAATGTGATGGGGCGAAGACCTGTGCGGTTGAGCTGCGCAGTTTTTCAAAGAATGCGGGATTTACTGGTACGCGCCTTGCCTATACCGTTGTTCCAAAGGAACTTATGGTGGATGGTGTGCCGCTTGGTGCGCTCTGGGCAAGGCGGCATGGGACAAAGTTTAACGGTGCACCATATATTATTCAGAGGGCGGGCGAGGCAGTTTATGGCGAGGAAGGGAAAAAGCAGGTCGCAGAGATGGTCGGCTATTATATGAGGAATGCCAAGGTGATTCTTGATGGCCTAAAAGCGGCTGGTTACACTGTTTCGGGCGGTGTGGATTCCCCTTATGTCTGGCTCAAGACACCGCAGGGCATGGGTTCCTGGGAGTTTTTTGACTACCTGCTTGCAAATGCGAATGTGGTCGGAACGCCGGGGGCGGGTTTTGGACCGAGCGGCGAAGGGTACTTTAGGCTTACAGCATTCGGCTCATATGAGAATACGGTCGAGGCGGTCGGGCGGATTTGCAGGCTTGGCTAAATGAAAGATTCAGCACTATTGCTGTTATAGCAGCTTGACAGATGGGGCTTGCACCCCAACATCCCCGCCAGACGGCACAGATCAAAGAAATAGCAGAATTGTTAGACACAGGAAAGCTTTGTTCAAGAACGTCTGCCGGGGAATGTTATTTTAGAATAATTCGGATAATTTCTGCATTTCTTCTGCCTTGGTGTGATGCATAACATGGGTGTACAGATCAAGAGTCAGTTTTACACTGCTATGCCCTAAGAATTCCTGGACTACCTTGGCTGAGATGCCGTTCTCAAGCGCGCGCGTTGCGAAAGTGTGCCGCAGACAGTGCGGTGTGATGCTTGGGAATTCAATATCGTCGCGGTTGATTTCCGTGACGATCCGCTTTAATATGCGGCAGAGCTGCAAGTCGCTGTACGGGGAGCCGTCCGGGCGGGTAAAGACTAATTTCCCGAGTGATTCGTATTCGTTAGCGCGCGGCATGCGCCCTGCAAGCTTCTTTTTTTCCTGGAATTTTTTCAGTTTCCTCAAGCGTTCGGCAATCTGGGGGAGCATCGGGATCGTTCTTAAACTCTTGGATGTTTTTGGAATATCTTTGTAAAATTTACCATTTGGATCTCTTTTTAGAATTTCTTTTACATACACTTCGTTTTTCTCAAAATCAACATTCTCCCAGGTAAGACCCGTCATTTCGCCCAGGCGCATCCCGGTTGCCAGTGCAAATATAACAAGCTCCTCGATTTCGTTGCCAACCAGGTAGCGAAGCAGGATATCCTGTTCGTTTCGCGTGAGCACATGGCGTTCCTGCTTTTGGCGGCCGCGCGGCAGTATGATATGGTCGATCGGATTTTTCTGGATCAGTTCAAGACGGTATGCGTGGCGGAACATGTTGGTGACAAGGGCGTGAACCAGGGTGATGGTTGACTTGGAATAGTCATTTTTCGCCAGCTCGTTGTAGAAAACCTGGATTTCCTGGCTTGTGACTTCCGAGAGCTTGCGGTCGCCCAGGAAAGGTTCGATGTACAGATGAAAAATCTTGTTGTAACTTTCCAGTGTTCCCTTTTTGACCGTGGTTGCTTTGAAGTTGTCAATCCAGTAAGTGTACCACTCCGAAACAAAGAAATCCTGTTTCCTGCTGATTACGAGCGCGGCATCCTTGCCCTGCATCAGGCTTGCAAATCTTTTAGTACTCATAGTTTTTATCCTCATTTCTGCGCGGCAGAATTTGTTTTTTTGACTCGCCGGGCTGCCGCGCTTTCCCGGAAACTATAGCCAGAATATGGATAAGCGATAGTTAATGTATTATTACACCGCCGACCCGAAAGTATCCACAAATATAATACCAAATCAAATATTTTTAAGGAGGAAGAAAAAATGAAGAGTATCTTCAAAAAGATCGCCTTCGTATTAGCACTGGCTATGGTAGTTACCATGATGCCAACAAAGGCTGCCGCAGCTGCCGAGTCCGACGGACCGCAGATGTATTCAACCTTGAAGCTTTATCTCGGCGGCGATGTAACCGAAACTTACGCAGGCCAGAGATATGCAAAGGTCTGGAACAAGGATGGTTACGACGTTGAATTCGAATCCAGCGATACTTCGGTAGCAACCGTAAACAGCAAGGGTTATGTTACCGCGAAGAAAGTTGGTTCCGCAGTAGTTACCGCAACCTTCACCGATGAGGATGGCAACACAGTTGAGAAGGAATGTGAAGTTACTGTAAAGAAGAACGCTGTAAGGGCGGGATTAAGCAGTGCGAGCACAAAACTTGTAACTGAGGAAGGCATCAAAGTTGGCGAGACCGTACAGCTTACCGCAGTAAGAAAAGATGCTGACGGCAACACAGTTTGGAGCGGCAGGGATGTTATCACTGACGCAGTCCGCTTCCTTTCTTCGAACACCGAGATTTTCACTGTCCAGAAGACAACGGGTAAGATTACCGGTGTTGCGGAAGGTGAGGCAACCCTCTATGTATGGGGCGTACAGTCCGAGGGTAAGGATAAGGAAACTGGCGAGTATCCGGCAACAACCGAGAGAAAAGAGTACAAAGTTAAGGTTGTAACTGGCAACCCGGTTGTAACTGGCGCAACAGTTAAGAGTGTAACAAAGATTGAGCTTGACGTTAAGGGTGTAACCAAGGACAATGTGAAGGATCTCAAGATCATGAACGAGTTCGGCGGCGATATCAAGACTCTCTTTAAAGATCCTGTATTAAGCGAGGACGGCAAGACCATTACACTTGAGAAGTATGTTCAGTTAGTAAACGATGAAAAGCTTGGCTTCGCATTTGGCGAGGAAGAGGCATTCACACTTACTGTAAAGATTGGCGAAGTTGAGAAGATCGTTCTTGTTGGACCGGCTACGGCAGTTGTTGCAGGCGACCCGACAAACATCGACATCCGCTTCCTTGATGCGAACAACATTGAGCTTGCTATTCCTAATTCAGGTCTTAGCTTCTCCGTTGATGACAATACTTTCGCTTATGTAGACCAGACCAACCGCAAGATCTCCATCTACCAGGTTGGCAAGAGCGTAACTCTTGAGGCAACTTACTTCACTGGTAAGTATGATGAGAACTGGAATGCAATTGAGTTAAAGTCCAACAAGATCACTGTTACCGGTGTGGACGCTACAGTTGCAACCGCAAAAGAAATTCAGTTTAATAGGGAAGATAAGGATTACAGCGCAACAAATCCTATTACGATCTATACTGACAGCGTGGGCGAGCGCCTGCATGCAAAGGTTATCCTTAGCACAGAGAACTCTTTCGTAACAACAAACCAGGCTCCGAGTGCATTCAGCTTTGAAACTCTGGATCCGTCCGTATTGCTTGTAGACGCTGCAACGGGTACCCTGGTACCGGTTAAGGCAGGTACAGCAAGAATTCTTGTTAAGTTTGACAACGGCAGTGCAAAGATCAACGGTGTTGCAACCGTCCGCGTACTTGATAAGACAAACCTTACAGGCGTAGTAGCAAATCAGCAGTCTGTTGCAATCTCCAACGCAAACGATGTTGAAACAGCAACTATTGAATTTACCGGCAAGGATCAGTATGGCCAGGATAAGGCGATCGAAAATCTTCAGGTTGAGCGTCTTACCTCCCCGAACAATGTGGATGCAGCACACTGGACAATTGATGGCAACAAGCTTACTTTCAAGGGTTGCGATCAGACTCCAGGCACCTACACCTACCGCGTATTTGCAGATAACGCAAAGAAAGTTAGCACTGTTGTAAGTGTAATCGTTAAGAAGCCTACCGTTCCGATGACGGATGGCGCACCGGATATCTCCAAGGCAGCAAGCTACAGGATTGTACCGATGAGCGGCAATGTAGAGCTCGATCCGTCCAAGGCGGATAGCAATGCAGAATACAAGTTCCGCATTGTTGCACAGGATGGCGCAGGTGTTGCATTTGCAGTAGTAAAAGACAACGGCGTAATCAATGAACTTGCAGTTAAGTTTGGCAATGACACCTTCAAGGCATTTGATGATACCGACCGCGACGCAGATGGTATCTACACCGTAAACTTTGCTGTGACAGGTTCCGGCATCACTGTAAGCGGCGGTGCGATCTCCCTGGCAGAAGGTTCCGGCGACAATGTATTTATGAATGGCACCTCCTACGCAGTGAAGGAAGGCGACTTCGTAATCACTGGTAAGTACAGCAGCCGTGTACTCATCCCGCTTACCGGAAAGACCGCCGTTAAGAAGACAGCTCCGTCCGTATCCGTAGAGAGCGCAGTGGTACAGACTGCAAGCGGTGCTGCGGCGGATGTAGAAGTAGCAATTCTTGCGAAACTCAAGGTTAATGACGATGCTAAGTACACGATCCTCGGATTTGGCGAAGCATTGAACAAGAACCTTGGCAAGGGTACTTCCTATGTATTAGTTAAGTCTGTGAAGGTTGCTGAGAAGCTTGACAATGGCAATTACATTGTTCACACAGTTAACCTGAACCAGTACTTCAGTGTAACGGTTACCCAGTAATCCTTGCACTGCAAAGGTGATAAGTAGTTCAAACACAAACAGGCAGGGCACCCTGGAAGTCTTACGGCTTCTAGGGTGCCCTGCCTGTTTGTTCTGGGTAGTACCCGCTTTTATATCTTATCTTACAAAAATTGGAAATTCTAATAAATTCTTTAGAAAACCCCCGTGGACAAAAGCCCACTTGCGTGGTATGATTAAACACAGGCAATTGTGGGAATAATACGGGGAACCTAAAAGGCGGGAACCCTGCCTTTAATTGCTCCTAAATACAGGGTACACGGAGGCGGAACATGAAATTTATCAAAGACATACTGCGAGGGGCGATGATCGGGGTAGCCAATATAATCCCCGGTGTAAGCGGCGGCACCATGATGGTATCAATGGGCATCTATGACAAAATTATCTGGGCGATCAACCATATTTTTAAGGAATTTAAGGCGAGTGTCAAGACACTGTTTCCATATGCAATTGGCATGTTGGCAAGTATCGCCGGTCTGTCCTTTTGCATTACCTACTTTTTTGAGCACTTTCCTTTGCAGACCGCATTTTTGTTTATCGGTCTGATTTTTGGTGGCCTGCCGGTTATTTTTGCCGGGTTAAAAGGAAAAAAAGCGGATGCGAAGGCAGTCATTCTGTTTGTTATATTTTTTGCACTTGTCATCCTCCTTCAGATTTTTGGCGGGGGTGGCGATAATACAGCAAATGTGGACGGGGTCACAATGTCCCAGGCCATTGATTCTTCAACTCCAAAGCTTGAAGCAAATGTGGGCGGGATTGCCATTTTGCTGATAATAGGAATGATTACTTCCGCAACCATGATTATTCCGGGGGTAAGTGGTTCCATGGTATTGATGGCGCTCGGCTATTACACGCCACTTATCGCACAGATCCGCTCCTTTATAGAAGCACTTATGGATTTTGATATGGACGGGCTTCTTCACGGGTTTGCAATCCTGGTGCCATTCGGCATCGGGGTGCTATCGGGAATCCTGCTTGTGGCGCGCGCGATTGAGTTTCTTTTAAAGCGCTACCCGCTCTATACCTATTCCGGCATCTTGGGGCTTGTGGTCGCGTCGCCGGTAGCAGTTTTGATGGGACTTGGGGTAGCTTCCATTTCCGTCCTGTCAGTGGTGGTATCCATATTTACATTTGCGGCAGGTTTTATCGCGGCATATTTCCTGAGTAAATAAAAGAAAGGAATCAGATGAAACGCAAGCTTGGGATTATTTTTATCACGATGTTCCTCTTCTCTTTTTCCGGCTATTTCCTGGTTGTGGCATTTGGCAGGAAACCCGTTACTTATGGGGGGGAGGAAAAAAATATTGTCACCTCGTTTTATCCGGTATATATTATTACAAAAAACCTGACGGCGGGGATTGATGGAGTGCGTGTGGTAAACCTTACAGAAAACCAGACGGGCTGCCTGCATGACTACCAGCTTACCACGGGGGATATGTTGTTGTTGGAAAACGCAGATTTGCTTGTGATAAATGGCGGCGGGATGGAACTTTTTATAGAGCAGGCGGCAGATAAGCTTTCCGGGCTTAATGTGGTGGACTCATGTGAGGGGATGACATTTCTTATGGGGAGTGCGCACGACCATAACCATGGTAATGAACATGAAATAGAGGAGGATACCGGGGAGGAAGGCGCAAAAGAGGAGGAAAACGGTCATGTCTGGATGGATATTAGGCGCTACCGGATGCAGGTGCAGAAAGTTGAAGAAGGGCTGTGTGAGGCCTTCCCGCAGTGGAGGGATCAGATTGGGGAGAACGGGCGGAGCTACTGTGAAAAGATAGACGCGATTATACAGGAGTACGCAGATTTGGAGGAATCCTTAAACGGACTTTTTACCATTACATTCCACGATGCTTTTATCTATCTTTGTGATGGTTTTGGCATCGAGGTTGTGCATGGGATTGATCTCGATGCGGATAGTGCTCTTTCGGCGGGGGAGCTTGCAGAACTTGCGGATGAGATACGCCTGCACGGTGTGCGCTACCTTCTGGCAGAAAAGGAAAACGGCGGCGTTGCACAGCAGGTCGCGGGGGAAACGGGCTGCACGGTGGTTTATCTTGACCCGCTTACATCCGGGGCGGATAATATGGATGCCTATCTTACCACAATAAGGACAAACCTTGAGGAGCTTGGAAAAATTTCAGGTCGGGTACCGGACGGGGAATAATATTTTGAATAGGAGTGTACGGATGGGACAGGAAGCTTTAAAAAGAAAATACCGGATACTGAAACCGCCCTGCGGGCTTCACTGTATTAAGATGAATGAGATTGGGGTGCGTATCGGCAGGGAAACCATTATTGAGCATATCAATCTCCATATCCACTGTGGCAGGCTTACCGTGATTATCGGGCGCAACGGCGCGGGCAAGTCCACACTGATAAAGGCGGTTTTGGGGGAGGTGCGGCATACCGGGACAATTGAATTTCGCGATATGCGCGATAAAAGTATCCAGGATCTTAGGGTTGGCTATGTGCCCCAGCACCTGAATTTTGAGAAGAATACTCCAACAAGCGTCTATAACATGTTTGCCAGCTATATCAGCAATATCCCGGTATTTTTGCGAAGGAGCAGGGTGTTAAAGGAGCGCATCCTCCAGTCGCTTTCCATGTTTGAGGCGCAGGGGCTTATCGACCGGCAGCTCGGTGAGCTCTCCGGCGGGGAATTGCAGCGCGTGCTGCTCTCGATTGCCTGCGACCCGGTGCCAAATCTTCTTTTGCTGGATGAGCCGGTTTCGGGCATTGACCGCAACGGCATGGAGCTTTTTTATGAAAATATCAGCGCCCTAAAGAAAAACTGTGATCTTGCGATGATCTTGGTCAGCCACGATCTTGATTATGTGGAAAAATATGCGGACAATGTGATTCTTCTGGATAAGACAGTGTTAAAGGAAGGTACCCCGGCGCAGGTTTTTGCAAGCCGGGAGTTCCATGAAGTATTCGGCTAAAAGGGAGGAAGTACAGAACAGATGCACACAATATACCAGTGGATGGAAACCCTCCTTCCATTTGATTATATCCAATATGATTTTATGAAGAACGCGCTGCTTGCAGTGCTTATCATCACGCCGTTATTCGGGATTTTGGGCACGATGATTGTCAACAACCGCATGGCGTTTTTTTCGGATGCCCTGGGACATTCGGCTCTGACCGGCATGGCGGTCGGCATAATCTTCGGCGTGTCGGATGCGGGAATTTCCATGGTGGTCTTTGCGGTTATCTTCGCGCTCCTTCTCAACAAAATCCGCCATTATAGTATAGCGGAAAACGATACAGTAATCTCGGTTTTTTCTTCCCTTTCTACGGCGGCGGGGCTCGTCATCCTTTCGCGCGGCGGCAGTTTTTCAAAATACTCGGCACTTCTGGTCGGGGATATCCTTAGCATTACCCCGCCGGAAATACTCCGTCTTTTATTAATTTTTGCAGTGACGCTGACATTCTGGTGCCTTGCCTTTAACAAGCTGCATGCAGTCAGCTTGAATGCGAGCCTTGCAAAAAGCAAGCGGATACGGGTGGCTCTGATTGATAATATTTTTGTTGTACTTATCGCGGTAATTGTGATGCTCTCCATCAAATGGGTCGGCATACTGATTATCAATGCACTTTTAATCCTGCCCGCGGCAGCGGCGCGCAACTTAGCTTCGAACATGGCACAATACCATCTGTTCTCCGTGCTGTTTTCCGTATTTTCCGGCATCCTTGGCCTGATTCTCTCCTATTATCTTGATATGGCGGCAGGACCTATGATTGTGGTAATTGCATCCCTGCTCTTTTTTGTGATGCTCGCCGTGAGGCCTTTTGTAAAGCAGTAGATTTTACAGGGTTATTTGTGCCGGGAACGTCACGGATAAGCCCTGGTCAGTTCTTTGAATCAAACGTTCTCGGAATGGGGGATTTTATGCAGAAAGTCAAAGTTTATTTACAAATTTTTACAAATCTGATTCTAACCATTGCGCTGGTGTTGTTGATTGTCTTTGTGCTGCCAAAGATGATTCATTTTTTCCTTCCCTTTGTGATTGGTTTTTTTATTTCGCTGATTGCAAACCCGCTGGTTAAATTTATGGAAAAAAAGATAAAAATTGTGCGCAGGCATGGTTCGGCGATTATTATTGTTGTCGTGCTGGCAGCCGTTGTCGGGCTGATTTACCTTGCGATTTCACTGATCGTACATGAGGCGGTTTCCCTTATCGAGGATATACCAAATATTATCCAGGCGGTGACTTCATTTTTTGACACGCTTTCAGAGGAGTTGTCCGGGGTGCTAGTAAAGCTTCCGGAGGGCATCCAGAAAATTTTTGGAAACATGAATGAAACGATCACGAAATATGCGACGGAATTGATGGGGTCCATCAGTCTTCCGACACTCTCGGATGCGGGCGGATATGTAAAAAATATTGCTAATTTCTTTCTGCAGTTCGTTATAACCATACTTGCTTCCTATTTTATCATTGCAGAGCAGGATAAGCTGGTGAATGCCGTTTCCCGCATAATGCCGGAATCGCTCAAAAATACCTGGCATCTTGTCACCGACAATTTCCGCAATGCGGTCGGCGGTTATTTTAAAGCGCAGTTTAAGATTATGTGGATAATCACTCTGATCCTTTTTGTGGTGTTTGAGATACTGCATGTGAATTACTCCTTCCTGCTCGCGCTCCTGATTGCATTCCTTGATCTGCTTCCGGTTTTTGGCACAGGGACGGTCTTAGGACCTTGGATAGTTGTCGATATTGTAAACGGGAGTTATAGGCGCGCTATAGTGCTTGCGTTTTTGTATCTTGTATGCCTGCTTGTAAAACAGTTGTTGCAGCCTAAGATGGTGGGCGACAGCATCGGGGTAAGCCCCTTTGCGGCTCTGTTTTTTATGTTTGTCGGATACCAGTTTTCCGGTGTGGTCGGCATGATCGTAGGAATTCCGATTGGCATGGTGTTAATCTCGTTCTACCGGCTTGGAATGTTTGACCGGCTGATTGCGGGATTTAAGATAATTGCGAATGACCTGAATAATTTCAGAAAATTTTAGGATGTAAGTTTTTATCGTGGAAGGGACATAGTAAAAAATAATACAGATACACTTGTTTTTTACATGGCTGTTTGTGCCGGGAACGTCACAGATAAGCCCTGATTATTTCAATGAATATAAACGTTCTCAGAATGGAGGAGTTTTATGAGGGACGGTTTTTTAAAAGTGATGGCGGCAACACCGGATATCCGGGTAGCGGACTGTGATTTTAATGCGGAAAACATTATCCGGGCGGTTGGGGAGGCGGAGGGTGCGGGCGCGAAACTTCTGGTATTGCCGGAACTTTGCATGACGGGCTACACCTGCGGCGACTTATTTTTGCAGAGTACCCTTATAACAGGGGCGCTAAACGGCCTTTACCGCGTGCGGGAAGCCACGCGGGGGATGGATGTGGCAGTGGTTTTTACACTTCCGTTTTCAAGGGGAAATAAACTATATAATGTGGCTGCCGTTATCCAGGACGGCAGGGTGCTGGGGCTTGTGCCAAAAACTTATCTCCCGAATTACTCCGAATTTTATGAGGCAAGGCATTTTACACCGGGGGATGAAAGAACCGGGCATATCCTGCTTTTTGGCGAGGAGGTGCCATTTGGGACGAAACTATTATTTTCCTGTAAAAATATGGAAAATTTTATATTCGGTGTGGAAATCTGTGAGGACTTGTGGGTCGCAAACCCGCCGTCCGGGGAGTTTGCATGTGCCGGTGCGCTTCTGATTGCCAACCCTTCCGCGAGCGATGAAACGACGGGCAAGGCAGAGTACCGCAGGCAGCTAGTAAGCAGCCAGTCGGCGCGCACGGTCACCGCCTATGTGTACGCGGATGCGGGGGAGGGGGAATCGACCACCGACCTGGTTTTTGCAGCCCATAACCTGATTGCGGAGAACGGGACGATTCTTTCTGAGAGTGTGCGCTTTGAAAACGGGAGTATATCGGCGGAGGTTGATCTTGAAAGACTTGCGGCGGAGCGCCGTCGGATGACCACTTACCGGGTGGCTGCCCGCGGGGAGGATAAGGGATTTGAAACCGTGTATTTTACCCTTCCGTCGCTTGCGGATATTCCGGAGAAAGAAAATGCGGGCTTAGAGGGGCTTAATTTAATTGCCTTAACCCGCCATATTGACAAAGCCCCGTTTGTCCCGTCGGATGAAAAGGCGCGCGCCGCGCGCTGTGAGGAGATTATCAGGATTCAGGCAATGGGATTAAAAAAACGTCTGATCCACACGGGGATGTCGCGGGCGGTACTTGGGATTTCGGGCGGGCTGGATTCAACCTTGGCGCTCCTTGTCACCTGTCATGCCTTTGAACTTGCGGGACTTGATAAGTCGGGAATCCTTGCAGTTACCATGCCGTGTTTCGGCACGACCGGGCGCACTTACGCAAATGCCTGCGCGCTTGTGAAGGCGCTTAAAGCAACACTCTGCGAGGTAAAAATTGAGGAAGCTGTGCGGCTGCATCTGCGCGATATCGGTCATCCGCTTGATTTGCAGGATGTGACTTATGAAAATGCGCAGGCGAGGGAGCGCACGCAGATTCTGATGGATATGGCGAACGGGCACAATGCATTGGTTGTCGGGACGGGCGATATGTCGGAGTTAGCGCTTGGCTTTGCAACTTACAATGGCGACCATATGTCCATGTACGGGGTTAATGCCTCCGTGCCAAAAACATTGGTGCGCTATCTGGTCGGCTATTTTGCGGATAAGGCAAAGGGTGGGGAACTGGAAAAAGTTTTAAACGATATACTTGACACGCCGGTCAGTCCGGAGCTTCTGCCGCCTAGGGACGGCGAAATTGCGCAGAGGACGGAGGATATAGTAGGACCTTATGAACTGCATGATTTTTTCCTGTACTATGTGATGCGTTTTGGTTTTGCGCCGCGCAAAATCTACCGTATGGCAGTGCATGCTTTTGCTGGGGATTATGATTCCGAAACAATCTTAAAGTGGATGCGTACTTTTTACCGCAGATTTTTTGCGCAGCAGTTTAAGCGCTCCTGTATGCCGGATGGTCCAAAGGTCGGTTCGGTGGCATTGTCGCCGCGCGGTGACCTGCGGATGCCGAGCGATGCGAGCGCGGCACTCTGGATGAAGCAGTTGGAGTAAGGGATAAAATCCCTGTGTGTTGCTTATAATACAAAGAAAGGAAGAGCGGATGGCAGCAAAATCAGGGAAGGATATGGGTTTTTGGATCGGGAATGTCCATATAGGGGGATCTTTGGTTCTCGGACCGATGGCGGGTGTGACAGACCTGCCCTTCCGGCTCTTGTGCAGGGAGCAGGGGGCGGATCTGATTTATACGGAGATGGTCAGCGCAAAGGGGATTCTCTACAAAAATAAGAATACGGCCGCCCTTCTCAGGACGCAGGAGGCGGAGCGCCCCGTGGCACTGCAGTTTTTTGGGGAGAACCCTGGAATTATGGCGGAGATGGCAAAATATGTGGAGGAACTTCCCTTTGATATCCTGGATATCAATATGGGATGCCCGGTTCCGAAAGTTGTAAACAACGGTGAGGGCTCGGCGCTGATGAAAAATACTGTGCGCGTGGGGGAGATTGTATCCGCCATCTCGCGCGCCATAAGAAAACCCGTCACCGTAAAAATCCGGGCGGGGTTTGACGGCGGGCATATCAATGCGGCGGAGGTTGCAAGAGTAGCACAGGAGAGCGGGGCGGCAGCGGTCGCGGTCCATGCCAGGACAAGGGAGCAGTATTATAGCGGGGCGGCGGACTGGGGAGTTATCCGTAAGGTAAAGGAAGCGGTTTCAATCCCCGTTATTGGCAACGGGGATGTAAAAACGGTGCAGGATGTAGTCTGTATGCAGCAGGAAACAGGCTGTGATGCCGTTATGGTTGCGCGTGCGGTACAGGGAAACCCGTGGTTTTTTTCGCGTGCAAAACAGTACCTTGAAACGGGGGAGGAGCCGCCGCGCCCGGAAATATCCGAAGTGAAGGATATGATACTGCGCCACGCGCGTGCGGAGATTTTAGAAAAGGGAGAGTACACTGCAATGCGCGAGATGCGCAAGCATGTAGCCTGGTACACGGCGGGCTACCCGCATTCCGCAAAGCTGCGCCAGGTGGTGAATGCGGTTTCTTCGATGGAGGATTTAGAGGGCGTTTTATCCCGTATCTCGTAGATAAAAACTTCTGGAAAATTATGGGAATTATATAAGGATACTAGCCGGGTATGTTTGTGCAAACTCTTTGGATTGGAAGAAATAGATTTACATATCCTGGTCATTTTGCACAAATATTTTTAAAAACGGGAAAAACAGTTGATTTTTCCTGTGAATCCCGTATAATATTTTCAAGAAAAAAACAAATGTCCGTGGAGGAAAAACAGTCCGCAGAAGGAGAGGGAAATCATATGAGCAAATTGAAAGTTGGTATTTTAGGTGCGACCGGAATGGTGGGGCAGCGTTTTATTGCACTGCTTGAAAACCATCCGTGGTTTGAGGTTGTGACTGTTGCGGCGAGCGAAAGAAGCGCCGGCAAGACCTACGAGGAGGCGGTGGGAGAGAGATGGAAGATGACAAGCCCGATGCCGGAGGCGGTTAAGAAACTTGTGGTAAAGAATGTATCCAATGTAGAGGAAGTTGCATCAGGTGTTGATTTTGTATTCAGCGCGGTGGATATGACCAAGGAGGAGATCAAAGCGATCGAGGAAGCTTACGCCAAGGCGGAAACCCCGGTTGTTTCGAATAACAGCGCCCATCGCTGGACGGACGATGTGCCGATGGTTGTGCCGGAGTTAAACCCGGAGCACTTGGCTTTAATTGAAACGCAGAAAAAGCGCCTTGGCACGAAAAAGGGATTTATTGTTGTAAAGCCGAACTGCTCCATCCAGAGTTATACGCCGATGCTGATGGCTTTGAAGGAATTCGGTCCAAAGGAAGTTGTCGCGACAACCTACCAGGCAATTTCCGGGGCGGGCAAGACCTTTAAGGACTGGCCGGAGATGGTGGACAATGTGATTCCTTATATCGGCGGCGAGGAGGAAAAGAGCGAGCAGGAGCCGCTGCGCATTATGGGTAAGGTAGTGGACGGAAAAATCGAGAAGGCGGCGCTTCCGGTTATTACCTGCCAGTGCCTGCGCGTGCCGGTATCCGACGGACATACAGCGGCCGTGTTCGTGAAATTTGAGAAGAAGCCGACAAAGGAGCAGATTTTAAAAGCGTGGAAAGAGTTTAAGGGGCTTCCGCAAACGCTTGGGCTTCCGAGTGCGCCGGAGCAGTTTATTACTTATTTTGAGGAGGATAACCGCCCTCAGGCAAAGCTTGACCGCGACCTGGAAAAGGGCATGGGTGTGTTTGCCGGGCGGCTGCGCGAGGATACGGTTTACGACTATAAATTTGTAGGGCTTTCCCACAACACAAAGCGCGGCGCAGCGGGCGGCGGTGTGTTGATTGCGGAGCTCTTAAAGGCGCAGGGGCTTTTATAGATCAGGATATGGAACCAAATGGAGGATCCCTAAAATTAAGAGTGTATCACTTTTGTTCTTAACAATAAAAAGTGGGATATGGGCAGGTAGTTTATTTGCCCGTATCCCCTTTCTGATATGAAAATATTACTCGAACAGATAGCGGAGAAACTCGATTGCCCGTTCCTTATTTTGACCGTTTACAATTATACCGATTACAGGGCGGTTCTCATTCTGTATGGACTTACCGTATTTTTCCCAGAACGGCGTGTTGTCTAAGTAGATGCCAAGTACATAGTCCTCGCCTTTGGCATCTTCAATCCCCTCGTTTTCCTGGCGCACCTTAGAGAGGAAAAAACGGTTGGAGAGCGCGCCGTAGAGGTCGCTTGGCAAAACTTCGGTCAAAGATGCCATGGTTCCGTTAAATGCGTATGCCAAAAAAGAACTTTCCGGCGCTATAACAATATCGATTTCCCTCGCCATAACATGGGTGGAAAATACAGTTGCGGTGTTGTAATTGCCGGAGCCTGAAATCTGGTAGCTTGTGCCGTCAAATGAGATAACCTCATGGTCGGCAAGAGTGATATCCTTTGCCTGTATAAACTCGTCCGCCATCTGCCCGGTTACCTCGTCCGCAAAGAAGTAGTCCACAAAGGCCACGCGCAGCAGGTTTTTATCTTTTGGGGAGGCAATGGTATAGATAAAATAAATGATAAGACCAAGCACAAGCCCACCGACTATTACCATTTTCAGGTAATACATCTTAAAATAATTATATTTATCCTTGAAAGTTTTCATTTCACTGAATTTCTGGCGTTCCGTTTTCTCTTCCCGCTTCTGGTAGATGGAAGCGTCATCCTTCAATACGGTTTCTTTTTCTTTTGCGTCATTGTCCTTTAATGTGACCATGTAAACCTCATTTCTGTGCTGCACATTTTATTTGCCCGGTATCTGGAAGTGGGCATCATATCCGTATGCGGGGGCATACCGCCGCGCGGACAGCACGGGTTGATTGCGGCGGTTTAATTTAGCATAATTGATAGGTTTAAATATAGTGTAGCACAAACAGGGGGGAGAAAAAAGGAAAGAAATATAAAAACATTCTTAAAAATCCAAAACCGCAAACCCTGTCGGGGTTTACTTTGGCAGGGAAGGCAGGGTGATTGGCGGTATTTTCGTGCTGTTATAAAAATCGGACAGGATACCCGAAAAATCAAGGCTCTTTAAAAAGAAAGCCAGCTCAGTCAGATCGTATGTCCGGGAATATGCCTTCGGGTCGGGGAAGGAGGCGGGGGGCAGGTCTGCCGGGGTAATTTCAAACAGGGCAGCCGCCACCCCCATCGAGCGCACATACAGGGAGAGTTTTGGCATTTTGTCCTTGCTGCCAAACAGTAACTGGAAATAAATGGAAGGTATTCGGTCGCAGGAAATATTGATCTTTCCTGTGAAAAGACCTGTCTGCATATCAAAATAAAACTGCGATACGGAGAGCAGGATGGTGAGCGGCTGCCCGCCAATTGAGGAAAACAAGGTTAGTTCCCCACTCTTTCCTCCGTTTTTTGAAGGAGTTAAAATCCCGGTAAGTGAGAGGATGGGGTTGTTTTCTGTGCGGATGGAAAATTCATGCCCTATAATCCCGCCTCCATTATCAATATATGCGGTTATAAAAAGCTCTGCGGGATAGTGCCTGTCAATGCAGGTAAGCAGCCAGATAATGAATTCGTAATAGGAAAGCAGCGGGCCGGTACTTTCTGATGCACTTTTAAGGAAAGTAAGCTGCATGTTCGCAATGTCAAGCACATCATTTAGGGAAAGCTGCATATCAAGCTGGTTTCCGGTAAGTGCTGCGTCCGTCGCGGGAACTGTCACACCATGTTTTAAGCTTACTTTTGTAACTGCTTTAAGGTATGGGAGCAGACAGGTGTAGGGGTCGGGGGAGAGGGGGGTGTTTACGGATGCGGGCAGCGCCTGCAAAAGCCTGCTTAAATGGTTGAGCAGCATCACTTTAGGGGAATCCCCGCCCGCCGATATTGCAGCTTCACCTGCCTGCGGGCATGCAATGTAAATCCTGCCCGCGCCCGAATCCGAAAGAAAATCAAGTGAGGCAAGGGTAGCTTCATCAATCTGCGCAGATAATTCAAACAGGGAAAGCTCCTCTTTTTTATCAGTTAAGAGCAGAAGGGAAATTCCCGATAGGTCAGCGCTATTTGCAGAGTCCGCTTCCCCTTTTAGCAGCGAGGTAAGCAGATGGTTGATTTTGACATCAATTTTTGCCCCGGTTAAATCCATATTTTCAAAGAGGGAGGAAAACACCTTACTTTTCTCCTGCCAGTTTTTTGCTTCCGCGCGCAGATAGTTTGTTTCAACGTAAGTCATATAAGTCTTTGGGGAGGCAAAGCGAAGGAGCAGGGTATTTTTTATTTTGGAAAAATCTGGCACCGTAATGGCGATGGAAAGAATCAGGAGCACAGTAATAATTTTATGTTTTTTTATTATACTTTTCATGTCAGTGGCCTTTCAGACGGATTGTAATATTTTTTTGTGTCAGCTTTAGCAGGTTCTGTCCCTGCTGTAAGAAAAGCGTTTATATTGTAGCACGGGCGGTATAAAATGAAAAGATTTCCCGTGATAAAAATTGATTTGACGGGCAGCGGTATGGCAATTGTGCCAGGTTTTGGCAGAATATCGTTGAATGGTGCCCGCATTTGTGATAAGATGGAGACATGGAAAATCTGGTGGGAGGGGATAAGGCAGCACCATTATATTGATTTGTAATATCGGGCAAATGGGGAGGTTTTATGGAGGCATATACAGGGTTTGCGTCGCTCTACGATACTTTTATGGACAATGTCCCATATGGGGAGTGGAGCCGCTATGTGATCGGTCTGTTAAGGGAGTACGGAATTGACGGGGGGATTGTTTGTGAGCTTGGCTGCGGGACGGGCAGTATTACGCGCAGGCTGCGGGATGCAGGGTATGATATGATCGGCATTGATATTTCGGAGGATATGTTAGATGTTGCGCGCGAATACGAGTTTGAAAAAGTCTGGCAGGGGGAGGATGGCTGCACGGATATTTTGTACCTGAACCAGGATATGCGCGAATTTGAGCTGTACGGCACGGTCGCCGCCATAATTAGTCTTTGCGACAGTATGAATTACATTACGCAGGAGGAGGATTTAAAAAAAGTTTTTGAACTTGTGAATAATTATCTTGACCCGGGCGGTATTTTTATTTTTGATATGAATACCGTACACAAGTACCGCGACCTTATAGGGGATGCGACAATTGCGGAAAACCGTGAGGATTGCAGTTTGATCTGGGAAAATTCGTACCAGGAGGAAACAGGGTTAAACCAGTACGATATCACGATTTTCAGGCGCGTGGATTTTGAGGAAGGGGAAGCGCTGTACGAGCGCATACAGGAAACGCACATACAGCGCGCTTACGAGCCGGAAACCATTGTGCGCCTGATTGATGAGGCGGGGATGGAGTTTGTTGCGATGTACGATGCAGGGACGCACAATGCAGTGACAGCGGAAACGGAGCGCATATATTTTATTGCGAGGGAGAAGCGGCAAAAGGGGAAACTCTACCTTTCGTGAAGATGAATTTGTGATAATAAATTTATTTTTATGCATTGTAATCGGTAGGAAATAAATGGGAGAGATTGCGGAGGATTTTATATGGCAGCAGGTGACTATATGGTGCGGGCGACGGCGGCGGATGATGCAATCCGCGCATTTGCGGTAACCACGCGGGAATTAACAGAAAAGGCAAGGGCAATGCACAATACAAGCCCCGTCGCAACGGCGGCACTTGGCAGGCTGATGGCAGCGGGGCTTATGATGGGAAGCATGATGAAGGGGGAGGACGATCTTCTGACCCTGAAAATTGCGGGGGACGGGCCTATGGGCGGGGTGCTTGTGACAGCCGATGCCCACTTTAGGGTTAAGGGCTATGTCTATAAACCGGAGGTATTAATCGGGGCAAATAAGCGGGGGAAGCTTGATGTGGGGGGAGCCATCGGGCGCGGGATGCTCTCGGTAATCAGGGATCTGGGGCTAAAAGAGCCTTATGTTGGGCAGACGGAATTAATCTCGGGGGAGATTGCCGAGGATCTGACCTACTATTTTGCGGCTTCCGAACAGGTGCCTTCCTCCGTGGGACTGGGTGTTTTAATGGAGAGGGACAATACGGTGCGCCGTGCGGGCGGCTTTATTATCCAGCTTATGCCGTACACAAGCCAGGAAGTTATCGAGGAACTGGAAGTGCGCCTTGCCCATGTAAGTTCCGTTACGGCAATGCTTGATTCCGGTATGATGCCGGAGGACATCCTTGCAGAACTTCTCGGGGATTTTGGCTTGCAGATAAATGACAGGCAGCCGGTTGCCTACCACTGCGGCTGTTCTAAGGAGCGCGTTTCCCGCGCGATTTTAAGCATCGGGAAGCAGGAACTTTTAGATATGATTTCCGATGGCAAGCCGGTTGAGGCGGGATGCCAGTTCTGTGATAAAAAATACCGGTTTGGTGTGGAGGAAATAAAGGAAATGCTTGCCGGGGCATAAGGTGATTACAAAAAAGAAAGGGGATAGAGGGATTATGGCAGGGGAACATATTATATATCGCTTTGGGCGGAGTGCATTCCGCGATTTTGATACTGGGAACAGGAAGGAGTGGCTGCTTTCAAACGGGATTGGCGGCTACGCGAACAGTACGGTGCACGGCAACAGCTCAAGGATTTTTTCATCCTATCTGATCGCGTCGTTACACCCTCCGGTGGACAGGGTGCTGGTGCTTGCCAAAACACATGAGGAGCTGATTTTTGGCATGGATGAATCAGGTCATCCAACATCCCCTAAAAGTGGTCAGGATAACAGCACGAGGGAGCAGCTTTTTGCGCTAAAAGACCCGGTACCCGCCGAGGTTTCAACCGAGGGGGTGGGCATAAAGCGGATTGACCTGGCAACGCAGCAATACCCGGGACATATCCGCGAGGGGTTTTGCTATCAGACGGGGTTTACCTTTGATTTCTGGCCGGAATACCGTTATTTTGCGGAGGGTATTAGGGTTGTAAAGCGCATTGCCCTCGCCTATGGGAAGAACGAGACGGCAATTTCTTATGAATTGGAAAATAATGGAAGTAAGAATGTGGTTTTTTCCATCACACCGCTGTTTAATTTCCGTCCTTTCGGTGAGGTGAGCAGCAGGGATTCGCTTGATTTCGCGGTGGAATGTGGGGGCGGGGAAGTTTTTTTAACGCCTCGGGCAGCGGAGGAATACAGAATTCGTTTTGCCGCTTCCGAGGGAAGTTTTTATGACCGGGGGCAGCGCAGGACTTCGATGGCAACTCCAAACTATACCGTGGAGGAGAATGAACTTTACTGTGTGGATGTAAGCAACGGGTTCACCGGTGTGGATCATCATTTTACACCTTATGAGCTACATATCAGTCTGGCACCGGGAGAAAAGAAGGAGATTGGCGTGGTATGCGGGCTGCTTTCCGGGCAGGAGGCGGAAAATCCAGGGGCGCTTGATGCCCTTTCGCGTGCGGGGGAGATTTTTGCTGCGGCTAAGACGCGCGGGGAGAGGCTGCTTTTGCAGGCAAAAAGCAATGATGCCCTTACCGGCAGGCTCGTCCTCTCCGCCGACCATTTTCTTGTGCGCCGCGAGTCCACGGGGATGATGACCGTGCTTGCGGGCTATCCGTGGTTTGCGGACTGGGGGCGTGATACAATGATTGCTTTTACCGGGCTGACACTTGCAACCGGGCGTTTTGCTGAGGCGAGGGAGGTGCTTTTGTCTTTCGCGGAATATGTCAGCCGGGGGATGCTCCCGAATGTTTTCCCGAACCATGCAAACGAGGAGCCAATGTATAATACAATTGACGCTTCGCTCTGGTATTTTTATGCGGTGTATAAATATTTGCAGTATACAACCGACCTGCCTTATTATAAAGAAACCTTTAAAGATGTGAAAGAGAAATATCCGGATGGTGTGGAGCTTACCGAGGAGGAGGTCTTTGTGCGCGACTCGCTCTACCCCGTGCTTTGTGAGATTTTTGAAAGCTACCGGGACGGCGGGGCACGCTATGACATCCATATGGATGAGGATGGTCTGGTAATGGGGGGAGGCGGGTTTGACCAGCTTACCTGGATGGATGTGCGGGTGGGGGATATTGTGGTTACGCCGCGCCACGGCAAGGCGGTTGAAATCAACGCGCTCTGGTACAATGCAATCTGCTGCCTGCGCCTGTTCAAACAGCGGTTTTTCGGGGATGGCACAGTATACAAGGATCTCGATGAACTTGCAGGGCGTGTGCAGCGCTCATTCCTTGATAAGTTTTGGAATGAAGATAAGGGCTGTCTTTACGATACGATCGATGAGGAAGGCAGGGGGGATATGGATTTAAGGCCAAACCAGATTTTTGCGGTTTCGCTGCCTTTTACCATGCTGCCGCCGGAGAAGGAAAAAAGTATTGTGCGCGCTGTGTACGAAAAACTCTACACTCCTTACGGGCTGCGCAGTCTTGCGCAGGGGGAGGCAGGATACCGCGGGGAATATAAAGGTAGGCTGATCGGGCGCGATTTGGCGTACCACATGGGGACGGTGTGGGGATATCTTGCGGGTGCATTCTTTGACGCGTGGGCGAAAACCATGTGCCGGACCGAAAAAGACAGGGAACAGCTTGCCTGTATGATTGGGGAGTTTAAGAACCATATGGCGGACGGATGCCTCGGCGGGATCGCGGAAATCTTTGACGGCGACTTCGCCTGCGACAGCAGGGGATGCTATACGCAGGCGTGGAGCGTGGCGGAGGTACTGCGCGCGTTTAGGGAACTGTGTGGGCAGATGGGGGAGGGGTGAAAAATAGTTCTAAGGCAGCAAAAGACAGCGTTTTTCATTTCTATTTGGGTCGCCCAAAGCGGCATGGGGGATTAAAATAAAAAACGGGATTGGCATGAAAAATGCCAGTCCCATTTTTTATGCACAGAGGCGCAAATTTGGTTTGCGTGCCGGTTAATGTCGATTTATGCGCGGTATTGTATTATTAACATACATTTTTACCACACTTCTTAACAAAAGTCAAGGTTCCCCGCAGAAAGATCACCAAATTAAACCAAATTTTTAAGGAGGAAGAGAAAATGAAGAGTATCTTCAAGAAGATCGCCTTCGTGTTAGCGCTTGCCATGGTCGTAACCATGATGCCGGCAAAGGCCGCTTCTGCCGCGTCTTCAAAAGAGCCGCAGATGTACGGAACCTTAAAGCTTTATCTCGGCGGTGATGTAACAGGTTCTTATGAAGGTCAGAATTACGCGAAGGTCTGGAATAAGGACAATTACACGGTTACTTTTGCCTCGGATAATGAGGAAGTTGCAACCGTAAACGGCAAGGGTTTTGTCCGTGCAGTTGCAGTCGGTACTGCAAATATCACGGCAACCTTTACGGACGAGGATGGTGAAACACTTGAGAAAACCTGCGTGGTAACTGTTAAGAAGAATGCAGTTGCAGCCGGGATCGGCGCAAAGAACAAGGCTCAGCTTGAGGAAGGCATTGCAGCTGGAACCGAATTGCAGCTTACCGCAGTGCGCAAGGATGAGGATGGCAACACTGCCCGCAAGGGTAAGGTGGACATTACGGACGGCATGCGTTTTGAGTCATCCGATGAAAAAGTCTTTACTGTAGGTGCTACCAAGGGCAAGCTTACCGCTGTTGGCGAAGGGGAAGCGAAACTCTATGTATGGGCAGTGCAGTCCGAGGGCAGGGATCCGGAAACCGGCGAGTATCCGGCAACTACCGAGAAAAAGGAATATACGGTTGTTGTGAAGTCTGCGATGAAAGCAGAGCAGACGGCATACAATGCATTCCAGATTTCCTTTGATACAGAAGCAACCGCAAAAGCAGCAGTTGAGGAAACGTCCAAATACTTTACTTCCGCATCCGCAGCAGTAACGGACAACGAGGATATCATCCAGGTTGACCATGTATTAAAGAATGCAGCGGGCGTAGAGATCGGTAAGGAAAATGTCCGCATCGGGAAGCTTGGTCAGTCCGCAAATGATGCAAAAGTGGTAAACGTAACGATGTTTGAGGAAATGCTTGAGGAGAGCGAGTATATTGTAAGTTACAAAGGCAAGCAGGTAAGATTTACTACAACAAAGAACATTGCTAAAAACCTCACCGTGGAAGGCGGCAGAAGTGAAAATCTTGGGGAAGATACCAGCAAGACCGATGTGGTTCTCCGCATTTTTGCAGTCGGCACAAACGGACAGGATGTTGATATTACAGGGTGCAGGGCTTACCTTGGATGGGAATCCAGTGTGTTGCTCGAAGAGGAAGGAAATACCCAGATTCACACGGAATATAATTTCGTAACGGATCCGACAGGACCTGTAATCTATTTCTATACAAAAGATCCAAAAGTTGCGGTCAATGTAAAAGCAACTTTTGTGGATTATTTTAATCCGGTAAAGAAAGGCAACGAGTTAGTTGCGAGAGCAACCATCCATCCGGGCAGCCACAGTCTTGTAAAAGGACAGATTGTAAGCTGGGGCGTTACGGATGAAGGCAAGAGACATTGGGATGGCGGCGTATTTAATTCCAAAGAATTTGCAGCGGATGATCTGGGCAAGACGCTTATTGTCGATGCAGATGTATACTATGGTGATGTGAAATATGACCGTTGCACCTGTGATGATTCAGAGCTCTTTACCTTTAAGACGGAGAATGAGGATAAGCTGATTGTTGATGAAAAGACCGGACATCTGTATCCTCCGAAGGAGCCGAAGGATGGCATCGTAAATGTGTATGTTTATTATGATGGTTTCTACATTGGCGTTTGCCCGGTTAAGATTTGGGCGAAGAGGACATTTACAGGATTTAGTGCATCCGTAAGCCAGGATAAGTTAAGCTATAATTCCAATCCGATAAAGGATGTTAATGATACGGTTACAATAACCATGAAGCCGGTGGATCAGTTAAATGCTGCATATACGGATGTTACAGTAAAAGCGGAAGTTTACGGAACCGATACCGTAAAGAAATATGTTACTCTGGGAAGTCCATATTGGGATAACGGGGTTTGTAAAGTGGATATCACAGCAAATGCAACCCTTCCGGCAAATAAGATCAGCAGTATCCGTATTTTGTGTACCGCAACATATGATAACGGGATTACAAAGAAAACATTAACCGCATCAACAGCTTTTGCTGCTAAGAACACGGAGGGTGCTGTAACGAAGTCGTACCAGTTGGTAAGCGGAAATGAAGTTGGGCTGAAACTTACCGGAAATAACTGGGAGAATGGTCTGTTAGGTCAAAAGACGGTTACGATAAAGGCGTACAGCGTTGATCGTGATGGTTTTAAGATTGAACATCTTGCATTAGCAGCAGGACATCAGGCGATTAAATCAACGGATTCCATCAGCACCAGCACTGTAGTAATCAGCCAGTTAAGTGATTATGTGGGAACGAGTAATTTAATGGAGAATCCAAACGGGAAAGACCTTGATTTCGTGGCGGCATGGAATCAGCCAGGTGTCCAGATTGTATCCGGCTCCGCAATTGTATCCGGTCCTTCGGTGGGCTTAGATAAGCTTGATAAGAACAGAAAGGTTCCTTCGAGCGAAGTGGTACTTGAAACTGCAAACCTGATTCAGACCATTAAGACCGGAAGCTACCAGGTATCGCTGTTTATCCCTGAAAAGGGCGGGGCAGCTTACAAGGCAGGTTCTGTAATCCGCGTAACCGATAACCGTGATCCGGTTAATTGGGAGTGGAAGAAGCACAGTGTTGAATCGACAGTTTCCACCGTTGGCGATGTGATCAATGTAATTAGGGAAGCATTTGAGTTCAAGAAATTAAATAATGACAACGATAATATTGGCGATAATATCTATTTAGGTTATGTAAAGAAGGATAAAAATGGTAACTATGAGGATATGGTTACATTCGGCGAAGATTTCGTTGTACAGGGTGACTATTTATCAATTAGGCAGGTTCGTTATCTTGTTAAGTATGTAGAGGGTAATAATACTTACTACTACGAGATGGTGATTCCGGTGAACCAGTCGATTAGGACGGGTGTGGCTCAGTAATCTGGTTTTTATCAGGATTTTAAGAGCGATTCCGCTGAAAGAAAAAAGGGGCTTTGCACTGCAAGGCTCCCTTTTTTATGCGCACGGGCAGCTTTTTCAAAAATCCTGCAAATCCCCTTAATCAGTCATTGCCCATTCCGGGAAAACGTGCTATAATGTCCACATTGGTTTCATTGGCGTGAAAAACGCAAAGAGGAAGGAGGCTTATTATGAAACAGTACAAGAGGGCTCCGCTTACCGTTACGGCAGCGCCGTATGAGATTGGGAAGGGGATGGAGGACGGGTTCCGCCTGTACTCACAGGTGATTACTAACGACGGGCTTGTCGTTGAAGGGCTGGTTAAACTTGAAAGGGAGGACGGTTCCATTGTCTGCCCGTACGTGCGCAACCGCCGCGGCGTTGTATTTATCCGTGAGGGGGATTATATTATCTGTGAGGACGGCGACGAGAAGCATGTATGCGGGGAGGACAAATTTCGTCAGCGTTTCCAGGAAATCTAGCAGGAAAACGGAAAGGTTTATAAGAAACTAAAAAATTTTATAAGTATCCGCCATATTTGCTTCGATGTGGCGGATATTTGTGTTGCAAAGCATTTATTCTGCGTTCTTTAATCTGATTTTTTCGCTGCCTGATTGTACAGTCCGGTGAAGAGGAAAATATGTTATGAAATCCGCCCCAAGGCTCATATATTGATAAAAAAGCCGGATGGAGGATGCGATGGGTGGTAGAATAAACGGGAACCGGAAAAAGAAGGAATCAATAAAACAAAAATGGCTTGGGAGCATGTTTTGTATAGGGAGCCTTTTGTTGTTTGTATCTGTTTCCGGTTTCCGGATGGAGGAGGAAGCGGTGGAAACCATGTTTGATACCAGTTCGGAATACATGGTGCTCAGCCTGTTGGAAAATGAGATGGAAGTGCTGCGCAGGGAGGAAAAAAATATTGATGTATCAAGGCTGCCAGAATATGTGACGCGATACCCTGAATTGTATGCGCCGGAAATAAACAGCGGTGGGGAGGAAAAGGATGCGGATACGGAAGAAGGGGATAAGGATGCGAGCGGCAGCTTATCTTCGGATAATGAGCAGGGGGTGGCAAAAAAAATTGCCTACCTGACTTTTGATGACGGACCGAGTGAACAGACAGCCACTGTGCTTGATATCCTCAAGGAGGAGGGTATACATGCCACTTTTTTTCTGGTCGGGGAGGAGATAACCGCGGAAACGGAAGAGATAGTTAAGCGGATGGTTGAGGAGGGGCACACGGTTGGCTTACATACTTACAGCCACGATTATGAATTTATTTACCGCTCGGTCGATAATTTCCTTTCCGACTACGAAAAGCTTTATCGGAGGCTTTTTGAGGTGACCGGGCAGAAAACTTCTATTTTTCGGTTTCCGGGCGGGAGCACGAACCGGTATGGGAAGGCTGTTATTTCAACCCTGAAGAAGGAGATGGAACGGCGGGGATTTTGTTTTTATGACTGGAATGTAAGCGCGGAGGATATGGTGGGTACTCCAACGCGCTATTCCATCCGGAGCAATATTTTTAAGGATGTATTCCGCTATGATGAGCCGGTGATCCTGATGCACGACGCGGCGGCGAATGCGCTGACTGTTTCCATGTTAAAGGATATCATAGAGGAAATCAGAAAGGGCGGGTACGATTTTGACACACTTGACCACAGGGAACGCTGTCAGTTTTAGCGGGTCTGACCCTTAAAGCAGAGCGGGGGATTACATAAAAGAAGCGCTTGACGGCGGGCGGCGGGGCTGGTATGATATTAAAAGGCAGGACGAAAGAGATTTTTAGAGGAAAGGTGGATAGGAAGATGGAAGAGATACGGGAAAATCTGGCGGCGGATGTTGTGAGTCCGGACAAAAAGCAGGCACAGGAGGAAAAAGCTCCTCTGGCGAGTATCCGGGCGAAGTTTTACATGTCAAACAAAGAGGTGCTTGTGACCGAGTTTTTTATGGCTCTGAAGGATGGGAGGGAACTTGATGCCCGCGTGAGTGAGTATAGGCAGCAGTTATGCCATATAAAGCTTGGCAAGGATTCCTCCATTCAACACTGCGGGGCGATCGCTACAGTCGGTAACCTGTGCGTGGATATGCGCGAGTGCATCGGCTTTGAGGTGGATGGCCAGATATCAAAGGTAATGGCAGGGGATGGGAAACAGGCGGGGAAGAATGTTATCCCGGCGGTTTCTGTGACCGCGGCGGCAAAAGTACTTAGGGAGGAATTACACACTAAGGAATACCGCAGAAAATCCCTGGGGCTGCAAAAGTAAGGGATGTGCAATACCACAATATGTATGGAGGAAGGAAATGAATTTAAAAGGACGTTCGTTTTTAACATTGAAGGATTTTACGCCGGAAGAGATTATGTACATGGTCGATCTGGCGGCGGAACTGAAAGCAAAGAAAAAGCAGGGCATTACGGGGAACAGCTTAAAGGGCAAGAATATCGCGCTGATTTTTGAGAAGCCGTCCACCAGGACGCGCTGTTCCTTTACCATAGGTTGCATAGACGAGGGCGGGCATCCGGAATACCTTGGCAGGGAGGATATACAGCTTGGGTACAAGGAGAGCGTGGAGGATACCGCGCGTGTGCTTGGCAGGATGTTTGACGGTATCGAGTTCCGCGGTTTTTCGCAGGAAACCGTCGAGAAACTTGCAAAGTACAGCGGGGTGCCGGTCTGGAACGGACTCACGGATGAATACCATCCGACACAGATACTGGCGGACTTCTTGACACTCAAAGAACAGTTTGGCAGGCTTGGTGGGTTAAAACTTGTTTTTGTGGGCGACGGCAGGAATAATATGGCAAACAGCCTGATGATCGGCTCGGCAAAGATGGGGCTTGATTTTGTGATCCTTGCCCCTAAGAGTCTGTGGCCGGAGGAAGAACTGGTGGCGCTGTGCAGGGGCTACGCAAAAGAGTCGGGCGGTTCTGTCGCGGTGACGGATGATCTTTCGGCCGTTGAGGGCGCGGACGCGGTCTATACTGATGTGTGGTGCTCAATGGGCGAGGAGGACAAGGCTGCGGAGCGGATTGCGCTGCTTAGCCCATACCAGGTAAATGAGGAATTGCTTAAAAGAACGGGCAAGGAAAGCACGATTTTCCTTCACTGCCTGCCAGCGGTAAAAGGCAAGGAAGTGACCGAGGAGATTTTTGAGAAGTATGCAGATATCGTATTTGACGAGGCGGAAAATCGTATGCACACCATCAAGGCGGTTATGGTAGCAACGCTTGGAAATTAGCGGATAAGAACATGTTTGTATGCGGCTTTACAGGTTCTGTCTCCGGAAAGAAACATTCCGGGGCGGAGCCTTTCTGAGTTTTGCGGTATGAAAAGGGACGGAAACCTTTATGAGGAAGTTTTTACAGAAAATAAGGGACAATAAGCTGCTGCTTGACGGTATCAATGTTATTGCAGGCTTTGTGCTGCTTATTGCACTTTTGGTATTTTTTATAACCCGGCTCTATCTGGCGTTACTTATTGCAATCTGGGCAGCGGGGCTGATAAATATGGCGAACGGGTTTAAGTCCATGAGGGCAAAGAAGGGGGGCGTTATGCCCGGGCAGTCCATGGTACTTCTCGGGTTTGTTATCCTGATCGGAGGGACGGCGCTAGTTCTCTCGCTTATGGGTTTTGTGTAACCGGAAAAGAAAAGCTTCAAATAGATAAGGCTGGTATTTCATGGGTAAATTTTTGTATATTGCGGAAAAACCAAGTGTGGCGCAGGAGTTTGCGAAGGCTTTAAAATTAAATTTTAAGAAAAGGGATGGGTATCTTGAGGCGGATAATGCCGTGGTGACCTGGTGCGTGGGGCACCTGGTCACCATGAGTTATCCCGAGGTGTACGATGAAGCCCTAAAGCGCTGGACACTGGATACACTGCCGTTTTTGCCGCAGGATTTTAAATATGAGGTTATCCCCTCGGTTAGCAAACAATTTAATATTGTAAAAGCACTCTTAAACCGTGCGGATATCGAGCGGATTTATGTCTGTACCGACTCGGGGCGCGAGGGGGAATATATTTATCGCCTGGTTGACCAGATGGCGGGTGTGCCGGCAACAAAAGATAAGCGGCGTGTCTGGATTGACTCGCAGACGGAGGAGGAGATATTAAGGGGAATTAAGGCGGCAAAACCCCTCTCCGATTATGACCATCTCTCCGATGCGGCGTACCTGCGCGCGATGGAAGATTACCTGATGGGGATCAATTTTTCCCGCGTGCTGACCCTGAAATATGGAAATGCGGTAAGCGGTTTCCTGAAGTCAGAAAAGCGCGCGGCGATCTCGGTGGGCAGGGTGATGACCTGTGTGCTCGGCATGGTCGTGCGCCGGGAGCGCGAGATAAGGGCGTTTGTAAAAACGCCGTTCTTCCGCGTGATGGCGGGGCTTTGCGTTAAGGGGCACCGGTTTGAAGGCGAGTTCCGCGCGGTTACCGGCTCGCGCTATTTCCAGTCGCCAAAGCTCTATAAAGAAAATGGTTTCAAGGAGCGAAAGGATGCGCAGGAGTTGATTGCGGTACTTTTGGGGCAGGAAGTATCCTATAAGGAAATAACGGAAAACGGGAAGAAAAGTTATGCGGCAATTTTTGATGAGGGGCAGAAGAAACTGACGGCGCAGCTTTCGGCAATTGAAAAAAAGAAGGAAAATAAAAATGCGCCGCTTCTGTTTAACTTGGCGGAGCTTCAGAATGAATGCAGCCGCCTGTTTAAGATAAGCCCGGATGAAACATTAAAGATTGTGCAGGAACTGTATGAAAAAAAACTGGTGACCTACCCGCGTACAGATGCCAGGGTGCTCTCGACTGCGGTGGCAAAGGAGATACATAAAAATATTGGCGGAATGGGACAGCTTGCGCAGTTTGCGCCGTTCACAAAAGAAATCCTTGGCGGCAGCGCTTACAAGGATATCGCGAAGACGCGCTACGTCAACGATAAGCAGATTACCGACCACTATGCCATTATCCCGACAGGCCAGGGGTTATCGGCACTTTCCGGGCTGCCCCTGCTTTCAAAAAGAGTGTATGTGGCAATCGCAAAGCGTTTCCTGTGTATTTTTTATCCGCCTGCGGTCTACCAGAAAGTTTCGCTCACAGTTAAGATCGATACGGAAAGCTTTTTTGCAAGTTTTAAAGTGCTGATGGAAGAAGGCTATCTCAAGGTGGCGAATGCGGGCAAACAGGCTGCGGCTGATACAAAAGAGGCATCTTCTGCTGCACTGGAGGAAACAAAAAAATCTGATGCAGGTGCGGGGGAAGGGAGCCAGGAAAGTGCGGGGGGTGATCCGGCTCCTTCCGCACAGCCGGACGAAGAAAGTTTCGGGAAGGATTTTTTTGATATAGTGAAAGGCTTAAAAAAGGGCGCGCTGCTGGATGTGACGGGTTTTACAATCCGCGAGGGGGAAACGGCACCGCCGAAACGTTACAATTCCGGATCCATGATCCTTGCCATGGAAAATGCGGGGCAGCTTATAGAGGACGAGGAACTGCGCTCCCAGATAAAGGGCAGCGGTATCGGCACAAGCGCGACGCGCGCGGAAATCCTGAACAAGCTGGTAAAGATCAGCTACTTAAACCTGAACAAAAAAACACAGGTTATCACACCAACACAGACGGGTGAGATGATCTATGAAGTGGTCAATACCTCCATCCGCTCCCTCCTGAATGCGGAGCTTACTGCGAGCTGGGAGAAGGGGCTGACCTATGTTGCGGAGGGGACGATCAGCCGGGAAGAGTACTTAAAAAAGCTTGAGGACTTTGTCGGGCGGCTGACGAACGCCGTGAAAGGCTCAAACAACCAGGGGCAGTTAAACCAGTGTTTTGTGCAGACGGCAGCAAATTACCAGCCCAAAAATGCGAAGGAAGCATAGGAGCAGGAAGATTTTTAAGTGGCAGGAATGGCAGAAAATATTTTAGAACAGAAAGGAAATTGATATGGATGAGTTGGAGATTAGGATTCTTTTTGACCTTACAAAAAGTTTGGCAGGAGATTACCTGAAAGGATTTACTTACCCGTGGGAGGCACTTTCTGGAATCGGGGAGATGATTGTGGCACTTGGAAAGACACTTCCCGAGGCGGAATATAATAAGTGCGGGGAAAATATCTGGGTGGCAAAGGATGCCATTGTTGCACCATCTGCCTGCATAAACGGACCTGCAATTATCGGCAGGGGAGCCGAGGTGCGCCACTGTGCCTATATCCGGGGAAATGCCCTAGTCGGTGCGAAAGCCGTGGTCGGAAATTCGACGGAATTAAAAAATGTAATTCTTTTTGACGGGGTGCAGGTGCCGCATTATAACTATGTCGGTGATTCCATCCTCGGTTACAAGTCCCATATGGGGGCGGGTTCTATCACTTCGAATGTGAAGGCGGATAAGTCGTTTGTATTTATCCATGCACAGGATGCGGAGATTGAAACGGGTCTGAAAAAGATGGGGGCAATCCTCGGGGACAATGTGGAGATTGGCTGTGGCGCGGTGCTGAACCCGGGAACAATTATTTGCAGGCAAAGTACGGTTTATCCGCTCTCGTCGGTGCGCGGTGTAGTGGGACCTGGAAGCATATACAAGAAAGCCGGGGATATTGCGGGGAAGGCAGTACCGCTGGTATAGGGATGGAAAGGAGCAGGGATGGAAGAGATATACCGGGCGATCGAGGAAAAAATACGTGCCGCCGGCTATCCTGGCGAGGTGGATGGGTTTGCCATCTACGAGGATATCTGCAACCGGATTGAGGATAAAGAGGAGGGCGCGTATGTACTGATGTCAAAAACCGGGGAAGAAATCTGGTACGAGTATACGCTTTTGGTGATGGAAGAGAATTTCAACCTTTCGGCAATGACCATCCACACGCCGGGGCAGGATTACAATATTGATTTCGATGCCTAGGGCAAATCAGGAAGACGGGGAGGATAAAGGGCGATGGAACTGTTGGTACCATATATACAATATGTAGGGATGCTGATCCCGCTAATTGGGCTTATGATCCTTTTGCGCAAGAACTCGGGGCGTGCGGCGAGTGACCTGATGCTCTCAAGCGTCGGCTGCATTATCGTGAATGCGGGATATCTTTTAATGTTGAAGATGAACAGTCCGGAAGCCGGTATGGTAGCATTGAAGTTTGAATATCTTGGAAATGCGATTTTCTATGCGTTTTTTATTCTCTTCCTGATTGATTATTTCAGGCTGCGCTACCCGCACTGGCCATTCTGGATCTGGGGGATATTGCAGGCATTTGAAATTTTTGTATTGTGGGATGACAAGCACAGGGATATGATTTTCCAGGATACCGATTTAAAGCAGATGGACTTTCAGCTCTCGTTTGCAAGCGGGATAGACGGCGTGGATATGGAGGAGGGGGCTCTTTATATCTTTAGGATTAAGCCGGGAATTCTCTATGTTGTCCAGTACAGTATTATCTGTTTTGCCCTCCTGCTGCTGGTTATTTATACGGTGGTGCGGATTAAGCGGACGCATGTGCACAAGGAGAGGATGGCGCTGATGCGCCTGGAAGCTTCACAGATCATTGTTATGTTTGCGATGGCAATTTATCTGTTCGTGGCGGATATGAACTTTGATATCCTCCCGTTCTGTGCGTCCGGTGCCCTGCTGCTAATAATATTAAGTGTGGTGAAGGGGGAATTGTTTAATGTGGCGGATGCGGGGCGCAACTGGATGTTCGAACATATGCAGGATATTTTCCTGATTACGGACAGTATGTACGGGTATCTCGATGCAAATGCTTACGCGAAAGCACTGTTCCCTGAACTTGAGGAAAAAAGCAAGAACGAGCGCATCCCGCGGGAACTTTACGAACTTTTTATAACGGATCAGGCGGAATACCATAAGGGTGGGCACTGTTATGAGAAGACGATTACACCGCTGATGGAGGGCAAGTCGGTGCAGGGCTACTGCCTGCTTTTGATGGATGTGACACAGACCCATCAGCTGGTGGAAGAACTAAAGGGGGCAAAGGCAAAAGCGGAGGACGCAAACCAGGCAAAATCAGCATTTATGTCGAACATGTCACATGAGATCCGCACGCCGATGAACGCGATTGTAGGGATGACGGAAATCCTTTTGCGCAGTGAGATGAGCCCGCAGCAAAGGGGGTATCTGGCAAACATAAAGAATTCCGGCAACGCGCTGCTTACCATAATCAATGATATCCTTGATTTTTCAAAGATTGAGTCCGGGAAGCTCGAGATTGTAAATGATGAATATGAGCCGATGTCAATATTGAATGACCTGTCGATGATCTTCCTGAACCGGATCGGGGAGAAGGGTGTGGAACTTTTGTACGATATTGATAAATCACTGCCCAATAAGCTGTACGGCGATTCGCTAAGGCTGCGCCAGGTGATTATTAATATCATGAATAATGCGATCAAGTTTACACAGGAAGGTTTTGTTAAACTTACGCTCAAGGTAACGGAGCGCGAGGGGGATAAGCTTACCTTTTTGATATCCGTGCAGGATACGGGGCAGGGCATCCGCGAGGAAGATCTTGGAAAACTTTTCCAATCCTTTCAGCAGGTAGACAGCAAGAAGAACCATGGCAAAGAAGGGACGGGGCTTGGGCTTTCCATCTCCAAACAGCTTGTGGAGCTGATGGGTGGGGCGGTCGGCGTGCGCAGCACTTACGGGGAGGGCAGCGACTTTTATTTTACAGTGAAGCAGGAGATTGTGGAGGAGCTGCCGGCCGCACAGTTAAAGCAGCGCGACAGGAAAGCGGTGTCCGGCTATTTTACATCGGGGGACTTGGATGTGACATTAAGGAAGCTGGCGGAGGATTACGGCATATTTTATATGGAGTACGACGAAGTGTACCGCATGGCGAAGGAGGAGGGATTTTTTGCAGTTGATTTCCTCTTTACGGACAATGCCGCATACCGCGAGATCGCGCCGGAAATCTTTTCTGCTAAGACAGAGGACAATACGATTTGCCTTCTGCAAAACCCGATGACGGAGGGGATGGAGATGGAAGGGGTGCTGGTGGTAAATAAGCCACTCTACAGCCTTAACTTCTGCCAGATTCTAAACCGCGAGGAACTGGGCGGGTTTGACCAGACGGATGATTACATGAATTTTACGGCACCGCAGGCGAAGATATTGATCGTGGATGACAATGAGATGAACCTGAAAGTCGCAATCGGTCTTTTGCAGCCGCTTATGATGCAGATTGAAACAGCGGAAAGCGGAAAACAGGCAATTGAGAAGATCCGCGAGAACAGGTATGATCTGGTCTTTATGGATCATATGATGCCTGTGATGGATGGTGTTGAGGCGACGAAATGTCTGCGTGCGCTGGAGGAAGAGTACTTTAAGAATGTGCCGGTTATCGCTTTGACAGCCAACGCGGTGGTCGGTGCGAGGGAAATATTTAAGCGGGCGGGCATGAATGATTTTGTTGCAAAACCTATTGAAATGAAGGAGATTTGCTCAAAACTAAAAACCTGGCTGCCAAAGGAAAAGATTAAAAAGCAAAAAAAGACGGATGCAGGACTTTTGGAGGAAACAAAACCCAAAGATGCCCCACTCCCTGAAATTGAGGGGCTTGATGTTTCCGAGGGGATTAAAAACTCAGGCACCAGGGAATTGTTTTTTAGTCTTTTGGGAGATTTTTACAAACTGATTGATATGAAGGCAACCAAGATTGAGAAATGCCTGGCGGACGGGATGGTTCGCGATTTTACTATCGAGGTGCACGCGCTTAAAAATACGGCGCGCATGATTGGGGCGATGAAACTTTCTTCTAAGTTTGCGATGTTAGAACAACTTGGAAATGAGCAGGATATTTCGGCGATCGCCGAAAAAACACCGGAAACACTGGCTCTTTACCGCTCCTATAAACCGATTTTAAAATCTTTCGGGCAGGCGCAGGAAAGTGAAAAGCGTGAAACCTCAAGGGAGGAATTGGTCAGCATATTGCGCAGACTGCGCCGGTCGATGGAAGACTTTGATTTGGATGGGGCTGATGCTGCCATGAAGGAATTGGAGGAATGCCGAATCCCGGAAGAACTTGGCACCCAGATGGAACAGATGCGGGCATATGTTGCGGATGTTGCGATGATGGAGGTTATGGAACTGGCTGATTTGATGGTGGAAGTGCTGGAAAAGTAGCAGTGGTAGGGGAAAACAGCAGGAGCGGGTATGGCTTTCTGCTGTTTTTTCTTTCGGTTTGTTGCTTTCTTAGCTTTGCTGAAAATATATGGAAATAACACGGATGAAAAAGATATAAATATTTTTTAAAAAAGTATATTGCAAAATAGAATAGCATGTGGTAATATATAATCAATACATTGAAATAAAGTAAAATGCTTATTAAAGAAGTCCGGAGGCTTGGAAAGGAGAAATGATGAACGCACAATTTAAAAAAGGAGTGCTGGAACTTTGCGTGTTGTCAAAGCTGGTGGATAGTGACCAGTACGGGTATGAATTGACCGAGGCGATTTCAAAGGAAATGGTGATTGCAACCGGAACTCTCTACCTGATTTTAAAGCGTCTGAAGGATGAGGATTATGTGGAAACTTATCTGGTGGAGTCGGGGGGAGGACCCGCGCGCAAGTATTATCATCTTACTGGGGAAGGAAGGGAGTACCAGAAAAAGCTGCGCGCTGAATGGTTTGAATTTGTTGGGGCTGTTGCGCGAGTGTTGGGGCAGGAACAATAACCGGTCAGTTTTTAAGGATTTTGAGAATTACGGCTGTAAAGAGTGGGTTAATCTAGTTGTGAAAATGGAGGTTGTTATGACAAAAAAAGAGTATATGGATTTACTTTCAAGGGCGCTTTTACATGTGGAACCAGAGGTGGCAAGGGATATTATGGAGGATTATGAGGCGCATTTTGAGCGGGCGAAGGAATCAGGGCGCAGCGATGAGGAAGTGATTGCGGAACTTGGGAGTATCGAAGAATTCACAGAGGAACTGAATGCGTTTATGAGCGGGAAGAAGGGCGCTGCAAAAAGTGAAGGTGACAGCGCGGATAAAATGCAGGAGGAGCGCGTGCCATCGCAGGCAGAAAATGCGGGTGTGCCTGGCGGGAACGATACCTGTAGCACGGAAGCTTTAAGGGAAAGCGACGGGGAGAATGACAGGCAGGAAGAAGCGGAAGGAAATAAGGAGGAAGAGTATTGTGACAGGCAGACCGAACAATTAAGGCAGGTTGACATAGAACTTTCCCGTGCGAGGGAGGAGATGAAGAGAGCCTATGAGGAGATGATGCGGGCAAAAGAAGAATTAGAGCGGGCTAAAATGGAGAGCGAGCGGGAAAAGGAAGAGTTTTTGCGCGCTAAGAGGGAAAAAGAACAGAAGGAAAAAGAGCATATGCGAGATAGGATGGAGAGCGGGGATGATTGGAACCGGAAATTTTCAAAACGGGGGTCGGATGACCAGTACACCTATTGGAATAATTCGGATATTAACAATATAAAAAACAGTGCAAAAAACATTACGAGTTCTGTGTTAAGCCAGATTTCCGGAGTGGTGAACAAAACTTTTTCCGGTTTCAATGACTGGATGGTGAATTTTGAGAAATCGGGTGAGGATATGACGGATTACCGCAGGCGGCAGGAAAATGCAAAATCGGAGGCGAAAAGCTACCAGAGAAGGAATTCGCAAGAGGCGGGGAAAAAGCCGGAAGAATACAATTATGTTTATGAAGATATTGATAGCAGTGAAGAGCAGTATGTGCCGGAATGCAGGGGAATTGTGACGGAGGGGGAAGGAATACGGCATATTGTTGTGGACAGCAAATCGGCGGAGGTTGATATTGCTCCGTCGGAAGATAATAATTTTAATTATCATTATATTAACGAGGGCAGTGCAGGGAGTAAGATTCTGTATCGGTGTGAAAAAAGGGTATCCCAGGGAACACTGACAATCAGCATTGTACGCGATGAGAAGGCGGAGCGGAAAAACCATTTTTCCATCCTCGGGGGCGTATTTGAGGAAAATGCAGATTTGCGCCTGGAATTATCCATTCCTGATTGGGTGGGGGCACTTGAAGTAAACGGAAAGAGCGGCGATATTCAAATGAGGGATCTTACTGTCAGTACGCTTATGTTAAAAAGTATGTCCGGGGATGTCACATTGTGCAGGGTGAATTCGGACAAATGCATGGTGGAAACTTTAAGCGGGGATGCCAGTGTAAAGGACGGGAAGTTCGGTTATGTATTGGCATCAAGCAAAAGTGGGGATGCCGAGGGATGCAAGGTAAAAGCGGAGAAAGCGGCTGTTACATCAATGAGCGGGGATGCGCGGGTAAGGGAGTGTGAACTTGACGAGATGGTGGTTTCCAGCATGAGCGGGGATGCGGATACACAGAATACAACGGGTCGGATCATCAGTGTTTCCAGTATGAGCGGTGACGCATGTGTAAAGGGCTTGTCCGCTGTGGACGCGAAGATTTCTTCCATGAGCGGGGATGCGTGTGCGGAAGATGTAAAATCGGATAATCTTCTGATAACAGGTAACTCCGGGGATATTGAGGGGAATGGGATCACGGTAAAAGTGCTTAAAGCTTCCGTGAATTCCGGTGATATGAGTATCCGAGGACATGTGGGACAGATGAACCTGACAAGCGGCAGCGGTGATGTGATTGTTGTGCAGGAGGGGGATACAAAGGCAAGCGTGAACACGCGCAGCGGGGAAGTGCATTTTCACCTCAAAAACAGTGGGGCAGGTTTTGCCTCGAAGGTTTCGACCCATGGGGAAACGAATTACCGCTACCAGAATCTGCATCTTAACGATGCGGCAAACGGAATCCACCGCTACGGGGCGGAAGGGTCAAGCATCGAGATACAGTCCACATCCGGGGATATTTCAATTACGGATTAGGAAGCCTTTTTACCTGTCTGTTTTGATAGCGGTATTGGGATATGAAATTTTCTTTGACTGATTCTGTGGAAGTTAAATTGGAATTATGGTTCCTCAATTGCGAGTGTGACCGTCCACTCGCTGCCGTATGGAACAATGTTTGTGACAGTTCCCGCAAGTGTTTTTAAGCGTTTTTGTGTATTGTTTGACATGGCGAGCGCCGGGACGATTGTGTAGTAATACACCGTCCCGGCAAGCGTGCTTAATGTGGATTCCGCGAGAGTTACCGTATCGCCGACTTCCATCAATCCTTCCCGTGACATTCTGAAATCCATGTTTCTTATCATTCTTAACCTCCATGCTGCGACTGTTTTTGATATTTTTATAGGGTGGGATTTGGCGCAGCACAAACCCCGCGGGCGTGATATGTTTTTATCCTTCCATTTCTTTTATTTTCTATATAATTTTGTTTACAATATATTTCACTTCCAGGGAAATCATTTTGTATTCTGTGTGAAAGATACTGTATACCCGGGTGTGTCTGATAATCATACACTGTATTTCTGTACTATCCATCTTTGGTGACGTTTAACCCATCAGAGAAGTTCCACGCCTGGGGTTCCTTATTTGGAGAATTTTCAAATTTATATACAGCCTGTGGTTCGCAGTAGTTAGCAAAGTCTGGATAAATATCCCAGGTTTGCTTTGGGATTAAACGGATGGAGATTCTGCCATAATATTAAAAATATCATAAAAATCACAAGACTGCAATTGAAATATTGTGTCAAACAGGGTATACTCTTTATGATGAGTCAGAGAAAAATATTACGGTATGGAGGTAAGTATGAGAAGAACAAAGATAATATGTACATTAGGACCGGCGGTTGACGATGAGAAAATGATCCGGAAATTGATCCAGAACGGCATGGATTGTGCCAGGTTTAATTTTTCGCATGGCACACATAAGGAACAGGCAGAACGAATTGCTAGGGTGCGAGGCGTGAGCACTGAACTCGGTGTTCCGGTAGCCCTGCTTCTCGATACAAAGGGACCGGAAATCCGGCTCGGGGATTTTGCCACGGGAAGTGTAATCTTAAAGGAAGGGCAGAATTTTATACTTGATACGGACAAAGAGGCTTACGGGGATGCGACACATATTGGTATTACCTATGACAAACTGGCAAAAAGTGTGGTTCAGGGAACCCGCATCCTGATTGATGACGGTAAGATCGCCCTTAAAGTTAGCCAGATCAAGGGAACAAAAGTGGTGTGTTCGGTTATTAACGGTGGAAAAGTGAGCAACCATAAAAGCATTAATGTCCCAAATGTTTCTATTCCGATGCCATATTTAAGTCCGGTGGACAAGGAGGATATTCTGTTTGGGATAGAGCAGAAATTTGATTATATCGCGGCATCCTTTGTGCGCTGTGCCGACGATGTGCGCAGACTGCGCAAATTCCTGCGTGACAATGGCGGAGAGGGAATGCGCATTATATCGAAGATTGAGAATGGCGAGGGGGTAAGGAACCTCGATGAAATTATTGTTGAGAGCGATGGAATTATGGTGGCCAGGGGGGATCTCGGTGTGGAGATTGCCTTCAAGAAGATACCTGCACTTCAGAAGGTTATGATTAACAAGTGCAACGAGGCGGGTAAGATTGTTGTGACGGCGACACAGATGCTTGAGTCCATGACGCAGAACCCGCGTCCGACAAGGGCGGAGGTTTCGGATGTCGCAAACGCAATCTACGACGGTACTACCGCCATTATGCTTTCCGGTGAGTCGGCGGCGGGGGATTATCCGACGGAGGCGGTAAAGACCATGGCGGAGATTGCTGAAACGACGGAGGAGTCGTTGGATTACAGCCGGTATTTTGTGCGCGACCATATGAAGATGGAGCACACGGTGGCGAATGCGGTCTGCGCTTCCGCGTACAGTGCAGCAAGTTACCTTGACGCGGAGGCGATTGTAGTCGTGACAAAGAGCGGACGCACCGCGCGCATGCTCTCGGATTTTAAGCCGACCGCCCCGATTATTGCAGTGACGATGGAGGAGGAAGGCGCACGTCTCCTAAAACTTGCGTGGGGGGTTAAGCCGGTTGCGGCAGAACGCATGGATACACCGGAAGCCCTGTTTGATTACGCATTAAAGAAAGCAAAGGAAACGGGGCTTGTACACAAGGGAAGTATCGTGATTGTGGTCACTTCCTCGGATATTGAAAATAATAATATAAATGATGTGATGAGAATTTGCAAGATATGATTGGCTGAGGTGTATATTAAAGTGTGCACCGTGAATATTGCACGGTGCACCTTTGGAGGTCACTATGACGGAAGAAGATATCATTGAATTAATCAAAAGCCAGGAGAATGCAGGGATGGAGGCACTGGCGGATAAATATGGAAAACTTCTGTCCTATATCATATCCGGCATTTTGGGCAAGCGCCCCGACGATATTGAGGAGTGTGTGAACGATACTTATTTAAAAATATGGCGCAATGTGGATAATTTTGATTTTTCCAGGGCATCGCTAACCACCTACTTAAAAGTGATTGCGCGGAACACGGCGATAAACCGACTGCGCGATGTGCGCCGCCGTGAGGAGTTCTGTGCGGACGGGGAGTTTGCACAGTTGCTCGATTCCTGTGCGGATACCGCCGATGTGGAGGGCGAGCTTTTGAAAAAGGAGCGGATGGGGCAGATCAACGATTTTGTTCGGGAACTGCCCAAAAAAGAGCGGGAGCTGATGCTGCGCAGATATTTTTATCTCCAGTCCTCAAAGCAGATTGCCTTTGCCCTGGGGATGACAGTTAATGCAGTGGACACCAAACTCTCAAGGCTGCGCATGAAAGCCCGGGACGCTCTCCTCGCCCCCGATACATAGGGCAATTGCGCCGAAGGGATTTCCGGAGTGAAGCGCAGGGAAGCCCTTCTGGGAGGAGAGCGGTGGGAGGGTTACTGCGGAACTGAAAAAACAGCAGGAACCCGTACAGCGCCGAAGGGATTTCCGGAGTGAAGCGCAGGGAAGCCCTTCTGGGAGGAGGGCGGTGGGAGGGTTACTGCGGAACTGAATATAGGAGGAAGTATGGAGCAGACGGACGAAATGCTGATAGATCTGATGGGTGGCCTTGATCTGGCGCTTCTTATGGATGACCATCTTGAAGCGGATTTGGATAGAGGGCGTGCGTCGTGGCTTACGACATTTATACGGGAAAGAAACTGGCGTAAGGATGCGGGAGAACCCGTGCAGTCGGACTGCGTGGGAGAAGAGGGGATGATAAGGATGACTGGAACAGAAAAAAAAGGGCAGGCGAAGAAAAAGAAGATGAAAAGGATGCTTCCAATTGAGAAACTGCCCCTCTCCTACGAGTGGGGTGAAGCAATCCGAACCGATATGGGAAAACGCTTCCATAACGGTATGCGCAATATGAAGCGCAGGGCAGCAGCACTCTGGGGATTCGCTTCCGGGGCACTGACCATGGCAGTAATCGCCCTGTCCTTCCTTGCAATAATGGGCAGGAAGAAGCCGACAGCATAAAAAACTTTAGAAAGGTATGGTTTGGGACAATGAAAAAAATAGCGTTTGTATTCCCCGGACAGGGTGCCCAGTATGTGGGGATGGGCAGGGATTTTTATGAACAGTTTCCTGAGAGCAGGGAAGTATTTGACCGGGCAGGTGGGCTGCTTGGCATGGATATGAAAGAACTCTGTTTTGAGGAAAATGACAGGCTGGATCTGACAGAATATACACAGGCTGCCATGATTACAACAATCGGAGCGATGTTAAAAAAAATCGAGACGATGGGAATCCGCCCGCAGGTAGCGGCGGGACTAAGCCTTGGGGAATACGCCGCACTTGTGACTGCGGGGGCACTTTCACTGTACGATGCCATACGCCTGGTGCGCCTGCGCGGCCAGTTAATGCAGGAAGCAGTACCGCAGGGAGTGGGAGGTATGGCGGCGGTACTCGGCGTGGGACAGGAAGTGGTGGAGCAGGCATGCAAAGAAACCGAAGGGGTTGTGACAATCGCCAATTACAATTGTCCGGGTCAGCTTGTGATCTCAGGTGAACTTGCGGCAGTGGGAGCCTGTGCTGAAAAGTTGAAAGCCCTCGGTGCAAAACGCGTGGTGCCGTTGAATGTGAGCGGTCCATTTCACTCGCCGCTGCTGAAACCGGCGGGGGAAAAACTTGCAAAAGAACTGGAGAACACAGAAATACAACCGCTTAAAATACCTTACGCGGCGAATGTGACCGCGGAATATGTAAGGGAAACGGACGGAATCCGCGACCTGCTTGCAAGACAGATTTCCTCGTCCGTGCGCTGGCAGCAATGCGTGGAATGTATGATAGCCGACGGCGTGGAAACTTTTGTGGAGATTGGGCCGGGAAAGACCATCTCGTCGTTTATAAAAAAGATTGACCGCACAAGGGAAACAATCAATATTGATAAGGTTGAGGATCTTACAAAACTTGAAATTCTTATGGATTAATATGTCATGAAATGGGAAAATTTGGAGGGAAATATATGTTAAAAGATAAAGTTGCGCTGGTGACGGGCGCAAGCCGAGGGATTGGCAGGGAGATTGCGCAGACACTCGCAGCTTACGGCGCGTCCGTAATTGTAAATTACAATGGTTCGAAAGACCGCGCTGACGAGGTGGTTGAGATGATCTCTGCCGCGGGGGGGAAAGCCATTGCCGTAAAGGCGGATGTTGCCAAAGCGGAGGAGATAGCACGTCTTTTTGAGGAGGCGCAGGCGGCATTTGGACGAATCGATATTTTAGTAAACAACGCGGGCATCACAAGGGACAACCTGATATTAAAGATGTCCGAGGAGGAATATGACACCGTTCTTGACACCAATTTAAAAGGCGCTTTCCTGTGCATGAAGCATGCCGCGAAGATAATGCTGCGGCAGAAAAATGGGAGAATTATTAATATTTCATCGATCAGCGGTATTGCGGGCAATGCTGGGCAGGCAAATTATTGTGCGGCGAAAGCGGGGTTAATAGGGTTGACAAAGTCGCTTGCGAAGGAACTTGGTTCGCGCGGGATAACGGTTAATGCGGTGGCACCGGGGTTTATTGAAACGGAGATGACCGAAAAACTTTCGGAGCAGGTGAAGGAAGGGATGCTTGCGCAGATTCCGCTAAAGCGTGCCGGTTCTGTAAAGGATATTGCGGAGGCAGTTGCATTTCTTGCATCTGAACGTGCAGCGTATATTACAGGACAGACACTTTCGGTAAACGGCGGGATGGCAATGTGAAACGGGTGTGAGTTTGGGTGGGGAAAGAGATACAAAGAAAGAGGTATGGATATGAAACGAGTTGTAGTTACGGGGATGGGGCTTATCTCGCCGATCGGAAATTCTGTTGAGGAATTCTGGGAAAATGTGAAGAAAAAGACGGTGGGAATCGCGCCGATCACCTATTTTGACACGGCGGAATACAAGGCTAAGGTTGCCGCACAGGTGAAGAATTTTGAACCGGGCGACTATATGGACGCGAAGGCGGCGCGCCGGATGGAGCCATTCTGCCAGTATGCGGTGGCGGCAGCCGGACAGGCGATAAAGGATTCAGGATTAGAGCTGACAAAGGAGGATACTACAAGGATTGGTGTCTGTGTAAGTTCGGGGATCGGGAGTATGCAGGCGATTGAGCGCGAATATGCAAAACTCCTTGAAAAGGGACCAAAGCGCACGAACCCGATGCTGATTCCGCTGATGATTTCCAATATGGCGGCGGGAAATGTTTCGATTGCATACGGGCTGCGCGGGAAATGCACGAACGTGGTCACGGCGTGCGCAACCGGCACAAATTCCATCGGCGATGCGTACCGCTCCATTCAGACCGGGGAGGCGGATGTTATGGTTTGCGGCGGTGCGGAAGCGGCGGTTACACCGCTCTCGGTGGCAGGTTTTTGCGCGCTTACGGCTCTTAGCAGCGAGGAGGACCCGATGAAGGCATCCCTGCCGTTCGATAAGAACAGAAGCGGCTTTGTGATGGGGGAGGGCGCGGGAGTGGTGGTTATTGAATCCCTTGAACATGCAGTGGCGCGCGGTGCGCATATTTATGCGGAGATAGTCGGTTACGGTGCCACCTCGGACGCATACCATATCACACTTCCGGCGGAGGATGGCGACGGCGCGGCGCGCGCAATGACATTTGCATTAAACGAAGCGGGGATTACCCCGGAGCAGGTGGATTATATTAATGCGCACGGCACTGCGACCCATGCCAATGACCTTTTTGAAACCCGCGCAATCAAAAAAGCCTTTGGGGATGCCGCATATAAGGTAAAAATTAATTCGACCAAATCAATGATCGGACATTTGCTTGGCGCGGCGGGTGCTGTGGAATTTATTGTCTGTGTAAAATCGGTGCTCGAAGGCTATGTGCACGCGACCGCGGGGCTTACGGAGTGTGAGGAGGAGATGGATCTTGATTACTGCAGGGAAGACTGCAAACTTCCAGTGCAGTATGCCATGAGCAATTCCCTGGGCTTCGGAGGGCACAATGCAGTACTTTTAATTAAGAAACCAGAATAAAACACAAATATAAAACAACAAACAACAGGAGGGGTTTATTATGATGAAATTAGAGGAAGTTCTCACGTTAATTAAGGCAGTTTCGGAGTCTGAACTGACAGAGGTTAAGATTGATATTGAAGATGAAAAGGGAGACTGGACATTTACGGCTTCAAAGAACAGAAAGGGCGATGGAGCGATGCAGGTGGCGGCTGTTTCTTCCGAGAATCCGCAGCAGCCGGGACTTTATGGTATGTTTATGCCTCCCTTCCCGCCAGTAGTAGGAAACACATCAACAGTGCCGCCTATGCCAGGAATCCCATCGCAGATGGGAATCCCATCGCAGATGGGATTTACACCATTCGCATCCCAGCCGGTTTTCCAGCAGCAGGCGGCAGAGGTTCCGCCAGTGGTGCCGCAGCAGCCGGTGCCTGGCGGTGAGTACATCACCTCCCCGATGGTCGGCACATTCTATGCAGCTCCGGGCGAGGGTCAGGAACCTTTTGTTTCGGTCGGCGATGTGGTAAAGAAGGGCCAGGTTATCGGAATCGTTGAGGCAATGAAGCTGATGAACGAGATTGAGGCAACCTGCGACGGCGTGGTGGAGAAGATCATGGTGGAGGATAAGGCGATGGTCGGATTTGGTGATGAACTGATGTTTGTGCGCACAAAATAAAATGGGGCTTTGGTCTGTTTGACATGCGGGAGCAGCAAAGGGATATGAATTTCCTTTGACTTTAAGCCTGCAAAAGTAATAGTGGGAGAAGAAATATCAAAGCAGAGAGGTAAGTATGTTAACAATTAAAGAAATAATGGAGATTATCCCGCACCGCCCGCCGTTTTTGCTAGTTGACCGTATTGATGAGCTGGTGCCGGGCAAACATGCGATAGGAAAAAAATGCGTCAGTATGAACGAGCCTTTTTTTGTCGGACATTTTCCGGGGGAACCAGTTATGCCGGGCGTGCTTGTGATGGAGGCACTCGCGCAGGTAGGGGCAGTAATCTGTCTTTCGCTTGAGCAGAACAAAGGAAAAACTGTATATTTGGGCGGGGTGAGCAAGGCGCGTTTCCGCAACAAGGTAGTGCCGGGCGATGTGTTAACGCTGGAGGTTGAGATTACAAAATGTAAAGGACCGCTCGGTGTGGGTATGGCGAAGGCATACGACGGCGACAGGGTTTTCGCGGATGGCGAGATTACTTTTATGATTGGTTAGCTTCCTGCATCCTGAAAATCCGGGCATTAATTTAACCTATCATATTTTTGCGGACTAAATTTTTATGTTGCAGATATAAAAGCGCTTACTGTCCGTGTTTACAGGCAGGCTGCGCTTTAAGAATGGGGAACATCATGATTAAGAAGTTGTTGGTTGCAAACCGCGGCGAGATCGCGGTCCGTATTATCCGGGCATGCAGGGAGTTGGGAATCAAAACGGTTGCGGTCTATTCCCGCGCGGATAAAGATGCACTGCATGTAAGGCTGGCGGATGAGTCCGTCTGTATCGGTGAAGCACCGGCGAGGGAGAGTTATCTGAAAACAGAGCGCATTTTATGCGCGACGATCGCTTCGGGGGCGGATGCGGTTCATCCGGGTTTTGGCTTTCTTTCAGAAAACCCGAAATTTGCAAACCTCTGCCGGAAATGCAATATCACTTTTGTTGGACCGGATGGGGATGTTATCGAGAGTATGGGGGATAAATCCCAGGCGCGCAACACAGTGGCTGCTGCTGGTGTCCCTGTTGTCCCGGGGACTTCTGAACCGGTATTTGACGCGGAGTTTGGAAAGCAGCTGGCGGACGCATTTGGTTATCCGGTCATTATCAAAGCCAGTGCGGGAGGCGGTGGGAAGGGCATGCGCATCGTCCGCGACCAGGGCGATTTCATCCATCTGTTTGAAACGGCGAGCACCGAGGCAAAAAATGCATTCGGCGATGATTCCATGTACATCGAAAAGTATATTGAGCATGCAAGACATATCGAATTCCAGATATTAGCAGATAACTATGGCAATGTGGTACATCTTGGGGAGCGGGACTGCTCCGTACAGCGCAGGCATCAGAAAATGGTGGAGGAATCCCCTTCCGTGGCGCTTGATTTGAGGCTGCGCCGCGAGATGGGCGAGGTGGCAGTGCGCGCTGCAAGGGCGGCGGGCTACCGCAATGCGGGGACAATCGAATTTATACTGGATCAGAACAAGAATTATTACTTTATAGAGATGAACACTCGCATCCAAGTGGAGCATGGGGTGACGGAGCTTGTGACAGGGCTTGACCTTGTAAAGGAACAGATAAGGATTGCTTCGGGCGAGAGGCTTAGTTTTTCGCAGGAAGATATCGCAATCCGCGGGCATGCGATAGAGTGCCGCATCAATGCGGAATGCCCTGAGCGCGGGTTTATGCCGTCGCCGGGGAAGGTTTTGGGTCTGCATCTTCCGGGCGGCAACGGTGTGCGCATTGACACCGCACTTACTGCCGGGTACACGATGCCGGCAATGTACGATTCCTTAGCGGCGAAGGTGATGACGTTAGGGAAAGACCGCGGCGAGGCGATTGCAAAGATGCGCGGTGTGCTCTCGGAGATGGTGATCGACGGGATTGAAACCAACAGGCAGTTCCAGTTGGAGCTGCTTAGTGAAGCGGATTTTGTTGCCGGGGAGATTGACACGGGCTTTGTGGAAGAGTTTCTTAAAAGAAGGATGGAACAGGAAGAAGAAACAGACGGGCAGGAGGTGTAACTTAGTTGTCGGAGAAAAGCAAGAAGGGCGATTTTATGGCGGACTTTGCGGAGCCTCAGGTTCCGGACGGCCTGTTCCAGAAATGTGAGAAATGTGGGGAGATCATCTGCTCGGAGGATGTGGTGACAAACTATCATACCTGTCCGAACTGCCAGGCTTATTTCCGTGTTCCGCCGCGCGCGCGCATCAGTATGGTAGCGGACAAGGGAAGTTTTACTGAGTGGGATATGGGGCTTCCGGTTTCTGACCCGCTCAAATTCCCCGGCTATCTTGAGAAGCTTGAGCATATGCGCCAGGTGACGGGGATTGACGAGGCGGTATTGACGGGCATGGCGCGCATTGACGGGATGCCCGTTGCCATCGGCGTGATGGCAGCATCCTTTATGATGGGGAGCATGGGTGAGATTGTTGGTGAAAAGCTGACCAGAATGATAGAGCGCGCTACAAGGGAGCGCCTTCCCATCGTAATTTTTTGCAGTTCGGGCGGTGCCAGGATGCAGGAGGGAATCGTATCACTTATGCAGATGGCAAAGACCGCGGGAGCCCTAAAGCGCCACTCGGATGCGGGGCTTTACTATGTGTCCGTCCTGACCGACCCGACCACCGGAGGGGTGGTGGCAAGCTTTGCGATGCTCGGGGATACAATACTTGCGGAGCCCGGGGCATTAATTGGCTTTGCGGGTCCGCGCGTGATTGAGCAGACCATCGGGCAGAAACTTCCGGAGGGCTTCCAGCGCTCTGAATTTTTGCTTGAGCACGGATTTGTAGATAAGATTGTAAAGCGTGAGCGCATGAAGAAAACACTTTCGTTCCTGATTGAGGGCAGCGGCGGGGAGAAACCGCCTTTGGTACGCACATTTTCTGCGCCGGTGCCGCCGCAGGAGAAGGTGGAGATTGATTAGGGCGTTTTGGAGGGAATATGGAAGAATTGACCGCATGGGAGCGGGTGAAGCGTGCCAGGAGCAGCGAGCGCCCGACAAGCATCGATTATATTAGCGGTATTTTTGACCGCTTTATGGAATTGCACGGCGACCGTGTCTGCCGGGATGACGGGGCGATTGTGGGCGGGATTGCGCGGATAGATGGCATTATGGTAACAGTGATCGGGGAGCAGAAGGGGCGCACCCTGAAACAGAACCAGAAGCGCAATTTCGGGATGCCCTACCCGGACGGTTACCGCAAGGCGCTGCGCCTGATGAAGCAGGCGGAGAAGTTTGGCCGGCCGATTATCTGTTTTGTCGATACGCCCGGGGCTTTCTGCGGCATAGAGGCGGAGGAGCGCGGACAGGGCGAGGCGATCGCCCGCAACCTCTATGAGATGTCGGCGCTTAAAGTTCCGGTACTCTCCATTTTTATCGGGGAGGGCGGCAGCGGGGGCGCTCTTGCGCTCGCAGTAGCCAACGAGGTCTGGATGCTTGAGAACGCGACCTATTCCATTCTTTCCCCCGAGGGTTTCGCGTCGATTTTGTGGAAGGATGGCAAGCGTGCGGACGAGGCAGCCGGGGTAATGAAAATCACAGCGGAGGATTTGAGGCAGCTTCATATTGTGGAGCGCGTTTTTGGTGAGCATTTGCCGCAGGAAGAAGAGGAAGTGGACGGTGCGTTTCCGGATGGCTTTGAGGAAATAAATGAAAATGCTGTGGCTGAAGATGGTGATGTCACGCAAAAAGACGATGCAAATGATGGTGACGGGGAGGAAACCACAGTGTTAAACCGCGACAATATGGAACTTGTAACGGGTGAGCTGCGCGAGGGAATCCTTGAGTTTTTGCGCTCCTATCACCGCAAAACACCGGGACAGATTGTACAGGAGCGCTATGATCGTTTCCGGAGATTTTAGTAAAATAAAGTAAGGGAAAAACAACATATTTCCCGTCCCGGGATTTTGGATATTGTGCGGCAGGGCATGGTTCCGGATTCCGGGGCTTTTTTATATGAATTTGATACCGGGGGAAATTATATTCCTATACTATTCTCGCATGCCGGATGGGGCTGCACCCCATAACAAAGTTGATAGGTAAAAATTGGTTTTAGCCGAAAATAGATATTCTATCCGTATAGAAAACCTGCTCCTGTAAGGGGGCGGTTATAAGAAAATATTTAAATAAAATGGAAAATAGGAAAGGGATTAGTGTGAAAAATAGTTCTAAGGCGGCAAAAGACACTGCCTAAGAACTATTAAGTTAAAACGCAAAGGACAGCGTTTTTCATTTCTATTTGAGCCGCCTAGAGCGGCATGGGGGGATTAAAATGGAGATAACGGATGAAACAATTGCACATGTGGCGGAGCTTGTAAAGCTTGAATTTGATGGGGAGAGGGCAGCGGGTATAAAGGCGGATCTTTTAAAGATTCTTGAATATATGGATACGATGAATGTGCTTGATACGGAGGGAATTACGCCAATGTCCCATGTACTCCCGCTTAAAAATGTGTTCCGCGAGGATGTGGTAACAAATGGGCGGGGGGAAGCAGATTTACTTGAAAATGCGCCGTGCATCAAAGAGGGGAAATTTGTAGTGCCAAAAACCGTGGGGTAACAGCGCGTGAAATGATAGAGAGGGGAGCATATGGATATAACAAAATTGACAGCCCTTGAACTTGCCGGAAAAATACGTTCGGGGGAGATTTCGGTTGCGGAGGCGGTGCGCGCACAGCTTGATGTGATAGCGGAGAAGGAAAAGGATTATCACTGCTATATAACCATCCTGGAGGAAGAAGCGCTTGAGCGTGCAGGGGAGGTTCAGGAAGGTATCCGCACCGGCAGGTATACTTCACCCCTTGCGGGGGTTCCTGTTGCAGTTAAAGATAATATCTGCATGAAAGGTATAAAAACAACCTGCGGATCGAAAATTCTCGAAAATTTTAGACCACCCTACGATGCCACTGCGATGGAAAAACTTTATGAGGCGGGTATGGTGGTTGTCGGAAAAACCAATATGGATGAGTTCGCCATGGGAAGCACTACGGAAACATCTTATTTTGGGGCGACGAGAAATCCGCGCGATATTTCCCGTGTTCCGGGGGGCTCCTCCGGCGGCTCCGCTGCGGCAGTGGCGGCAGGGGAAGCCCTCTTAGCACTCGGTTCGGATACCGGCGGCTCCATCCGCCAGCCCAGCGCATTCTGCGGTGTTGTGGGGATAAAACCAACCTACGGCACCGTTTCTAGGTACGGGCTGATTGCCTATGCCTCCTCGCTTGACCAGATAGGGGTGATCGGGAAAAATGTTGCCGACAGTGCGGCAATGCTTTCTGTGATTTCAGGCAGTGATGCAAGGGATTCCACAAGTGTAGGGCAAAAAGAATATCATTATATGGAAGCGCTCGGGAAGGATATTTCGGGCATGCGCATAGGCATTCCTAGGGGCTATTTCGGCGGGGGGCTTTCTGAGGAGGTAAAATCCGAGGTTCTTTCTGCTGCGCAGATGTTTAGGGAGAAGGGTGCGGTGGTTGAGGAATTTGACCTTGAGGCAGTGGATTACGCTGTCCCGGCATATTATGTGATTGCCTGCGCCGAAGCAAGTTCAAACCTCTCGCGCTACGATGGCGTAAAATATGGTTTCCGCGCAAAGGATTATGAGGGGCTTGAAGAAATGTACCGGCTCAGCCGCGGTGAAGGATTTGGGCAGGAAGCGAAACGCCGTATGATGATCGGGGCATTTGTTTTAAGTTCCGGTTTTTATGATGCTTACTATAACAAGGCGCTCAAGGTGAAAACGGTGATTAAGCGGGAGTTTGACCGCGCCTTTTTAAAGTATGACCTGATTTTGGGACCAACCACACCGACCACGGCGCTAAAGCTTGGGGAAAGCCTGCCCGACCCGCTTAAAATGTATCTGGGCGATATTTACACGGTTTCTGTTAATCTGGCGGGGCTTCCTGCCATAAGCCTGCCGTGCGGACAGGCTAAGAACGGGCTGCCGATTGCCTTGCAGCTTATCGGAAAGCCGTTTGGGGAGAAGCAGATTATACGGGCGGCATACAGTTTTGAGCGGGGTTGGGCTGACTAAAATGCCATGCGGCAATATGGAGGCAAGGAATGAAAGATTATGAAGTGGTGATCGGGCTTGAAGTGCATGTGGAACTGGCAACCAAAACAAAGATTTTCTGCGGCTGCAGCACGGAATTTGGCGGGGCGGCAAACACGCATTGCTGTCCGGTCTGCATGGGAATGCCGGGCACGCTGCCGGTGCTAAATAAAAGGGTGGTGGAATTTGCGATTGCCGCAGGGCTGGCAATGGGCTGTGAGATTACGGGGAATGCTAAATTTGACCGGAAAAATTATTTTTATCCCGACCTGCCAAAAGCGTATCAGATTTCGCAGCTCTATTTGCCAATTTGCAGAAATGGCGGGATTGAAATTGAGACGGAAACTGGGAAAAAATGGATTGGGATAGAGGAAATCCATATGGAGGAGGATGCGGGAAAGCTTGTTCATGACCCGCTTAATGACTTAACGCTTGTGGATTACAACCGCTGTGGTGTGCCGCTGATTGAGATTGTGAGCGCCCCGGATATGCGTTTTGCCGAGGAAGTGATTGCTTACCTTAAAAAACTGCGGTTGATTCTTAAATATCTTGGCGTGTCGGACTGCAAGATGCAGGAAGGTTCACTGCGCGCAGATATCAATCTCTCGGTTCGCGAAACCGGTGCAGAGGAATTTGGAACGCGGACCGAGATGAAGAATATGAGCTCGTTCAAGGCGATTGCACGCGCGGTTGCGGGCGAGAGGAAACGCCAGATTGATGTGCTTTTAAGCGGCGGGCGGATAGTGCAGGAAACAAGGCGCTGGGACGAAAGTGAAAATAAGAGTATTTCCATGCGCACAAAGGAGGATGCACATGACTACCGGTATTTCCCGGAGCCGGATCTTGTGCCCCTTGAGATTACGGAGGAATGGATTAAGGAAATTAAGGCGCGCGAGCCGGAGCTTCGCGATGCGAAAATGGCGCGCTATGAAAGGGAGTTCGGGATTCCGGCATACGATGCGGCGATTATTACCGGTGCAAAAAAGATGGCGGATATTTTTGAGGAAACCGTGGTGCTTTCCGGGAAGCCTAAGGAAGTGTCAAATTGGATGATGGTGGAAACAATGCGCCTGTTAAAGGAAACGGAAACGGATGCGGAGGAACTGCTGCTTGAACCAGGAAAACTTGCCGCACTGATTGCGCTGATAGAGGAGGGAAAGATTAACCGGACTGTTGCAAAGGAAGTATTTGAGCAGATTTTTAAGAAAAATATCGATCCTGGCATATATGTAAAGGAAAACGGGCTTTTGATGGTGCAGGATGATTCACTTTTAAAGGAAGCAATTGTGCGTGTGCTGGAGGCAAATGCGCAGTCCGTGGAGGATTTTAGGGGCGGAAAAGACCGGGCTTTCGGATTTTTGGTCGGGCAGACCATGAAGGAGATGAAGGGGAAGGCGAACCCGGGAAAAGTAAATGAACTGCTAAGAGAGGCATTGGAGATAAAATAGATTTTTTGTGGGGCGGGACAGAGTGTTTTTTAATTTCTGCCCCGCCTGTTTTCGGCATAAAACCGTGGATTTGGTGCGGGGGATAAATGCCGGAAAGACCACTGTGGCAGTTTATCCAATCAGTACCTGTTTCCCCTCAAAAGCAAAGCCATATTTGCGGATGCGCTCCGTCTTAACCCCTTTTGCGATAAGGGAGGCAGCATAGTCTTTTTCCTCGATCTGTGCGAGCGCTGCCTTAACGGTTTCCTCAAGGTTCTTTTCTTTGTTCGGGCGGTGAACCTTAAATTCAAAGAGGATGGCTGGGTCTTTCTCATTGCCCTTTTTTGGTTCAAGCATCACGTCATAGCGCCCGAACCCGCTTTCGCGGTTGGAGGTGATAAGGTAGCGGTCGGACAAATCAACCATCAAACCCAGCACAAAGCCGTGGTAGAAGCGTTCCGGCTGGATTTTCCCCGAAGATTTTGTGCCCGTGTCAAAATAGCTGAATGTGTCCTCCGATACGCGGTTCATATATTCGTTCATCGCGTCAAGGTCATCTGCGAGCAGGGCTTTGATAAAATCATTGTAGGAGGAAGTGGTGGTTTTAAACCAGTCCTCAATCATATTTTCAAACATCAGCCGGACTTCTTTGTTTGTAAGTCTTAGTGCGTATTCCTCCCTGCCGGTTTCCACGTCGATGGTATGCCGCTCCACCTTTAGATAGCCGCTTGCAAGCAAAAGGCTCCAGATGGCGGATTCACTGTAATCAAGCTGGTCAAATACAATCTGTTCGTCAATCTTTGTCAGGAAGGTGCCTCCGTTTAGAAGGTCTTCCATAATGAGCTTAACATCTTTATTCCCCTCCCGGATAAGCTTCCCGACGAGGCTGTTGCTGCTGGTGTTTGCCCAGTGTGTGCCAAGCCTCTTCCCGGAAAGGAACTTGATGATGGACCATGGGTTATAAATATCGGTTCGGCTGCCGAAGGTGAAACCATCATACCAGTCCTTTACTTCCGCCTGCCTTTCAGAAAGGTCAAACTCGTTAAGGGCGGCGGAAACTTCCTCCTGGGTAAAGCCAAAGGTATCCGCATATTTGTCGGAGGTGGTGGTTACCACCTCGAGATTGTTAAGGTCGGAAAAGATGGATTCCTTGCTTACCCTTGTAATCCCGGTTAGGATGGCGCGCTCTAAGTAAGGATTTGTTTTAAAGGTAGCGTTAAAAAGACTGCGCATGAATGATATAAATTCTTTCCAGTATCCACCCATGTAAGCTTCCTGCATCGGGGTATCATATTCATCCAGCAAAATAATCACTTTCTTATCGTAATAGCGCTGCATAAAGTCGCAGAGCTTATGCAGGGAAAATACTGCGTTGGTTTCAGTCATATTTTCGGAAACCTGGTTAAAATAGGTCAGTTCTTTTTCAGATAGAATCCCGCTATTTTTTATAAATTCGCTTTTCTCGTATAAATTTGATATAATCTGATATATTTGCGTTCTGGTACTCTCATAGGTGCTGCCTTTTACCGCTGCAAAGGACAAACTGATTACCGGGTAGGTGCCCTGCAAATCCCGGTATTTTTTATCCTTCCAGATATTAAGACCGGAAAACACACTGCCTTTCCCCGCGTACTTTATCGAAAAGAAGCGGTCTGTCATATCCATTGTCAAGGTCTTGCCAAAACGCCTTGGACGGGTGATTAAGGTAACGCTGTCGCCATTTTCCCACCACTTTCGGATGAAATCTGTTTTATCCACATAGAAGTAATTGCCCGAAATAATGGTTTCAAAACTCTGTATCCCGATTGCGGCAGTTCTTGCCATACGCACCTCCCAAAATAAAACTATTCTTTCCCGTTCCAGCAGTACGTGCACAATTTGCACGGATCGATCTCGACCGCTGCCAACATATCATCCAGCCGGTTAAATTGCAGCGTCGTAAATCCCAGCTCCTTGCGGATTTCCTCAACCATCGCCGCATATTCTTTTGTGTCAGGGTCAGCATAGCGGTTTAGCACTTCCTCATCATTCGCCTTATCGCCCTCAAGGCGCGCGATCATACGGCGTGCGATCAGATCCATCTCCGAGGTCGAGCGCGAGAAATTCAGATATTTGCAGCCGTACATAATAGGAGGGCAGGCGGGGCGGATATGGACTTGCTTCGCGCCGCTCTGGTAGAGAAATTCAGTAGTTTCACCGAGCTGTGTACCGCGCACAATCGAGTCATCAATCAGCAGCATGCTCTGTCCCTCAATCAGGTCGTGTACCGGAATCAGCTTCATTTTCGCAATCAGGTTGCGCTTTTGCTGGATGGTTGGCATAAAGGAGCGCGGCCAGGTCGGGGTGTACTTGATAAACGGGCGGGAGAACGGGATACCCGACTCGTTTGCATAGCCAACTGCGTGGGCGGTGCCGGAATCCGGAACCCCCGCTATCATATCGGGTTTTACACTGTCGCGTTTTGCCATCAGCTTTCCGCAATTGTAGCGCATGCGTTCCACACTGATGCCCTCGTAGGAGGAAGAAGGATAGCCATAATAAACCCAAAGGAAAGTACAGATTTTCATATCTTTGCCCGGGGCGGCAAGTGTTGTGGCGCTATCCGGTGTGATAACAACAATCTCGCCCGGACCTAATTCCCGAAGATTTGAATAACCGAGGTTTAAATAGGAAAAGCTTTCGAAAGCCGCGCAGACGGAACCGTCCTTTTTGCCGATGGCGACCGGGGTGCGCCCCATTTTATCGCGAGCAACATAGATGCCTTTTGACATCAGTAAAAGAATTGTCATGGAACCGTCTATCAGCTCCTGTGCATACTTAATTCCCTCTATAATATTTTCCTTTTGATTGATAATTGCTGCGACAAGTTCCGTTGTATTAATATCGCCGCCGCTCATTTCAAGAAAATGCGAATTTCCGTTCTTAAACAAAGTTTCCACAATCGCGTCGGTGTTATTTACTTTCCCGACCGTTGTGATCGCGTAAGTACCGTGGTGTGAGCGGACTAAAAGCGGCTGTGGTTCATAGTCGGAAATGCATCCGATCCCGCAGTGTCCCTTCATCTGGTTGACATCTTTCTCAAATTTGGTGCGGAATGGGGAATTCTCTATGTTGTGGATGGAGCGGTCAAACCCCTTCTCCCCAAAGACAGCCATACCCCCGCGCCTTGTGCCAAGATGCGAATGGTAGTCCGTGCCGAAAAATAAATCAAATACGCAATCTTCCTTTGATGCTACTGCAAAAAATCCGCCCATGTTTTACCTCCGTAAATATCTGTGCCCTGGAAAGGCAGTCCAAAGCCGTTATAGATAACAAGGATATTATAATAGGATTGGGTGTGGAAATCAAGTTTTTTTGCTGGAGGACAGATTTTATGTTTTATTAGTGGATTAAGCACAAAATGTCTGTATGATTATAAATAAAATTTATAAAAAAAGTACATATTGAGAGAAATGAAATGAAATATCCTTGTGGTTTTGTCCAATATATTATATACTGTACAATATCATTTTCCGACGGTCGATCTTCATATTCGACGGGAAGACGGAAATTATGGAGGAATCCGCATGTCAGCTTTTTTGAAACTGGAAAATATTTCTAAATATTACGGGAGTTTTCTTTCGGGGAATTTGTTGCCATTACCGGGGAGAGTGGCAGCGGCAAATCAACCCTTGCAAAGGTGATTGCCGGAATACTGCCTTATGAGGGCGGGGAGATGAGCCTTTCTGGAAAACCGACTTCCCATTATGGCCAGTCGGACTGGGAACAGTACCGCGCCCACCGCATCAGTTTTATCTCGCAGAATTATGATATTCTGCCGGGGTGCACGGTGTTTGAAAATGTTATCAGCGCGCTTATATTAAACGGTATGGACCGGGCGCTTGCAAAGGAGCGGGCGGAGGAAATCCTTTTAAGGGTGGAACTGGCGGATAAGAAAAAGCGCCGGGCAGCAAAGCTTTCCAGCGGTCAGAAGCAGCGCCTTTCAATTGCCAGGGCGCTCGCAAAGCCGGCTCCTATTTTGATTGCGGATGAGCCGACGTGCAGCAGCGCATCGGCATGATGGCGGTCTACCAGCTTTTGGGGATACCGAAAAGGAAACTTCTTGGGATTTTTGCCCTGGAAGGTTTTCTGCTTGCCCTTCGCGGCGTGCTGCCAGCCGCTTTTCTTACCTGGTCAGTAGTGGCAGTTTTAAACCTTCTTACCGATTTGGGGTTTTCCATGATCCTGCCATGGCAGGCAGGTGCGCTTGTCTGTCTTGGGGTCACGGGATATTATCTGCTTGTTTCCCTGCTCCCGGTTACAAGGCTGCTCTTGCTGCCGCCTGCAAAGCTGGCCGCAAAATATGATATTTAGTTTATGATATGGTGATTTCCTGCGGCAAAAAAATTTAAGTGACAGGAGATTGGAAAACTGATATAATATCCGGCGGGAGGAAAATTTCCATAGCGAATTAAGCACAGTAATGAAGTGAAACATGTCGAAATGACATTGTCCAGCGCGGCGGGGCTGCACAGATTTGGAAATTTATGGAAATTACCAGATTCCTGTTTTATAATAATGCTGGGCATATAAGAATGGATGGAGGAATACCATATGACTCATCTGGATAAGCTTCTTGCCTGTCTGCACAACAAACATGTAATCGTGCAGACGCACAATTACCCGGATCAGGATGCGCTTGCGAGCGCACTGGGATTGAAAGTACTTCTGGAGGCAAGGGGGAAGAAGGTAACAATTGGCTACGAGGGGATTATCGATAAGGATAATACCTTAAAGATGATAGAGTTGTTTGGAATTGAATGTTATGAGAGCAGCCAGTTGTTTCTGGCACCCGAGGACGAGATTATTATTGTGGATGGACAGAAGGGCAATATCAATATAACAGATCTGATTGGGGATGAGGTTGCCTGTATCGACCACCACAAAGTGCGTCGGAAAGATGGATATAGATTTTCTGATATCAGGGAGGATGTGGGGGCATGTGCCTCCATAATAGCCGGCTATTTTTTTGAGAATGGGATAGAACTTTCTGTTCAGGTAGCTACGGCACTGCTGTACGGGATAAAGATGGACACCCATAATATGACGCGCAGCGTATCAGAACTTGACCTTGCAATGTTTTCCCGCCTGTACCCGATGGCGGATCAGGGGCATATCAAACTGCTCGATAATTTTTGCCTTAAACTTTCGGATCTTGAGGCGTACCGAACGGCGATTGATACCCTGCATGTAGTGGAGGGAGTCGGGGTCGCAGCGGTCGGCGCGGGCTGTTCGGAAGCGCTGATTGCGTCAGTATCGGATTTTTTGCTTACCCTGTCAAGTGTGCAGGTCACACTAGTATATTCCTACCGCGCAGGTGGTGTAAAATTTTCCGTCCGTAGCGAAGTGGAATGCTATGATGCGAGCGATATGATTGCGGATGCGCTGAAAGGGCTTGGGGACGGCGGCGGCCATGCGGATATGGCGGCGGGATTCATACCAGATGTGCCGGATGAGAGTATGGCAGTGGATTACGCCGCGGTTGTAGAAGGAAGATTCCTTGAGAGGGTGCACGGTTAGGATTTGTCCGGCGGAGGGTTTTATAGCCCTCCGCCATCCTGTTCCTGTGACTCGATAAATTCTTCAAAAATATATGAGAGTACCGGGGCAAGCCCGACAAACTCACAGCCGTATCCCTTCATGCCGTGGCCAAGGTCAATGCAACGGATAATTTTGACCACACTGTAAAGCTTGGAGGAATCATCGGGGGAGAGCTGGATGCACGCGTTAAAATAATAGCCGACCGGCAGGATGCTCTGGCTGTGGAAACCGATCCCGCCCTTTGAAATATCAACAACGGTGATTGGTGCATCAATATTTTCTACACATATATTATCCTGCCTGAACAGGGAAGAAATCACTAATTCCAATTTCACATTGAAGCGTTTGTCCCTTCTTTTTTCTATCATAATAAACTGTACCTCCGTATATTAGTAAAATCTAACCCTCATTATATACGGTTTGCATGAGAATTTCAATAAAAAAACCAAAAAAGATAGTGTTTTTGATAAATTGGCAGGAAAGTGGCAGAAAGTGCCCGGATGGGTGAGAAATTTTTTGCAGGAAGTCTTTGCAGGTGCCCCGAAATAATTGACAGTTTCTTAACAATCTACTATAATATGGGGTAAGCACAATGAAACAGGCAGGCTCCACTCTTTTGGACAGTGAATTTAATGACCGGCTTTAAATGGCAGTGGCAGAGGATTGGAACGAACAATTTTGGAAGATGAGGAGGGGAGCATTTTGAGTGATAAGGGGATTTCGGCTGCCGTAATCAAGCGGCTTCCGCGATATTACCGCTATCTGGACGAATTGCTGGAAAAGGATGTCGTGCGCATCTCATCGAAGGAATTGAGCCAGAAAATGAATGTCACCGCATCGCAGATAAGGCAGGATTTGAACCATTTCGGCGGTTTTGGGCAGCAGGGATATGGGTACAATGTCGAGTTTTTGTATGCGGAGATTGGAAAGATCTTGGGACTTGACCAGAAGACGGGGATTATTATTATCGGTGCGGGCAATCTTGGGCAGGCGCTTGCAAACTATACGGACTTTGGCCGCAGCGGTTTCTTTGTCCGTGGAATCTTTGATATTGACCCGCAAAAGATCGGGAGGAAGATAAGCGGTATCTGTGTGAGGCCGATGGAGGATATCGGGGAATTCCTAAAGGGGCACGAAGTAAAAATTGCAGCCCTGACAATTCCGAGGGAGAATGCGGCGCGTGTGGCAGCGCTGTTAGTTTCCTGCGGGATAAGGGCATTCTGGAATTTTGCGCCGACGGATCTGCACCTTCCGCCGGATATCGTGCTTGAGAATGTACATTTATCGGAGAGCCTTATGCGGCTTTCCTACAAATTGAAATCGGCATTGGAAAATTCTGTAAGGACGGATGGAGGAGATGAGAAAATTGAGGCGTAACAAGAAATCGGATGGCTTTGAGGAGTTGGAGGAGGAGATCCTTCATTCCCTGCAAAATAAAAATGTCCCGCTTTTGATATTGGACGAGAAGTGGCTTGAAATCTTTCCGGAGCATCTGCAAAATGACGCGATCCGCAAAGGTGTTACAGAATTAAATAATCTTTTAAAACAGCAGGGCCGCCAGCTGGAGGAAATCAAGGGCATCAAGCGCTACAAATCGCAGATGATGCAGGAGATTGTGGATAATATGGGGGCGGATGAAACTGCGGTCGGACGTTTGAAACAGAAAAAGATGGACAAAAGCCAGAGGAAGATACTGGAGTTAAATGAACAGCTTAAACAGACCGAGGACAGTCTTTCTGACCTTCCGTACCAGATACGGCAGGCGAACGCGGAATTGATGCTTGAGAGTACACATGTCTGCTATGGGCGATTCCGCGTCAATAAGGAGCGGATGCAGGAACTTGACATGCAGATCAGGGAGCTGAAAGAGGAACTTAAAATGCGGATTCTTGAAAAGCAGGAGAGGGAAATGCAGGATGGAAAGATGTATTCCTACCTGCATTCGCTGTTGGGGGCAAAGCTGATGGAGGAACTTGACCGTAAGCTTTCAGGCAGGGACGTAGAAGAATGATTGTGGGGATTGGGACGGATATTGTAAGTATCGGCAGGGTGCAGCGCGCATATGAAAGGGAGTCGTTCAGGAACCGTGTCTACACGCAGAAAGAACAGTTGTGGATCGGTGCAAAATCCTTTCGGGCAGCGGATAACTGGGCGGCGAAGGAGGCTGTTGTAAAGGCGCTTGGCACGGGGTTTAACGGTATTGCTCCGGCGCAGGTCGAGGTATTGCGGGATGATATGGGAAAACCCTATGTCAGACTTTTGGGGCGGGCAAAAGAAAGGGCGGGGGAGCTGGGGATTACAGCCTGCCATGTCACCATATCAAATGAGCGGGAATATGCCGTGGCTTTTGTAATTGCAAGCGCGGAAGGAGGGCGGATGGATGAGATATGTTGCGGATGCGGGGCAGATGAAGGAGATTGATAAAAGAACCTCGCAGGAATTAGGAATCCCGCCGCTTGTGCTGATGGAAAAAGCAGCGGAGAGAATTGCGGGCTGTGCTGCTTTTATGCTTGGCGGGGGCAGGATGCCTGATGGGGTGGAAATATATGGAAATCCAGTGATTGAAACCGCGAAAGATACCTTGTCCGTGCATGAGTGCATGGTAAATGGAGTGCCGGGCGGAAACAACCTGCTTGCCGGAAAGCGGGTGCTTGCCGTATACGGCGCGGGCGGGAATGGCGGGGATGCCATAGCGGCAGCAAGGCTGTTAAAGCTTAGAGGGGCGTTGGTCCACTTGCTGGCGGCGGATAAAGGGCAGGCTGCATCCCTGACTGCGCAGGAGCTTTTAATTGCGGGGCAATGCGGGCTTGAGGGATATATTTTCCCGGAATCTGAAAAGACGGGTAACACCTTAGATTTTTCTGCATATGATATAATATTGGACGGTATTTTCGGTATTGGTCTTTCGCGCGAAGTGGCGGGGGAATACCGGATTTTAATTGAGCGCATCAATGCTTCCGGTGTCCCCGTTCTCTCCATAGATATTCCGTCGGGAATTGATGCGGGGAGTGGGGAGTGCCTCGGGGTGGCGGTGGCTGCCACCTGCACGGTGACATTCGGGGAGTACAAGGTGGGGCAGCTACTCTATCCGGGGGCGGCATACTGCGGGAAGATTTTTCTTGCGGATGCTGGTTTTGTGCCGGAATTAAACCGCCGTGTACTTGCGGAAGGAAAATACAGGTATCTGATATACGAGCCTTGGGAAATATTAAGATTATTGCCAAAACGTGTGCCGCATTCCAACAAGGGCAGCTACGGCAAAGTATTAATCTATGCGGGTTCAGCGAATGTTTCGGGGGCGGCATACCTTGCGGCGAGGGCGGCTTACCAGTGCGGAGTCGGGCTGGTGAAGCTTCTCTCGCCGCAAGAGTGCGTGGATGTGGTGCGCCGGATGCTGCCGGAAGCGCTGTACGGGGTTGTTTCAGGAAGCGAAGATTACGAATTTTTTCTGCGTGAAGTTTCCTGGGCTGATATCGTACTCGCAGGACCCGGTATCGGAACAGGCTTTGACGCTTCTAAAAACCTGGAAAAACTGATTAGTGCGGCGGGGGAACAGAAAAAGCCCCTGGTACTTGATGCGGATGCGCTGAACCTTTTGTCGGCGGAGGCGGATACCGCGTGTGATGCGGATGAGGGGATGCACGGACGCATTGTGTGGCTCGCCAATAAACTTCCGGAATATACTGTCCTTACCCCGCACCCAAAAGAGCTCTCCCGCCTGATCGGGCTTTCGGTCGGGAATATCACACAACATTTTATTGACACGGCGAAGCAATGTATCTATAATAATAAACTAATTTATGTGCTGAAGGATGCACGTACGATTGTGGCATGCGGGAATGAAATATATATCAACTGTTCCGGGTGCGACGGTATGGCGACCGGGGGAAGCGGCGATGTGCTTGCAGGTATTATCGCGGGGCTCGGCGCGGGGGAAGAGATACTCTTAGCTTCGAGGGCGGGGGTTTTCCTGCACGGGCTTTCCGGGGAGAGGGCACAGGCAAGGTACGGGGAGCGCTCGATGCTTGCGGGCGATTTGTTGGAAGGAATGCGCGATTGTCTGACCGGGATATAAAAAAATAAGGGTTTTGCCGTGCCCGCTTCCGCTCTTGCGGGGTGTACAAAAAATAAGGGTTTGTGGAAAGAAGATAAGAACATGGTAGAGATGGAATACAGGGAAACCTATTACAGGAACTATGCAAAAATTGATCTGGATGCACTGTGCAGCAATATGATAAACACAAGAAAGCTTGTGAGGCCGCAGACAATGATTATGGCCATTATCAAGGCGGACGGTTACGGGCATGGCGCGGTTTTTCTTGCACATGCATTTGACCAGTTGGATAAGGGCGGTTCGTGTGTTGTGGGGGCATATGGTGTCGCCATGGTGGAGGAGGGAATCGAACTCAGACGGGCGGGTATTACAAAGCCCATATTGGTGCTTGGCTATACCCCGCCGGAACTTGTGAAAGAAGCGGTGAAATACAATATCACCCTGACTGTTTTTGAATATTTTCTGGCGGAGAAAATAAGCCGGGAAGCGGTGGCGCAGGAACGTGTTGCCGCAGTACATATAAAATTGGATACCGGGATGGGGCGGATTGGCTATGCGGGGACAAAGGAGGATATACGCGAGGTTGTCAGGATGTCGGCACTTCCCGGAATAAAGCTTGAGGGGCTGTTTTCCCATATGGCGTGCGCGGACGAGGCGGACAAAACTTCTGCGTATCGGCAATATGGGCGTTTTATGCAATTTGCGGATCTCCTTTCACAGGAGGGGGTACAGATCCCTGTAAAACATATTGCAAACAGTGCGGGTATTATCGATATGCAGGATGTGCAGCTTGATATGGTGCGCAGCGGGATTTCGACCTATGGACTCTACCCTTCCGGAAACGTGAATTTTTCCGCGCTTAATTTAAAGCCTGCGATGGAGTTAATCAGCCATATCTCTTTTATTAAACAGGTGGGCGAGGGCTATACGGTTGGTTATGGCAGTACTTTTGTCACAGAGCATCCGACTGTTATCGCCACCGTGCCGGTCGGCTATGCGGACGGTTATCCGCGCGCGCTCTCAAACAGGGGGCGGGTACTGATTGCCGGGCAGTATGCACCGATTCTTGGACGTATCTGCATGGATCAGCTTATGGTGGATGTGACCCATATCCCGCAGGCGAAACAGGGCGATATGGTAACGCTTATCGGGCGCGACGGGGAAGGTTTTATTCCGGTTGAGGAGGCGGCTGCGCTTGCAGGCTCGTTTAACTATGAATTTGTCTGCGGTATTTCAAAGCGCGTGCCGCGCATTTATTTCCGCGATGGGAAACCGGTTGGAATACGGACGGAATTTGCATGGGAACAGTGACCTGCTCCCGCCTCCTGCCAAAGTCAGATTTTTCTGACAGTATCAACAGGCTATCCCTTTAGATAAGCCGGGTAAGTGGATGTAGTAAGGAGGCGGGCAGGAATAACCGCAAAGGAAACAATAACGCAAAATTTACACTCTGTTGTATAAGGGAACAAAATTCAGGAAATAATGGTAATAAATGTAATCCGGAATTTAGTAAATGGAGAGTGAATTATTGTGATAATTAAACGTGGCGACATATTTTATGCAGATCTTAGACCGGTGGTCGGGTCGGAACAAGGAGGGGTCAGACCGGTGTTAATCGTCCAGAACGATACCGGTAACAAACACAGTCCAACAGTGATCTGTGCGGCGATTACATCAAAGATGAACAAGGCGAAACTGCCCACCCATGTGGAAATTGCGGCGGACAAATATGGGGTTGTCAAGGATTCCGTCATTTTGCTTGAGCAGGTGAGGACAATCGATAAATCGAGGTTAAAAGAAAAGGTGTGCCACCTGGATCAGGAGATTTTAAAGCGGATTGATCATGCACTTTGCGTTAGCTTTGCGCTTGATACATAGTCCGGGAAAAAGCCGCGGGAGGCGGTATATAAGCGGAAGGAGAAATAAAATTTATGGACGGTCATCCCATACGAGGGCTGATAAGCGTGCTGTTTCTTCTGTGCCTGAACGCACTGGTAGCAGCGGCGGAGGAAGCGTTTTCAAATGTAAACGGGGGAAGTGTGGAACACAGGGCACAGGAGGGGGAGAGGCGCGCGGTGCGCTTAAAAAAGCTTCTTGATACGCCGCACTATTACCGGAATGTAATCGAGATCACAGTGACATCGACGAGCCTGCTTGCCGGGATGCTTTATGCATTCAGCATTTACGGGTGGATCAGACACCTGATTTTGCCCGCGGTTTCAGCGGGGGAGGAGATCTCGGTGATTCCCCTGGCAGCGGCGATGGTCTTTGTGACAGTATTTTTAATTTACCTGATGGTGCTTTTTAGTATCCTTGTCCCGAAGAAAATAGCGGGCAGGCTTGGGGAGCGTGCGGCGTATGCACTCGCACCTTTTATCCTGCTGCTTTACCGTTTTTTATCGCCGGTTGTCTTCCTGCTTGAGAAAAATTCGAATTTTCTTTTGCGTATTTTCGGGTTCAGCAAAATAAAAGCGGAGGAAAATGTCACCGAGGAAGAGATTATCTCCATAGTGAATGAGGGGCATGAGCAGGGGGTACTTGAGGCAGGGGAAGTGGAAATGATTTCCAATATCATTGAGTTTGATGAGAAGGAAGCAAAAGATGTTATGACGCACAGAAAGCGCATGGTGGCAATTAAGGCGGATACCAGTATAGAGGATGCGCTGAATTTTATGTTGAACGAGCCATTTTCCCGCTTTCCGCTCTACGGTGAAAATGTGGATGATATTATTGGCGTGCTGCATGTGAAGGATGTAATGAATTATTATACCGACGGAAAACTTAGGAAACGCCCGCTGGTGGAGGCATCACACAGACCATATTTTGTGCCTGACACACAGGATTTGGATGTTTTGTTCCGCTCGATGCAGGAAGGGAAGATACATATGGCGATTGTGGCTGACGAGTATGGGCAGACTGCGGGACTTGTGACCATGGAGGACATTTTGGAGGAGATTGTCGGGGATATTAAGGACGAGTATGACAAGGAGGAAGAGCTGATACGCAGGGATGGGGATGGGAGATTTGTTGTCAGCGGGGAGGTGTCACTTTCTGAACTTGTCCAGGAAACCGGGCTTAAAATCCGAAAGGAGGATGAGGAAAGTTTTGATACCTTAAATGGCCTGCTAATTTCGCTGCTCGACCATATCCCGCAGGATGACGAAGTATTTTCCGTGGAATATGAAGGGTTCTGCTTTGATTCGGTAGCGACAAAGGCGCGCATGATCCGGCGTGTAAGGATGAGAGAGCTTCCTCCTGCCGCTGAGAGTCAGGAGGGGGAAGAAACAGAAAAACCTTAGCGGATGCTAAGGTTTTTTGTTATATAAATAGGGAGGAGGAGAGTATGAAAAAGAAAAAAACCATTTCTTTAACTCTGTTAATAGTATAGACGGTAAATATGAGCAAATTATGAATTGGAAGATAACAGTTTGTGAACATTTCATGTCACTTAAAAGGCAGGAAGGCAATTTAGTACAATTTATTTTGGAAGGTTTGATTGAGGAGGGGAGTGTGAAAAATAGTTCGAAGGCAGCAAAAGACATTGCCTAAGAACTATTAAGTTAAAACGCAAAGGACAGCGTTTTTCATTTCTATTTGAGCCGCCCAAAGCGGCATGGGGGATTAAAATGCGGATTACTATTTTGTGCGTGGGAAAAATAAAGGAAAAATTTTTTGCGGATGCAGTTGCGGAATATGTAAAGCGGATAGGGCGCTACCACAAAATTGAAGTTGTGGAGGTGGCGGATGAGAAAACACCCGACGGGGCGGGGGAAGCGCTAAATGGGCAGATTATGGCGCGCGAAGGGGAGCGGCTTCTTGGGAAGATAAAGGAAGGCAGCTATGTGGCGGCACTTGCCATTGAAGGGAGGGAACTTTCCTCGGAAGAGCTCGCAGGAAAGCTCGAGGCATTAGCCGTAAACGGGGAATCCCATGTGACGTTTGTGATCGGCGGGTCGCTGGGGCTTTCCGGACAGGTTAAAAAACGGGCGGATTTCCTGCTGAGCTTTTCAAGGATGACCTTCCCGCACCAGTTGATGCGGGTGGTGCTGTTGGAGCAGATATACCGGTGCTGCAAAATTTCCGCCCATGAACCTTACCATAAGTAAATCATGCAGGGGCGGAAATTTTATTTCCAGCCCATGAACCTTACCATAAGTAAATCATGCAGGGGCGGAAATTTTATTTCCAGCCCATGAACCCTATCATAAGTAAACCAGATTTCTATTCTGTAAAGGGTTATTTCACATTCATTAAAAAGAAAACTACTACTGTTTGCATTACAATCATAAGAGGAAGCCCGACCGCAAAATAATTTTTCTTTGTTTTATGCCGGAATATGTACATTGCAATAAGTCCCCCCGCTGCCCCACCGAAGAAGGACAGTCCAAGCAGGGTTGTGATCCGGATTCGGGGGCGGTTTAAAACGGCATTTCTTTTATCAATTCCAAATACAGTAAATGTGATGAGATTGATTGTAAGCAGATAGAACGAAAATATTTTGGATTGCTGAAAAAAGTTCCAAAACGAGAAGGTAAAGTTATCCTTGAGGAAGCCCTTTTGTATAAGGTATGCAATGATCTGGATTACAAGGAAACAGCTTACAAAAACTTTTATCATCATATTTTCCTTTTTGTCTTCCTTGTTAAACCTTGATTTATATTTGGATGAAAAGCCAAAAAAAAGCATCGCGATAAAAATTCCGGCGGCACCACCGAGTAAAGAAACTATTTGTAGTACAAAATCCCTATGACCGCTTTTTGGATGTGGTTTTAGGCGGGTAATAAAGATAAACAGGATAAATGCAAAGAGATTGACTGTTATAATATAAAAATCCAGCTTGCTAAAATTCATTTCTGTTTCCTTTCTGGAAAAAATTACTTGTGAAACGGCTTTTTTTGGTGTCGAAAAAATATGACTATTTCCGATTTGTTAGTTAACCTGTAATTAAAGTATAGCACAATATCCTGCCGAAAACAATCCGCATTCTGTGTCCGTGTGGTCTGCTATGCCCGGAAAGCCTGAAAATACGGACTATACCGACATATAAGAACTTCTAAAGAGCAATCTAAATTCACCAATAATTTTCCACCTAAAACTTGTATGAGGATTATTATTTTAGAAATACCATAATTGTTTACACTATTATACTTTACTGCCCGATCTGTTTTTTGAGGATATCTGATAAATCTGGGAAAATTATTGACAACCCCATTACTTTTAGCTTATAATCTATACTATTACTAATAGTAATATTCCTATTAAAAACAGGGGGTATTAATGGATAATATTATACTTGGTCTTTTGCTCTTACAGAGCAGAACAATTTATCAACTGCGAGAAAGAATAAGTCAGGGATTAAATTTAATGTATAGCAGCAGTATGGGAAGTATACAGGCGGCGGTAAAAAAGCTGCTAAATAATAAGCATATCAGCTATAAAGAAGTTGTAGAGAATGGAAAATACAAAAAGGTTTACTCTGTAACTGAAAGTGGGAAACTTTATTTTTTTGAGTGGATAAACAGCCCTTTAGAAATACAAAATATAAGAAATCCTGAGCTGGCAAAGATATACTTTATGGGATTTTCAGATAAAAAAATCCGTGAGGCAAGTATTGAAGAATATCTGTTGCAATTAATGGAACAGTATAATGCGCTTAGAATAATTTGTGAAGAAGCGGATAGTACCAGCGTCCCGGAAGAACAAAAAGAAATATTTTTCTACCAGTTTGCAGCAGCCCGCTACGGACGGGATTTTATGAAGTTTAACATTGAGTGGCATGAAAATTTTCTGAATGAAATAAGGAGTGAAACAATATGAAGCAGTACAAAATAGACAATTCCCCTATTGCATATTATGTTAGCGGAAGACAATGTGATGAATGGGTGCTTTTTCTTCACGCCGCTTTTGTTAATTATGAAATGTTTAGAACGCAGTTTGAATATTTTAGTGACAAATACAATGTGCTGGCAGTTGATATAATCGGTCACGGAAAGTCAGTAAATACAAAAAAAGGCGACAGTATAAATAAAATGTCGGCATGGCTATATGATATTATGAAGGAGGAAAAAATTGGAAAAATACGTATAGTGGGGGTTTCACTAGGTGCTATTTTAGCACAGGATTTTGCAAACCATTATCCAGATATGGTAAAATCCCTTGCCTGTTTCGGCGGATATGATATCAATAATTTCGATATGAAAATGCAGAGGGAAAATAGTGCGTCACAGATGCTTATGATGTTAAAGGCGCTGTTTTCTATAAAGTGGTTTGCAAAATCAAATAAAAAAATATCCGCATTTACTTTGCAGGCTCAAAATGATTTTTATGATATGAATATACAATTTCCAAAGAAATCATTTATGTATCTATCATCCTTGAACAGTATGGTAAACATATATCAGACGGGGCAAAGAGCCTATCCTTTACTAATCGGGTGCGGAGAATATGATATACCAATGGAACTTGAAGCAATAAAAATGTGGAAGGAAAGAGAGCCGGAATGCAAAGTTGTAATTTTTGAAAATGCAGGTCATTGTGTAAATATGGACACACCCCAAATATTTAATGCAGCCATGGAGGAATTTTGGACTGACAAGAATTGAGAAATTTTAGGGCGGGGGCAGGGGGCAGGATTTTTTTTGTATTTTTAAAACCTTATAGAAAAAAAAGCCGGACTATGTTATACTATCCCCATGGGGCATTAAGGATGCCTTAAATTTTCGGAATGGGGTTTTTGTGATGGATCAGGAAAATCTGTGGCTTTTGGGGTATCCGGAAGAATTTTTCGAGAAAGCAGTCCTCGCACCGGAGTTTTTTGTGGATCTGAATATGGATCAGATTGTGGATCAGATTATGGTGGAGCGCAGGCATTATGATCTGCGCAGGTATTTTAACCGTATGCCGGAGGAATTAGCGGTGACAAAAAAGCGTCAGGAGGTGCAAAAAGCACTGGGGGATGCGGAATTTTTTGAAGGGCTTTTAAAATTTTCCGATTACATGCTATGCGCAAGGGGGTATGCGGCTGACTATCAGGGAGCGGAGAAGGAATTGTGCCGCCAGAAATTTTTGCTTGACTGCGGGGAGCAGTATGTAATTGCACTTGACACGCTTTCTAAAGCATTTTCAGCCAGACGGGGGGAGAAAAAGCAGGGGAGCAGGGATGATGGGGACGATAAAACAGGGGATCTTTTCCGGGCGTTTGCGGAGAAATTTTATACATATATGGAAGGGGAGGAATTTAAGACTTTCTGCCGGGAAACAAAGAACCTTTCTGATGAATTTAAAAATATGCAGTTTAGGGTGGAGTTTAATGGTGGGAGGATGCGGGTGGTGCCCGCTTGCGGGGAGGAGGCAGAAGATTATTTTGATAAGCTGCGCGCACTTTTTCCGGAAAATAAGGAGCGGGTGGTGCGCGGAGTGCTTGAAAATCCATTTGGTGCGAATAAGGAAGTGGGGGAACTGGAATTTTTTGTATTGACGGCATGTCAGAAAAAATATCCGGAGAGTTTTTTGAGGCTGCGCAAATATGAACAGAATTATTCTGTATTTTTAAAGCGCGAGCTTACTGTGCAGATGAGGGAGAAGGGACTTTCTGAACAGGTGCGTGTACCAAAATTTTTTGCGGAGTGGGTTTTGGTCTTTGAACAGCAGCTTCAGGTATATCTTGCCGTGGAACTTTTTATGCGCAGGGTGGGAATGAGCGGGTATCCGCTTTCTTATGCGGAATTTACAGCGGATTCTGAAAAGACAGGGGATGAAGCGGGGGATGTCTTAGAGGAAGGGAGAAATACCGAAAACCATATGGAGTTAAATGGAGCCTATGACCTGGCTCTTTTGTTAAAACAGGGCTCAAAGGAAAAGCCGGTGGTTTGCAATGATGCCTATTATGCGGGGGAGGAGCGTTTTCTTGTGATTACCGGACCAAACCAGGGGGGTAAAACTACTTTTGCGCGAAGTCTTGGCCAGATTGTGTACCTGGCAAAAATGGGCTTTCCTGCACCGTGCGCCCATGCAAGGATGCCATATTTTTCAGGGCTGCTATCACATTTTTCTGTGGAGGAGAGCCTTGAAACCGGGCGGGGGAAACTAAAGGAGGAACTGATAAGACTTGCGCCGATGATGTCCGGGGAGCGGGGGAAAAGTTTTGTGATTTTAAACGAGCTTTTTACGACCGCGGCAACTTACGATGCCTATATTATGGGAAAGCGGGTGATGGCGCATTTTATAAAGAGGGGATATTTCGGTGTTTATGTAACACATATTCAGGAACTTGCGGACGAAAAAGAGAAGGAGAATACCGAGGAGGAATTGCGGGCGGGGCGGATTGTCAGTATGGCAGCCTGTGTGGATGAGAAGGATTCCCATATCCGAACTTACCGGATCGTGCGCCGTGCGCCGGAGGGGGTCGGCTATGCGTATGCGCTGGTAGAGAAATATCATTTGACTTACCCGGAACTAAAGGAGCGCCTGTCCCTGATTTTTGGGAACGAATAATGGGAGGAATCAAAATGCGTGGGAAGATACATTCCTATCTGCTTTATCCGGACAGGGAACTTGCCAGGGAAGCAGGTTATGAGCAGAAGGACGAGCTGATTAAGGATTTAAATCTTAAAATAATTTTCCAGGCGGCAAGCCGCCCGGTCTTTAAAGCGGGTGCCTCACTGAAAACAGTGGAAAAGGAAGATTTTTACATTTATGATACGATAAAACGCCTGATGCTGATACCCGTACTTGACAGGGAAGCACTTAGGTACCGTCAGGAAGTGGTAAAAACAGCATTGAAACATCCGGAACTGGTACGGAACCTTTATGAAATCGGGCAAAAAGCAGGAAAACTTTTGGAGCAGGGGGGAATCCGCGGCAAGGAGCAGCGCGCCAGGACGGGGGCCGGGAGCGGGGAAGTGCTGGGGACTTATGAACTGCTCTGCAAATTTGTCGGGATGTTAAAAGAAATAAAAAATCTTCTGGAAACGGAGGAGGAGCTTTCAAAAGAAAACGGGCTTTATAATCTGAAAATCTGCCTGCGGGAAAACTATGATGGGGATTTTGAAGCGGGGCTTGACGGGATTCTTGCCGATATGGAATTTTTTACAAGGGGAGGGAAGAGTTCTTTTTTGGTCGGTGCGGGGGCGGGGATGAAATTTGACCGCATTGCGCTGCACAAGATCCGTTCTGCATCCTCACAGACAGAAAAGCGTGAGGAGGAGGGCGCGGGCAGTATCCTGCGCCGCATTTTAAAGAGCGGGACGGTGGCGATAACGGAGGAAACCGTACTAAGGGAGGTAAAGCAGTTTGAGGCGGAGGCGTTTCGGGCGGTGCTTTCATGGATGATACCGTTTTTTGACGAGCTTTCCGAGTTTTTTGATGCCTTCCGGGTACACACTGCATTCCTGCTTGGCTGCGTGCAGCTATCGGAGCGCATGGAATCCATCGGTCTTTCCTTTTCATTCCCGGCTGTGCGCCAAAAAGGGGAGGGGGGAGTCCGGTTTATGGGGCTGTATGAGCCGGGCATGGCGATTTTAATGCGCATGTGTCCGGTCAGCAATGCCCTTTCTGCGGATGGATGCAGGCTGCTTGTAATTACGGGGGCAAACCAGGGCGGCAAATCCACTTGCCTGCGCAGTTTGGGGATTGCGCAGATCATGATGCAATGCGGGATGTTTGTTCCGGCAGCGCAGTTTGAGGGCAGCTTGTACCGGAATATTTTCACGCATTTTACAAGGCGGGAAGACCAGTCAATGAATTCGGGGAGGCTTGACGAGGAACTGCGCCGCATGGATGCCATTGTGCGCCATGTGACGAAGGACTCACTGGTACTGCTCAATGAATCCTTTGCAACAACAACGGAAAAGGAGGGTTCGGTAATCGCGCTGGAACTTGTGTCGGCGCTTTATGAAAACGGTGTTTCCATCGGTATGGTAACACATCTGTTAGCATTTGCAAGGGAACTATATGCAAAGCGGGAAGATTCCATGGTATTTTTAAGCGCGCAGAGAAAGGAGGATGGCACGCGCACATACCGGATGGTGGAGCAGGCACCGGAAAATACAAGTTTTGGGCTTGATTTGTATGAGGAGTTGATTGGGGGAAAGCTTCATCTGACGTGTGGGAGCAGTACAGGGATGTGAATAACTGGGAATTCCATTCCCTGTTCTTTTAACCATTCTTCGAATCGGGGGAATCTTGGTACAATGATCCGCCCGGTGCGGATATGCTGATTATTACAGGGAATGCGGTCATTCGTATGACCCGGCTGTGGTCGTTTCCGCGATGGGTCCGTTTTTTTATATGCCTTGGTTCGCGTGAAGGACAATGAGAAACATTATAGGTGTAGCAAGTTATGCTCTATTGCCTGGAAGATTTGGGATGAGAAAGACCGAATAAAGGGGAGATGGGAAAATATGGAAATCATTACTCAAACGCAAAAAGTGCGTTATGAAATGCGGGATGAAATGGAACAGATTATAAAGGAATACGGAATTGACCGGGCAAAATTTCATGAAGCAGCCAAAAACAGATATGATTTAGTATTGCGGAAACTCTATTATTCTTTTTGCGACTATAAAAAATACCCGGTTATGCAGTTGGCTTATCTGTGGACAAGGTTCCGGGAGGATTTAAAGCAGACAGAACTAGTTGTTACAGATTGGAAGAATTGGGCAACTTATATTGACCATTTGGATAAGCTAATTCCCGAAAAGAAACTGGACTTGTTTTATTATCTGGTGGTGGATGGGGGATGGGTATATGAGGGGACAATTGAGGAGATAAAGGAAGTTTTAAAGGAATATCCCACATGGATGGAAGATTTTTACATTTTCCCCAAAAATTATTTATGGCTAATATGCCATTGTGACGATGGGGCTTGCATGTTCAGGGTGTGGAAATAGATTGTTTTTGATTGGTGAAAAATTGATATTTCAGATGACAAAAAATAATAAAGTTACGTGGGTGGCTGTGGGCAGTTCCATGCCCGCATGGTTGACAAGCGCATAAAAAAGCGGTAAAATTATACAGGAAGGCTTGCCAGGCATTCTGGCAGGCTTAAATAACAGGAACCCGCCAGGTGTACATATAAGTTATTGGCACTAACACGGGCACCAGGAAGGTGAATGTGAAATTTAAAAGGAGATAAAGGATATGGCAAAGGTAGTTACGATGGGGGAAATAATGCTCCGGCTGTCCACGCCGGGCAACGAGAAATTTATTCAGGCGGATGAGTTTGATGTCTGCTATGGCGGCGGCGAGGCGAATGTTGCAGTTTCGCTTGCGAATTACGGGCATGATGCACAGTTTGTGACAAAGGTTCCAAAGAATCCGATCGGGGAGTGCGCCCTTGCCGCGCTGCGCAAGATGAATGTCGGGACGAAGCATATCGCGGTGGGGGGCGAAAGGCTTGGGATTTATTTCCTTGAAACCGGCTCGGCAATGCGCGCCTCCAATGTTGTGTATGACAGGGCACACTCATCAATTTCCACGGCGCTGCCTGCGGATTTTGACTTTGAAGAGATATTTAAAGATGCGGACTGGTTCCATTTTACGGGGATTACGCCTGCGGTTTCGGATGCGGCGGCAGAACTTACCGAGGTGGCTTTAAAGGCGGCAAAGAAAGCGGGGGTCAAGGTTTCCTGTGACCTGAATTTCCGCAAGAAACTCTGGAGTTCCGAGAAGGCTAAAGAGGTGATGACGAACCTGATGCAGTATGTGGACGTGTGCATTGGCAACGAGGAGGATGCGGAGAAGGTATTAGGCTTTAAGCCGGGAAATACCGACGTGACAAGCGGCGACCTCGAACTTTCGGGATATCAGGATATATTTAAGCAGATGGTTGCGAAATTTAATTTCGAGTATGTGATAAGTTCCCTGCGCGTCAGCCATTCCGCATCCGACAATGGATGGTCAGCCTGCATTTACAAGCGCGATACACAGGAATTTTACCATTCGCGCGAATACCATATCACTCCGATTGTGGATCGCGTTGGCGGCGGTGATTCCTTTGCGGCAGGTGTGATCTGCGGCATGCTTGACGGCAAGGAATTTAAGGATGCGCTGGAGTTCGGCGTGGCAGCTTCCGCCTTAAAACACACGATTCCGGGCGATTTCAACCTTGTGTCCCGCGCGGATGTGGAAAATCTTTGTGGCGGGGACGGGTCAGGCAGGGTACAGCGGTAAGTGTGAAAACGGAACGGACTGGAAGGTTTGTTTAAGGTTTTTTTGTGGGCTCGTTCCGTTAGCAGATTTGAAAATGAACCATTTTGAGGTTCATTTTCAAATCTGCCAGTAGGAGGCGATGGCAGCTCCACAGGGATTTATAGATTGTTTATGGCAGGAGAAGGTTTTGTATTGAGTGCGCTGCGGAAAGTGGCGGGAATGGAGGATTTGTTATGGAACTTAGGACGGCGGCATCGCCTAAGGATGTGAAGCATTACACGACGGACAGGCTGCGCGAGGAATTTTTGATTGATGATCTTTTTGCGCCGGATGTGATTAAGCTTGTATACAGCCATATCGACCGCATTATCACAGGTTCGGCTGTGCCGGTAAAGGGCGCTCTTAAACTTGCGGCGGGGGATGAACTTAGGGCGGAATATTTTTTGCAGCGCCGCGAGATGGGTGTTATTAATATCGGCGGCGATGGGATTATTGTGATTGACGGGAAGGAATACCGGGTAAACTATAAGGAAGGCATGTATATCGGCATGGGGGCGAAGGATATCTCCTTTGCGAGTGCGGATGCGTCAGAGCCTGCAAAATTCTATCTAAACAGCGCACCGGCGCACAAAACCTATCCGACCGTCTTAATCCGTGAGGAGGGCGAAGCGGGATCCGATGTTGTGATTGTAAAGCCGGAGAACAAGGTGGAACTTGGTTCGCTTGAGGAATCAAACCACCGCGTTATCTGCAAGTATATCCTGCCGGGACAGGTCGAAAGCTGCCAGCTTGTGATGGGTATGACAAAGCTGATGCCGGGTTCCGTATGGAATACGATGCCTTGCCACACGCATGACCGCCGGATGGAAGTATATCTGTATTTTGATATGCCAAAGGATGCACTTGTTTTCCATTATATGGGTGAGCCGAATGAAACAAGGCATATTATTATGCGCAATGAGCAGGCTGTAATCTCGCCTAGCTGGTCCATCCATGCGGGTTCCGGCACGCAGGCATACACCTTTATCTGGGGTATGGTCGGTGAAAATCAGGAATTTACGGATATGGACGGATGCGCGATGGGAGATTTGCGCTAGGGTATTTATGGAAAATATGAAAATGCTATGAAAAGCAGCTCTGTGTGCCGAAAAAGGAAATGTTATACCGTTGTGCCATGCGGCAAAATTACAGGAAAGAATGAGGAGTTGGCATGAGAGATTTTGTGATAACAGCGGATTCAAACTGCGATCTGCCGCAGGAATATGTGGACGCGAACCAGATCGGTATTATTCCGCATTACTATGATATCGACGGGGTGACTTACGGTGACGAGAAGAACTTAACGCCAAAAGAATTCTACGATCTGATGCGCGCGGGGAAAATGCCGACAACGATGGCGAGCAATCCCGCCGTAATCAGGGACATGTTTAAGGCCTATGCGGACAGGGGGCTTGATGTGCTGCATTTTAGTTTTTCCTCGGCGCTAAGCGGCGGGCACAGCAATGTGGTCTGTGGGGCGGAGGAGATCTGTGAGGAAAACCCGGGGATGCAAATCCGTGTTGTCGATACGTTAAATGTATCGCTTGGCGAGGGCATGGTAGTGATGAAGGCAGTGCGCATGAAGAAAGAGGGAAAAAGCCTTTTGGAGATTGCGGACTGGGTTGAAGCACACAAACAGGAATTCTGTGTTTATTTTGTGGTGGACGATCTGTTCCATCTGCATCGGGGCGGCAGACTCTCGAAAACCACGGCGATTGTTGGGAGCGTGTTAAATATCAAGCCGGTTCTTATTGTGGATGCGGAAGGAAAATTGGTAAATAATGGCACTGCGCGCGGACGCAAGAAAGCGCTGAATACGATTATTGACCGCGCGGTCGCAAGCATGGGGACGGAGTATCTTTCGGATGAATGGGATCTGTGTGTGGTGCACGGGGATGCCCCGGAAGATGCGAAGATGGTTGCGGATGTCCTGAAAGAAAAAACCGGAAAAACCGTGATGGTCAATACCGTAAGCCCAAGTATCGGGGCACATGCAGGTCCTGCGGCGCTCGGAATTCTCTGTATGGGAAAGAGCCGCGGGTAATTCTGCCTAAGGAAGTTTCAATCCTTTGTAACAATAATTGTAAAAAAGCCCTGTTTGGTGAAGAAAAGAGCCGGACAGGGCTTATATTGTGAATCAATACAAAAAAAATAGGGGGTGGAACAATGGCGGTTATCGGAATTGACCTTGGGACAACAAACAGTCTTGCCGCAATCTGGCGGGAGCAGAAAGTTATCCTGATCCCGGATGAGTCCGGAAATTATATGATACCAAGTATCGTGGCAGTTGACCAGGATGGAAATATCCTGACGGGATATGCTGCGAGGGAGGAAGAACTGATAGACCCTGGGCGCTGTGCATCCAATTTTAAGCGTTTTATGGGCACGGGAAAATATTATGATCTGGCGGGACAAAAGTTTTTGCCGGAGGAACTTTCCGCACTGATACTAAAAAGAATCAAGGAGGCGGCGGAAACTTTTTTGGGAGAGGAGGTTACGGAGGCAGTAATCAGTGTGCCCGCATATTTTAACAGCGACCAGAGATATGCCACAAAACTTGCGGCTCAGCTTGCTGGAATTGCGTGTGAGCGGATTATCAATGAACCTTCTGCGGCGGCACTTACTGCATGGGAGAAGGAAAAATTTGGAAAAAACAAAGAAGAATTAACTCTGAAAAACGAGGAGGAGGAAACCACTAACCAGTATATGCTGGTATTTGATTTTGGGGGAGGGACGCTTGACGTTTCGATTGTTGACTGCTTTGAAAACATTGTGGAGATAACTGCGATTGCCGGGGACAACCATCTGGGAGGAGCGGATTTTGATGAGGCGATTGCGGTTTCATTTTGTACACAGAATAAGCTTGACTGGGAAGCTCTTAGCGGGAAGGAGAAGATGGCGCTTATATTCGAGGGCAGGCGCTGTAAGGAGGCACTGACAGAACAAAAGGCGGTTACAATGATATACCGGCAGGGTGCAGAAAACCTATCGATGGAACTGACTGTGGAGAAGCTTTTTGAACTTGCACCGGGGCTGTTCAGGCGGATGAAAAATATTATTCTGCGCGCCGTTTCGGATGCGGGGTTGCAGCTTTCGGATATCTCGCAGGTTCTTCTTGCCGGGGGTTCAAGTCACATGCCCGCGGTAAGGATGTTTATAAGCCGCCTTTTCGGGCGAAAAATAGAGGCTTTGATGGAGCCGGATTTTCTGGTTGCAAATGGGATTGGCATTTACACCGGAATTAAGGAGCGCAAGGAGGAATTAAGGGATATTATTGTAACGGATGTGTGTCCGTTCTCGCTTGGAATCCAGGTGCAGGGGGATCTGGCGGACGGGAAGGGGAAGATGTGCATGATGATAGAGCGCAATAATATTCTGCCATGCCGCGTGACCAAGCATTTTGTTACAGCATCAGAATTTCAGGAGAAAATTAATATTTTGGTCTATCAGGGAGAGAGTTACCATCCCGAACAAAACTTGAAAATTGGGGAATTGTGCTTTCCGGTTCCGAAAGCCCCGGCGGGGAAGGAGGGCGTTTTTATAACATTCACCTATAATATCAACGGGATTTTAGAGGTCTTTGCAGAAAGCGATTCGACCGGACAAAAAAAGAGTACCACGCTGGTCAGTGGACTTAGACAGCTATCAAAGGAGGAACTTTCCGAAAAAAGAGAGTGGCTTGAGGCACAGCAGCGTCTTTTACAGGAGGAAGAGGAGCGGGGAGCAATTCTTCTAATGGCGGAGAGGCTGTTTGCGGAAACATCGGGAGCACTCAGGGAGTATGTTGACCAAGTGATACAGTATTATAATTATGAATGGAAAAGCAAATCGCCCGTGCGAATCCGAAGAGCGGGAAAAAGGGTGTTGCAGGCATTGCTCGCAGTGGATATGCGGTTAAAGCAGTCCATGTTTGATGAGAATATGTTTGAGGAGGAATTTGGATTGCAGGAAGAGGAAGAGTAAAGTAAAAGTTTCCTGCAATCTTCCCTGTTGATTAACATGTGATATATTGCCCATTGTGAATTACTTATTGATAATCTTTTTCGGGGGAATCGTTTCTTTTGGACTGGGCATAGAAGCGGTAGCAATATAAATTTTTGCATGCCGAATCTAAAAAATTGTCATCGTAGCCTGTTTTTCCAGTGATTACATGGAAGGCGGCGGATTCAAATTTCCATGAAATCAGGTCGTAAAAGACGGGGTGTGTCAGGCGGCAGAGAAGGTTTTCTTTTTTGCGGTAGAGAAGTACTCTATCCTCGAAAAAGCAGAAAGCATCCCCCGGTACGGCTTCTTTTTCGTGCTTTTGTGTGACGAGGAGAAAATTAAAATGGGTCATGGCATTTGCGATTCTGCTAAGGAAGTCAAGTCCGGATAAATCAAAGGTGAGGTTCCCAAAGATTTTTTCAATTTCCATAATGCGCGCGGACTTGGCATGTCCAAAACCTGTTAGAACATTGTGTTTTCCTTCGCTAAGGGCGGGGATGGGAAAGACTTCTTTAAAGTATTCCTCCTCGATATGGGCATCTTCCCAGATAAGTTCCCGTTTGTAGCGCTTTTCGTATTCCGGGAAATAAAATTCGGTGGTCAGGTATCGGATGCAGTCCATTTCAAATGGTGAGCTGCCACAAAAACATGTCCGCAAGAATTTCCACGAATCGTAATGCATCAGGCAGGGAACGGAGGAGAATGGGCGAAGGAGCCAGTTTCTAAATGCCTGAAAGAAATCGGGGCGGCAAATAATTTTTTTCCATTCTTTTTTAGCAAGGTAGCGGTCTTTGATCCGTTCAAGGCGGGTGGCTAGTGGCACGTAGCAGGCATTATATATATAATTTTCATCAATATTATTGTCCATCAAATTTATAAAATCGCGTGTAAATTCCTGGCGAAGTTCGGAAAGTTCAAGGTATTGCTGGCGTTTTTGGACAAATTGGTGAAAAATTTCACGATTTTTTACCAATTGTCCGGATAAAGTGGCATCCAAAAAATCCGTCAGGCAGTCATAGATAAATTCTTTCCATAAAATTTCAGGGTCAAGAAGCAGTTCTGCGGCGGTTTCTGCAAGTGATTTGTCCCCGGCGGCATTGTTATCATCGTTTTTATCTGTATACGGAACCGGTTGGTTTGCAGGGAGGAAGCTTGTGTATACTTTCTGGCAGAAAAGCACAATGCTGCGGGCTCTTTGGCAGTCCGGCCAGATTTCCAAATCCTTAATGTATTCCCCATGCCTGGGGTTCTGGCTGAGAAGCTTTTTAATCTTTGCAAGAAGAGGATGCCCTGTGGTTTCATATACTGCTCCCTTATTATCTAAAAAGAAACCGTAAGCCATACAGAGGGCAAAATACAATTCCTGCCGGATGCCATCGCGCAGGTTTAAGGTTTCTTCCAATAACAGGTGGTATAATTCACTGAGAAATCGCTCCGTGTACTGCATCCTGTAAAAAGTGGGATGGCACACAATGCAGATCCAGTCCTGCTTTACCCAGGTAAGAAAAGGAATGTGGAAAAATTCTTTCTCATACGGAAGAAAAGGTGTTTCATTTCCGATCTGCAATTCATCCGCGATATCCTGCTCTGCATTTGTAATGCGAAGCAGGGCGGTATCCGTTTCAGGCGAGATTTCGTCATAGCGGCATCGGTAATAAATTAGCTGGATCAGGTCATAACAACTTTGTATGGAAAATTTTGTATTGATAAGATCGTCAATAAAATTGACAGTTTCATCTTGTGGTTTAAGGGTCTTTTCACTGGAAAAATTGGAAATATTTTCCTCTTCTTCGGGAGGCGGGGAAGTAAGATAAGTTTTTTCTGCCTTAAAATCTTCTTCCTGGGATACCTGCGCACCTGTGCCTGCGGCGGCGGAGAGTGCAAGTTTATAAGCTTCGTGCAGGCGGGCAAATTCCTCCGGATGTGTTTCAACATGGTATAATTTGCTTAAATTTGCATAAGCGTGGCGGATTTTAGCCCGGTTCGCACCCTCTGGCAGTTCCAATATTTTATATGCTTCTTCTAGTAACATCCGTGAATCCCCCTTGAAAAATATATTTGGATAAATTATAATGGCTGCCGCGTATTTTTACAATAAGAAAATGGGCATTGGGTAGTACCACGGACTTTGGCATCCAGATCTTTCGTTTAATTCCGCCAAGGTTGCGCAAATCTCAAATTTTAGAAATTTCACAAGATATTTCTTGAAATATTCGCGGGGAAACGATATACTATAGAAAGCGTGTCTTTTCCCGGGGAATCTTGGGGTGCCATTTTTTGGAAATCTGTATTTAACCTATTCAGGAGGGGTTAACCCCATCTGGCAAGCTGCGGTAGCAGCATAGGGATATGAAATTTCCTTTGACAAAGGGCGCTGCCAAGTATTCCATGTTGCCAGAAGTTCCGGGATTTCCGGGAAGACGGGGAGGACGGCGCGCAGAAATAAATTTAGGAAGGATTTCTTTCCATGTATAAGCTGATTTGTAAGGACGGGAATGCAAAGCGCGGCGAGTTTGCAACAGTGCACGGTGTGATACAGACACCGGTTTTTATGAATGTCGGGACGGTCGGGGCGATCAAGGGAGCCGTTTCCACAATGGATTTAAAGGAGATCGGGACGCAGGTTGAGCTCTCAAATACCTATCATCTCCATGTAAGACCCGGGGATGAGGTGGTTAAAAAGCTTGGCGGGCTGCACAAATTTATGGTGTGGGACAGGCCGATTCTGACGGATTCCGGCGGGTTCCAGGTTTTTTCGCTCGCGGGGCTTAGGAAGATAAAGGAGGAGGGCGTATATTTTAATTCCCATGTGGACGGGCGCAAGATATTTATGGGACCGGAGGAGAGTATGCGCATCCAGTCAAACCTTGCTTCCACCATAGCGATGGCATTTGATGAATGTGCGCCGCATCCCTGTACAAGGGAATATATGGAAAACTCCGTTGCCCGCACCACGCGCTGGCTTGCACGCTGCAAGGCGGAGATGGCGCGCTTAAATGGTCTTTGTGATACAATTAACAGACAGCAGATGTTGTTTGGGATCAACCAGGGCGGCACATTTGAGGATATCCGTATCGAGCATGCGAAGCGTATTTCGGAGTTTGAGCTTGACGGCTATGCCCTGGGCGGTCTTGCAGTCGGGGAGTCGCACGAGGAGATGTATCACATTATTGAGAAGACGGTTCCATATCTGCCGGAGGACAAGCCGGTCTATCTGATGGGCGTGGGTACGCCGGCGAATATTTTAGAGGCGGTTGAGCGCGGCGTGGATTTCTTTGACTGCGTGTACCCGGCAAGGAACGGAAGGCATGGTCATGCCTACACAAACCGCGGCAAGATGAATCTGATGAATGCGAAATATGAACTGGATTCCGAACCGATTGAGGCAGGCTGTAACTGCCCGGCCTGCCGCCACTACAGCAGGGCATATATCCGGCATCTTCTCAAAGCGAAGGAGATGCTTGGGCTGCGCCTGCTGGTAACGCACAATCTATATTTTTACAATAAGATGATGGAGGAGATACGGGAAGCGATTGAGCGGGGGGAATACGCACAGTACAAGAGAAGGAAACTCGCAGGTTTTGCGGAGGGCGAACAGGAATAATTATTCCGCCACTAATATTTTTCAGGTCGCAGGTGACCGGAACGGAGGATTTTATGAATTTATTATTTTTGACGGATGGCGCTGCTGCCGCCGGGGATGCGAATGCGGCAGCAGCACCGGGAATGTCGATTGTTTCAATGGTAATCTACCTTGTAGTTATCGGTGCGGTATTTTATTTTCTGTTAATCCGCCCGCAGAAGAAGCAGCAAAAGCAGATGGATGCATTAGTAAGCTCCCTTGAAATCGGTGACAGTGTGTTGACGACGGCGGGATTTTACGGCGTTGTGATTGATGTGATGGAGGAAGTAATTGTTGTGGAATTCGGCAATAACAAAAATTGCCGTATCCCTATGAAAAAGACCGCAGTGGTCGAGGTGGAAAAGCCGGAGGGCGCTGTGGCGGCGGAAACAAAGGAGAAAAAATAGAGGGGAAGGATAACTGAAATATAGTTGGAAATATAGGGAAATCCCATACTGCAGGTTTGGTTTGCGGTATGGGATTTTTTTGATGTGGAATCAAATGATTGGGCATACCGGTGGCGGGTCTTTAACCCCACCCGAATTTTTGTTATTTTAAGGCAGACCCCTGCCTGCTATTATTTATCATCGCAAGATCCAGCAGGGGTTAGTAATCACTAACCCCTTGCCTTCTCAAGTTCTTCCAGCATTTTTTCCGGGATTCTAAGATTGCCCCGTCCAACCCCGATCTCGATATCCGGCTTGTTTGCACCGTGAAAATCCGAGCCGCCCGTCATCAGCAGATTAAATTGTGCGGCGAGTTTGCGCACAAATGCTTCGTCGGTTCCCGTGTTTTTGGAGTAGATTGTTTCAATCCCCATCAATCCTTCCCCTTTAAGTTTTTTAACCAGTGCCCTCACCCCGTCAGAATCAAGATGGTAGAGCAGCGGATGTGCGAGCACAGGGATACCGCCCGCTGAGCGTATTAGCCGGATGGCGGTATCCGGCAGCATATATTCGCGGCGCACGTAATAGGGCGTGTCGATGTCAAGGTATTTTAAAAACGCCTCTTCCGTTGTTTTTACATACCCTTTTGCCAGCAGATGGCGCGCGAAATGCGCGCGGGTAATCACTGTGTCGCTTGTGCCAAAGAGCAGGTCTTCCATTGTGATATCAAGCCCCGCATCCTGGAGGTTTTTTACCATCTTTTCGTTGCGCTTATCGCGCGCGGCAAGCGCACTGTCGAGGGCGGTCAAAAGTTCGGAATTTTCTGTGTTGATAAAAAGTCCCAGAATGTGGATATCGCGGTTTTTGTAGTCGGCGGAAATCTCAACGCCGGGCACAATCCTAAGCGGTGCGCCGTCCACCAATAATTTTTTTGCGGCGGCATTTGCCTCCTTGATGCCCGCCACACAGTCGTGGTCAGTTAGGGCGATCGCCTTTAGTCCGCGCTCTGCGGCGTGTGCCGCTAACAGCGCGGGGCTAAGGGTGCCGTCGGATTTGTTGGAATGTACATGAAGGTCGATATAACCCATAAATGCCTCCTTATCCCATGCATACATGCTTCTGTGCCATCATATATTTCAAAGGGATCTGTTTTGGGAAATCCGGTTTTTTAGTAACATGACAAGTATAGCACATGGGAAAGAAAAGGAAAAGAGGATTGAGCCTGAAATGTGATCTTAAAGTTTGTTATACAGCGCAAAAGCAGCGCAGAAATGGGGGAAAGGCATGGAAAAAAATTTAGCGGGCGGGCTGCGCGCAATGCATTTTGTAAAAGCATTTATTATGTCGGCGCTGATTACGGCAATGCTTTTGTTTATGTGCGCGTTCCTGATGCTCAAGACCGGGATGGAAGAAAAGACGCTGGGGATCGTTTTGGCAGCGGTGGATGCCCTCGGGGTATTTGTGGGGGGACTTTATCTGGGAAAAAAGTCTGGCAAACAAAAATTTCTATGGGGATTAATTTTTGGCATCCTCTATTTTCTGGTTTACCTGGTGATCTCATTTCTTATCAGCGGTATGAGCCTTACCATACCGGGAGTGGTGAAATCCTTTGCAATAATGGCGGCGGGGGGCATGATTGGGGGGATGGTAAGTTAGCTTTTGTAAGGTGATTTTTAAGGAGCTGATACGGGATAGTACATATAATAGAAAGAATAAAGGGGGGAGCTTTCAAAGCCCCCCTCCTTTCAATTCACATAAGAACAAATCGAAAAATTCAAACTTTGCCTATCTGTCCAATGACTGTGTTTCCTGCGCCGCCGTCGGGGAAACAGTTGGCATTGGAGTTACGGTAGGAGTAAGTTCCGCTGTGTCATCAGCATTTTCTAGCGCCCCCTCCTCCAATTCGATGTCGGGTATGTCATCCACTGTGGAGTCAAAGAGCTGATCATATGTATCCTGGTCTACTACGCTGACTTTGCAGAAATCATATTTTCCGTTTTCAATCATTGCAAATACATAGGTGTCGCCCTCCGCCTTCGCGGTGATTTTGCCGGTGCATGTCACCGTTGCAATCTCCGTGTCGGAGGAATAAAATTTTACGGCCTCGGTTGTATTGTACGGAAGCACGAGCGTCTTCAGGGTCGTGCGTTTCCCTACCGCTAACACAATCTCGGACTTTGTCCATTTCACGCTGATTGCAGGAGGTCCGACCGTGACCTCACATGTCAGGGAAGCCACCGTTTTTAATCCGTCTTTTACGGTGACGGTGATCGTCGCGGTACCGTTTGCGATCCCGCAGACCATGCCCTCCTCATCCACCGAGGCAACCGAAGGTTCGCTCGATTTAAAGGAGGCTTTCTGGTTCCCTGAAAGATTGTAAACTTTCAGCGTATACTTGGTATCCTTGACTAAAGCCTTTGTCTTGACATTCAGCTTAATCTCAGCCTGCGTTTCCGCCTGTGGCTCGGATGGCTCCGTCATCTCTTTTGAAAATGCGGTGGTCGCCGGGTTTCTTGACGAAAACAGAGCAAAGAAAAATACAAAACCGAGGACAATGATACATTTTTTGCAAAAAGTTTTCATTGCAATGCCTCCTGATCTAATTTCTTTGCGTCACATCCGCTTTTATCTTAGTATATGTTTATGTCAGAACAATGGCAACACGGAAAAAAAGAGCGGTAAAAATGCTTATTTTCTTGTATGTTCCGGGATTTTATGATAATATTTAGATAGGAGTTTAAGAATTTTTGATGGGGGGATGGATGGTGAATGAGGGGGAACTGAAAAACCGCAGGATACTTATTAAAAATGCGGAGGATGGCACCACCATAGCGGATACGGTGATACTCCGTTTTAACAGTGAAGCCAATTCCGTTATGATCCGCGCTGACAGTCTTCCGGAAAAGAGATTTTACAATATTTATGCCATTATTTTTGCGGCTAGATCCCTGTATGAGTTTGGCGGGAGCATCAGGGGTGCCGTGGTGGAGAATGAAGTCGAGGTTTTTCTTGGGAAAAGCAAGGAGAAGGAGAGCCGTGCCAGGATTCGCTACCCGATCTCACTTACAGGGAACATAAAAGGAGTATATATTGATGGGAAGGAGGTTTCACTAAAGAAAGGCATACATATCCAGACGGTGAACATAAGTGCAAGCGGTCTCCTTTTGCAGGCGGATGTGGGATGCTTCGATATAGGGGAAGTATTTTCCCTTGTACTAAGGGTGCAGGAGGGCGTGCTTGAAATGCAGTGCGAGGTTGTGAGGATACAGGAGGTAAATGCTCCTTTAAAGGAGGGGGAGGATTTAGCGCTGCGGGAGGAATATGGGTGCAGGATCAGGGAAACCCGCTTTGACCCGGGAAAGGGGAGGGGATGAGATGGATTCCGAAAACATGAGGATTTTTCCTGTTAAATATCTCTGGGACGGATATGTGTTGAATAATGATATTTACAATCATACGGGGACGGTAAAACTCCTTGCAAAAGGGGAGAAGATTGTAAAGGCAAAGCTTGATAAACTCCTGCGCTTTTCCGGGAATGACAAACATATCATGGTGTATAACGAAACCTTTCTCGACCTGATGTCAGACGGGCATATGCCGCAGGAAGCCCGCCAGAAGATGACCGAGCAGTATATGGGGTACGATCAACTGCACCAGAATGTGGGCAGTCTTTTCCACAACCCGGATACCACTTCCTGGCTGTGCTGCGAGCAGATGGAGCCATTGGCAGAAGAGATTACGGGAAAGGCGGTGAACTTTGATCCGCTCACCATCTTTTCCTGCATCAGTTTCCCGCGCCCGATGGACGAGGGATTGCAGAGGCACTCGCTCAATGTGGCGCTTTTAAATGCCATGCAGGCGGAGTGGCTTGGATTAAAGGGAGCGGAGATAAAAGTATATACCTTAGCCGGGCTTTTGCACGATATCGGCAAGACCATGATACCGGAGGAGATACTCTTTGCCCCGAGGAAACTAACGCAGGATGAAGTTATGATTATGAGGGAACATCCGGTTTATTCGGATTCGCTGCTCAGCAAAAAATTCTGCGAAGATATCCGGCTGGCAGCAAGGCATCACCATGAAAAGCTCGATGGCACGGGCTATCCGGACGGTATAAGCGGGGAGCAGATCAGTGTGATAGCGCGCGTCACGGCAATCTCAGATATTTACGACGCGATGGTTTCCGCGCGCAGCTACAAGGATTCAAGGCTTCCGCTCCATGTGCTGAATATGTTTTATGACGGGGAGTTTGAGGGGCTTGACCGGCGGCTTGTCATGCTTTTTATCAAGAATATGCGGCAGAAATATACGGATCATGAGGTGGTTATGTCGGATGGCATGAAAGCAACCATACGCTATATCCCGCCAAATGATGCCGCACATCCGGTTGTCCAGCGGGACGGGGTGATACGGCAGTCGGACGGGGAATGGTACTGCAAAGAAATGGTGACATCATTCTAGGATGTGTTTACCTTCTCGCCCTGGAAAGGAATGAAATATTGACGGGGAAAGGCAGCAACTTAGCAGCAAATTTGAAAAAACTGTGAAATATCTTGTAATCTAAGGACTCCCCGAATATAATTAGGCTGTTGTTGGCATACTGGGAGATGTATGGGAAACTTTTGTCTATTACATGGAATCATGCCGCAGAAAAGCTGTGGAAAAAAGGAGGTCTGTAATGCAATACATACTAATTGCGGACGATAATCCGGATATAACGGATGTATTATCAGAATACGCCAAGAAGGAGGGCTATGAGGCGCTGCTCGCTGCGGATGGCGAGGAGGCGCTGCGGCTTTTCGGGCAATATGCGCCGGCGGTTGTCCTTCTTGATGTGATGATGCCGAAAATGGACGGCTATGCGGTTTGCCGGGAAATAAGGAAAACCTCCGATGTGCCAGTTATCCTGATAACGGCGCGCGGGGAGGACTTCGAGAAAATAATGGGGCTTGATATCGGGGCGGACGATTATATTGTAAAGCCGTTCAGCCCGAGTGAAGTTATGGCGCGCGTGCGCGCTGTCCTTCGCCGCATGGTGAAAAAGCCGCAGGAGAATGTGGCGAATAAGAATGTGTTAGTTGTAGCTAACTTGATGATTAACCTTGACGAGTATGCGTTAAGTATCGACGGTCAGAGGATGACGATGACCAAGAAAGAAATCGAGACCATGTGGACGCTTGCAAGCAATCCGAACAAGGTATTTACGAGGGACAATCTTCTCGACAGCCTGTGGGGCTACGATTATTATGGGGACACCCGCACGGTGGATTCGCATATCAAGCGCCTGCGCGCAAAGCTTGACACGGTGGCACATCCCGCCTGGTCCATCCAGACAGTCTGGGGAGTCGGTTACAAATTTGAGATAGAGGGGTAAACTGCGGAATAAGAGTGTGGCAGAGTGGGACGGATGGGAAAAAGGCGGAGAAGAAGAAAGATCGGCAGGAACCTGCTGTTTTTAAAAACATATTTTTATTTTGCTATGCTGGCAATCATTATGGCGGCAGTGGTCAGTGCAATCTTTTTAAAAGCTTATCAGCACACAACGCGCAGGCAGTACCGTATGCAGTTGGAAGAATATGCGGACAGCATATCCAGACGATTCCAGGAGTTTATTACAAATGAAGACTATGCAAGCTGTTTAAGTTACCTGGAAATACTTTCCGAAATCGGCGATTATGAAATCTGGTCGATTGCGAACCCTTATGCCAGCCAGCCGATGAACCGCGCGATGGCGACGATAGAGTTTTCTGATGTGAGCCAGGAAGATTACACGAACCTGATCTACTCGGCATTCCTTGGAAAGGAACGCTTCCTCACAAGCTACAGCGAGATACATGGGTGCACGATGATGTCCGTCGGGGTGCCGGTTATCGGCAACAACGGGGAAATCTGTGGTGCCGTGCTGATTAATATTTCGATGGAAACGCAGGATAAGGCGATTGCCAGCGGCAAAAAAATGATACTCTACAGCGTGCTGGCAGCACTTGTCGTTTCTGTGCTCGTCGCATTCCTGTTTGCGGGCAGGCTGTCAAAGCCCGTGCTGATAATGCGCGATACGGCGAGAATGCTCTCGCGGGGTGCCTACGATGAAAAAACAGGAATCAAGCGGAGAGATGAGATTGGGGAGCTGGCACGCACCATAGACTCCCTTGCCGATAAACTGGCGAAAAATGAGGAGGTGCGCAGCAACCTTGAACAGATGCGCATGGATTTTTTTGCAAATGTATCGCATGAACTGCGCACGCCGATCACAGTGATCCGCGCCTACACCGAAACATTGGTGGACGGGGTGGTGACGGATGAGGAGAAGGTGCGCCAGTATTACGAGCGCATGCTGCTTGAGTGCAAGCGTATGGAGAGGCTGGTGGGGGATCTTCTCCTGCTCTCAAAAATGCAGAACCCGGATTTTATGGTGGAGAAGGAACCGGTAAACCTGATGGATATTTTCGCGGAATTAAAACGCAGCGCGGGAGCGATTGCGGCGGAAAAAAATATCCATATCAGACTGGTGCACGAGAAGGATATCTATATGGTGGAAGGGGACTATGACAGACTTCGCCAGATGTTCCTTGTTATCTTTGACAATGCGGTTAAATTTTCGCCCGAGAATTCTACGGTGCATGTGACTTTTTCTGAATATGAAAAAAAGGATGGAGCGCTCGTGTACGTTTCCATACGGGACGAGGGGATCGGGATATCAAAGGAGGAGCTGCCAAATATTTTTGAGAAATTTTACAAGTCGAAATTGCGGCAGAATGCGAAGGGAACCGGACTGGGTCTTGCGATTGCAAAGCAGATTGCCCTGAAACATGGAAGCGATATCAAGGTGCTTAGCGAAGTCGGAAAAGGAACGGAGTTTGTGTTTGAGTTTGCCATGTTAAGATGTGGGAACAGTGAGGGCTAGTATGTTTTTGACCTATTAATTATGCTGGACGGGGCGCAAGCGCCATCTGACAGGCAGCGTTTGGCAGCACAGGAAATGTGAAAAAATGGAAAATAATTAAATTATTATCCTATTAAGAAAAATCGGACAAATATACCAAAAAAACACTGAAAAAATGCAAAAAACTCCTTGATTATTTAGGCAATTTGGGGTATAATAAAACCATCCTGAGGTGTACGGTTGCTCTTGTAGTTTTGAACCTACAGTACTTTAAAAGGGATTCCTATATCGTTGAGTGGATGTCAGGCCTCCGAATGTGCAGTGGAAGACAGCAAGCTCAATTGCGGTTACCCACCTAGCGGTTGCTAGGAGTCAAAACACAGGAGTCGGCATTTTGGGGCTTACAAAAAGAAGCCTTGGCGGTTTACTTTTGGGCGGGATCATATGATCCCGCTTTTTTGTACGCGAGCAGGGAGAAAAGGAATCATATTTTTAGGGGATATTGGGCGGGATAAAAATATAATTCAGGAAGAAGGTCGAAGAATGGGCTATCGATATGAAACGCATCTGCATACGAAGGAGGTGAGCGCCTGCGGCCACACGCCAGCAAAAGACTACATAAAGTTTTATATGGATCGCGGTTATGACGGCATTATATTTACTGACCATTTTTTTAACGGGAACAGTGCCGTGCCGCGAAATCTTCCATGGGAGGAACGCATTGATGCCTTTTGCCGCGGGTATGAACTCGCAAAAGAAGAGGGGGATAGGGCAGGGTTTTCGGTGTTCTTTGGCTGGGAGTTTAATTTTGAGGGGGACGAGTACCTGACATACGGGCTCGATAAGGCGTGGCTTAAAGCAAATCCCGAGATTATGCAGGATACAAGACAGGCTTACTATAAACGGGTGCGGGATGCCGGCGGGCTGGTGGTGCAGGCGCATCCGTTCCGCGAGCGGGGGTATCTGAATGCAGTGAGGCTGAATCCTTACTTTGTCGATGCGGTGGAGTATATCAATATCGGGAACGAGCCATATATGGACGAACTGGTGCCGCAATATGCGGATGCATACCATCTTCCAATGACCGGGGGGACGGATATGCACAATATTGAATGGGGGCAGACACCTTCCGGTATCGAAACTGAAAAAAAATTAAGCAGTATAAGGGATTATGTTGAACTGGTTCGGTCAGGCACTGGGTTTTCGCCAATTTTCGTAAAAGACCGCAAGCAAAAGCCGATGGGGGAGGATAAGCTCACAATACTCAAATATGGAAGGGATGGAAAATTCAGCCTGTGTTTTGATGGTGAGGTATGAAAGGATATTTAGGGCGCAAAAAAATTAACGAATACGTTTGAGTTAAGAAAGTAGCAATTGCATAAATGGCGAAAATATGTTATACTGGATGTAAGTAGCAAAGTTTTGCGTAAGACATTTCCCAGGACAGGAGGGGATGGGGTGGACAACAGAGAAATAAAAAGGGTTACGATCAGTGAGGCAGCACCAGGTATGATTACGGCGCAGGACATTTACTCCAGGACGGATCAGTTGATTTTAATCAAAGATACCGTGCTTGGCGCGGATTCGATTGCGAAGCTGATGCTTTACTCAGTGGGCGGTGTTTGGGTTTATGCTAAAGAAGGACAGGAGCAAAAGGACGACGTTTACACACAGACGCTGCGCAAGGGGACGGACTTTCTTGAGTTTAAGGGTATTTACTCAAATACTGTAAAGGCAGTGCAGTACACGTTAGAGCAGATTGTGCTTGGCTCGGCAGAGATTGACCCTGAGCTTCTGTTTCTTGACGTGAAATCCATGATCGGCGGGGCGAGGAGCAATGCGCATATTTTTAATATGCTGCACTGTATCCGCGATTGCGATGACATGGTATTTGAGCACTCGGTCAATGTGGCGCTTATCTGCAATGTCTTTGGGGACTGGATGCATCTTGATGAGGGGGACAAGCAGGTGCTGACGGTTGCAGGGCTTTTACATGATGCAGGGAAACTCCTTATTCCGCCGCGCATCCTGAACAAGCCGGGAAGGCTTACCGATGAGGAATTTGATATTGCGAAGATGCATGCGGAGAGCGGATATGAGATCCTAAAGGGCGCGAAGATCGATGACAGGATTAAGAGGGCAGCTCTCGACCACCATGAGCGCTATGATGGTTCGGGCTATCCGGCGGGCAAGGCGGGCAACGAGATTGATATTATCTCCAGCATTGTCGGCATAGCGGATGTATATGACGCGATGACAAGCAGGAGGGCTTACCGCGGTGCATTCTGCCCGTTCGATGTGATCCGGATTTTTGAGGAGGAGGGCATGAACCTCTTTAACCCGCAATATCTCCTGCCTCTATTGGGGAAGATGGCGGAAACATATATTCATCACACGGTACAGCTTTCGGATGGGGACCGGGGGGAGGTTGTAATGATCCATCAACAGTCGCTCGCCTCGCCGGTTGTGCGCGTGGACAATACATTTATTGATCTGGCGAAAAGTGATGCGCTAAAGATTGATGCAGTCTTGTGAAAGGCTGCATCTTCTTTTTGCAGGGCAGCAAAACAGCGGAGGTTTCTTTTTTGGGCTATCGGTACTAGAAGTACACAAAAATTTATAAATCAGGAGATAATTCAATGGAATCGAGAGCGGAGAAGGCGGGAGAACTTTTTATGGAGGGCTGCAATTGTGCGCAGGCAGTCTTTGTGACTTATGCGGATTTATATGGATTTGACCGGGCAACGGCGATGAGGGTTGCGGCATCGTTTGGCGCGGGTATGGGACGTATGCGCGAGGTCTGCGGTGCGGTTTCTGGTATGTTTTTGGTAGCGGGGATGGAAACGGGGGCAACACAGGGGCGTGACCAGGAGGGAAAGCGCCGCAACTATGAGGTGGTGCAGCAGCTTGCCGCGCGGTTTAAAGAGGAGTATGGTTCCATTATCTGCCGGGAATTGCTGGGGCTTGATAAAAGGGAGCTTACCGGAAAGGAGAGGGAGCAGATGCTAGGGACAACACCCCAGGCGCGCACGGCAGAATATTATAAAAGGCGTCCATGTAAGGAGCAGATTATCCGGGCAGCAAAAATTTTGGAGGAAACGATTTTAAAAGATCGTTTTCCTGATTCCTAAGCGTAGAGCAGCATATGGATAATTTCTTTTGATAAGAAATTTAGGTTTAACCAGGCAGATCTTAAAATATGTGGATATTGCAATTTGAAAGGGAATATGATAGAATAGAACACCAGTACGGCGGGCGGGACGAACGTCCTATCCGCTGTTTTTATCTGGAAAACAGGAACAAAGAGGGTATCAGACATGAGTGAACGCACAATACATATCCTGACGGATTCTTTTTGGAAAATATTACTGCCCGGGCTTAAGGTAACGCTCCCGCTTACAGCAATTGCCTTTGCAATGGCACTTGTGATCGCCATTTTTGTGGCGCTTATCCAGTTTGCAAATGTGAAAGTATTAAAGCAGATTGCGAGAGTGTATATCTGGGTTATACGCGGAACACCGCTGATTGTGCAGCTTTATCTTGTATTCTACGGGATTTCGGGGCTTGGATATCTGATTAATCCCTTTGTCTGCGCTGCATTTGTGCTGGCAATCAACGAGGGGGCATACTGCGCGGAAACAATGCGCGCCGCCCTTGAGGCGGTTCCGGTCGGGCAGCTTGAGGCAGGATACTGTGCCGGGATGAAATACCATCAGATAATCCGCCGGATTGTGCTGCCGCAGGCAATGCGCACCGCGTTTCCGCCTCTCTCGAATTCCCTGCTTTCGATGATGAAAGACACCTCCCTTGTCGCAAGCATCACGGTGGCAGAAATGTTTATGGCGGCGCAGCGCATTGTGGCGAGAACCTATGAGCCGCTGCTTGTCTACACGGAAGTGGCATTAATGTATCTGGCTTTTTCGACCGTGCTTACCTGGTTGCAGCATCTTGGCGAAAAGCGCTTAAACCGCTACCGGGGTGCGAAGAAGGCTGCGCCGCGCCAGGGCATGTAAATGTATGGGACTTTTATAAGGATGCGGGAAATTTTCGGGCTGTACGGACAGAAAATTTGTCTTTAAAGGGAAAACCTGGGAGAGGGGGCGTGGATATGAGTATGCTTGCAATTAAAGGCATACACAAGGATTTTGGGGAGGGTGAGGTTTTAAAGGGCGTTGACCTGAGCGTGGAAAAGGGCGATGTGATTGCGATTTTAGGTCCGAGCGGCTCGGGCAAAACAACATTGCTGCGGTGTATGAATTTTCTGGAGACCGCGGACGGGGGAACGATGTGCTTTGACGGGGAGGAATTTACATTTGGGCGTATCAAAAAAAAGGATATTGCCAGACTACGCAAAAAGACGGCTTTTGTTTTTCAGAATTACAACCTCTTCCTCAATAAGACGGCGCTGCAAAATGTGACCGAGGGGCTTATTGTAGCCAGGAAAATGCCAAGAGCCAAGGCGGTTGCCATCGGGCATAAAATGCTTGATAAGGTCGGGCTTTCCGACCGGTATGACTATTATCCCCATCAGCTTTCCGGCGGGCAGCAGCAGCGCGTGGCGATCGCGCGGGCGATTGCAACGGAGCCGGAAATAATATATTTTGACGAGCCGACATCGGCACTTGACCCGGAACTGACCGGTGAGGTGCTTGAGGTGATGCGCCAGTTGGCAGGCGATGGGATGACCATGCTCGTGGTCACACATGAGCTTGACTTTGCAAAAACCGTGTCCAACAAAGTGATCTTTATGGAGGGCGGCGCGGTGGTGGAGCAGGGGAGCGCCGGGGAAATTTTTGAGAGTCCCAAGCAGGAGAGGACAAGGGAATTTCTGCGCCTGGTATAAAGACGAAGTAAAACCTGCGGTCTGGAAAGTTTAATTTGGTTTGGCCGAAGACTGGAGCCGTGGGATTGTGCGGAGTTTGCCAGGTATTGTGCCAAATATGGTGTTTTCGCTGACATGGCGTGTGGCAGCGGCAAAATAAAGAAAACGGAATAGAATAGTATTGGTAAAGTGAAAAATTGGAAAAATTTTGGAGGTGCAACAATGACAAAGAATAGAAAAATTACCCTTGTGCTCGCGGCGGTTTTGCTGTTGATTTTCTGTATTCCGGCGGGCTGCGGGAAGAAGGAAGAGGCGGGTAAGGATCTGCTTGCGCGCATTAAGGAAAAGGGAGAGATTGTGATAGCGATGGAGGGAACCTGGGCTCCGTGGACATATCATGACGAGAATGATAAGCTGGTCGGTTTTGATACGGAGGTGGGAGAAGCGATCGCCGAAATCCTTGGCGTGAAGGCAGTATTTGTAGAGGGCGAGTGGGACGGATTGCTTGCGGGGCTTGAGGTTGGCCGCTATGACCTGATGATTAACGGCGTGGAGATCACGGATGAGCGCAGTGAAAAATATGATTTTACCGATGCTTATGCCTATATCCGCACGGCGCTGATTGTGGGCAGTGACAACAATGAAATCACCTCGTTTGAGGATCTGGATGGAAAGACAACGGCAAACAGTATCAACAGCACCTACATGTATCTGGCAGAAGAATATGGCGCGACCGTGCTGGGCGTGGATACTCTTGACCAGACGCTTGACATGGTGCTTTCCGGGCGCGCGGATGCAACATTAAACGCGGAATTATCTTTTGATGATTATATGAAGGTGCATCCGGATGCGGCGCTCAAAGTGGCTGCGCTCACCGAGGAAGCCTCCCATGTGGCAATCCCGGTGCGCAAGGGTGACGACAGCAAAACCCTTCGCGAAGCGGTGAACGAGGCGATCGAAGAACTTCGCGGGAACGGGAAACTTGCCGAGATTTCCGAAAAATATTTTGGGAAGGATATTACTAAGCAGTAATATTTGATATTTCCAATACAGAAAATTTTATAGCGGGTTTTGTAGCTGCCCGGATTTTGGTGGGAAGGAAATTTAAGTCTTCTTTCCGACAGAGTCCGGGTAAGTATCTGAGGAAATTATATCCCCTCCCCGTTAAATTCCGGGATAAAACTTTCCACCGCTGTTTCCCCCTCCTGGATAAAAGCGTTTTCCACACCAAGTTTGATCGCGTAATCAACCACCTCGTCATATTCAGCCTGGGTGATTTTGCGGTTCAGCTCGGGGAAAGCGCCAAGGTTTTTGGCGATTGGCGTATACTGGTTTAGGATTGAGAGATAGATTCTATCGCCGTAGGTTTTATAAAGGAAGCGGATTATTTTTTTCGAGTCGAAAACCGCGCCCGGCAAAACCAGATGGCGCACAATGATACCACGCGTCATAAGACAGGTTTCGCTTTCGGACAGGTCAATTTCATCCGCTGCAGCCACGGGAGCCTGCATTGTCGGATAATTCGTTGAAGGTTCCTGCATTGAAACAGGAAAAACAAGCTGTGGTGCGGCTTTCTGTGCCGCAGGGAGTTGCATTTTTGGAACTTGTGGTGAAGGAAACTGTATCGCAGAAAACTTCGCTTCGCCAACCTGCCGGAACATCTCCGCAATGTTTTCTGCCGCGTGCACTGCATAATCGGGCGCAGCAGAGTAGCGCCCGGATAGAGTTCCTGACCAGTATTTAAAATCTGGAAGGTACACATCGATATAGCCCTCAAGCATTTTTAAAGTATCCAGAGTTTCGTAATTCCCGGTATTGTAGACAACGGGAAGGGTAAGCCCCTCATCCTTAGCCTTAGAAAGTGCGGCGATAATGGATGGAACATAATGTGTCGGTGTGACAAGGTTGATATTTGCGGCACCCTTTTCCTGCAAATTAAGAAAAATTTCCGCAAGCCAAGAAGGAGTGATTTCTTTGCCGGAAAGTCCGAGCGCGATATCATGGTTCTGACAGTGGACACAGCGCAGCGAACATCCGGAAAAAAATATGGTTCCGGAGCCGCCCGCCCCGCTGATGCATGGTTCTTCCCAATAGTGCAGCGCAGCGCGCGCCGCAAACAATCCATCCGGCATACCGCAGTAGCCCGTTTTTTCTGAGCGGTTAATCCCACATTGGCGGTGGCAGAGCAAACAATTATTATAATATGATGAAAGCTTTGTTGTATCCATAAGAATTCCCTGTTAATACCATTTGATTTGCAATATTATAAGCTGAATTTATAATAAAACTTCGTTACTTTTTGATTAAAAAGTACTGTATCGTCGAGCCCACGGTTTCCTTTTTGTCGATTATAAAGTGGGTATCAAGTATAGTTTCAAATTCTTCTACCGATAAATTAAATCGATCCTTCCTGCCGAGATATTCTTCTATCAGCTTTGTAATTTCGAATTCGGGACTTCCAATATTTGGAATATCAAGGACGAATCTCCCATTAGATTTCATAATGCGGGAAAATTCTGCAACTGCCCGGCATACAAAATCCTTTTCAAAATATTCCAGAGAGCCTATGCACTCACCAATATCAAAAAACGATGCATCGAATGGTGTTTCATGCATACTGCAACAACATAGATCACCGATGGTCAGTTGATTTTTTTCCACATATCCCCGTAGCAATTCAATTGTTTTGCTGCTGATATCGACTCCATAATATGTAGATGCCCAATTCTTATAGCCTGCAAACATCAAATTTAGGCAGCACCCTAAGTCAATAAATTTCATACCGGCTTTTGGGGCAAGATACTCGACAATCTCTTTACGGGCACTATCGGAAGGTGTTTCGTTCATCCGAGTCTGTTCAAACAAAGGATAATAGGGGTGATTCGTAATGTGAGGGGGCAAGTTTTCATATGAATCAATTCCCTTTTTTCCAAGGTCAATACCTTCGTCATACGATTTTGCAATTAAATCCAAATGTTCTTTCATTATTATTACCTCCACAATCTCTGTTTTTTAACTATGTACAAAACTATATAAATCCAGAATTTATACAGTTTTGCGAGGTATGACAAACCTCTTCATCACTCAGATTCCTGACAGGTTGAAAATTTTCTCTTTATATACCTTTCATTTCCTTTGGCTGATCGAATAAAGTTATTATATAACAAAAAAGAAGAATGTGAAAGCGCAAATTAAACGCAGTTTACCAGTTTTTTGCTGCAATTGACATTTGGATTTGCCCTGTTATGAAATTGGGGGCAAAACCTTGCGGTATTGCGATGGGGTCATATGGTAACAGGCAAGGAAATTGCGGTTAAATGTCTTCTGGCTCTCAAAGCCTGCCTCCTGCCAGATATCCGTAATGCGAAGAGCGGTATCTTTTAGCTGTCTGGCAGCAAAATCAAGCCGGAGCCTGTTGATATATTCGTAAAAGCTGCAATTTAGTTTTTCTGCAAATACCCTGGAAATATAGTACTTATTAAAGTGCAGCTTTTTTGCCAGAAGGTCGAAGGAGAGCGGTTCTTTAAAATGCAGGGAAATATAGCTGATAATCCGGTGGACGATATCGGTATCCCCGCGGTCATCTCTTACAGTCAGGGGAGTTTCGGAAAGCAGGCAGGTTAGGATTAAGTTAAGCCAGGCAGCCGAGGTTGCGGGGGAGGAGCCTGACGCGTACAAAAGCATCCGCTCAAAAGCGAGGGGAATATCCTTTTCATATGGCGGGATATCAGTTCCCGCATCAAAAAATGGGGACTTTGGTTCGTGGCTGTGGAGCAGGTGATAGTATTCCTTTGCGTGGGTGGGTGCAAAAATGCATATGATGGCAAGGCAGGAGTGGGCGCAGGAATAACTGTGGATCAGATTGGGGAAGGAAAGCGCCACATCATGCTTTTTTAAAATGCGCGAGTGGTTTTGTACCGTCACATGAAGTTCCCCCTCTTTTATAAAAATAATCTCCACGGCATCATGCAGATGTGCGGGGAAGGTGATATCTTTGCTAAGAAAGCATTCGAATCGACTCTGCTTATTTTCGTAGAAAGGCGGCATCGTGATTTCCTCCGGATTATACTGTGCAATCTATGACTTATTTTCTTGGTGCTATGACAATCATTTTACCGGAAAACCTGATATACTGCAAGCAGAAAATAATTCGGTTGCGGCATATGGGCGTTTTAAACGCCCCGCAAGAAGGAGTTATTATGGAGTCAAGGGGAAACGCGCTGATATTTTATGGGGGATGGGACGGGCACGAACCGGAGGCAGTAGCGAAAAGATTTCAGAAAATGCTTGAAAAACATGGGTACCACTGTGAGGTGTGCGAGGGACAGGATATGCTTTCTGACAGGGAAAGGCTAATGCAGATGGATTTGATTGTCCCGTGCTTTACCATGGGGGAGATCAAGGCAGAATACTGTTATAATATCCGGTATGCCGTGGCGGCAGGGTGCGGTATAGCAGGGTGCCACGGGGGGATGTGCGATGCGTTCCGCCAGGATGTGGAATGGCAATTTATGACTGGAGGACAATGGGTCAGCCACCCGGGCGGGGACGGGGTGGATTACACCGTTAATATCGTAAAGGGCTCCGGCCCGATTGTGGAGGGGCTTTCTGATTTTGCCGTGTGCAGTGAACAGTATTACCTGCATGTGGACCCGGCGGTGGAAGTGCTTGCGACCACCCGCTTCCCTGTGGTGGACGGCTGCCATACATCCAACAAACCGGTGGATATGCCGGTGGCATGGACAAAGTTCTGGGGAAATGGCAGGGTATTTTACTGTTCTCTCGGACATCATGACGATGTATTTGAAAAATCCCCGTCCGCGGCGGTTCTGATGGAGAGGGGATTGATCTGGGCGGAGGGCAAAGCACGCGCTATGGAGCTTGGCCTATCACAAAAAAACTATCTTGATCTGGTTTAGAGGGGGGCACTTTATGGAAAATATTAAAATTGGTGTGCTGGGAGTCGGCGCAATCAGCGGGATTTATTTGCAGAACCTGACGCGCTTATTCAGCGGGGTATGTGTGGAGGCAGTCTGTGATATTGTGCTTGAAAAGGCAAAGAAAGCCGCTGAAGAATACGGGATACCTAAAGTATATGGCAGGTTTGAAGAAATGTTTGCCGACACGGAAATAGAAATTATCCTGAACCTGACGCGCCCGCTCGAGCATTACAGTACGACAAAAGCAGCGCTTATGGCGGGCAAGAATGTCTATACGGAAAAACCTTTAGCGGGTACTTATGAGGAGGGTGTCGAGCTTTTGGAACTTTCAGACAGCAGGGGGCTTTTGCTTGGCGGGGCTCCTGATACCTTTATGGGGGCGGGGATACAGACCTGCCGCAAGCTGATCGATGACGGTTTAATCGGAAAGGTGATTGGGGCGGAGGCGCGCATGGTCTGCTACGGGCATGAGGGCTGGCATCCTGCACCGGAATTTTATTACCAGGTTGGCGGGGGACCAATGATGGATATGGGACCATATTATATGACCGCCCTCATAAATCTGATCGGTCGTGTTACAGGAATCAGCGGCATGGTCGGAAAGGGGTTCGAACAGCGAGTTATCACGAGTGAGCCGAAAAAAGGAGAGGTGATCCCCGTTTGTGTGCCAACCCATACGGCGGGGCTGATGAAATTTGAAAACGGGGCGATAGCCACGGTTCTCACCACTTTTGATGTGCATTATGACAGGCAGGCAAGCCTTGAGATTTACGGGACGAAAGGAAGCCTTCGCGTGCCGGACCCGAATTGCTTCGGGGGGAGTGTTTGGCTTTTGCGGCCGGAGGACGGAAGTTTTAAGGAGATGCCGCTTTTATTTGACTATAAGGAAAACAGCAGGGGCATCGGTGTTGCGGACATGGCGAAAGCGCTCAGGGAGAAGAGCAGTTTCCGCGCGGATGCACAGCAGACGCTGCATGTGCTCGAAATCATGACCACATTTGAAAAGAGCAGCAAAGAGGGGCGTTATATTGAACTAAAAAGTCCATATAAACGGCACCGGGCAATGGAAAATCTTCCGGTTTCAGGGGTTTTGTAGGGATTTTTCCATATTCGGAAAACTCGGCAATAATCGCGCAATATTCCGCAAATAATAAGAAGCATTTTTTATAAAATCTGATATGATATCATTGGGGGCAGCATAACAGCAGCACAATGATATTACAGAAAGGGGTTTTATGTATGCAGTACCGGAATGTATTTATGGAGATTGGAAAAACAGAGGAAGAAATTAAGTCAAAGCTTCAGGAAGTGATACATAATTTCTTTTACGGCGAGGATAAGGTATATTTTCCCGTCGGAGATGATATGGCGTATATCGAGGATACCGGAAACCATGATGCGCGCACGGAGGGCATGTCCTACGGCATGATGATGTGTGTCCAGATGGATATGAAGGAGGAATTTGACCGCCTTTGGAAATGGTCTAAAACCTATATGTGGATGGCGGAAGGCTGGAATGAGGGGTATTTTGCATGGTCGTGCCAGGTGGACGGCAAAAAGAATGCCAACGGTCCTGCGCCGGACGGCGAGGAATTTTTCGCGATGGCACTTTTCTTTGCATCAAAGCGCTGGGGGGATGGAGAGGGAATTTTCAATTATTCAGCACAGGCGAGGGAAATCCTTTCGGCATGTATAAATAAGGGGAAGAACGGGCGCGCGGGCACGCCGATGTGGAATCTTTTAAATAAGCAGATTCTCTTTGTGCCAGGTGTTGACTTTACTGACCCGTCCTATCATCTGCCGCATTTTTATGAACTGTTTGCAAGATGGGCGAACGAGGAGGATCGTGAGTTCTTTGCGCAGGCGGCCGAGGCGAGCAGGAAATATCTGGCATTGGCGTGCCATCCGGTTTCCGGGATGAGCGCGGAATATGCGGAATTTGACGGCACCCCGATGCGCAGGGGGCTTCCTTGGACAAAGGAGCGCCACGACTGGTTTTTCAGTGATGCGTACCGCACAGCGGCAAATATTGGCCTGGATTACGAGTGGTGCAAAAAGGATGTCGGACAATGTGCGGCGGTCAAGCGTCTGCAATATCATCTCGGAGTAACACAGAAAGGGAATATGACAGGGGTGTTCGAGGTGGACGGAACGCCGATTGGCAGCGCTGCAAAGCATCCGCTCGGAATTATTGCGACAACGGCACAGGGTGCGCTGGCACTTGACGGACCGATTTCACTGGGGGATGAAGATAAGGAGAAGGCACTTGCAGCGGAGTGGGTAAAGAGGCTGTGGGACGAGCCGATGCGCTCCGGAAAGTATAGATATTATGATAACTGCCTGTATGTGTTTGCATTTCTGGCACTTTCCGGCAATTATCGGATTTACGAGTAAAATTAATATTGTAAGAGAAGCACCGGGCGGGGAGCTTATCCTGCCCGGTGTTTTTTGCGGGCGGAGGTTTTTATCGATTGTCATACTGTTGAAACATTTGCTGTATATAATAAGTCGTATATTTTTATAGCGGGGAGAAAAGAGATGGCAAATATTTTAATTGTGGAAGATGACAGGACAACAATTGATCTGATTTGTGACTATTTATCGGATGTAGGGCATTCTGTCCGTCAGGCTTACGACGGGAAACAGGCGCTTGAATTATTTTACAGAAAACCGGCGGAGCTTGTGATACTGGATATTATGCTTCCATAATATATGTAATTATTGTAAATCGGTTTGATTTATAGTATAATATGCGAAAAGTTCCCGGCGTTTGCATGGTATTAACTGGATGAAAACCCTGTCTGACAAAGAGAGCAGCATAGGGATATAAGGAAGTGGCAAAGCGGATTGCGAAATTCTTTTGGCAGCGATTAAGTAAGTTAATACCGCGAAAGATGGGAAGGGAAAGGAAAGAGGTAAGCATTATGCAAAGTGTAACCGAACGTTTTCTTGGATATGTCGCGATGGACACGCAGTCGCGCGAGGATGTGGAGGCGGTGCCATCAACAGAGAATCAGTGGGGGCTGGCACAGCGCCTTTTGGAGGAGCTAAAACAGATGGGGGCATCCAATGTCCGCATGGGCGAGCACTGCTATGTGTATGCAACCATACCGGCGACCTGTGAGGAAAAAGTGCCGGTGCTCGGTTTTATCGCGCATATGGATACGGCAACCGCAATGAGTGGCAAGAATGTGAAAGCCAGGATAATTCCGTATGGGGGCGGGGATATTGTCTTAAATGAAGCGCAAAATATTGTGATGCGCGCGGAGCAGTTCCCCGAGCTTTTGGGGCAGGTCGGTAAGGATCTGATTGTGACGGACGGCACCACCCTGCTCGGGGCGGATGATAAGGCGGGCATTGCCGAGATTATGACAATGGCTGAATATCTGCTTTCAAATCCGCAGATTAAGCACGGTGAGATCAAAATTGGGTTCACGCCGGACGAGGAAGTCGGGCGCGGTGTGGATTTTTTTGATGTGGAAGGTTTTGGTGCGGACGGCGCTTACACAGTGGACGGGGGCGCTGTAGGGGAATTGGAGTACGAGAATTTTAATGCGGCGGGCGCAAAAGTAAAAATTCACGGCACAAGTATTCATCCGGGATCGGCGAAGGGGCAGATGAAGAATGCGCTGCTAATCGGAATGGAGCTTGAAGGGATGCTGCCGCAGGAACAGAAACCTGCCTACACGCAGGACTACGAGGGCTTTTTCCACCTCGATGAGATGTCGGGAAACGTGGAGGAAGCGGTGATGGCATATATTATCCGCGATCATGACCGTGCAAAATTTGAGGAGAAAAAACAGCTTTTTATCCGGGTGGCGGATTTTTTGAATGCGAAGTACGGCGGCGGGACAGTGGAGATTTCTGTTAAGGATTCCTACTATAATATGAAGGAGAGACTGGCTGACCATATGGGACTGATCGAAGATGCGAAGGCGGCGATGGAGGAGCTTGGCATTAAGCCGCTAATTCGCCCGATCCGCGGCGGCACGGATGGCGCAAGACTCTCCTATATGGGATTGCCGTGCCCTAATCTGTGTACGGGTGGTTATAACTGCCATGGGAAATATGAATATATTAGTGTGCAGGATATGGAAAAGGTGGTGGAATTGTTGGTTCGTCTGGCGGAAAATAGCTGCCGTGTCCGCCCAGTACCATGTTGATTTTTGGTTACCCGCCGGAAAAACAGATAATGTGGTCAGTTCGCCCTGTACCGGTTTTTGAGGATGCTTAGCTGCGTTTTAGCAAAAAAAGGTTTGCCGCAGACAAAAAAATCAGTTGACATTTTCCCGCCCATCTGTTAGACTATAGCACAAACAACAGTATTTCGGCAGTTTAACGTAACAGATTGTTAAATTGACAGACTGTGCTACAGGCAGTGATAAGGAGGAGTAGCTATCCGGCGGATGCAAAGAGAGGAAACGGCTGGTGGAAGTTTCTGTGAAGCGGACGGTGAAGTAGCCTTTAAGCCCCGGACAAAACGGCATTTGCCAAGTAGATTTCGGCGTAGGCTCCCACGTTACAGGGAGGAGGGTATTCGCGCGGGCGAGTATCTGCAGAGAGCAGAAGTAATTCTGAATTTAGGTGGTACCACGGATAAGTGAATTCGCCCTAAGCTATGTGAGTGGCTTAGGGTTTTTTTATGCACACGGACGCGGAAAAAATATGTGGCGAAAGCACGCGCCCGGTGCGCGGGTAACTTGATTGCACAGACATTATGAAAGGGATGTATACAGTGGAAGTCTTCCCTGCCCGATGTTTAAATGAAAAAAAAGAAGGAGGAAAATAATATGAGAAGTGATTCCGTAACCAAGGGGATGCAGCAGGCACCGCACCGTTCCCTCTTTAACGCGCTCGGCATGACAAAGGAGGAACTTGACCGCCCGCTTGTGGGGATTGTAAGTTCCTACAACGAGATCGTGCCGGGACATATGAACCTTGATAAGATTGTAAACGCCGTCAAGATGGGCGTGGCGATGGCGGGGGGTACCCCGATTGTATTTCCGGCGATTGCCGTGTGTGACGGGATTGCGATGGGGCATGTCGGCATGAAATATTCCCTTGTAACCCGCGACCTGATTGCGGATTCGACGGAGGCGATGGCGATGGCGCACGCGTTTGATGCGCTTGTCATGGTGCCGAACTGCGATAAGAATGTGCCGGGGCTTTTGATGGCGGCGGCACGATTAAATATCCCGACAGTCTTTGTTTCCGGAGGACCGATGCTTGCCGGGCATGTAAAGGGGCATAAGACAAGCCTTTCAAGCATGTTTGAGGCGGTCGGCTCCCTGGCAGCCGGCACGATGAGCGAGGAGGATGTCTACGAATATGAATGCAAGGCATGCCCGACCTGCGGTTCCTGCTCGGGCATGTACACGGCGAACAGCATGAACTGCCTGACGGAAGTGCTTGGCATGGGATTGCAGGGCAACGGCACGATCCCGGCAGTTTACTCCGAGCGTATCAAGCTTGCAAAACATGCGGGGATGCAGGTGATGGAAATGTTAAAAAGGAATATCCGCCCGCGCGATATTATGACAAAGGAAGCGTTCCACAATGCGCTTACAATGGATATGGCGCTCGGATGTTCGACGAACAGTATGCTGCATCTTCCTGCAATCGCGCACGAGGCGGGCGTGGAGCTTGATGTGGACATTGCAAACGGGATCAGCGCGAAAACCCCGAATTTGTGCCATCTCGCACCGGCGGGTCCGACCTATATGGAAGACTTAAATGAGGCGGGCGGCATATACGCGGTAATGAAGGAAATTAGCAAGAAGGGGCTGTTAAACCTTGATTGCATGACCGTGACGGGAAAGACTGTTGGCGAAAATATTAAGGATGCCGTCAACAAGAATACAGAGGTTATCCGCCCGGTGGAAAATCCTTACAGCGAAACGGGCGGAATCGCCGTATTAAAGGGAAATCTTGCACCGGATTCCGGCGTGGTCAAGCGCTCCGCGGTCGTGCCGGAAATGATGGTGCACGAAGGACCGGCAAGGGTTTTTGACTGCGAGGAGGACGCGATCGAGGCGATCAAGGGCGGAAAGATTGTGGCGGGCGATGTGGTCGTGATCCGCTATGAAGGACCAAAGGGCGGTCCTGGGATGAGGGAGATGTTAAATCCAACCTCCGCAATCGCTGGCATGGGGCTTGGCTCATCGGTTGCGCTGATTACGGACGGGCGCTTCTCCGGCGCATCCCGCGGCGCATCCATCGGCCATGTATCGCCGGAAGCAGCGGTCGGCGGACCGATTGCGCTTGTTGAGGAGGGGGACATTATTAAAATTGATATCCCAGCGAATAAGCTTGAACTTGCCGTATCCGACGAGGAACTTTTAAGAAGGCGCGAGAGATGGCAGCCGAGGCAGCCCAAAATCACGACCGGGTATCTCGCCCGCTATGCTGCGATGGTAACGTCAGGAAACCGCGGTGCAATCCTTGAGATTAAATGAAATAGTAAAAGATAGTGGTTTGGTGTAAATAAGGGTGAATGGTAATGGATGGATTAAATTTGCAGTTGGATTATTATGGTGCACTTAATTTGCATAAAGCGCTGTTGGAAGCAAAATTTAATTTGGAGCCTGATAATGAATTGATATCGGGCAGTCCATTTGTAGCAGATATACATGTACAAGTCAGGGAATTTCTGATGCAGAGTGATATGGGGAACCAATGGAAAGAATGGTTTTTACTTAATAACAGATCCTATTACAGGGAACGCGCCATAAAGAGGATGAAAAGATGCAGGCATTTTGATGCAGCAGTTTTTGAGGAAAAGAAAAAAATTGCGGCAAATTTTCTGGCTCCGTTTCTTTATAGCGAAGAGGAGATCAAGAGTGTTTTAGAGGAACTTGATGGAAGTGTATGATATGATATCCTGGCAGTTGTGCGCGGGATGGATAAAACAGCAGCAGAAACAAAGTGCAGTATCCTCGTACATTGTCCGGTGGAATTTTTGGCAAAAACAAATATTACGGACAAAAGGGCGGCGAAATGGGGATTTGTGGAACAAAATTATGAAAAAGGAGAAAATATATGCAGTTAAACGGTTCTGAAATCATTATCGAATGTTTGAAGGAGCAGGGCGTTGATACCGTATTCGGTTATCCGGGCGGTACAATCTTAAACGTATACGATGAGTTATATAAGCATTCCGATGAAATAAAGCATATCCTGACTTCCCATGAGCAGGGGGCTGCCCACGCGGCGGACGGCTATGCGAGGGCGACCGGGCGGGTAGGCGTGTGCATGGCAACCTCGGGCCCGGGGGCGACCAACCTTGTCACTGGTATCGCGACGGCGTACATGGACTCCGTGCCGCTTGTTGCAATTACCGCGAATGTGGCGGTGCCGCTGCTTGGCAAGGACAGTTTTCAGGAAATTGATATCGCGGGCGTTGCGATGCCAATTACAAAATACAGCTTTATTGTAAAGAATATTGCTGACTTGGCACCTACGATCCGGCGCGCTTTTAAAATTGCGCAGACCGGGAGACCGGGACCGGTATTAGTGGATATTACAAAGGATGTGACCGCTGCGGTCACGGAATATGAGAAGCAGGAGATTGCGCCTATCTCCCGCAGTGTGGAAAAAATTACAGACAAGGATATCGATGCTGCATTGGCACTGATTTGTTCCGCGAAAAAACCGATGGTCTTTGTGGGCGGCGGCGCGGTAATCTCCGGCGCATCGGAAGAATTAAAGAAATTTGTAGAACTTCTCGATGCGCCTGTAACCGATTCCCTGATGGGCAAGGGGGCATTTGACGGCGAGGACCCGCGCTATGTTGGAATGCTTGGCATGCACGGGACAAAGGCGGCGAATTACAGTGTGACGGAGTGTGACCTTTTGGTTACCGTAGGTGCGCGCTTTTCCGACCGCGTGACCGGCAATACAAAGAAATTTGCTTACAATGCAAAGATTGTGCAGTTCGATGTGGATGCGGCGGAAATCAATAAAAATATTATGGTTAGCGCTAGTGTTATCGGCGATGTGAAAGAAATTCTCTCTCGCGTCAATGCGAAACTTGCGAAGCAGGATCATGCGGAGTGGATAAAGAAAGTGCAGGCGCTTGCTGCGGATAAGCCTCTTTCATACCATAAAGATGTACTTACCGGACCGTATGTGATGGAAAAACTTTATGAGCTTACAAAGGGCGATGCAATTATCTCAACGGAAGTGGGGCAGCATCAGATGTGGGCAGCGCAGTTCTATAAGTACCGTGCGCCGCGGACACTTATCACCTCGGGCGGTCTTGGGACGATGGGGTATGGTCTTGGGGCAAGCCTGGGCGCTAAGACGGCAATGCCGGAAAAAACAGTGGTCAATATTGCCGGCGATGGCTGTTTCCGCATGAATATGAACGAACTTGCAACCGCGGTGCGCTATCAGATTCCGGTGGTTGAAATTGTCATGAATAATTCAGTGCTAGGCATGGTGCGCCAGTGGCAGACATTGTTCTATGGGAAGCGCTACTCAAATACTGTGCTTAATGACGGTGTTGACTTCGTAAAACTCGCCCAGGCGATGGGCGCGGAGGCATTCCGGATTACGAAATGTGAGGAGGTCGAGGAGGTACTGAAAAAGGCAATTGCCTTAAATAAGCCGGTGCTTATTGACTGTGTGATTGACAGCGACGATAAGGTATTTCCGATGGTAGCGCCAGGGGCAGCGATCGAGGATGCATTCTCGGAGGAGGATATGAAATAGGCGCTGTTTGTAAGATGCGCGGGGCAGGAAAGGCAGTTATTGCGTTTCCTGCCCTATTTTGTTTTATACTGTTTATTTTTTGCCCGATGAAGCCAACCGCCATATAAGGAAAATAAGAAAAAAATTGCGGTTCGGGAATGGAATATGGTATAATATCGGCAGATATTATACCAGCGCCGGTTCGCAGTCCGACGAAGGAGGACATTATCCTTGGCGAACCGTGTGCACACCCCGGAGGGAAAGCGCATAAATGCGCTTGGCATGTCGGAACGACATGATATAATATCGGCAGATATTATACCAGCGCCAGTTCGCAGTCCGACGAAGGAGGACATTATCCTTGGCGAACCGTGTGCACGCCCCGGAGGGAAAGCGCATAAATGCGCTTAGCATGTCGGAACGACATGATATAATGAATGTAGCTACCAATGAAAGGAAGGTTGACTGTTATGAGAAAGCATTATGAAAAAATGGTTCAGGATGCGGATAAGCGTGTCCTGCGCGCATTGCGTCTTCAAAATATGGAAGTGGGAAATCCACAATATGGCGGTTTTATGGAGGAAGATGGGATATACCAGGCAAAATCTACAATCTATAAGCTTTCGAACCTTGCAACTGCCTATCTGAACCAGGATTGCAAATATTACCATGATCCGCTGGTATTTGAGAGGGTGGTTGCCGCGACGGATTTTGTCCGCCATGTGCAGCATGAGGATGGTTTGTTTGATTATGTGACCGGAAACTTTTTTTCCGTGCCGGATACGGCGCTGTGTATCCGCAAACTCCTACCGCTTGTAAAATACCTGCGCAATCATGCGCAGACGCAGCAGGAAAAGGAAATTCTTATGCGTCTGGAGGTTATTGTGCGTTCGGGGGCGCAGGGATTATTAGAAGAAGAAAACCCGACACCGGAATGCCGCCTTATTCTGGCAGCGGTACTTGCTGCCTGCGGGAAACTTTTTGCCTGCGAGGATATGACCAAAGCAGTATTGGAATGTCTTAAAGAAGGTATTGGCTGCAATGAGGACGGACAGTTTGACGAGAGGACATCTGACAATGCAAACCGTCTGAATAATGATGCCTTAGTGGTGCTTTCCGAGGCACTTTCCGATCCTGCCTACGAGCAGTATGCAATCAAAAACCTGAAGATGATGTTATGTTACTGGGAACCGGATGACAGTGTGTTCCAGGAGAGTTCCACCCGTTTTGGAAAGGAGCGTCTGATTTTCCCAAAGGATTATTACTATGTATATCTTTCCCTGGGAATGCGCTATCAGATTCCGGAATTTCTGGCGATGGCAAATCATATTTTTTGTATGGTGGAGGAAAAACAGATTTCTTCGCCAGACTTTTTAATGCAGATGATGAACCATCCAGATTTAATTGCACTTGAGTACGATACGGAGGGCATCCCTACCAAATACCGGATGTTTTTTAAGGAATCGGGGATTGCCAGGGTGCGCCATGGGGATACTACCTACACGGTGATGAGGGGGAAAACACATTTCTTATATATGCATTCCGGCTCAATTAAATTTGTGATGAAACTTGCGGGGAGCTTTTATGAGCACCGCGCCTTTTGCGCCGAGATTATGGAGGAACTTCCTGACGGTGCCATCCACCTGCACCAGACAATGCACGGCGGCTATGGTTTCCCGTTTGGGAAAAAGCAGGAGGGCGAATGGTGGAAAGCGGATACGGCTGTAAAGCCGCGCCGGGAAAGACCGGGGATGGATATCGATGTTATTATCCGCGAGGAAGAGGAAGAGTTGGCAGTGGAATTAAAAGTGTCCGGGGTAAAAGGTGCACCGTGGCGTGTGGAGATGGCTTTTGCGGGGATTGACCGAATTGTGAACGGGCATATGGACATTGCTGTAAGGGGCAATGAAAGTATTATTGTAAAAGATTCCTACTTTGAGGCATCCAACCAGTTAAACGGTCTTGTGATAGGACCTGCGTTCGGTACGCACCGCTATACCGAAGGGCGTGAGGAGGGCAGTGCAAGGATCCTTGGGGCGGCAACCGTCTATTTTACGGATGATACGGAATTTTCCCATACGGTGCGTATCCGCAGGGTATAGGGTTTTGATGCGTACAGAAAAAGGGGAAAAAATACTTGCTTTTTTCCGGGGAATCATGTAACATAAAAAATAGGAAACCGGAACATAAGTCTTTATACTTTGTTTTGTGGAACCGTGCAAGTGCACGACTGGCGGAAAACAGCCAAAGCTGTGCAGGGTAACCTGCGGGGAGTGCATTAAGAAGAAAAGCCGACCGCCTGGGCGAATGCATATTGCTTCCGCCCAGGCTTTGTGCGTTTTTGGCATATTTATACCCGAATTTTTATGCACAGGGATGCGAGTGGAAATTATCTTCGCTACTAGATTGTGCTTTTAGGCACGGGGCGGCATGAAGCACTTATATGCATTAATACACATCCAAAATGAAAGGTGGTATTTTCATGGAAGTTTTATCGCTGAAAAAGGAACTGGAAAACAATGCGTATCCGGGCAGGGGGATTGTGATCGGGCGCTCGGAGGACGCAAAATATGCAGTGGCTGCCTATTTTATTATGGGCAGGAGCAGTAACAGCCGCAACCGTGTGTTTGTTGTGGACGGGGAGGGAATCCGCACACAGGCATTTGACCCGTCAAAACTTGAAGACCCGAGCCTGATTATCTATGCCCCGGTTCGTGTGCTTGGCAACAAAACAATTGTTACAAACGGCGACCAGACAGACACAATCTATGAGGGGATGGATTCTCAGATGACCTTTGAGCAATCCCTGCGCTCCCGCGAGTTCGAGCCGGACGCGCCGAACTACACGCCTCGCATTTCCGGCATTATGCATCTTGAGGGGGGCGGCTATAATTACGCTATGTCGATTTTAAAAAGCAATAATGGTGACCCGTCCTCGTGCCACCGCCATACTTTTGCCTATCAGAACCCGAAAGCGGGCGAGGGGCATTTTATCCACACTTATATGCATGACGGCAACCCGCTGCCAAGCTTTGAGGGGGAGCCAAAACCTGTTTCGATTACAGGGGATATGGAAGCCTTTGGAAATATGCTCTGGAACGCCTTAAACGAGGAGAACAAAGTATCCCTGTTTGTGCGCTACATTGATATAGCAACCGGCAAATACGAAACAAAGATATACAATAAAAACCAAAAATAAAAAATAATATTTGCGGAACTAAAAACAGCATAATCCCGGAGCGCGCCCGGAGGAATGAATGGGAGCGGAGCGAACAGAAATTCCTCGTGGGTAAAGGGCGCGTGAAGGGAGTATGCGGGACTAAAAATAGGAGATATCAATATGAATGAGATTCAGTTAAAATATGGGTGCAATCCAAATCAGAAGCCGTCGAGAATCTATATGGAGGACGGCAGCGAACTTCCGGTAACCGTCTTAAACGGCAAGCCGGGCTACATCAATTTCCTTGATGCATTCAATGGCTGGCAGTTGGTAAATGAATTAAAGCAGGCAACCGGACTTGTGGCAGCAACATCCTTTAAGCATGTTTCCCCGGCTGGCGCGGCAGTTGGACTTCCGCTTGATGATACACTTGCAAAAATATATTGGGTGGACGATCTGGGGGAACTCACCCCGCTTGCAAGCGCCTATGCAAGGGCGCGCGGTGCGGATCGCATGTCCTCCTACGGCGATTTTATCGCGCTCTCAGATGTGTGTGATGTGTGCACCGCAAATCTGATTAAGCGCGAGGTATCCGACGGGGTAATTGCGCCGGGCTATGAGCCGGAGGCGCTTGAAATCTTAAAATCCAAAAAGAAGGGCAATTACAATATTATTCAGATTGACGATTCCTATATCCCGGCAGAAATTGAGAAAAAGCAGGTGTACGGCATTACTTTTGAACAGGGCAGAAATGAATTAAACTGCAACGAGGAGCTGCTATCAGATATTGTAACGAAAAATAAAGAGATTCCGGAAAGTGCGCTGATCGACATGAAGATATCGCTGATTACGCTGAAATATACCCAGTCCAATTCCGTATGCTATGTAAAGGGTGGACAGGCCATCGGGATCGGCGCGGGGCAGCAGTCCAGAATCCATTGCACAAGACTTGCAGGGCAGAAAGCGGACAACTGGTTTTTGCGCCAGTCGCCGCAGGTGATGGGTCTGAAATTCTTAGATGGTTTGGGAAGGGCTGACCGCGACAATGCGATTGATATCTATATGGGCGACGAGTGCGAGGATGTACTTGCAGACGGGGCATGGGAAAAGATTTTCAAGGAAAAACCGGCAGAATTTACAAGGGAGGAAAAGAAGGCGTGGCTTGCAGGAATGCAGGATGTGATCTGTGGCTCCGACGCATTCTTCCCGTTCTCCGACAATGTGGAGCGCGCGCATAAAAGCGGTGTAAAATATATTGCACAGCCGGGCGGCTCCATCCGCGACGATGCGGTGATTGAATGCTGTGACAAATACGGGATGGTAATGGCATTCACGGGAATAAGGTTGTTCCATCACTAAAGAAAATTTGGGGTGGGGGGGATAATAAATAGGATTATTTGGAATAAAAAGGGTAAATATTACAAAATAGTAGTCTGGTAAAAGATTAATTATGAAATATTCTTTTATTGGTAAAGATAGTGTCTATTCAATTGTTTTACTGCTCTGTTTGGAAATTTGTTACATGTTTTAGTTGTGCGTTAATGGGTATTAGTGTTTTTGATGTAAAATTGTTCACTGTAGGCAGTAGTTTAATGATACTATTTTCTAAATTGATATTTAGTGACATCCTCCCTCATCTCTACAAATGATTAACATAGGAAATGAAGTAAAACGGGGATTGAAGTTTATTTGTTTTCAGAGGTTTTATAATTCTCTATCTTGGGTAGATGAATAACAAATCATCCTTCCTTTGATAATTATTTATACATAGTGTTGGCACCAGTGATTCAGCCATAAATTAATGTATTTTTATGGTGTGTGGTTTGCCTGTTTATACTGTAGTTGAAAGGCTGCCCGAATGAGAATCAACAGTCCGTATTCTTGTGAAAGGAAGCCTTTGTTTCTTTAGGAAGGAAGAGAATGCTAACGGAAAGACTTATATTAAGAAAATTTGAAAATAACGATATGGAGGCATTGTATTTACTTTTGAGTGATAAGGAGGTAAATACTTTCCTGCCGTGGTTTCCGGTTAAAAATATGGAAGAAACGAAAAGTTTTTATAAAAAGCATTTTCTGGATCAGCCGTATAGTTTCGCGATTTGCCTGAAAGAGGATAATATTCCGATCGGATATATTAAGATGGAAACGGATGACAGCCATGATTTTGGGTATGCGCTTCGCAGGGAATTTTGGAATGGGGGAATTGTTACGGAAGCAGGAAAGGCATTTGTTGAGTGCATGAGGCAGGAGAATATTCCCTACATTACAGCAACGCATGATAGAAATAATCCGGGAAGTGGCAAAGTTATGAGAAAGGTAGGAATGAAATATTGTTATTCTTATAATGAACAATGGCAGCCCAAAGATTTTCTGGTAACGTTCCGAATGTATCAGTTAAATTTGGATGGACGGGAAGATAGAGTATATGATAAATATAGAAAGCTTTACAATATGCATTTTGTTGAAAAGAATCTGTAAATAATTGTTTGTCAGGCGGATGTATTACGTGCGGTGTATAAATACATAAATATATGTTCTCTTAAAAAATATAATTTCGTTGGTAACTTATAGGTCTTTATAAAATTAAAAATGGTAACCAATACATCTTTATAAGCTCAAAAACAGTAAAGGGTATAAAATATAGAAAAAATTGAAATATTATGTGCCAGTGACACTGAATTCGAGCCATTTTTAAAATTGATTTCTTTTTCCCAGGTAATTGAAAAATCGATGTTGAAATTTCATTTGGGACGAATTAATGAAGCGGAAATTGTGGCGGTGTACAGCGGAGTTTGTAAGGTGAACGCGGCGATTGCCGCGCAGGTTTTGATTGATCTATTCCATGTGGACTGTGTGGTCAATGCTGGTACTGCGGGAGGAATGGAGGAAAGTGTCAGGCTTTTTGATACGGTAGTATCCGAGCGGATGGTTTACCATGATGTGGCGGAGGATGTATTGACAGAATTTCACCCGTGGCTAAAAGAAAATTGTTTTACAGCCGACCCTCGATTGCTTGACGCTGCGAAAAGATATAAAGAAAAAACGGAGTATCCTATTTTGTTTGGGGTGATGGCGACGGGGGAACAGTTTATCGAGGATGAAAAAAGGGAGGAGTAAAGAATTCGGAAAATGGTTGACAAAGAATATTGTTGTCAGTATAATGTAATGTAGAAAATAAATTGTATTAGACCATATGGGCAGGAAGGATGTCTCTTGATTGTGGTATATGCCGTGAGCCGAAAATTCTAATATTGGAGGCGGAAAGCACCAATGTCCGGAACGAGTATTTTGGTTTGATACAAAATAAAAAAGGGGGTACTGTCATGTTGATTTTTGCCTGCAAAAAATTGCGCTAAGAAAACGGAAAAGTGATGGACGCGGAGAGGTTTTGGGCTCTCTTTGTTTGTTGTACCCGATTTTGCATTTTTTGCGTGGCAATGAGAAGATGACAGTACTTTAATGTGGGCGAAAAGCTTTGCGCTTTTGGCCTGTGTTTTGAGTATGTTTTTTTGCTGCGGAATTTTGCCGCAGCTTTTTTTATGCACAGACCCGTGCAGGGGAAATATGCCATAAAGGCGGTGCACGGGTCGCGCGGTGGGTATATTCGATTGCGCGCGGGCACCCAGAGGAAAAATATCAGCAGAAGTTTAGGGGCAGCGTGCCAGGTATACCAGGCTGCAACCGGATATTAAAAAGGGAATATGAGGCAACAGGTCTTCCCTTTCTTGATATTTGCCCGCAAAACTGCAAGGGTATGAAGATTTGCACGGGAATGCAATATGTGTGGAAAGAAAGGAATTTTATAATGGAGAATAAAAAAGAAAAGTGCGCGGACATGGAGCTCTTTTCGGCTGCAAAATACCTGCTGCGCGGGTTTTATGGTTCGAGCCGCATTAATGTTTTTCTGCCGCTTTTTATCTGTGTGAGTGCGACCTTGGTAAGCCTGCTTGCCATGTACCTGCCGAAGATTGTTCTTGATGCGGTTGAGCGGGGAGTAACAGTGAGGGAGCTTTTTGGTAAGGTTTTTATTATCGGCGCGCTGTTTGCGGCAATGTCGATCGCCGCGATGCTTCTGCGCAATGAGCTTGAACTTATCTCGCAGAATTTTTTGTATACGGAGCTTACCGCGCGCTGGGAGCGGGGGATGCTGCGCATGGAATACGGGGATTTTGTGTCGGAGCACGGCAAGTTACTGGCGGAGAAAGCGCGGAATGCGATCAGCAGCCCGAACTGGGGCGCGGTGAAATTTCTCTCCTTGCTTACCGAAGTACTCGAAGCTCTGGCAGGGCTTTTGGTCTGCGGCGGGATTGTCGGGATGCTGCATCCGGCAATTGTTCTGTTCCTGCTTGTTTTATTTGCGGTGCAGCTTTGGTTTTCTGCGCGGACGCAGAGGGGCAAGCAGCAGTTGAAAAAAGAGCGGGCGGCAGTGGAGAAGCGACTTGGCTATCTTGCATGGGGAATGCGGGGGCGGAAGGAGGGAAAGGATATCAGATTGTATTCCTTTGATGTGCTGCTGCGAAATATTGCAGAACAGACCGTAAAGGCAAAGCGGAAAGTGGAGGGAAGAGCCGAAAGATTCCAGCTTTATAATATGTTGTTTGCCGCCTTCCTGCTTTTGCTGCGCGACGGTACGGCATATTTTTATCTGATCTGGCGCTTTATGAATTCGGGGATGACACTCGGTGATTTCACACTTTATTTTGCGGCGATTACCGGCGTTGGCGGCGGTCTTTTGCAGCTTGCGCAGGCGCTTTCCAATTTTTTTGAAACAGGGCGGTATGTTGGGGACTTTTATGAATTTATACAATATAGCGGCGGAGGGGAAAAAGACGGCAAAAAGAAGGAGGGGAATGAGAAATTCCCCGGCTTAAAAGAGGGTGCAAAAAGTAACCAAAAAGTGCAGCCTTTTGTACCGGATAAAGTTTCCCTGTGTTTTGAGAATGTGTCGTTTTCCTATTTTGTGGAGCAGGACGGGGTGAAGCAGGAAATACCAGTGATAAAAAATTTGAACCTGACGATTTTGGCGGGGGAGAGTATTGCCATCGTGGGTGTGAACGGCGCGGGAAAATCTACTTTTGTAAAGCTGCTCTGCGGGCTTTTAAAGCCGAGTGAGGGCAGGATTCTTGTAAACGGTGCGGATAGCAGAGAGTTTGACAGGGAGGATTATTTCGGGCTGTTTTCGGCAGTATTTCAGAAATCCGGTTTTCTGCCAGTCAGTATTGCGGAAAACATTATGCTGAATGTAAGAAGAAAGAAAACAGAAAACGCGGATGTTGAGGCAATGTGGGAGTGCATCCGCAGTGCGGGGCTTGAGGAGAAGGTAAAATCCCTGCCGCATGGCGTGGACACCTGCCTGGTAAAGCGGATCGCGCAGGATGGGACGGAACTGTCGGGCGGGCAGGAGCAAAAATTACTGCTTGCCAGGGCATTATACAAAGATGCGCCGGTGCTTATTTTGGATGAGCCGACGGCGGCGCTTGACGCGGTGGCGGAGCACAGGATTTATCAGGATTACCGGCGGATGACAAAGGGGAAAACAACGGTCTTTATCTCGCACCGCTTAGCATCCACAAGGTTTTGCGACCGGATCTTATTGTTCTCGGACGGTGTGGTTTTGGAGAGCGGGACACACGAGGAACTGCTTGCGCGGGGCGGGCAGTATGCAAAAATGTTTGAAGTGCAGAGCCAGTATTACCGGGAAGAAGGGGAATAAAAACCTTGAAATCAGGAAAGGATGGTATGGGTCAATGAGAGGAAAAATAAGGGGAAAAGGGGAGAAATCGTTGTTAAAAGGGAATGCGAAAGCTGCAAAAACCAGGAAAAATAACAGAAGCATTTCCGAGGATTTCACCCTGGTTTGCCGGGGAATACGGGAATTTAATAAAATCCTTCCGGGACAGATGCGACATGTACTATTTAAAAGTATCCTTAGTGCATGTATCCCGCTGGTTGCGGTTTTTGCATCCGCATGGATTTTAAATGAGCTGGCGGGGGAATGGAGAAAGGAGCGTCTGCTATTTCTCTGTCTGTTTGCGGTCGTCACAACTTTTGTGCTTTCCGCCCTGAAATATGTGCAGGATGCGAAGGTGGCCATCGGCTATAGCTGCCTGTTTTCCGCGCATGAAATCTGCCTGACACAAAAAAATCACCGGCTGCCGTATGAGATACTTGAAATGACGGAAACTGAACGGCTCCGTGAGCAGGTTTCTGGAAGTATCAGTGTGTCGGGCGCGGGAATGGCAAGCCTGTACTGGGATATGGAAACCGTAATTAAAAACCTGTTTCGGATGGCAGCAGCCATTTTGCTTGGCGCGGGATTTCTCAGGGCACTTTTTACGGTGCGGGATATGGCGGGACAAACGGGTGGAGGTATATCGGGCGGCATATTTTTTACAGGGCTGGTTTTTCTTATGGGAGTCTGCATTTTTATTTCCTGCAAAATGGCGGGAAAACATTTTGAAACGAGTTTTGAGGTGTTTAAAGAAGGTGCAAAGTACCAGCGTTACGGTGAATTTTATACTATGAATTACCTGAAGGATGAAAATGCCGCGATGGATGCGAGGATTTTTTCGCAGGAGGGAATTATTCTCAGGGAAAGCCAAGAAAAATGTTATCAGCGTTTTGCGGCGGGGAAACGCCGCGAGATCAGGGCTTTAGACCGCTATGATGGCGTTAGGCTCTTTTTTACCTGTTTTAGCGGTATCCTGGTGTATGTGCTGGTCGGTTGGATGGCGCTTTTAGGGAAAATTGGTGCGGGGGAGGTTGTGGCGGCTTACGCGGCGGTTACAATGTTTATTTCCGCGCTGTCGGAGTTATCAGAAATTATTACGGATTTACGGAATAACAACGAGCATCTTCTGAACTTTTTCCGGTTTGTGGATTTGCCGGAAGACCTCAATGGGGTGGGGGATAATATGGAAAAAGGAAATACTGGCATGGTAGAAAAAGAGCATGATTTTAAAGGAATCCAGTTTGAGCATGTCAGTTTCCGCTATCCGGAAAGTGAGGACTTTGCGCTTTGTGATATTAATTTTTCGGTCAGGGCGGGGGAAAAACTTGCGTTTGTCGGGGAGAATGGCTCGGGAAAGACTACCCTGGTGAAACTTATCTGCCGTCTTTACCGCCCAACACAGGGAAGGATTCTGCTTGACGGCGTGGATATCTGGAGCTATCCGCACGAGGAATACAAGAAACGGCTGTCCGTGGTATTCCAGGATTTTTCACTGTTTGCTTTTTCGATAGCAGAAAATGTTGCCGCCTCCAATACTTATGATAAGAAATTGGTGGAGCATGCATTGGCGGCAGCGGGGCTCTTAGAAAAGGTGAGTCGGCTGCCGGAGGGGGTGAATCAGCCTTTGTTCCACTATTTTTGTGAGGATGGCTGCGACCTTTCCGGGGGGGAGGCGCAGAAACTGGCGATTGCCCGCGCCATCTACAAAGATGGGGATATAATGGTTCTTGATGAGCCGACAGCGGCGCTTGATCCGTTTGCCGAGGCGGATATCTATAAGCATTTCGGTGCCATGTCGGAGAAAAAAACGGCATTCCTTGTAAGCCACCGTCTTTCCTCCTGCCAAAACTGTGACCGGGTGGCGGTGTTTTTTGCGGGAAGGCTGGTGCAGCTTGGCAGTCATAAAGAGTTAGTGTTGCAGGAGGGGAAAGAATATGCGAGGCTGTGGGAGGCGCAGGCACAGTACTATAGGTAGGAAATTCAACTAAAGGTTGAATAGTTTTTTTCCATTCTACATTCCCGTTATTTTGTAAGGAAAGAAGCCGTGCTATACTTACGATATCAAAAAGATGTGGGAATATCCCATTATTTGCACATATGGAGGTAGCGAAATGGACAGTGGTAAGATCAGCAGTATTATTGCAGCAAAACGGAAGGCACTCGGATTGACACAGCAGGCGTTAGCGGAAAGGCTGCATATTTCATTCCAGGCGGTTTCTAAATGGGAGAATGGCACGGCGAACCCGGATATTGAAATGCTACCGCAGATTGCAGGTATCCTTGGCACGACAACGGACGCGCTGCTTGGATATTCTGCGGCTGCGGTAAGCATCTATGAAGCCCGCTACCAGGGGGAGGGATACTACTGGGGGCTTGTCCCGAACCGTCTTTGTTATGAGGTGTTAATGAAAAAGCCGCCCGTAAAGCCATGGCACGTCCTTGATATCGGATGCGGTGAGGGGGGAATTGTTTGACAGCCTGAAAGAACATACTGCGCCATCCGGTCTGCATGCAATCAACGCGTTTGTCGAGAAACCTTTTATCCGTCGCGCGGATGACGGGGAGCGTAAGGATCGCAAGCTCTGGAAGTCGGTTGAACTTTTTATGTATTACCATGACTGGATGTTCCTGCGTGCGGATGAGGAGATTTTTGACTGCAACAGCGGAGGAATCCCACACAAGCACTGCATGGATATTTTAGTGGCACAGAAGGTGTGATCCTCTATTGTTTTTTCCACGTTTTTCGGGTATACTTTAGGTAATTCTATCAGGGAAACGGAGGGATTTTTGATGTGCACGGCGGCAACTTATAAAACAAAAGATTTTTATTTTGGAAGAACGTTTGATAACGAGTGCTCCTACAGTGAGCAGGTGGTGATAACGCCCCGCAACTACCCGTTTAAGTTTATGCATATGGGCACGGTTGACAGTCATTATGCAATGATTGGGATAGCGCATGTCGAGCAGGATTACCCGCTTTATTATGATGCGGTCAATGAAAAGGGGCTTGGCATGGCGGGATTGAATTTTCCGGGGTACGCGCGCTACAATCCCATAACACCGGGCAAGGAGAATATCGCGGTTTTTGAACTGATCCAATGGCTCTTATGTGATTGTGCCACTGTTTCGGAATGCAAGGAGAAGATTGCGCGGATGAACCTTGCTGATATCCCGTTTAATGATAAATTGCCGGTGGCGACCCTGCACTGGATAATCGCGGATTCTGACGGGGCGGTGACGCTTGAGGCGACGGCACAGGGAATGAATGTCTACGATAATCCGGTGGGAGTGATGGCAAATAACCCGACATTCCCGGAACATATGTTCCACCTGAACAATTATATGCAGTTGTCTGCAAAACCGCCGCAGAATAATTTTGCAAAAGGTCTGGTTCTCTCTGTTTATTGTAAGGGGATGGGGGCGATCGGGTTACCCGGGGATTTATCTTCCCAGTCCCGATTTGTGCGCGCTGCCTTTGTGAAAATGAATTCGGTTTCCGGGGAATCCGAAGATGAGAGTGTGGGGCAGTTTTTCCATATCCTTGGTGCGGTTGAGCAGCAGGGGGGATGTTGTGAATTGGAGAGCGGGGAATATGAGAGGACACTCTATACATCCTGCTGCAACACCGTGCGGGGGATATATTACTACACAACTTACGGGAACCGGCAGATTACGGCTGTTGATATGCACCGGGAGGAGCTTGATGAAGCGCGGCTCGTTTGTTATCCGCTGGTTAATAAGGAGCAGATCATGCTGCAAAATGGCAGGTGACGGAGCCGCCAAAAGAAATATCGTTTTCACAACTTAGAAGCGGCGGGTAAGGGGGACTTTTATCTTCTTCCTGCCCGGAAGGAAACGGGTGTCACTCCCGTTTTCTTTTTGAACATGGCAATAAAGTGGCTGGCGCTGCCAAACCCCACCTGGCGCGCTATTTCCTGGATTTCCATTTTGGGGGTTGCAAGCAGATATCTTTTTGCCTCGTTGATGCGGTGACCGAGCAGATATTCGTGCGTGGAGCAGCCGAGAAAGCGTATAAAAAGGCGCGAGAGGTACTGGGGTGTTATATACACGGAGTTTGCAAGTTCATTCACGGTTAAATCCGCGTCAAATTCTGTTTCGATTTTTTCAATTGTGGGCTTTACATATTTCTTGTAGGTTTCTTCTTCCGCCATATTCCCGACACAGGGGTTATCCATAAAATTCATTAGCAGCCGGTAGCAGTCCACGGATAATTCAACGGCATCGACGGGCGGTGTTTCAAATTTTTTTAGCACCATATCAAGCTGCTTTGCAATCGCAAGCCCCGTGTTTTTTTCGGTGAAAATAATATTGCGGTTTCCGGTCAGAATGTTTATGCCATTTTCCATCACCCCGGTAAATGTGGCGAAGCGGGTCAGCCACTCCTTACTTTTGCGCCGGTAGGAATGTTTTATGCCCGGTGCGATCAGCACCCCCTGCCCCTCGCAGAGCACATAGGTTTTTCTCTGTATTTTGATCTCCCCGATCCCGCGTTCTGTCTGCAAATAGTGGTAGAGCGGATATCCGTCCGCCCTGTCAATCTCCTCCTGATCCCAGTGATTCCCCACGGACTCAAATGTAAACGGTTCGCGCAGAGGGGTATTGCGGAAATAAATTGTCATAATAATCCTCCAAAATAGTTTCGAAAAGTGATATTCTATAGTTTAACATACGATACCTGTTTTTGTAAAGACATGGTATAATATCGTCAGGATATTATACCAGTGCTGATTCGCCGTCCGACCGGAGGGAGGACAATTTCTCTGGCGAATCATGCACATCCCCCGGAGGAAAGCATGTCCAGAGGACATGGTATAATATCGTCAGATATTATGCCAATGCGCTTAGCATGTCCAGAGGACATGCTATAATCCCCCCCCCAAGTTAAAAAACATATAACAAGATGGGTAATTCCTTACTAACTGTAAGGAGTATGAACCATAAATTCATTGTAGTAGGAGGTATTTTTATTATGAAACCAGTATTTAACCGTATTTTGTACGGGGGTGATTACAACCCGAACCAGTGGCCGAAGGAAGTGTGGCAGGATGATATGAGGATTTTTAAGAATGCCCGTATCAACAGCGCCACAATCAACGTATTTTCCTGGGCGAAAATCCAGCCGTCGGAAGAAACCTACGATTTTGCAGAACTGGATGAGATCATTGATATGCTAAGCCGTGAGAACTATGATATTGTGCTTGCAACCTCCACGGCGGCACTTCCAGCATGGATGGTAAAACGCTATCCGGAGGTGGCGAGGACGGACTATGAGGGCTTGCAGCATAAATTTGGCGGCCGTCACAATGCATGTCCGCATTCGCCGGTATTCCAGAAATTTGCGAAGAACCTTGCCGGGGCGCTGGCAAAGCGCTATGGCAGCAACCCGCATGTTGCGTGCTGGCATGTCAGCAACGAGTACGGCGGGGAATGCTACTGCGAGAACTGCACCAGGGCGTTCCGTGTATGGCTGCGCAAAAAATACGGGACAATCGAGGCGCTTAATAAAGCGTGGAACCTGGAATTTTGGGGACATACCGTCTATGACTGGGATGAAGTGGTACTTCCGAACGCCCTTTCCGATGGCATTGGCTATGATAAAACAGCGTTTGCGGGTCTGTCAATTGACTATTGCCGTTTTAATTCCGACAGCCTGCTTGCCAATTTCACCATGGAGCGCGACGCAATCCGTGAATATGACAGTGAAACACCGATCACAACAAACCTGATGGGGACTTACAAAGCACTTGATTATTTTAAATGGGCGAAGGAGATGGATATTGTTTCCTGGGATAATTATCCAAGTTATAATACACCGTGGAGTTCCACCGCGATGCGCCATGATCTGATGCGGGGATTAAAAGGTGCGCCGTTCATGCTGATGGAACAGACACCGAGCCAGCAGAACTGGCAGCGCTACAATTCCTTAAAGCGCCCGGGACAGATGCGCGCGCAGAGCTACCAGACAATGGCGCACGGTGCGGATACCATACAGTTCTTCCAGCTCCGCCGCAGTGTGGGCGGCTGTGAGAAATTCCACGGTGCGGTGATTGCGCATGTGGGAACGGATAATACCAGGGTATTTAATGAGGTAAAACAGCTTGGTGAGGAATTGGAAAAACTTGGAAACGCCACGCTTGGTGCGGTAAACAAAGCGGATGTCGGCGTGATTTTTGACTGGGATAATTACTGGGCGCTTGAGTATACAAGCGGGCCGAATGCGGATATTACCTATGTAAATACAATCCACCAGTATTATAAGTATTTTTATCAGAAAAATATCGCGGTGGACATGATTCCGGTGGATGCGGATTTTAGCAGGTATAAGCTGATTGTCGCACCGGTTTTGTACATGGTTAAGAAGGGGATGAAGGAGGCGCTAGAGCGCTTTGTCGAAAACGGCGGAATTTTGGTAACTACATATATGAGCGGTATTGTGGACGAGTCGGACAATGTTCATTTAGGCGGTTATCCTGGACCTTTAAGGAAGCTTGCCGGAGTCTGGGTGGAGGAGATTGACGCGCTCGCACCGGAGCAGAAGAATAAGGCGGTATTCGCGGACGGGGGCGAGTCGGACTGCGGACTTGTGTGCGACCTGATGCATCTTGAAGGGGCAGAAAGCCTTGCGGACTACGGGAAAGATTTTTATGCTGGCATGCCTGCAGTTACAAAAAATCAATTTGGGAGCGGCACGGTTTACTATGTCGGCACAAGGCTTGAGGAAGCAGGACTTGGCAGGGTGCTTGAGAGAGCAGCGAAACAGGCTTTGGTTGCCCCGGTGATTGAGGAGGAAACAAAGCTTGAGGTGGTATGCCGTGAAACGGAGGATATGAAATTTTATTTTGTTATGAATTTCGGTGACGAGGAATATAAAATCCCGGATTGCTTTTCAGGAAAAACAGATCTTTTGACCGGCGAGGAAATCGGAAACGGTGAGATGATACCGAAATATGGTGTGAGGTTAGTAAGCATAAAGAAGTAAGTTTGGCTTGTCAGGGCTTAAATATCATGTTTCGTGGAGGGATCATGGGAAAAAGGTTGTTAAAAATCTTTAGCTGTGCCGCCGCTGCCATGCTTGTGCTTGGCGCGGGGGCATGCGGCGGGGAGGATGCAGAGGAGAGCTTAAATCCGACTGTATCAGCCACACCGGATGTAAAACCGGAGGAGGGGGAGGAAAAAAACTCTGTCACGCCGGATATAGAGAAGGATAAGGAAGAGAAAGATAAAGAGGAAAGCGGGGATACCGGGGATCAGGAAACAGATAAGACCAGCGGGGAAGGAACAGAAGACATCAAAGGGCAGGAGGATGGCGTTGATAACCTCCTTCCGGTCACCTACACAAAGATTGATATTACAGAGGACATGATAACTTCCTCCGAGCCGTGGAACAATGGACCGGATGTGGTGGCAAATGCGTTTGACGGAGATGTTTCCACATTTTTTGACGGTCTGGAAGAAGGGTTTATCCGCGTTGACCTTAAAGGTGAATACCTGATCGGGAAGATCGGCTATGCGCCGAGAAGCGGCTATGAATCGAGGCTGTGCGGCACATTTTACGGGAGCCTTGACGGCAGGACATGGCATGAAATTTATCAGATTAAGTCCGCCCCATCTGCGATGAAGGAAACGGACTATACCGAATTTGCAACAGTCAGCAGGTTCCGCTATATCAAGTATGAAAATATAAACGACTGCGCAAATATTTCGGAGATGGTACTTTACAGTGCAGAGGGAATCCCGGCGGAACTTGTCGCGGAAATTGGCAGGGAAACCTATGCGGATGGAAGTTATGAGATGCTTGATGAAATCCCGCAGGATCGCGGTATGATACAGGCAGGGATTGATTTTGAGCGGCTTGACGATGTGTCGAGGGCGGCATGTGATAACAACCCTTCCACGGTAGCAAAGGCGCAGGAGGGCGGAGAAATCGTGCTGGTGCTGGATCGCGAGTACACGCTTTCGGCGATTGCCTACATGGGCGGCGAGGACGGGGAAGTAACCCCTTTAAATCTTGGTGGCGGACAATTCTACGGCAGTGCGGACGGCGAGGAATGGGTTCTGCTCTACGAAATTGAAACGCCGCCGGATACGGTATGCTCTACATTTGTTTATTATGGGGAATTGCTTACCACAGGTTCCTACCGCTATGTAAAATATCAGAATCCAAATGGTGTGACAGCCATATCGGAAATCAGGGTGTATGCTATGGAAACTTCATTATCAGTATCTTTGGCGGCGCTCCCGTTCGCCACAAACGCGAAGGGGGAGGTCAATAATATTGCCCTTTACTGGGGCAGTTCGCTTGAGGCGGAAATTTACGAGATTTACCGCGCGGGGGAGGACGGGAAATTTGAGCTTGTCCATACGGGGCGCGGCACGTCCTGGCAGGACTATGATCTTCCTGTCGGAAATTATACTTACCGGATGGAACTAAAAAACGGCAGTACAAAGCTTGTTAGCAACGAGGCAAAAGTGCAGTGCACTGCCATGCCGGAGGCGGAATTAAAAGTACTTAATAACCAGCAGGCGGGGAATGGTCTGTCTATGCGCAGTGGAATCTGCCATGAAGAGATTTATTATAGCTATAATATATCCGTTACGGCAGGAAAGGCTAAGGTAGTGGAACAGACATCGAAGGACGGCTACAATTTTGGCAATGAAAGAACCGTGGTTACAAGCGATGCACATGAACTTTTAAGGAGCTGTAAGATCGAAAGTGCGAAGACCGTCTATGTAAAGGGGCAGAATAAGGTGGTGATCGTTGCCCACTGGGAGAAACCGGACGGCTATGCGGACGGGAAACTTCTTCTTGTAACCGGGACACCGGGCGGGGAATTTACGCTGCACGGGATCTGGAACCCTGAGGACATTGAGGTGCGCGATATGTCAGTTTTTGTGGACGATGATGGGACGGGATATTTGTTGGCAGCCGCGAACAAGCCGGGTGAGGGCGCAAATGCAAGCATCTATATTTTCCGTTTTACGGAGGATTTTTCAGGGATTGAGGGCATTGTCACAGTATTGTTTGAGAACCAGTACCGTGAGATGCCGAATGTGGTAAAGGCGGACGGATGGTATTATCTCTTCCTCTCGCAGGCGGCGGGCTGGTATCCGAGTTCCGGGGCATATGCTTCCTCCCGCAGTATGGAGGAAGGATGGAGTGAGCTGCGCCCAATCGGAAATACATCCACATTTTCCTCCCAGTCAAGCTGGATTGCGGTACTTGGCGAGGGGGAAAAGAAAAATTATCTGATGCATGCCTACCGCTGGATTGCCGGGGAGGGAACAAGCTCCACGATGATTGCGCCAGTTCTGTTTGCGGACGGCATCGCGTACTATGATTATTTCCCGAAGATTCTCTATAATGACCGTACTGGTGATATGGTTCCGCTCGCCCCGGGAAGATTGCTTTCTGCGGACTGTCCGGTTACCGCAACCCTCGGTGCTGCCAAGGGATGTGAGGCATCAAATGTAACGGATGGGGATTATTTCAGTTCCTACACTGCGGATTCTGCTGCCTGGCCGGTCAGTCTGACCATTGATCTTGGAAGAGAGTGCGAACTTACGAACTTGCAGATTTCATGGTATATCTGCAAGGGATCGGAAGGTTATTACATGTATGATGTGTATGGAAGCACAGATGGGGAAAACTGGAATATTCTGCATGAAAATACCAATGAGAAGAACACCCGCGTTTCTAAAACTTACGGGTTTAATGTCAATCCGCTTTCCGGTGTGGCGCGGTATGTGAAGATTACAGTAAATGGCGCAAGGCTGCAAAACAATCCGGATAATAACTGGTATACACCGACCATCTATGAGGTGAAGGTGTTTGGAAAATAAGCAGTTTTAAGTGGGAAGCAATTAGGAGGCAGGAAGAAATCCTGGTCAGAGGGATTATCTGGCGCGAACTGTTCTGTTATGGGCAAAGAAGAACCGCTATCTGGTGGGGCTAGTTCACTATACAAGCGCGAAAGCGTTCCTGTTTGATTATGGGCAGGAAAAGGATTTTGATATTTTGCTTCTGGATGTGGAAATGCCGGAAATCTACACGAAATTTAATGAGATAGTTGGAGATAAGACAGCCATCTATATTAGCCACCGGCTCTCCTCGTGCCGCTTCTGCGACAGGATTGCGGTATTTGAAAAAGGAAGCATTGTGCAGGTTGCACGCACGAGGAGCTGCTTTGTGACAGGGGTGGCAAATAGTATGAACTCTGGAATGCACAAGCGAAGTATTACGCGTAAAAGAAAATATTAATTTTGTATTGTTTGAGCGCTGGGTGTAGGACTTGGCAGCAAAGCGGATTCTGGGAGGGAATCTTCCTCGGTATATTGGTATATAAGTTCGTAGCCCTCGCATTCATCTAGCACATAGTTAAAAAATGTAAGTACATTCTCATTTCCGACATAAAATATTTTACCAGTATCAAGAATATTGGTGGCAAGGTAGCCGTCTTCATACAGACAAATACTGATGTTTTCGTATCCAAGCAGCGGGATGCTTATGGATATAGAGAGAAGCTCTGATGAATTATTAGAAGCCTGGTCATTTGGTTCGCTTTCCGCTTGTTCACAGGATTTGAGGAATTCCCATATTTTGGAATCATCTAAATTTTCGAAGCGGACAGTACAATATTCGCCGGATTTCTTAACGTAATCATAGTCAATAAAATTAAATTGCAGTGTATTTTCTAAATTTAAATCCGTGACGAGAGTATGAAGTGTTTCTGGGCGGTAATCTGGATTTATGGCAGCGTAGAAGGTTTCCTGCCCGCTGTAGCGGATGGCAATGGCACAATCGGGGGAGATCCCCTTGATTTCGCGGGCAAGGACAGAGTGGAAACGCTCTGCCTCCTCCCCGGCGAGATGGGCATATTCATCGTATCCCTGCGCTGTTTGTGTGCCAAGTTCATTTCCGAGGCGGTCTGATTCCACAATTCCTCCCCGCGCATTGTATTGTTTGCCGGAAACTTCGATATTTGAATATTGTTCATAAATTTCCATATCTTCCCAGTGCGGAATCCGGTAAATTTCATCTTTTACATCGTTTTTATTTATCAGGATTGTTTTGGCAGGCCAGGAAGGCTCCTCTTTTCCGCGATACTGTTTTACAAGGATTATGGAGGAAGCCAGGCAGACCAGGGCGGCTGTGCCAATCAGTGCGGGCGCATATTTTTGCAGGCGCTTCTTAAAGCGGGGGCGCGCACCAAGACAGCACGCCAGATAGTTCTCGTCAATCTGGTTCATTGCTTCATCAAAAATTATTCTGTTCATAGAAATACCTCCCTTTCGGTTAAATATTTTTTCAGGCGGGTGCGGATGCGGGTCAGGCGAACTGTAATGTTTTTCTCACTGAGCCCGACTGCTTCGGCAATTTCAGCGCAACTTTCGTAAAACCAGTAGCGTCTAAGGAAAATTTCACGGTTTTTGGTGGGCAGGGTATCAAGGAAAGCCTCGAGCATACAGGTGAGTTCTTTTGCCTCAATTGTCCCCTCCACACTGTCAGGACTGCTCAGTGTGGCTTCGAGTTCGTCCATTGCAACCTCTTTCATGCTGTTGCGCTTTGCCGCATTTTTTGTGCGGCAGCGGCAGAGCGAGATGTTGCGCACAATTTTTAGGACAAAGGCGGGCAGCAGGGAGGGATTTGCGGGGGGAATGGCGTTCCAGGTACCGAGGTACGCGTCATTTACACATTCTTCCGCATCCGGCTCACTTCCCAAAATCCTGAAAGAAATCATATGGAAAAGTTTTCCATATTTTTGGTCCAGTTCCTTTATGCCTTGCTCCGAGCGGGCAAAAAACAGGGCAATAATCTTTTCATCTTCCATCAGTTTAACCTCCTCTTCCTATATACTGTAGATTTTTTCGGTTTGACTACACTATTTATATCATATCCTCTAAAAAATTTCTTCGGTATCTTTTTTCAGTTTTCACACAAAATGGCTTGAAGGCTAAAATAAGTTGTGGTAAAGTATGGGGAGTGTCGAATTTCGTCCGCTTAAATATAGGAAAGGGGAATTTTTTATGAGTACGAAAATTGGAATTTTAGGTTACGGCAATCTTGCGCGCGGGGTGGAATGTGCTATCCGCCAGAATCCGGATATGGAGCTTGTGGCGGTGTTTACCCGCAGGAACCCGGAAACAGTGTCCATTCTTACAGAGCAGGTCGCTGTCCGTCCGCTTTCGGAAGCAGTTATGTGGAAGGACAGGATCGATGTGATGATCCTGTGTGGGGGCAGTGCGACCGACCTGCCAGAACAAACACCGGAGTATGCAAAGTATTTTAATGTTGTGGATAGTTTTGATACGCACGCGCGCATTCCGGAGCATTATGCAAATGTTGATGCAGCGGCAAACGAGGGGGGACATGTGGCAATAATCAGCGCGGGCTGGGACCCGGGCATGTTTTCATTAAACCGCCTTTATGCGGGGGCGATTTTGCCGGAGGGAAATGATTATACATTCTGGGGCAGGGGTGTCAGCCAGGGGCATTCCGATGCCATAAGGCGCATTCCGGGAGTGAAGAATGCAAAGCAATATACGGTTCCGGTAGACGGGGCATTAAGTTTGGTGCGCGCCGGAAAAAATCCAGAACTTACCGCAAGACAAAAGCATACAAGGGAATGCTATGTAGTACTTGAGCCCGGTGCTGACTCGGCAGAGATAGAAAAGGAAATCAAGACCATGCCGAATTATTTTGCTGATTATGATACGACCGTCCACTTTATCAGCGAGGAGGAACTTCTTAAAAACCACAGCGGCATTCCGCACGGAGGTTTTGTTATCCGCAGCGGCGTGACCGGCTGGGAGAAAGAGAATGGGCATGTGATTGAATATCAGCTAAAGCTTGACTCGAATCCGGAGTTTACGGCAAGCGTGCTGGTGGCATGCGCGAGGGCGGTGCACCGCCTGGCTCTTAAAGGGGAAACAGGATGCAGGACGCTCCTTGATATAGCGCCGGCATATCTGAGCGCAAAGAGCGGGGAGGAACTGAGAAAGGAAATATTGTAGAAAGAACGTAAACACGCTTTGAGAAATGGAGTTAGTTATGCAAGAACAGGAGAAAAGAAAAGAGAATCCACTCGGTACCCTGCCGGTTCACAGTCTGCTTATGAAATTTACCGTGCCGAGCATTGTCGCGATGCTTACGAGCGCCCTGTATAATATTGTGGATCAGTATTTTATCGGAAACAGTGTCGGGGAGCTTGGGAATGCGGCGACCAATATTGCATTCCCACTCTCCACCTGCTGTATTGCGATCGCGCTGCTCTTTGGCATTGGCGGCGCTGCGGCTTTTAACCTTGCCAAGGGTGCGGGGGATGACGAGAAGGCAGTCTACTATATGGGGAATTCGATGACGGGGATGTTTCTGCTAGGAACGCTTCTGTTCCTTGTCACGCAGCTTTTCCTTGATCCGATGCTGCGCTTTTTTGGCGCGCCGGAAAGCATTATGGGGTATGCGCACACCTATGTCAGCATTACTTCCATAGGATTTCCAATGCTGATATTTGCAAGCGGCGGGGGGCATTTGATCCGCGCGGACGGCAGCCCCAATTTTTCGATGGTCTGCAATATTGTGGGTGCGGTAATCAATACCATCTTAGATGCCCTTTTTGTTTTCGGGTTTGATATGGGGATGGCGGGGGCGGCGCTCGCGACGATTATCGGACAGTATGTGTCGGGATTCCTCGCAATGTATTATCTTTCGCACTGCAAGACGGTTTCTGTAAAATTAAGGCACCTTCGTCCGCGCAGCGACTGTATGGCGCGCGTGGCATCGCTTGGCGCAGCGCCGTGCAGCAACCAGCTTGCCATGATGGTGGTGCAGCTAGTAATGAACAAATCCCTGACCTATTACGGGGGGCAGTCAAATTACGGCGAGGAAGTACCGCTTGCCTGCGCGGGCATTATCTCCAAGGTAAACCAGGTATATTTTTCCTTTATTATAGGGCTTTCGCAGGGGCTGCAGCCGATTATCAGTTTTAATTACGGTGCGGGGAAATACAAACGCGCCAAGGAGGCATTCCTTACATCGGCATCGGTCGGTTTTGCAATCTCGGTGGTGGCGTTCGCGCTGTTTCAGTTGTTCCCGCGCCCGATCATAAAAATTTTCGGGGAAGGTTCGGAGGAATATATTGCATTTTCTGTAAGTTATTTCAGGGTATTTTTATTTTTCACCTTCCTGAATTTCTTCCAGCCGCTGACATCAAATTGTTTTACTGCCATCGGCAAGCCGTTTATGGGCATGTTTTTATCCCTTACGCGCCAGATAATTTTCCTGCTTCCGCTCATCCTGCTACTGCCTATAGCAATCGGTATTGACGGGATTTTGTATGCGGGACCGGTAGCGGACGGGCTTGCGGCGGCGGTTTCCTTCCTGTTTATTTCAAGGGAGTTAAAGGGGGAGAAATACGGCAGTAAGGCGGGAAGGGAACTTGCAGGTTAGGAGGTAGGATGGCTTCATATACCAGGAACATGACAGAAGGGAAACCGGCGAGGCTTATTTTGTTTTTTGCGCTGCCGCTAATGTTTGGAAATATTTTCCAACAATTTTATACCCTGGTGGATACGATGGTGGTTGGCAGGGCGTTAGGAGTTGACGCGCTTGCCGCGGTGGGGGCTGCGGAATGGACGAACTGGATGATGCTTGGCATTATCCAGGGGATTACGCAGGGATTTGCCATAAAAATGGCGCAGGAATTCGGAGCGGGGCATGAGGATGATTTAAGGCGCACCATTGCGGATTCCTGCGTGCTTGCTGGTATGCTCTCTGTAATACTTTTGGCACTTGGGCAGATTTTTGTACAGCCGCTTATGGTGCTTTTAAGAACGCCTTCTGATATTATGGGTGGGGCGCTTCTTTATTTGCGCGTTATTTTTATGGGAATCCCAGTGGTGATGCTCTACAATATGTTAGCCTGCATCCTTCGCTCGATGGGGGATGCGAAAACTCCGCTGATTGCGATGGGTGTAGCATCCGCCGTCAATATTTCCCTGGACTTGCTATTTGTCCTTGTGTTTGATTTGGGGATTGCGGGGGCTGCTGCAGCCACCCTGATCGCCCAGGTTGTTTCGAGCCTTTATTGTCTTTACCGCATGAGAGAGATGGGCGGGCGCGTGTTTGCTTTTACTAAGAAGGATTTTGTCCTCAGGGGGAATGCAGCGCGGCAGGGAAAGCTTTTGCTGTTAGGTCTTCCGATGGCTTTCCAGAACGCAGTAATTGCGGTTGGCGGTATGACTGTGCAGTCGGTGGTCAATGAATTCGGCGTTATATTTATTGCCGGGTTTACCGCGACAAACAAACTTTACGGTCTGCTCGAGGTCGCCGCAACCTCCTACGGATATACGATGGTGACATACGTTGGGCAGAATGCCGGGGCGGGCGAATATAGAAGAATAAAAAGCGGGATGAGGGCGGCGCTTTTCGTGGCGCTTGGCACATCGGCAGTTATCGGGGTGGCGATGCTTTTATTTGGAAAAAGTATCCTCTCCTTATTTATTTCCAGGGAAAATATGGAGGAATATGTGCAGACGTTAAAGGTAGCGTACCGCTATCTTGCGGTGATGAGTGTTTTCCTGCCCATACTCTATATTCTGCATGTGGTGCGCTCGGCGGTGCAGGGAATGGGGAATACATTTCTCCCGATGCTCTCCGGCATTGCGGAGTTTATGATGCGCACACTCTCCGCGCTGTTCCTGCCCCTTCTTGTGGGGGAGAACGGGATTTTTTTTGCGGAGATTATGGCGTGGGCAGGTGCGGATCTTGTGCTGGTGGCAAGCTATTTTTATGTTGTGAGGAAATTTATGGATGGGGATGCAAAACGGGATAATGCGCTAAAGAAGGTTTGAAGACGGCGGGGAAAATAAGCAAAAAATGAGAGGAATCCCGCATAAAATCACTTGCCATACTGTTCTTTCGAGGAATATACTGGATTTGGGGGAGTGATGTGAAAAATAAATTTTTTGCAATCAAACCTGTTTGATTTGTTAATATTGTGCCTGCGGTTTACATTCGCAGGTTACGGAAAGGCATGGTTATGATTATGGGGAATACGGATATGAAAAACGGTCCGAAGGCACCGAAAGACCCGACGAAAAAAAGACCGGCACTCTACCTGATGCTTGACGATGTGATTGAGGGGAGGCTGCGCGAGGACGGGAATTATGCGGAGATCAGCTTCCTTGAGGGAAGGGTTGCGGCAAAGATTAGCGCTGTTATGCCGGATGTGCCAGAGGAGATGGCGGAGGAGCTTCAAACCTGTGCCGGGCTGCGTAAATATGTGCACAGTATCGGAATCACGGCGGTGGCACAGGAAAAGGAAAATATTGGAAAAAGCATGGATTATACGCTCAACTGTAGGCGGGAGAAGGACTATGGCGGCACGAATTATAAGATAACGGTTCCGCTCGATGGTTCGGAGGCGCTTATCCTGCTTGCGGATTATCCGGAGAATCCCCTTGATACCACTCTTGCTTCCTGCCGTATGGAATTTACAGAGTATATGACGGCAAAGATGACCGTTGCATTTTATTTAAATGATGGCTATGAGGTGCCGGAGTTTATTCCCGATCCGCCAGTTGATTTCACATCGGATGTTTACCGGGAGATGATATTTAGTTCGCTGATGCAGGAGGGGAATCTGTGGCGGTTAGCGCGCGCGGTCAGGAAAGCGCGTGCAGGGGAGGATGTGACGATCGCCTATATCGGCGGTTCCATCACGCAGGGTGCGGGAGCGAAACCGATTGCGACAAACAGTTATGCGTACCGTTCCTACGAGGCGTTTTGCAGGCGTTTTGGCACGGGATCGAACGTGCATTTTATCAAGGCGGGCGTGGGGGGTACGCCGTCCGAGCTGGGACTTTGCCGTTACCGCGCGGAGGTGCTTGATGAAGCGGGGGAGCATGGACCGGATATTGTTGTGATTGAGTTTGCGGTAAACGACGCGGGGGATGAAACGAACGGGGTCTGCTTTGAGAGCCTTGCGCTAATGGCAGCCAACGGACCGGGACATCCGGCGGTGGTTCTTTTGTTCTCGGTATTTATGGACGATGGCAATTTGCAGGGTCGTCTTGCTCCGATTGGGGAGCGCTACGGTTTTCCTATGGTCAGCCTGAAAAATGCTGTTACACCGCAGTTTTATTCCGAGCAGCCGATTATTACGAAACGGCAGTATTTTTATGATTTATACCATCCGAGCAACGAGGGGCACCGCATTATGGCGGACTGCCTTGATTATCTGTGGCAGCGGGCAGGGGATGGAATTTTTGAGGAGAATGACAAAGAGCAGCTTACAGGTGGGTGGGAGGATGTGGCAGCAGGAAAAGAGCCTGTGTATGGCGATACATTTAAAGCGCTTGAGGTATATACCAAAAAAGATGTGGATGGCGGGATTGTGGTAAGTGCCGGGGGTTTTGATGGCTGTGACTGTGAGTTACAGTATGTTGAGCGCAATGTTAATGCCTATGCCACGCCGGAGTTTCCTGAAAATTGGATGCACCCTGCAGGTGCGGCGAAGGAGCCTTATCGTATCGGGCTTACCTGCAAGGATCTGCTATTGATCTACAAAGATTCCGGCGACCAGAAGTTTGGAAAGGCGCAGGTTTTTGTGGATGGGACATTGACGCGCACCATCGACCCGCTCTTAGTTGGCTGGAACCACTGTAACGCGGTGATTGTATATCGCGGCGAAAATGCGGCAGAACATGTGGTAGAAGTTAAGATGGAAGATAATGATAAATTTTTTACCATCCTTGGATGGGGTTATACAAGGTAAAGGAAAAAAGCAGCCGATTCACGATTTAATATGATTCCTTTTCCGCTTTTCCCCTGTGATTTTCCTGCTGCTTATGATTGAGGAAGGGAAAATCTTTATGTCCGATCCGGAAAGTTATGGGGGGAGTGGGGGCTAGAAGTCATTGGGGGAAGCGGGAAAGGAAAATATGGTGGACGGTTCGTTTTTGGTGACTGGAAATATCTGGATGAAGTGCTAATGTGAGCATATTCTTAGCAGTGCGTTCTTTCTCTTCTTTTTTGCTTTTTTCAATACCAGCTTTTTCACTGGCAGTCCATCTACGTTCTTCTGCTTCCAGTAATTCCTGGTTTTAATCCCCGATTGCCTTTTCCCTGGCTTCGTATTCCATCCGTTTTTCTTCGTCCTAATTGATGGACTGCAAGGTATTGTATACGCTTTGGATATAAGTGTTCTTCGTTGGCAACATTTTAAAGTCCTCCTTTCGCTCGGAGCTGATTTTGCCAACAGTTCCAGATTACCAGGAAAATGGCATTCATTCCGTGCTTATTTTATTTCTGACAAGAATCTTTGTGCATCATTCCCAGAAAGATTATAATTTTTTATCAGTGCCGTCTTTATTTCAGCATCGCTGTGACCGAAATCCCGAAATGCGCTTATCATGCCAAGGATGCCTTCCTCCCGCCCGCGCTGTTCGCCCTCTTTGATGCCTTCTTCCCGCCCGCGCTGTTCGCCCTCTTTGATGCCTTCTTCCCGCCCGCGCTCCTCTGCTTCCAACATTCCTTGATTGTAGTCCCGGATTGCTTTTTCCCTAGCTTCGTATTCCATCCGTTTCTGGTCGTCCTGGCTGATGACTTGCAGGGTTTTGTATGCACTTTGGATATAAGTGTTCTTCGTTGCCAGCATTTCAAAGTCCTCCTTTCGCTCGGAACTGATAAACTTTGCCCATAATAAAATATCATCTTTGTCATCTTTTAATTCCTGCGGGAGCTTGGGCAGCTCGATCAAGTGGAATTCCATCTTGTCCGTGTACAGGAATTGGCGCTTGTCCTCCCGGATATGGAAACAGGAGTAAAATTCTGTTTCGTCAGGGAAAAGGATGAAATCCAGGATACTGATGCTTACGCATTTCTTAAATACATTGTAAGGCTCCCCGGATTTGATTTGTTCGGTGTACATTTTGGAGAGGTAGAACAGGGAGCGGTCAGCCCATACCCGCAATTCGGAAAGCTGGATTTCAATGTCGATTTCCGTGTTGTCGTTCATGGAAACTCGCACATCGAGGATGCCTTGTTTATCCTCCTCATGTACCTTTTGAAGGTAGGTGTTTAATATCTTCGTTTCTTTGATTTCCGTAGGATCAATTTTCAGGACAGCGGAGAGGAAGCCGATGCGGGCTTTCTCATCCATCATGATTTCTTTAAAGGCGAAATCAACCTTGGGTTTCATTAAAAATTCTACCATTGGTTCCTCCATTTCTTGTTTGATTTTTTGTTCTAATTATTTGTTTTTCTATGTGAAGATACTTCTCCATATATGCGGGGGCGCTTGTATTCATAGCCTGAAAAAATTAGTATACAAATCTATTGATTCCATATAATTCGCGCGGCTTTTCTGTATAGTAAGCTAAATGATATGGAAAAAAAGACTTTCGTTTCCCACAGGGATGTGATAAAAAAAACATTCTCAAGGTAATTTTGAAGTTTCAATGGAAAATATTTTCGCAGTCTGTTACGGCAAGTCGAGAATTATATATCATAATTTCGATTTCACCGGCTCAACAAAGATTTACTTATTTATGCCGAAACATTAGTGGTTTTTTTTGAATGGCTGGGCGTGTTATCTGGCAGTTCATTTTCAAGTATAACTTGGTTTTTTAAACTTCTTCTTTAACTGTTCCATCGTGTTGGATGGAGTTTTCAAAAACATTTCCCGCCGCCGCTGACACCTATTCGCTGGCCGAAGGCGGCTCTTGAAAATCCTATTTCTTCACGTAAAAGCCGTAGCCTTTCGTTCAAGATTGAGCTCTTTCTATATTGATGAAACCATTATAACATTATTAACTTGGTTAATCAACCAGGTTAATTAAAATTAATTTGAATAAAATGATTTACAAACCAAAATACACTTAAAATACGTGGTATAACAACCAAGCAAAAGAGGTTGATGAACCAAAGGAAGGGGGGCTTTAAATGGCTGATACAATGGTTACAAAGAAAACAAATATTACAACTGTTTGTGAGGAGGACAAAATTTTTATCCGTGCCGGGTGTTTGACACTTCTTTTTAACATCATATCGCAAGAATCCTTTATTTAAGCT
>CAJTOR010000003.1:0-292 GCA_910577675.1 uncultured Lachnospiraceae bacterium
GGACAGGGACCATCCAATATCAAGGCATCTTCCAGGGAGGAGATTGCCACTTCCCCGGCAATAAAAGCCATCCTTGCCCAGTCAGAGTTTTCAAGCCTCCAGTCCATCGGCGGAAGTTACTGGACACCCGCACAGGAATTTGGGGAGCTTATGGCAGCCGGGAACCCAGAGGGGCGAAGCCTTCAGGATATCCTCGACGAACTGGTAAAAGGAATCACGTCGCTTTATTAAATAAATGGGGATTTGCGGAACTTAAAAAACAGCAAATACCCGGACAGCCCCCCCAGAGGGA
>CAJTOR010000003.1:388-31978 GCA_910577675.1 uncultured Lachnospiraceae bacterium
GAGCGGACAGAAAATGCCTCTGGGGAATATGGGGGGATGGAAGGGGATTTGCGGAACTTAAAAAACAGCAAATACCCGGACAGCCCCCCCAGAGGGATTTATGGGAGCGGAGCGGACAGAAAATGCCTCTGGGGAATATGGGGGGATGGAAGGGGATTTGCGGAACTTTAAATAGGAGCAAGCGGAATGGAAAAAAGACACAGCAGCATTAAACTTATGATCGTGGTTCCGATGCTTATCCTTGGGATTGTATCGGTCATCTCAAACATCCTTGCAATACGGAACATCAAAAATGTAAATGCAAACGCGTCCGACATAGCGGATCATTATATGGCGGGGACGCAGGAACTCTCGGAAATCCAGAAATCGGTGCAGAACATACATAAAATGGCACTGACACATATACTGGCAATGGATTTTGACACGATGATCCGCATTGTGGAAGGAATAAAAGAAAAAGAGAAGGAACTGGATGGGAAACTTTTGGAATTTGAAGCGTTTTACGGCAGACCGATGGACGAACTGGAAGATTCCTATGGGCGGTTTAAAGAAGCCATTTTATATCTTGTGGCAAAGAGCGCTGACCGGAAAACAACGGAAGCTTACGCGATCGCAAACGGGGATTTGGAAATATATGGGAATCTCATGCTGGATACGCTGGAAGGGATGATGGATGAACTTACTGCGGAGTCCGGGCAGGCGCGAGTGAGGCTTGGCGATGTATATGACAGATCCCTCGCCCAGAATATTGCCACGATTGTAGTCAGCATTCTCGCGTTTACGGCTGCGGTCGGCATTGTTTTTGTGCGCGTTGTAAAACCGGTTTCCACAGCAAAGAGGGAACTGGGAGAAATTACATCGGGTATCGGGCGCGGGCAGGGCGATCTGACAAGGAGGCTTACAATATTGTATAACGATGAGATTGCGGCGCTCGGCGGCGGTATCAATACCTTTATGGATAAGCTCCAGCAGATATTAAAAACAATCTCGGGCAATTCGGAGCGCATGGAGAGCGTTGTGCGGGAGGTGCTTTTAAGTGTGCAGGCATCCAATGACAGCGCCTCCGATCTCTCCGCAGTCACAAACCAATTATCTGCGACCATGCAGGATGTATCAAGTTCGACCGGCACCATCAACCAGAATGCTTCCGTGGTACAGGAGAATGTAAACCGCATTGCGGATAAATCTGCCGAAATAAATGATTATGCAAAAAATATGAGGGCGGATGCGGACGCGATGGCGGGGGATGCAAAAAACAGTATGGAGGAAACGGATCGGAGGGTCAGGGAGATCGGGGAAGTGTTAAACCGAGCCATCCTCGATTCAAAGAGTGTTGACCAGGTTAATACTCTGACCAACGATATCTTAAATATATCTTCCCAGACCAATCTGTTAGCATTAAATGCCTCCATTGAGGCAGCAAGGGCGGGGGATGCAGGGAGGGGGTTTGCCGTGGTTGCTGAGGAAATCCGCCAGTTGGCAGATTCGTGCCGCGAAACGGCAAGCCATATCCAGCAGATTAACAATGTTGTAATCCAGTCCGTACATAATCTTTCGGACAGCGCCACCGATATGATTGGCTATGTAAACGGGGCGGTTCTTACAGAATTTGGAAAATTTGTGGACAGAAGTAAGCACTATGAAGAGGCGGCATCTTATATTGAAGGCACGATGGATGAATTTTCAGAAAAAACTGACCGACTGCGCAATGAGATGGATCAGATCGCGGATTCCATCCGCAGGATCTCACTTGCGATTGACGGGGGTGTTAAGGGAGTTTCCGGTGCGGCGGACAGCACACAAAATCTGGTTGCGGATGTGGGGCGCATCAATCTTAGGATGGAAGAAAACCAGGCAATTGTGGAAGACTTAAAAAAGGAAACGGAAATTTTTGTAAAACTGTGAAAATAGGAATTAGTTTTAGTATATTTTAAACCCCTTGTATTGTTAAGACAGTGTGCCTGTTAGGCTTAAAAACCAGAAAGATTCCCCTGTTTTTACTTATAAGAGCGAAAACAGGGGAATCTTTCTTCAATAAAGCGGCTTACTCTGTGTGGGATTTTGCCGTTATCCTCTTTCCTTCGTGGCTTGGATTTTGTCAAAGCCCGGGCTGGGCTGTTATTTCTTTTTCATTTCCCACACCACTGAAAATTTGAACTATCAAACAAAACAGGGATAATGTATGGATGAATTTCGCTGTCAACTGGCTATAATTCTGCACACTGGAAGTTGTTTCAATATCTTTGGTTGTTATGTCGGGTCTATCGTATGAAAGATACATTTCAGCCCGTCTTTCAAATATAAAAACTTTAGCTGCAAACGCAGATTGACCAGTTCTCCCCCGGAGGTTAAATCATACTCCGCCCAAAAACCATCAGAGTGTTCATAAAAGTCCACTTTATGATGGTATTCGTATCTAGGGTGGAAATTGCAGGGAACGCCGTACTCATCAAAAGTATCAAAACCGTTTATGTCCAGTGTACCCTGTATGCACTCCCGGATTTGCGCTGTGTCGCTCCACTCCATCTCGTCCACACAGGAGGGCAGATCTTCATATCTTTTTTCGTGAAGAATATGGAGAATCTTTTTTACTGTTTCAATAGCAGTTTCCATCTCCATTGTTCCCAATTGTTTCTTGCACTCCATTATCGTCCTCCAATCACAAAATTCACGCCATCTGCACGCCCTGATTTGGCGTGATCTTCGCGCCAAACCGTGACACCGGGCGACAGAAGCTTTTTCGGATATTAGATACTTAAATTCGCCTTTTGTCCCTTTACACCGCGCCCGCGGTTCTTTATTTTCCTGGCGGAATAAAATTTCCCGTCATGCTCGAAGGTTTCAGCGATCTGCGGGATGGCGGCTGCAAGAATCACGGCATCCGCTTTCTCAAGGAGGATTCCCTTAACGCCGCGCCCGCTCTTTTTTAGTTCCGGCACCTCTTTAAGGTCAAAACCTAGGGAGAGTCCGTCCTTAGTAAGCAGGATAACTTTCGTTGTATTTTCCATAACCTGTGAGGCGGAAAGCGGCGCTGCGCAGACCAGGGTGTCCCCCTCCTCCAGCTTTGTGGAAGCGATTACGGAGCGGTTAGTTTCAAATTCAATCCCGGATACAAGTTTTACATACCCGAATCTGGTAGCAAAGAAAAGCTGCGACTCGAAAAGCTCCTCAAAAGACAGGTAAGTTAGTACTGTTTCCTTGTCCAGTTTGCAGAGGTTCTGGATAAGTGTGCCCTTGTCGCGGATGCGGCAGCGCGGGATGGCGGCTGCCTTTATCTGGTGCATATTGCCCTCGCGCGTGAACAGGCAGAGCTTGTCGTTGCTCTTCATCCGTATAATATGGATGTATTCCCTGAGATTTTCTTCCGTCGTGCGCGAGTAGGTGGCAGAATCAACACACTTTGTATAGCCGAATTTATCAATCAGCACATAGATATCCTCTATGCGGACTTCCTCCACATAGTTTGCCAGTTCGGCATGGGTGATTTTGGTGCGCCTTTCGTGGTTAAACTGCTTTTTGTAGTTTTTAAGGTTATTTTTTATTACGCGGTAGAGTGACTTCTTGTTTCCTAAAATATCATTGTACTCTTCAACCTGTGCGGACAGTTCTTTATTCTCATCGTGCAGTTTCAACAGTTCCAGGCCGATCAGCTTGGAAAGCTGCATGGTGAGGATCGCCTCCGCCTGGCGCTCCGTAAAATCGAGGGTTGCCGCTGTTTTTTCCGAGGATTTCAGCTTGAATGTGATCCCTTCTGTTTTCCCCTCCATAAGGCAGGCTTTAGCCTGTGAAACAGAAGTGGAACCGCGCAGGATCTCGATTATCAGGTCGATTATATCAACCGCTCGTATCAGGCCGTTAACTATTTCCTGGCGCTTTTTAGCCTTGTCAAGAAGATGCTCGTACTGGCGGGTGTAGAGTATTTCCTGGAACAGGACAAACTCCTCAATCAAAGTTTTCAGATTAAAAAGAACCGGCTGGTTATCCTTGATGGCAAGCATATTTACGCCGTATGTATCCTCCATTGGGCTTTTTTTGTAAAGACCATTTAAAAGATTGTCGATATCGCGGTCCTTTTTTACCTCTATAACAATCCGCACATCGGCGGAAGACTCGTCGCGCACATCATAGATCTCGTCAAAAACCTTGTCTTTCATCAGGGAAACAAGGCTTTCCACCAGTTTAAGCTTGTTCCCGGCACACGGGAACGGGATCTGTGTGATCACAATATTTTTGCGCCCGCCGTCGGAAGGCTCGATCTCGATGGCGGAGCGGACTTTAATTTTGCCCTCGCCCGTCTCGTAAATACTTTGAAGGTCATTGCCATTTACAATTGTGCCGCCCGTCGGAAAATCCGGTCCCGGAACATATTTCATCAGTTCAGGAACCGAGATGTCCGGCTTGTCCATGTAGGCGGTGACGGCGTTTATAATTTCGGCTGGGTTGTGCGGCGGCATATTGGTTGCCATGCCGACCGCGATGCCGGTGGTGCCGTTGATTAGCAGGTTTGGCAGCATCGCGGGAAGAACTTTTGGTTCCTTCTCGCTGTCATCGAAATTCGGCACGAACTCGACCAGGTTCTTGTCGAGATTGTCGAGCAGTGCCATCGCACCAAAAGACAGGCGCGCCTCGGTGTAACGCATTGCGGCAGGCGGGTCGCCGTCGATGGAGCCGAAATTACCATGCCCGTCCACAAGCGGAATCTGCATGGAAAATTCCTCCGACATATGTACCAGCGCGTCATAGATTGAAGAGTCGCCGTGCGGGTGGTACTTACCCATGGTATCGCCGACAATGCGGGCGCTCTTTCTGTGCGGCTTTTTCGGGTCAAGCCCAAGTTCGGTCATCGAGTAGAGGATGCGGCGCTGAACCGGTTTTAAGCCGTCCCTCACATCCGGCAGCGCCCGGTCTATAATAACGTTCATCGCGTAGTTGCGGTAGGAGGTTTTCATTTCCTCTGAAAAATCAAGCTGTATAATATTGTCCGTCTTCATGGTTCCTCTCATTCCGCCGTCGGCAGACGGCATTTATATGTTCCCGTTTTCTACATCGGGTCCTTACAGGAATTTTGTCCCTGTTTCAGATCAGATATCGAGTTTCGCGTACTTTGCTTCCTCGATAATAAACGCCCGCCTCGGGGGTACGTTGCTGCCCATAAGCAGGGTGGTGACCTCGTCAGCCTCCACGGTATCGGAGAGCGAAACCTGTGCAAGAATGCGGGTTTCCGGGTTTAGTGTCGTTTCCCAGAGCTGGTTTGCATCCATCTCGCCAAGTCCCTTATAGCGCTGTAGGGCAAGGATTTTCTTCCCGGTTTTGCGGAACTTTTCCAACTCGAAATCATCAAAGAGATACTGTGACTTTTTTTTCTTTTTTCCCCTTTCATTCCCCTCGTACTCCACCTTGTAGAGAGGGGGCATTCCGCGGTACACCCTGCCGTTTGTGATAAGCTCCGGCATAAAGCGGTAGAAGAAAGTCAAAAGCAGCGTGCTGATATGCGCGCCGTCCACATCGGCATCGGTCAGGATAATTATTTTTCCGTATCGCAGTTTTGAAATATCAAAATCCTCCCCGATACCGCATCCGAATGACGCGATCATCGTCTTGATTTCGTTGTTGACCAAGATTTTGTCGAGAGTTGCCTTCTCGACGTTTAAGATCTTTCCGCGCAGCGGAAGCACTGCCTGAGTTTTGCGGTTGCGCGCAGTCTTTACGGTGCCGCCCGCGGAATCCCCCTCGACAATATAGACCTCGCATTCCTCCGGCTTTTTAGAGGAGCAGGAGGCGAGCTTACTCTTGGTATCCACATCGTTTAGCTGTTTTAATACTGCGCCCCGCGCCTTATCCCCCGCCTTCCTCGCGCTGTAGGAGCGTATGGAATTGTCGAGGATTGTCTTTAATACCTCTATATTTTTGTCAAGGTAGCGGGTTACTTCCGCCGCGAACACTTCGTCCACCGCGCCTTTCGCGTCGGTGTTGCCGAGTTTTGTTTTTGTCTGCCCCTCAAACTGCGGGTCGGGGTGCTTGATGGAGATTATGGTCACAATGCCGTTTCTGATATCCCGCCCGTCAAGGTTCTCATCCTTTTCTTTCAGGTAGCCCAGTTCCCTCGCATACTGGTTCATCACGCGCGTGAGCGCCGTCTTAAAGCCGGTTACAAGCGTGCCGCCATCCACGACGTTGATGCGGTTGCAGTAGGAGTTTATCTGCTCAGTGAAATTGTCCGTGTACTGGAAGGCGATTTCCACCCAGATATCCCCGCTCTTGCCCTCAATATAGATTGGTTCGGCGTGCAGCACATTTGCCTCGCGGTTCAGATAGGAAACAAAGCTCTTGATACCCAGAGTTTCCTCGTAGGTCTTTTGCTCGCCGGTATACTCGTTCACAAAACAAAGTTTTAGGCCGCGGTTTAGATATGCGACCTCCTTTAAACGTTTGCAGATGGTTTCTTCCTTAAATTCCACAGTTTCAAAAATCGAGTCATCCGGGTAGAAGGTGACGCGCGTGCCCGTGTCGGATTTATTGCATTTTCCAACCACGGGCAGCAGTCCGTCCACAAGTTCCGTCACCGGATGCCCCCCGTCTTTATATTCATCCCGGTAAATTTTTCCGTCGCGCTTGATCTCAACGATCATCCGGGAGGAGAGTGCGTTGACCACCGAAGCGCCCACACCGTGCAGACCGCCGGAAACCTTGTAGGCCGAGTTGCCGAATTTGCCGCCCGCGTGCAGGATGGTGTAGACCACGCGCGCTGTTGGGATGTGCTTTGTGGGGTGGATGTCGGTCGGCACGCCGCGCCCGTGGTCTGTGATGCAGATGCCGCCGTCCTTTTTCATCACAATATCAATCTGTTTGCAGTAGCCCGCCAGATGTTCGTCAATACCGTTATCTAAAATTTCCCAGATCAGGTGGTGAAGCCCGCGCGTCCCGGTGCTCCCGATGTACATGCCGGGGCGCTTGCGCACTGCCTCGAGCCCTTCAAGAACCATGATCTGACTGCCGTTATACTGTTCCATAATATTCCTCGCTTCTTTCAAATCATTCAAATGACATTTCCTGCCCTGTAAGTATAGCACAATCCCCCCGGGTTTCGCAATCATAAAACGGAAAAATCGAAAATTTGTTCGTTTGTGCAGGAAAATCTTGCTTGTGAAACAAAAGTAGAGTATAATTAACAGGATTCAGGTTAGATTCCTAAAAGGGGTACTTTTGTATTTTCAGACCAGGAGGGATAATTGTGCCGGATATAAAGGTAAGTATCGTTATACCGATATATAATGTAGAGAACTATCTGTGCCAGTGCCTTGACAGCACCTGCGGCCAGACGCTTGACGGGGTTGAGGTTATAGCTGTGGATGACGGGAGCACGGACCAGTCGGTGCAGATTTTGCAGGAATATGAAGAAAAATACAGGGATATACTGCATGTGTACCATATCGAAAACCAGGGTGTAAGCCATGCGCGCAATTTTGGTGTCACAAAGGCGGTGGGCGAATATATCCTTTTTGTGGACAGCGATGATTTTATCGCGTCCAATATGTGCGAGCTGATGTATGAGAAGGCGGTGCAGGGGGAAGATGACATAGTTATATGCAAATACTATGATGTGCGGGAAAAAACGCTGACCAAAAAGCTTGTGCGCACAAAAAGTAAATCTTACAATGTGAGTTATGAGAGCGATTTTTCCATACATGAAAATAAATTTGAGCTGACCCACATTTCACCATTTCCGTGGGACAAGCTCTACAGGCGCGAATTAATTGCCAGATACCCGTTTCCGCAGGGGCTGCGATTTGAGGACCTGGCGATTATGTACCCTGTTTTGTGCGATGCGGTGCGCATTGGGGTAGTGAAGAAACGTCTGTATAATTACCGCAGGGCATCGACGACGAGCTTTCTGAATTCGCTGAATGAACATACGCTCGATATTATCCCGGCTCTCTCCCTGATGGTGGACAGCTTAAAGGCGAACGGGCATTTCACGGAGTTTTATGAGGAGATTGAGTATATCTGTGTGCGCCATCTGCTCCTAAGACTGAACCTGATTTTTGACAGCAAACGCAGGCAGTCGCTTGAAAACCGGGGGATGTTTGACTTAAAACAGCGGATTGTGCGCATGACGATGGATTACCTTGAGAAGAATTTTTCCGGGTGGCAGCAGAACCGCTATTTAAAATATTCCGCTTCTGAGAGCAGCAAAAGGATGCTGCCGCTCTATAAAAGCAAGCGCAAAATGCTGCGCCGCCTTTGGGTTCGGGAAAAAATGCCGCTGAAAGTCTTGCAGGCGGGTATCAGGATAAAACGCTATTTTATAAGGAAAAAGAAAAAGTGGGATACTTTTATTAAGCGCAGGCATAAGTTCCGCTATCTCAAAGAAAAAAGCAGCCTGCTCAAGCTTTTTTCCATGCCGCGCGATGTGGAATATACAAAATACTATTTAAAACTTCCGGTATCCGAGAACCAGGTGCTTTTTGAATCAAAGCATGGCGATGATGTAGCTGGAAATATTTTCCATATGCTTATGGCAATGAAGACGGAACAATTCCGCAGGTTAGATGTTTATCTGACTCTCTGTGAGGAACTTATGGATATGTGGCAGGAGCGCCTTCTTCACTACGGGATTGATTTTGTTACCATCCTGCCCTACAATTCAACCGCCTATCTGAAAATGCTTGCGACGGCGAAGTATCTGGTGACGGATACAAGCCTTGCCAGCTACTATATCAAGCGGGACGGGCAGGTGTACTTAAACACCTGGCACGGCACGCCGCTAAAAGCGATGGGGCGCATTGTACCGCAGCGCGAGTATGCCCTTGGCAATGTGCAGAGGAATTTTATGATCGCCGATTACCTGCTTTACCAGAACGGGTTTTCAAGGGATGTGTTCCTTGATGATTATATGATTAGGGAGTTCTATCAGGGCAAAATCATGCTTTCCGGCTACCCGCGCAATTCCGCGTTTTTTGCCAGCGAGCGCAGGGAGATTATACGCGGGGAGATGGGGATTTCCGATATGAAGGTGATGGCGTATATGCCGACCTGGCGCGGGCTTTTAAGCAAGAAAGAAAACAAGAAGCAGATCGAGCAGATCGGCAATTATCTTTATGATATCGACGGGGCGCTGGAGGAAAACCAGGTGCTTTTTGTAAAGCTCCACCCCTATGTGAAGGAGGGGCTTAACTATGATGATTTTGAGCATATCCGCCCGTTCCCGGACGAGTATGAAACATATGATTTCCTGAATGCGACCGACATGCTGATAACGGATTATTCAAGCATTATGTTTGACTATGCGGTTTCGGGCAAAAAGATCATCCTTTTTACCTATGACAGAAAGGAATATCTCGGCGACCGCGGCATGTATATCGACCTCGATGAGATTGAATTTCCAAAGGCGGATACCGTTTTAAGCCTTATGGAGAAAATTAACGACGAGGAAGAAGTGCACTATGAAAAATTTAGGGAAACTTACTGCCCTTACGATAAGGAGGACACGGCGGCGGCGGTCTGTGAGTTTCTCTTTTTGGGGAAGGAGCCCCGCTTTTTGGTGGAAAAGCCTTTTAGCAACGGGAAGGAGAATGTGCTTATTATGATTAACGCGCTGGCAAAGGATGCCAACACCACAAAGCGCATTAAGCGGCTGAATTCGCTTGACCGGGAAAATTACAACTATTTTTTCTGTATGAAAGCGCAGAATGTCAGGGAGGCGAGCCGCAAACTATCCCTGTTCCGGCGTGAAATCGGCTACCTGCCGCTGATGTTTGATGTGAATTACACGATAAAAAGCCGGATCGCCTGCATTTTCGCATTCCGGTTCAATCTGTCCGGACGCTTTACCGACCGCCAGATTAACCATCTGGCACAGATTGAGAAGGAGAAGTATTTTGGAAATATCCGGATTGACTATCTGGTCAATATGAGTAACCGCGACCGTCTGATCCATCATATCTGCGGATGCTTTAACGTGCCAAAAATTTATAATTTTCTTTCCTACCAGGATATCTTGTATCGGAAAAAGCGAAAATACCGGAAAAATGTGGGTTATGTTATAAAACATCTGGGGCTTTATAACTATGTGGTAGGAAATGAGGAACTAAATAAACTTTCCTGCACAGCGATTGAGGAGGGGAAGGTGGAGCGGATTATTACCGGGGCGAAAGTGCTTGAGGTGGACAGGATCCTTGATGAGATCCGCGAAGGGCAGCACGGAGGGAAAGAGCCTGTTATAGAGGAGGGGGAATTGGGATGAAAACGGGAGTGGTCACATTTCACAGTGCCCATAATTACGGGGCAACCTTGCAGGCGTGGGCGTTGCAGAAGGCAATAAAAAAACTGGGGGTGACACCCTGCATCGTAAATTATCATCCGGAGGTTATCGACCGGCTTTACACCGTGCCGCGCCTTGATACATGGGCAAAGCGCATGCAGTATCTTAAAAAAAGGGAAGTGCGGGCAAGGCGGCGCAAACTGAAAATAAAATATACCAGGTACCAGAGATTCCTGCGCGAACATTTTGAGCTTGTGGGGGATTATACAATCTATGAGGAACTTATTTCAAACCCGCCGGGACTTGACTGCTATATTGTGGGGAGCGACCAGGTCTGGAACCCCGACCATACGGGGGGATTTGACCCAGCCTATCTTCTGGAATTTGCAGAAAAGGGCAGCAGGAGGGTATCCTATGCCGCAAGTATCGGGCGGGAGCGCTTCCCGGCACAGTACCGCAACAACTTTGGGGAGTCGCTCAAAAAATTTACTGCGGTTTCTGTAAGGGAAGATTCTGCGGTGGGCGCGGTGGCGGAGGTGACAGGGCAGGAACCGTCAGTGGTACTTGACCCGACACTTTTGCTTTTGCGCGAGGAATATGAAGAAATCAAGGTTCCCACAAAGAGGGCGGAGCGATACATCCTTGTATATATGATGGAAACAAACCGCAGGCTGGTGCAGCTTGCGGACAATATCTCCATTGCGACGGGGCTTCCCGTTATCCAGCGAAAGCCCGGCAGGATTTTTCGGAACGAGCTGGAATCCTTTTACACGCACACTCCTGGGGAATTCTTGGGTGAGATGGAGGGTGCGGAGTACGTGATTACGAATTCATTCCACGGGACTGTTTTTGCGATAATCTATGGCCGCCCCTTCCTCTCGATGCTGCATTCAAAGACCGGGAGCCGCACGGTTGACCTTTTGCGCTCCCTTGGTCTTGAAGACCATATATTGTATGAGGCGCGCGATTTTAAGGATATGAAGCAGTTTAAGATAAAAAATCCAAGGGAGCTGAAAAAAAGGGTGGAAGCGCTGCGCGCGGAGTCGCTTAGGTTCCTCTGCGGGGCGCTCGGGAAAGAGGAAGCATAGTGGATAAGAAAAAAATCACGGCGGTCGTCCCATGTTACAATGAGGAGGCCGTTATCGAGCTGTTTTATAAGGAGATTTGCCGGGTTGCGGGGGAACTTTCCTTGCGGGCGGATTTTGAGTTTATGTTTGTCAATGATGGCTCCTCGGACGGGACACTTAAAAAGATGCAGGAACTGCGCAGGGAGGATAAAAGGGTATGTTTCCTATCGTTCTCGCGCAATTTTGGCAAGGAGGCGGCAATGTATGCGGGGCTTGAACATGCCACGGGCGACTATGTGGCGGTGATTGATGCGGACTTGCAGCATCCGCCCGCGCTGCTTATTCCGATGTTCGACGCGCTGACAAAGGAGGGGTATGACAGCGCTGCCGCACAGAGGATATCGCGCAAGGGGGAGCCGAGGCTGCGCTCTTTTGTTTCGCGGCGCTTTTACCGTGTGCTTGCAAAATTAAGCCAGATCGAGGTGGTGGAGGGGGAAGTTGACTACCGCCTAATGAGCCGCGCGATGGTAAATGCAGTTCTTTTAATGAGTGAGCGCAACCGTTTTACCAAGGGGATTTTCAGTTGGGTCGGTTTTAAAACAAAATGGATTCCCTACGAGAATGTGGAGCGCGCGGCAGGAAAAACAAAATGGTCGTTTTGGAAGTTGGTGAAATATTCGATGGAGGGCATTATCGGCTATTCGACCGCGCCGCTTGCCCTGGTGTCGTTTATCGGGGCGCTTTTCTTTACCTTTGCCATCTTTGCCATACTCTATATCGTTGTGAAAACGGTTTTGTGGGGAGATCCGATTGGCGGCTGGCCGTCGCTTGCCTGCATGATTTTGGGTGTTGGCGGCTTGCAGCTTTTTGGCATGGGTATATTAGGGCAATATCTGGGGAAGACTTATCTTGAAGTGAAGAACCGCCCGATCTATGTGGCTTCGGTGGTGGAAACCAACGAGGCTGTAAAAGAGGGGGAAAAGAAAGGAGAATGACAGTGAAAAAAGTAATTACATACGGCACATTTGATCTGCTCCATGCGGGGCATATCAATATCCTGCGCCGTGCAAGGGAACTTGGGGATTACCTTATTGTCGTGCTTTCCACGGACGAATTTAACGCGATAAAGAACAAGAAAGCGTACTACAGCTACGAAGACCGCAAGCTGATTCTCGAGGCGATCCGCTATGTGGACGAGGTGATACCGGAATATAACTGGGAGCAGAAAATTGACGATGTGGTGGGCAATCAGGTGGATGTCTTTGTGATGGGCGATGACTGGAAGGGAAAATTTGATTTCCTGAAAGATTATTGTGAGGTGATTTACCTGCCGCGCACCGAGGGGATTTCAACGACGAAAATCAAATCCGACCTGCACGAAAAAGATATGGCAAAAAAGGCGGAAAAAGGAGCGGCGGAGTGAAAGGAAAGGTTAAGCAGGCGGCAAAAAAAGTGGTGCTTGCCTGCTACCACGCCATGGCGCACCTGCTGCCGGTAAGGCGCAGGGTGGTTGTCTTTATGAGCAGCTTAGGGCGAAATTACACCGGAAACCCCCGTGCAATCTGCGAGGAGATGGCACGGCAGAAACTTACAAAGACCTTCCACTGCTATTATATTTTTGATGAGCCGAACCGTTTTCGGGACGAGCTGCCAAAGGGGGTGCGTCCGCTGAAAAATGCAAGGTTGTTCTATTATCTTATAATGGCGGTGGCGGGGATATGGGTTTCTGATACAAGATTCCAAAACTATATGGTCAAGCGCAGGAAAACCCTCTATATCCAGACCTGGCACGGCACGCCGCTAAAGAGGCTTGCACTCGATTTAAAAGAACTGCATATGGCGGGCGGGCAGAGCCTGTCGGAATATAAGGAAGAATTCTGCAAAAACTCTGCAACCTGGGATTACCTGCTCTCCCAGAATCCGTTTTCAAGTGCTGTATTTCGGCGCGCATTTGCATACCGGGGCAAAATACTTGAAACCGGGTATCCGAGAAATGATATTTTGTGCAGGTGGAATAATATATATGGACGGGAGAATGATCCGCGCTGCAAGCGGGGGGAAGCTGCGGGGAAAGATAGCACAGCCAATATGGATTTTCCTGTCAAAAAGCTCAGGGAACAATTGGGGATTGCAGATAACAAAAAAGTTATGCTCTATGCTCCAACCTGGCGGGATGATTCCTACTATAATGAGAAAGATTACTGTTTTGGTTCGGAACTGGATTTTAAAAAGATGAAGGAGGCGTTCGGGGATTCCTACATCTTTGTGGTGAAATACCATTATATGGTTCGTGAGGAGGGGCTGAACTTTGATACAGATTTTGTCCGGGCGGTGGGGGATGGGGTGGATATTTCAGGACTTTATCTGATTGCCGATCTGTTGATTACGGATTACTCGTCCGTAATGTTTGATTACAGCATCTTAAACAGACCGATGTATTTTTTTGCCTATGATCTTAAAAACTACCGGGACACGCTCAGGGGGTTCTATTTTGATTTCGAAAAGGAAGCGCCGGGACCGATTGTCACCACAACGGACGCGCTAATTGAGGCGATCCGCGGACATGCGGCGGATGGGTACCTGGAGAAGTACCGGCGTTTTGTGGAAAAGTACAATCCTTTTGATAATGGGATGGCGGCGGGGGAAGTGGTTGAAATAATGAAAAGCCATTCCCTTACCCAGCCAGATAGAAGAGAAATTGAACAGAAAAAATGAAAGTAAAAATAAGGAGAATAAAGGAAATGAATGGAAAGAAACCCTTTGTTACAAAGCAGCAGGTGGAGGAGATTGTAAAAACATATAAAACCCCATTCCATATCTATGACGAGCGGGCGATCAGGGAAAATGCGAGGCGGCTTAGGGCAGCATTTTCATGGAATGCGGGCTTCAAGGAATATTTTGCCGTGAAAGCGACCCCGAACCCATATATTTTACAGATTTTAAAGGAGGAGGGGTGCGGTACGGACTGCGCTTCCTTAACGGAACTTATGCTCTCGGAGGCAGCAGGAATTACGGGGGAGAATATTATGTTTTCCTCAAATGATACGCCGGAGGGAGAATTTGCAAAGGCGAAGCAACTCGGAGCATATATTAATCTGGATGATTACACAATGATTGATTTCCTTGAGAGAGAATGCGGGGTGCCGGAAACAGTTTGCTGCCGCTATAACCCGGGCGGGGTGTATAAGATCAGCAACGGGATTATGGATAATCCGGGCGATGCGAAATATGGCATGACAAAGGAACAGATCTTTGCGGCATTTACACGGCTTGGAAAACTTGGTGCAAAGCATTTTGGTCTGCATTCCTTTCTGGTCAGCAACACAGTTACCAATGATTATTATCCGAAACTTGCGGGGACGCTCTTTACCCTTGCGGTGGAACTTGCAGAAAAGACGGGCGCACACATCCGTTTTATCAACCTGTCGGGCGGCATTGGTATTCCGTACTGTCCGGGGCAGGAACCAAACAATATAGAGATAATCGGTGAGGGCGTGCGCAAAGCCTACGAGGAGATACTGATTCCGGCGGGGATGGGGGATGTGGCGGTCTTTACCGAACTCGGGCGTTTTATGTTAGCTCCTTACGGGCATCTTATCACGCAGGTCATCCACGAGAAACACACCTATAAAGAGTATATCGGCGTGGATGCCTGCGCCGTCAACCTGATGCGCCCTGCCATGTACGGAGCGTATCACCATATCACGGTTCTCGGCAAGGAAGACGCAGCCTGCGACCATAAATATGATATCACGGGCTCGCTCTGCGAGAACAATGATAAATTTGCAATTGACAGGATGCTTCCGGAAATTGAGGTAGGGGATTATCTCGCCATCCATGATACCGGGGCGCACGGTTTTTCGATGGGATATAATTACAACGGGAAATTAAGATCCGCGGAACTTCTTCTGATGGAGGATGGTTCCGTAAAGCAGATAAGGCGCGCTGAAACACCGCAGGATTACTTTGCAACCTTCTCATTTCCGGGTTCTTCCTTCCCGGGGCTTATGAAGGGCGGGTTTTAGGAGCTGCTAAAAAACGGTTGGTGTGAAAAACCGCCTATACTTAACTTTGGGGAGTACAAAGAATGCCTATAACAGCAGAAAGGATATAAATTATGAAATATAAGATTTTGATATCGGGAAAGAACAATACCATAATCGATGATTTCTTTTCCCAGATGAGTGATGATTTTGAGGCCGTAACGACATCGAACCGCTATGATGATATGATAAGGCACCTCTCCTTTTATAAGCCGGATGTCTTTGTTTATTGTATTTCAGGGGAGTCGCGCGACAATATCAACCAGCTTATCAATGCGAAGTTCAGGATGATGGAAACGCGCATACCCATTGTTTTAATCGGCGCGAAGGAGGAGTGCGATGAGGTTGAGAGGATTGCGATAAATCTCTTTGACCTTACATTGTACCGCCCGATTTCAATACCAGCAATCACCGCGAGGATCTCGAAGCTTTTGGAGGGAAGACCGCGGATGGAGGCGCAAAAGCCTTCTTTTGAGCCGGAGGCCATCCCACCAGGAATCTTCGCATCAAAATCATTGTCCCCATCCGTGGCGGCACAGCTTGGGGGGGCTATGGCAAACCGCGGGCGCAAGCATGTGCTTGTTGTGGATGATAATTCCATGATGCTTAAATTAATCAAGGAATACCTGCATGAAACATATGATGTGGCAACGGCAGTCAGCGGGAAAATTGCCATGAAATTCCTTGAGCGCAGGATGACGGACCTTATCCTGCTCGACTATGAGATGCCCGGGGAAAACGGACCTGCTGTGCTCGAGCAGCTTCGGGCAAACGAGGCGACAAAAGATATCCCGGTGGTCTTTCTAACAGGAGTTACCGAAACAAAAAAAATCCAGGAAGCACTTATGCTCAAGCCGCAGAGTTACCTGCTTAAACCGGTCAACCGCGAAAAACTTTTAAGCACGATCGAAAGTTTGATTCAATAATTTTGGCAGAAAATCGGAAAAGTATGGGAAGGAGGCAGCATACATATGGATATTATGGATTATGAGCTGCAATTAACCGACTTGATTGACCTAGAAACTTTGCAGAAGATCCAGGATGCTTATTCGGAAACCAGCGATATCGCCGTGATTACGACGAATGCGGACGGGGTGGCGGTAACGGAGGGTTCCAATTTCTGTGAATTCTGCAAATACACCAGGGCTTCAAGCATTGGCCGTGTGCGCTGTGAGCAGTGCAACAAAAACGGGGCATCCATAGCCCTGAGGAAGGGAGCATCCATTGTATATTCCTGCCATGCGGGTCTTATGGATTTTGTGGCACCGATTATGGTGAACGGCAGGCAGGTGGGCTGCTTTATCGGCGGGCAGATATTAACAAGCCCGGTTGAGGAGCAGCAGATAAGGACGCTTGCGTCAGAAATCGGGGTGGACGCGGAGGAGTACATTGCCGCCGGAAAAAAGGTGGCGGTGATGGAGCAGGAAAAGGTGGAAAAGGCAGCGAAATCCCTTTTTACCATTGCAAACATACTCTCCGATATGGCGTATCGGCGCTATCTTGTCCATAAGAGTAATGTGCAGCTTGAGCAGTCCGAAACCATGAAATCGGATTTCCTTGCGAACATGAGCCACGAGATCCGCACGCCGATGAATGCCGTGATTGGCATGGCGGAGATGGCGTTAAGGGAGGAACTGCCCGCGGTGGCAAGGGAATATATTACCCAGATTAAAGGGGCGGGCAAATCCCTGCTTACCATTATCAATGATATATTGGATTTCTCGAAAATTGAGTCGGGCAAGATGGATATAAGCGAAGTGGAATACGAGCCGATGTCCATGGTCTACGATGTCGCAAATATTGTGATGACCAGGCTTAAAGACAAGGACGTGGAACTCATTTTGGATATTGACCCGACCCTTCCAAACAGGCTCTACGGCGACAATATCCGCATTAAGCAGGTGCTGTTAAACCTTACCAACAATGCGGCGAAGTTTACCTGGCAGGGAAGAATCCTGGTCAAGGTTGATTATGTGAATACAAAACGGGGGGAGATCGAACTGCGCATATCCGTACATGATACGGGGATAGGAATCAAACAGGAAGATGTTGGAAAACTTTTCCAGTCCTTCCAGCAGCTTGACAGCAAAAGAAACAGAAATATTGAGGGCACGGGGCTTGGCCTTGCGATCTCCCGCAGGCTGCTGCACCTTATGGACGGGCAGATACAGGTGACGAGCGAATATGATAAGGGCAGCGTTTTTTCCTTTTCCCTGCCGCAGAAAATCCTGGATAAAACCCCGAGTGTCAATCTGCGCAAACGGGGGGAGTACCTGGTTGTGGGGCTGGTATCAAATCCCTATGTAAGGGATAGTTTAAGCAGCGATGTTTCAAAACTTGGTTTGAATTTTCTGGGGATGTCGGGGGCAAAGGAACTTGACACGCTGCCCGAGGATAAAAAAATCTTCCTTTTTGTGGAGCACCCGCTTTTTTCCGACCGTGTGGAGGTATATGTCCGCTACCATCCGAAGGTTACGGCAGTGCTGTTAATTGATTTTTTTGACCATGTGGACTATCATATGCAGAACCTTCTTGTATTGCGCAAACCTCTTTTTATCCTGAATATTGCGACGATTTTAAACGGCGATGAGCTGTTGGTTAACAGCGATACGGAACAGAAGGAATTTGATTTTATCGCGCCGGATGCCCACATCCTTATTGTCGATGACAACACGGTCAACCTGACGGTTGCGGAGGGGCTGCTTGAGCCGCTCAAAATGCAGATTGAAACGGTTACAAGCGGGAAGGCTGCGATCGATAAGATTATGGAATTCCATTATGATATTGTTTTTATGGATCATATGATGCCGGAACTTGACGGGGTGGAAACCACCCATATTATCAGGCGCTTCCATCCGGAGTACGATGATGTGCCGATAATTGCCCTTACAGCGAATGCCGTGGATGGCACAAAGGAGATGTTTTGCCGCGAGGGCATGAACGATTTTGTTGCCAAACCGATTGAGCTGCGCATACTTGCTGCAAAGGTAAAGCAGTGGCTGCCGGTCGAGAAAATCCAGAAGGTTTACAATATGGTAGGCGAGCAGGATGCGGGTGGCAAGGAGCCAATTGTGATCGGCGGTCTTGACGTGCAGTACGCGCTGAAAATGCTTTCCAGCGAATCCCTGTTCTGGAAGGTATTAAAAGTATTTTACCGGAGTATTAAAAAGAAAGTCAAGCTGATTAAGATGATTGAGGAGGAAGAGAACTGGACGGATTATACCATCGAAGTCCATGGGCTCAAAAATGCGGCAAGGCAGATCGGCGCGCTGCAATTATCCGATATGGCAGCGGAGCTTGAGAGGGCAGGAAACGCGAGGGACACGGCAATAATCCATGCATTTACGGATGAATTGCTCTCTCTATACAGCAGTTACCAGCAGGTTTTAGAGCCTTTTTGTGCCGAGAAGGAGGAGCAGGGAAAGAAGAGTATCCCGGCACAAAAACTTTCGGAGTGCTTTAAAAAGCTTGGGGAGGCAGTGGATGACCTTGACATGGATCGGATGGAGGAAGTGGTCGGGGTTATGGATCAATACCGTTATGAGGGGTGGCAGCAGGAACTTTTTTTGAAACTTAAAGATGCCGTGGAGGATGTCGATGTGGATGCCTGCGCGGAGATTATGAGGAATTGGCTTTCTGCGGGATACGGGAGTGACTAGGTTCCAAAAAAGAAGAAAAAAATTGGAGAGGACGCTAAAGTAATCCGAAAAACAGCCGATAAATAATATAGAGCGGAACGAACTAGACAGACAGCGTACCGCATATCAAATACAGGTGGTGATATTATGCGTGTTGATGCGTTTAACCGTGTGAGCCAGCTTTACCAGGCGAACAGCACAAAGAAAACTATGAGTGCCGGAAAGAAGGGTGCAAAGGACTGCGTGGAAATTTCCCGGTTAGGGCAGGAATTCCAGACGGTCAGGACAGCCGCGGCAAAGGCTCCGGATATAAGGGCGGATAAGGTGGCGGCGATCAGGGAAAGTATGGCTGCCGGGACATATTCGATGGATATGGATGCGCTGGCGGATAAGCTGCTTGCAGGCTATACCTTTTAGGATGGGAGGGTGGTGCGTTGGCGAGCTTAATTGAAGAACTGATCACGGTACTCAAGGCGGAGGAGGCTGTATACAGGGAGCTTCTTCCGGTTGTGGAACAAAAAACACAGATTATAGTCCGTAATGACCTCACCGCTCTCCAGAAGATCACGGAACTCGAGCAGCTTACTGTCGAGAAAGTGAACGCCCTGGAGCATAAAAGAGATGGGGTCATTGTAAATATGGGAGTTGTGTTGGGCAGGGATCCGAGGTCACTTACGCTTAGCAAGCTGATTTCACTGCTTGAGGGGCAGCCGAAGGAACAGAGGGAACTTTCCCTGCTGCACGATTCTCTCACCGCAATTCTGAAAAATTTATCCGATGCGAATCTTCGCAATCAATCACTGATAGAACAATCCCTAGAGATGATAGAATTCAATATGAATTTGATTCAGAGCACAAGGATGTCACCGGGGAGTGGAAGTTACACAAAAAGCGCGTATGAGAATGACGCGCCGGCCTGGCAGACAGGGATGTTTGATGCCAGGCAATAAAAAAGAACCGGAGGATATTTTATGGGCTTGATGGGCGATTTATACATTGGCAAGTCCGGGCTTAGCATGAGCCAGTATGCGATCAATACGACTTCGCATAACCTTGCCAATGTGGACACGAAAGGCTACAGCAGACAGCAGACGATCTTTGGGACGACACAGTATACAACTGTTGGGAATAATGTGATCTCAAAGATGCAGACCGGCCTCGGTGTGAACACGGAGGAAGTAAAGCAGAGCAGGAACGCGTTCCTCGATAAGGCGTACCGCAGGGAGATCGGGCGCGAGAGTTTCTACAGCATGCAGTACGAGACAGTTTCAGAGATGGAAAATATCTACGGGGAGCTTGAGGGTGTCGCGTTCCAGAATTCGATCGGGGAACTCTGGGAGGCGCTCCAGGAAACAGCGAAGGAGCCCGACAGCATTGTGACCAGGGCATCCTTGGTGGAGCGCGCCGTGGCATTTACGGAGCGCGCCGAAAATATATTCAAGCAGATATCACAGTACCAGGTGGACTTAAACGAGGATATCGAGTCGCAGGTTGAGCGCATCAATGAGATCGGTGATGAGATAGCAGCGCTGAACCGGGAAATCCTGAAGTACGAGGGCGCGAAGATCGAAAAGGCGAACGATTTGCGGGATAAGCGGAACGCACTTTTAGACGAGCTTGGCCAGTATATAAATATAACTTACCAGGAGGGGCATGACGGGCAGGTTTCCGTGATGGCGGAGGCGGTTCCATTCGTGTCAGACCATGTTGTCTTCCACATGTCTACGATGACGCAGGTGGATCTGATGACCAGGGATCTTGCAAGAAAGTACGGCGGGGATGAGGAAGCGCTAGAGAGGGCGAAGCTTGAGGCGGAGAGGCTGTGCGGGAATTCCCAGATGTTAGTGCCGATCTGGCCGGTTTACGGCGACCGCGAGGTATTCAATTTCGATATGCTTCCCACCACCAAGGCGAACACCGATGTCGGGGGATTAAAGGGGCTGATCCTTGCCCGTGGCACAAAAGTCGGCAAGTATACGGATATTCCGCCGAGACCGACGGAGGAGGAATATACCGACGAGGACGGCAATCTTGACGTGGATGCATATGAGGAGGCAATGCGGATCTTTGAGCAGGAGGCAAAAATATATAATGCCTCGATTGAACCTTCTGCCATCATGACGGTACAGGCTCAGTTTGACCAGCTTGTCCACGGTATTGTAACGACGATCAATGATATTCTCTGCCCGAATAAGGAGTACATACTTGGGGAGGATATTTCCTATACGGATTCTAACGGGAATCTGATCGAGTATAAGGCGGGCGATACAATCCGCATTCTGGACCGGGAGAAGGCACCGCTTGGAATGGATGAGAGTGAGGAGCCGGGAACTGAACTCTTCTCAAGGAAATCAGTAAAGCGCTACGAGAAGGTAATGGTGGACGGGGAGGAACTCTGGATCTATAACGAGGAGGACGCGGGCGACAATTATTCGCTCTATACGCTCGGTGAGATCGAGATCAACCAGGAAGTTCTCGAGGACAAATCAAAACTTCCGTTCAGCCAGAACAAGGGAACCGGTGATTTTGATATTAAGACCGCAGAACAGTTGATCGAAGCGTGGGGCTCGAAGTTTTCCACACTCTCGCCGAACACCCTGACCCGCTATTCCTTCGCGGAATATTACACTGCTTTTGTCGGGGAGATGGCAAACAGGGGGGATACTTTGGACACGATTGCGGGCAACCAGGAAGCGATGGTGCAGGATATTGACAATAAACGTCTTTCGATCAGCGGTGTTTCCTCGGACGAGGAGCTGACGAACCTGATTAAATTCCAGCACGCCTACAATGCGGCGGCGCGCTATGTTAATGTTGTGGACGAGATGCTCGAGCATATCGTTACCCGCTTATAAAGGAGGATGAAATATGCCGAGTACATTTTTTGGTTTATCTATAGCAAAATCCGGACTGTATGCCTCGATGGGGGGCATTAACACCACGGCGCATAATATTTCGCACACGAACACCGAAGGTTACTGCCGCCAGGTTATGGGGCAGACCGCGGGCAGTGCGCTGCGCGTGAATTCCACCTACGGTATGGCGGGGAGTGGTGTCGATATCACGGGTGTGGAGCAGATGAGGGATATTTATTATGACTTGAAGTTCCGCAGCAACAGCACGATGGCGGGCGAATATCTTTCAAAGCAGCATTATATGTCGGAGATTGAGAGCTATTTTAACGAGATCAACCTTGAGGGCTTTACCACCAGCTTCAACTCAATGTTCGACACTTTGCAGGAGCTTGCCAAAAATCCTTCCGACCTTGCGTGCCGCACGCAGGTCACCAATTACGGGCAGAGCCTGTGCGAATATTTTAATTCGATTTCGACCAGTATGACAGCCATCCAGGAGGAGGCAAATTTCGAGATCAAGAACCAGGCGGACCGCATCACCTCACTTGGTCAGCAGATTGCGGTGCTCACCAAACAGATCAATACCTTAGAGTCAAACGGCGGGACGGCGAACGACCTGCGCGATGAGAGGAACCTCAGGGTGGATGAACTGTCAACGATCTGCAATATCACGGTTTCGGAGAATGTTGTGGGCAAGGGGGTTGGCATTACCAGCTACCAGGTTAAGATTGACGGGTATACCCTGGTGGATACTTACGAGTACAATAAACTGATTGCCGTTCCGCAGAAAGAGCGCATAAACCAGACGGACGCGGACGGGATGTATAAATTGATGTGGAGCAACGGACAGGAGTTTAACAGCAAGAGTGCGAAGCTTGGCGGTACGCTCGCCGCTTTGTTTGCGGTGCGCGACGGCAACAACGGGGAAGCTTTTAAGGGCAAGGCGGACACGGTGGAGGGCGACGATAAGGTTGTTGTGACAATGTCCAATGTAAATGATGTTACAAAACTTAATATCGCTCCGCAGGGCGTTATCACGGTGGGAAACCGCAAGTACGAGTACACGGGCTTTATCGTGAGGGAGGATGAGGACGGCAACTATGAGTATGAGTTTACACTCTCCGAGGATACGCCGGTCACAAAGAGTGAGGATGAGTCGGATGTGATTATAGGGTGCGATATCGACTACAAGGGTATCCCGTACTATATGTCGCAGCTCAATGAGTGGGTGCGTACTTTCGCGCGCGAGTTCAATAATCTGCATACCTCGGGCGAGGATTTAAAGGGGCGCAAGGGGCTTGACTTCTTTAATGCGCCCGACCAGGTAACGGGCAAGGACTATGTGTTCGGTCAGTCGGAGGAAGATGCCGACGAGGGGATTGTTATCCGTTCCGTGGCGGAGGAGCTTGAGGATGAGAATTCGATCAATTACGGGAATTACTATCTGCTCACCGCGGCGAACTTCAAGGTGACAAGTGAAGTATATGGCGATCCTTACATGGTTGCGGCGGCATCGACGATCGTGGACGGCGTGGAGAATTCCGATATTGCAAAGAAGCTGATCGACCTGAAACTTGATGCCGATATGTTCAGACAGGGTACGCCGGGCGGATTTTTCCAGACGCTTGTGGCGGAGATCGGTATCGATTCTGCAAAAGCGAAACAATTTGCCGAAAACCAAGAAAATATCTGTGCGAGTATCACAAACCAGCGGCTTTCGGTCAGCGGCGTTGACACGGAGGAGGAGGCGATGAACCTGATCCGCTACAAGATGGCATACAACCTTTCGGCGCAGGCTGTCACGGTTATGAACCAGATTTATGACAAACTGATTAATTATATGGGAGCATAGGAGGCTGCGTATGAGAATCACAAACAGGATGATGACAAATAATATGCTCTATAACATTAACGGGAACAAGAATACCCTGGCAGTTCTAGAGCAGCAGTATGCGACGGGCGCGAAGATACAAAAGCCGTCCGAGGATCCGATTGTGGCGGTGCGCGCATTAAAGCTGCGCACGAATTTGTCGGAGCTGACCCAGTACTACAAGAAGAATATCCCGGATGCCAAGGCGTGGATGGATGTGACGGAGAGCGCGCTTACGGTGGTAAACGACATCCTTACACAGGTGCATACTTACTGTGTCCAGGGTGCGACAGGCACAATCAAGGAGGGCGACCGCGACGATATCATAAAGACACTCACCCAGCTAAAGCAGCAGGTTTACCAGGAGGGCGACACAAACTATGCCGGGCGGTATGTGTTTACGGGCTATAAGACGGATACGAGCCTGATTTTTGATGAGCCGCAGGAGCATGAGAAATATGCGATCACGGAGAACTTTACTGCGGGAAGTATCGATACGATCAAGAAGACGTTGAATGACTGTGATATGGAACTTTACGACCCGGATGATCCGTCAGCCGCTGAGTTTGAGGATAAGCCGAATATGCATACAGCGTACCGCATCCGCCTTTCTTACGACAAGCTTGATTCCCCTGAGGATGATGGCAATATTGTAATCCGCACCGCGGAGCTTGACGAGGACGGTGAGGTTGTGCGGGACGAGGACGGGAACATTATCTATGATGAGAGTTCCGAGGTGATTGAGAGCATGCTTTCCACCGACCCGAACGCATATCTGGTGGAGGATGGGATACGCTATTTAACAGATACCGGGGAACTGATCCTCTCGCCGGAGGTCTATGAGGAGTGGCGGCATCTAGGAGCCATCCAGGTGGACTATGAGAAGACAAATTTTGCAAAGAATGACCTGCGCCCGGAACACTATTTTGATTGTACTGTAACGGATCTGACCGATGAGGACAAGGAACCGGTTGTCTATACGAGGGAGAACCAGCAGATTGGCTATGAAGTCAATTTCAAGCAGCGCCTGACAATCAATACCCAGGGAGCCGATGCGATCCAGCACGATATCGGCAGGACAATCGACGAGATGGTGAATGCCGTGAATGAGGTTATGATATCGCAGGCGAAACTCGATGAACTTGATAAGATGATTGAGGATGATAACACGACACCGGAGCAGAAAAAGAAGCTTGAGGAGATGCGGGAACTTGTCAACACCGAGTATGTATTGAAGACGGAAGCGCTCCAGAGTGCATTCTCCAACGCCCTGACAAAGATCGAGAATCAGCAGGATGTCGTGAATGTCGCGGTGTCCGACCTCGGCGCGCGCTATGTGCGCCTGCAGCTTACGGAGAGCAGGCTCGGAAGCGAGAAGACGGAGTTTGAGGAACTGCTTTCCTCGAACGAGGATGTCGATATGGTTGACACGATTATCCGCTACCGCTCCATGCAGGCAATCTACAACGCTTCCCTGTCCGCTGCATCCCAGTCCGTGCAGACAACATTGCTTGACTTTTTATAAAATTGGTGCTATTTTGTGCGGATTGCAGTCAGCTGAGCCTTGCTTTACGGGGAAAGGGGCAATAGAAAAGAGGGAGATATGAGCATAAAAGTAAGGACGAAACATTTTGGAGAAATTGATCTGGATGAGAGCAAGGTTCTGACATTTGAAAACGGCATTATGGGGTATGAGAATTGTAAAAAATTTACAATTCTGTTTAACAACGAATCCGGTACACGTCCGGTAATTTCCTGGCTGCAAAGTCTTAATGAGCCGGGGTTGGCTCTCCCGGTTATCAATCCCGTCCTTGTGATGGAGGATTACAATCCGGTGGTCGAGGAGGAGCTTTTATCAGGGCTTGGGGAATTGAACCCGGATAACCAGATTGTTTTTGTGACACTTACAGTGCCTAAGGATCTGACGAGAATGACGGCAAATTTAAAGGCACCCATCGTGATTAATGCGGATACAAGAAAAGGCTGCCAGGTTATCGTGGAAAATCATGATTACAAGGTGAAATATCCGGTGTATGAGCGTTTTGCTAAGGCGAAGCAAGAAAAGGAGGGGGAAACATGTTAGCCCTTTCAAGAAAAATGAACGAATCCATTATGCTGGGCAATGACATTGAAGTGACCGTCCTTGAAATAAAGGGGGATCAGGTAAAGATCGGCGTGAAAGCACCAAAGACCATACCGATTTACAGAAGGGAACTATATTTGCAGATCAGGCAGTCAAACAAGGAGGCGGCGGACGGGGATATCCCGGTGCGGGCGTTTGAGGGGCTGCTTTAACGAAGGGGGATATGTAAGCGGATACACCCCCGCCGAAAGTGGGAGCCGTAGTTTCTTTTACGGCTCTTTTTTGGTTCCTTTCGCGGGAGAAAATATTAAAAAATGGGGAAAAAGGCTAAATAACTTGACAAAAACAGCCGATAAATAATCAGAGTACAGAATGCCGACGAGGAAAGGCATGGGTTGGGGAAGAGGGAAATATGACTCTTTCTGGATGCATTGTATGGACGTATCCACACTATGCGCGGGTTAAGTTGAAATTTAAAATAGAATCACAGGGAGGTGCAATTATGGCAATTTCAGCAATTAGTTCCGCTGTTTCTTTTGAGACAGCAAAACAGCCTGTAGAAAGAACAACGAAGGTAGCAGAGCCAGTCAATACGGTGGAGAAAGTGCCGGTAACTGAAACGGCGCAGAAGGTTCCGGCAGTAAATTCAGGTGAGTCCGGGAGCGGTTCCTTAGACCAGGGCAAGGAGCAGGATAAGAACGCGAACCGGGTAAAAGACGCTGTGACACATGCGAACAACAAACTCAAGCTCAAACAAAAGCATATGAGTACGAGATGCGAATTTTCCTATCATGAGCCGACGGGCAGGATTTCCATAAAGGTTATGGACAAGGAAACGGATGAGGTCATCCGGGAGATTCCGCCGGAAGAAACCCTTGAGATGGTGGAGAAGATGTGGGAGCTTGCGGGGCTTATCGTTGACGAGCACAGATAGGGGAGGGAGTACATTCCTTTAAGGGGGATGGGGGTTTCTGACCCGAATATTAGGAAAGGGGTAAGAGTATGCCGATCAGAATGTCAGGTTTGGTATCCGGTCTTGATACCGAGAACATCATCAAGGAATTGATGGCGGCGCAGAGCCAGAAGAAGACCAAAATAGAGAACAAGATTACAAAGCATGAGTGGAAGACTGACAAGTGGAAGGATCTGAATAAGAAATTATATGATTTCTATAAGGGTTCACTCTCAAAGGCAAGACTTGAGGGAAGTTTCCAGACCAGGAAGGTTTCTTCCGCGGACGAGACGAAGGTGAAGGCTACAGCCTCGGGAAGCATCGCAGCTTACGGCACGCACAAGGTGAAGGTGGAGCAGCTTGCAAGCGCGCAGTTTGTGACCGGAAGCAAACTTGGTGAGGTCACGGATGCTGCGGGAAAGAAATCCCAGGTTTCCGGTGCGACAAAGCTTTCCCAGCTTGGAATCAGTGTAAAAGCGGGCGAGGAATCCACGATCACGATCGCTTCGGGTGACAAAAAGATTGACCTGAAGGTGACCGAGGAAACGACGGTGAATGATTTTCTTGCATCGTGCAGGGAAGCGGGACTGACCGCAAATTATGATACGGATCAGAAGCGTTTCTTCCTGACAGCGGAGAACAGCGGTTCGGAACATGCATTCAGCATCACCTCAAAGACGACGGGCGGTAAGGACGGCGATGCATTAAAGAAATTAGGCCTTTCCGAAGTCAAATTTAAGAAAAAGGACGATGGTACGGTTGAGTATGAGTACGACAAGACGAATGCAGATTTTTCTGTGAAGGAAGCTTCAAACAGCATCATATACTTAAATGGAGCGCGGCTTGTCAACAACAGCAACGAGATTTCTGCGAACGGTTTAAACCTCGAAATAAACGCGGTGACCGGCGACGATGAGATCTCGATCAATGTGACGAAAGATACCCAGGCTGTCTATGATATGGTAAAAACTTTTGTCAAGGACTACAATGAGCTGTTGAAGGAGCTGAGTGATGCGTACTATGCGGATTCCTCCTACGGCTATGAGCCACTGACAAGCGAGCAGCGCGAGGCGATGAACGATGAGGACATCGAGAAGTGGGAAAAGAAAATCAAGGATTCCCTCCTGCGCCGCGACAGCACCGTAAACTCGCTGATGAGCGCTATGAAAATGACAATGGCGGGCGCGGTGGATTACAATGGTAAGAAGTGTTCGCTCTCAACCCTAGGCATTGTGACCACGGATTATAAGGAGAAGGGACAGCTCCATATCGAGGGGGATGCGGATGATGAATCGACGGCGGGCAAGGAAAATAAACTGATGGCTGCGATCGAGGAAGATCCTGATATGGTAATGAAGATTATTACCGATATGGCGGGAAAACTCTATACAACCTTCAACGATAAAATGAAGACTACAACGAACAGCAGTGCGCTTACTTTCTATGAAGATAAGCAGATGAAATCAGATCTTACCAAATATAAGAAAGAATTAAGCACGATGGAGGATAAACTCTCCGCGATGGAGGATCGCTACTACAAGCAGTTCACTGCGATGGAAAAAGCGCTTTCCCAGCTAAATTCGCAGTCGAGTTCGATTGCTTCGTTATTTGGTGGCGGTTCCATGTGAGTTTAACCCACAAGAGTGATAACTATAACAAGGAGGTTACGTTATGACACCAAATACCAATATTGCGGCAACATACCAGGGAACTAAGGTGAATACTGCTTCGCCGGCGGAGCTGACATTGATGCTGTATGAGGGGGCAATCAAATTCTGTAACAAGGGAATTTATGCGATTGAGGACAAAAATATTAACAAAGCGAATGAAAACCTTTTAAGAGCACAGAAGATTATTATGGAATTGCGTGGCACACTGGATTTCAAGTATCCGGTTGCAAAAGATTTCGAGCTGGTCTACGATTACATATACCGCAGGCTGGTTGAGGCGAATATCAAGAAGGACAAGGACATTGTGGAGGATGCGCTGAAGTATATCCGCGATATGCGTGATACCTGGAAAGAGGTAATGCGTGCCAATAAAATGTATGTAAAATGATGTTTTTGTACCGGAATATACCGTTCTGGTATATTTAATAGCAGGGATAAGCAGAAAAAGGCTTTTCAAAAAAGCCTTTTTCTGCTATAATTGTATTGGGAAATATATTTTTTGATTCAGCGTCCGGGGACTGTTGATGCCCGGGCGGCAGAATGGGGGAAGAATGGAAACAGGCGATCCGATATTGACACAGCTTGAGATGCTTGAGAAGTGCCTTGTGTGTAAGGATGAGTTACTGGAAAAAATTTATAAGGAAACGGCGCAGCAGGAGGCAATCTTAGACACTGACCCGTTTTCGGAGGAAGCTTTTGATGGGACGCTTGAGCGCAAGGCGGAGGCGATTGAGAAACTGACACAGTATGACCGGGGTTTTGAGCAGATTTTTTCGAGGATACGTGACGGGGTGATTGCGAACAAGGATGGATACAGGGAGCGGATTATAAATATGCAGCGGCTGATCGGAGAGGTTACAAAGAAGGCGGTTCGTATCCAGTCGCTTGAACAGAAGAACAAAGTGAAGCTTGAGATTTATTTCAGTAACCGCAGGCAGCAGATTAAGAATTTCAATGTCAGCAGCCGCACCGTATCCAATTATTATAAATCCATGTCCTCCGGCGGAAAGGCGGACGCGTTTTTTATGGATAAAAAGCAGTGAGGGGCTGAAATGGGAAATGTGTAAAGTTTGAAAGGAGTGGTTGGAATGAAACGGAACAGAAAAATAATGCATGTCATATATGCTTTTGCATTTTTAGCTGCGGGGAGCAGTATGGCGCTGCTTTTAAAACCGGAGGTGAGTGCGGTGGCATCGCAGGAGATTGCCATGCCCGTGCCGGGAGTGGCAATGCAGGCGGATACAACACCTAATTCGCCAACACCGACACCGGGTACACCAACGCCAAAGCCAAGTACGCCAACACCGGGCACGGCAGCGCCGGGTATTATTGTTCAGCCGCCTGTGATAACCGTGACACCGACTCCGACACCACCGATTCTTGTATCCCAGGGAAGACCGATTATCACACTTGATTATACGAATTATGTTGCCTGGCTGACTGTTGGACCAAATGATAAATATGTTGTGCTTGAAGTGATGAAGTCAAAAAAGAATAAGGATGGTTCCTATACATATAATCCTTCAGCACAGTATATGTATGATTTGACGGAGATGGCAGGACAGGTAATACAGAAGACAATAAGGATTGATCTGTCATTTTTAAAGGCGACAAGCATGCAGTTTATCCAGATACACGGGGATGCAAACCCTGCGAATGTTTCGGGTGTAATTGCGGTTAATCCGCAGCCTAAAAAACCGAGCATCAAATATGCGGGCGGCGTGTTTACGGCAAAGATAGACCGCCAGGAAGTGCCCCTGAACCAGGGGCAGCTTGAGGCATATGAATACCGGACGTTGTACGGTTCAAGATGGGATAGTTTGAGAAATTTTAACGGGGCGACCTCGGCGATTGCCGGAACCACAATAATGGTGCGCGAGAAGGCAAAACCGACAGCGCCCGCCGGTGTGGAGGCAAAAATAAAGATACCGGCAGCCGCGAAAGCTCCTAAGGTAACGATCGATTATGTCAAGGGTATTATTAATATACCAAAGGGTGTTGAGTTCAAGATTTCAGCGAGGGGCAAGGAAGGCAACTGGGCGGTCTATAAAAACGAGAAGGGTGCGGAAGCCGCTGCCAAGCTGACCCCGACGGAGATCCTTGACCGGTTTATACCTTATACTGGCGGACCGCTTACCCCGGAGGATAAAACGGCGGCGCTCGAGGTGGAGGGATTTTCCATTATCGCGCGCACAAAGAAGGTGGAAAAAAACGGGAAAGTGACAAAAGCAGCTTCCCAGCCAGTTTTTGTTACGGTTCCTGCAACCACAAAAGTAATTAAGGCGGAGAAAGAAGATAAGATTCTGGGTTCCGTGGCATCAATCTACCTCACCTACAAGAATGTTGAGAAGGGTGTGGAATTAACCGCAGTCGGCGGAAGTTTTGACTATTCCGTTGATAATGGTAAAAATTGGAAAATCGTGAAAGCGAATGCAAAGAAACCGACGGTTGCGGTGCCTAAGGGTGATGTAAAAGCGGTGTTGATCCGTGAGTCCGGAGCAAAGGCTGTTACATCGAAGGATGGCAAGGTCACACCGGCAAGGCTTCCTTCCTCGAATTCCATCGCGGCTTCCTGGCTTCCTCCGCTTGATATTGATGTGGCAGGACAGGGTCTTGGCGTGGGTACCATGATTATAACGGCGGGAGAAAAAGCCGAGTTGAATTACGGCGTTTCACAGGGCAAAGACCAGATTACGGATGCGGCAGTAAAACATACCACAACCCTTCCGGCTGAGGCAGGTCTGTCGGTTGCAGGCGGAAAGATAACCTTTACCGCGCCGGCTTATAACGAAACCGGAACCAACACCTATGTGATTGAGCTTACAGCGGAAAAGACGGGCTACACTGCGGGTGTAATAAAGATAACTGTAACTGTAGTAAAACAATAAAAATCAAAACTGTTGCAAAATAGAAATTCAATGGGAAGGAAATTCCTGGAATGGATATTTTGCAACAGTTTTTTTGCATATTTTTTCTCCTTTGCGAAAAAACTAGGTGCAAAGTAAAAAACTTTGAAAATTGCCAGGGCTTTTGGCAGGATGGAGGATAATATGAAGAAAGCAGCTTGGTTTACAGGGATTTTTATAGTTATTTTTGCACTGATAGTTGGCTGTTACCTGCTCTTTTTCCAGGAAAAAAACACTAAGGTACC
>CAJTOR010000003.1:32076-138904 GCA_910577675.1 uncultured Lachnospiraceae bacterium
CCCGAAGGAACTTTTGTGAGAGAGGGTACCTTTGTACCCGAAGGAACTTTTGTGAGAGAGGGTACCTTTGTACCCGAAGGAACTTTTGTGAGGGAGGGTACCTTTGTACCCGAAGGAACTTTTGTGAGGGAGAATACGGGGCTTGAAGGGATGTGGGGCGCATGGCAGCGGAGCGTGTGATCTATATTAAGGCGGAGCAGGCGATAATCGCAGCCAACCCAAAAGTCTATCTGGAAGATGTGGTCACAATGACGGGACCTGACAAGAAAAAGATTGAAGAGCTTGGGCGTGAAGTGCTTTTTGTAGTCCCGGATAAGCAGGTTAAACAGAAATATACTTTCTCGGTGCTGAAAGTTATAGAACTGATCCAGAAACAGCATCCGGACACTCTTATAATAAACGCCGGGGAAACGGATTTCATTGTGGAGTACCAGCCGCCCGGGAAAAAACAGAAATGGCTTGGCTATGTGAAAATATTATTTGTCTGCATTGCCGTTGCGGTTGGCTCCGCCTTTACAATAATGACATTTAACCAGGATGCCAGTGTGGCGGATATCTTTGCCAAACTATACCGCATTGTGGAGGGAAGTGAACCGGATGGACCGGGGCTTCTGGAACTCGGATATTGTATCGGGCTGCCTGCGGGTATCATAATATTTTTTAATCATTTCTCACATTTGAGGATGAGCTCCGATCCGACCCCGTTGCAGGTGCAGCTTCGCATATATGAGAAGGAAGTGAATGAAGCGATAATGAAGACAGCCGAAAGGGAGGGGAAGACCATCGATGTTTAGGGAATGGTGCACGGGGGCGGCGCTGCTTATTATAGGGATTTGCAGCGGCGGGCTTGTGGCGGCAGGAATGTTTGCGTTCGTTACCATGATCGGGGTGGTTTCCAGAATGGCAGCCTGGACAAAAAGCGTCCGCCATATATTTTTGTACGAGGATTTGGTTGTGATTGGGGCAGCGGTGGGAAACATATTGTTTTTATATGAGCCCGGGCTTGTAATGCCGCAGATGGGAGCAACACTCAGGCTTGCGTTCGGCTTTTTTGCCGGGGTTAATATAGGATGCCTTTCGATTGCCCTGGCAGAATTGCTTAACGTGGTGCCAATATTTTCAAGGCGCATTAAACTAAACCGCGGGCTGACAGCGTTTGTACTCACTTTCGCATTTGGGAAACTCGCCGGTTCGGTAATTGACTTGTTTTTTTAGGGGATGGAAGGGTACCCATCCGACACTCTTTAAAAAAGCAGTATGGAGGTGGACTTATGACAGATCCGGAACAGAAAGCAAAAGAGATACAACAGAATATGAAACCGGAGGACAAAGCTCTTGCGGGGGAAGCGGTGAAGGAAACCGATCCCAAAAAGCGGGAGAAGGTATACAACCAGTATGTAAAAAAAGCAACACCAAAGCGCAGTATGCTCGGCAATATTGGAAAAGCCTACCTGGTGGGCGGACTGATCTGCGTGCTCGGACAGGGGCTTATCAACTTGTACCAGTCCTTTGGGCTTGATAAGGAGACGGCGGCATCATACACCACATTAAGTTTGATTTTCCTCTCCGTGCTGACCACGGGACTTAACCTGTACCAGCGGATTGCATGTTTTGCAGGGGCGGGGACGGTAGTGCCTATCACGGGCTTTGCCAACTCCGTGGCAGCGCCCGCCATCGAATTTAAGCAGGAGGGCTGGGTATTCGGTGTGGGATGTAAAATTTTTACAATTGCAGGACCGGTCATACTTTACGGCATTGTCAGCAGCTGGCTGCTCGGGTTTATATACTGGGGGGGCAAGGGGCTTGGTTTCTGGTAAACTTATAGCCGGATTCGTGTCCACTTGCCGCTTGAAAACCGGATAAATCCTGCAACAAAGCGGAATCCCTGATCTAAGATCAAAGAGAACCACGCCCCGGCAAGTCCCAGTCCTAACGGGAAGCAGAGCAGGTAGGTTAATACGGGGCGTATCAGGGCGATGCTTATCATTGATGTAACAGCGACAAAGGCGGAATCCCCCGCGCCGCGCAGGCAGCCGTTAAGCACGACCTGCGAGGTCTGGAAATGTGTGGAGAACGCCATAATTATCATGATCGTCCCGCCGAGTGCGATACTTTCCGGCTCTTTTGAAAACAGCCAGACAAGCCCGTGCCTTGCGCCGATAAAAAGCAGGAAGAGGAAGGTTGAGCAGATAAAGGCAATTCTCTGTCCGACCTTGCCATAAACAGTGGAAAGATCCGGGCGGTGCGAACCGAGATTCTGTCCGACAAGTGCCGAGGCGGCGATGCCAAGCCCGTCCCCAAAACAAAATGAAAGGTTTAAAATATTCATGCAGATTAAGTGCACTGCATAGGGCGTTGGACCAAGTCCCGCAACAATTTTCGCGTATGCAAAAAAGCCGATGCGCATAAAGACCTGCTCGACAAACGCGCTGCTGCTCACCCGCAAAACAGGGGTGAGGACAGTGGCTGTCGGCTTAAAACTCCCGCGTTTTCGCAGGGAGAGGTAACCGTTTTTGCCAAGCAGCGTGGCAAAGGAGATCGCGCAGGCGGACACTGCGCCGAGCGCCGTTGCCACAGCGGCACCTGCAACGCCCCATTTTGGGAAAATCCAGACCCCGTTGATTAACAGGTAATTGAAAATAACATTTACTATGTTTGCCACAATATTCGTGCGCATGGATATTTTGGTATTGCCACATCCGCGCTGCGCCGCGTTGATGGTCAGATTCAGCGCAGTAAAAACAATACTCACACAGAGAATGCGGAAATATGTTACTGCATCAGCAAGATAAACCAGGTCAGCACCCGCAAATTTAAGGATCGGTTTTGCAAAGAGAAAACCGAATGCAGAAGTTAAAAGGGAGAGCAGCCCGGAAAGAAGGATGGCAACGCGCATGGTATGATTTGCCCCCTCTTTATCATTCTCTCCCCTGCGCCTTGCCACAACTGCGACAACGCCCACATTAAGGGAAAAAATCACGGCGAGCAGTATGAATTTTGGCTGGTTGGTAATACCAACGGCATTGATGGCATTCTCACCCATTGTCCCGACCATCATTGTGTCGATGGAGCCGATTAAGCCGACAAGCAGCGATTCAAGTGCGGAAGGCCAGGCCATTTTCAGGAAATTTTGATATGCCTTCGTGGTGGTTGGAAGTTCCCCTAATGCCGGCGTTTTTTTCAACATCGGTTCAATCCCGAAAAGACAGGTAAAGAAAGTATTTTTTGTTTTGGTTTGACTATCCATATGCCCTCCATGGTAAAAACTGAAAAACAGATTTTTTATTGTACATAATCAGCAGCAATACATGCCATCCAAATACAATCCCACGACAAAATCTTACTCCTTTTTGTAAAAAAAATAAATGTTCTTTCTTATCTTTTGCGGTAAAAATCCGGAAATTGCGCATGCTAAAGTATAACTGAACTCAAACACCCAATCGGAAAAATGTCAGGTTGGAGAATATGTAAATTTATGGAAATATAAAGCAGGCAGGAAGGAGCAGTCAGGAATATGGATGAAAAGGAAAAACAGGATATCAGTATGGATGGTATCCGAAACAAAAATGTGCAGCAGTGGCAGGGAGTGCCACTTGATTCTGCACTCACAGAAAATATGAAGCGTTTTGATGAAATATTGCAGGTAAAGAAGAATTATGATATTTTAAAACGCGTATTTCTGATTGGGAAAAAGGAGGCGTGTTTTTATTTTATTGACGGGTTCCACAAAGATATGACCATGCAGAAACTCTTGCAGTATTTCGGAAGCATTACGGAGCAGGACACGCCGCAGACCATGGAGGCACTGCTGCAAAAATACATGCCTTACGGGGAACTTGAGAAGGTGAAGGATGTGGACGAACTTCTCGGGGCAATTCTTTCTGGGAAGCCTGCGCTGTTTATCGATGGTTTTGCGGAGGCACTCACCATTGATTTCCGCGATTATCCGGCGAGGGGAGTGACCGAGCCGGATAAGGACAAGGCGATGCGCGGGTCGAAGGACGGTTTTGTGGAAACGCTCGCCTTCAATACCGCCTTAATCCGCCGCCGTATCCGCACGCCGCAGTTTACGATCGAGATGATGTCCGCGGGCAAGAGTTCACGGACGGATATTGCGGTCTGCTATATGGAAAACCGCGTGGACAAGGAATTTTTAAAAAAGGTGACTGACCGCATCAAAAGTATTTCGGTGGATGCGCTTACCATGAACCAGCAGAGCCTTGCGGAGAGCATGTTCCACACAAAATGGTTTGACCCGTTCCCGAAATTTAAGTATACGGAGCGCCCGGACAGCGCGGCAGCCTGTATCTTAGAGGGCAGCATAGTTCTTCTGGTGGATAACTCGCCGTCTGCGATGGTGCTCCCGGCAAGTATTTTCGATATTGTGGAGGAGGCGGACGACTATTATTTCCCGCCGGTCACAGGAACGTACCTGCGCCTATCGCGCATTGTAATCGATTTTTTAGCGGTTATTTTGACCCCGGTGTTTCTGCTTTTGACGGAATATCCCGAATATGTGCCAAAGGGTTTTGAGTTTATTGCGATCAAGGAAACCATGAATATCCCATTGATCTGGCAGTTTCTGATCCTGGAATTTACAATCGACGGTCTGCGCCTCGCCTCGATCAATACGCCAAATATGCTAAGTACGCCGCTAAGTGTGGTATCCGGTCTTGTGATCGGAGAATTTACGGTAAGTTCCGGCTGGTTTAATGCCGAGGCAATGATGTACATGGCATTTGTGGCAATCGCAAACTATACGCAGGTTAATTTTGAACTTGGCTATGCATTAAAATTTATGCGCATTATCACCCTGCTCCTTACAGCGTGGTTTGGGATATGGGGATTTGCGGCGGGGCTTTTATTTGCGTTAATCTGTATCTGCTTTAACAAGACAATTGCCGGGAAGAGCTATATTTACCCGCTAATCCCATTCAGTTTCCGCGAGCTTGCGCGCCGGATTTTCCGCGTGTCCCTCCCGGCAAGTGAAAAGAGGAGAAAAAACGGTTAGCGGATATGCTTAATCCCTTTACCTTTCTGGGAAAATGTGGTATACTTTTTACAATAATACTTGGATTGTTTCTCTGGAAAGGGGGATTATTTATGGCAGCTTTGATACCGACACCGCACAATGCGGCAGGGGAGGGCGAGATTGCAAAGACCGTGCTGATGCCGGGCGACCCGCTAAGGGCAAAATATATTGCAGATCACTATCTTTCTGACGTGGTTTGTTTTAATGAAGTCCGCGGAATGCTTGGCTTTACCGGGACTTACCTCGGGAAGAGGGTTTCCGTGATGGGAGGGGGCATGGGGATGCCATCCATCGGGATTTACAGCTATGAACTCTACCATTTTTACGGGGTGGACAACATTATCCGCATCGGTTCGGCAGGAGGGTTTTCTGACGGGGTGAAGGTGCGGGATGTCGTGGTTGGTCTATCTGCATCGACCAACTCGAATTATGCCGCACAATATAAACTTCCGGGAACGATTGCGCCGACGGCGGATTTCTCCCTGGTGGAGCTCGCGGTGGCAGCGGCCAGAAAGCAAAATATCCCTGTAAAGGTCGGGAATATCCTCTCCTCGGATACCTTTTACTCGGCGGATAATACAGCAAATGATGCCTGGAAGGCAATGGGGGTGCTCTGTGTGGAGATGGAGGCGGCGGCACTTTACCTGAATGCAGCGTATGCGGCAAAGAAAGCGCTCTGCCTTTTGACCATCTCGGATCATCTGTATACCGGGGAAGCGCTCACGGCGCAGGAGCGCCAGAACACCTTTTCCGATATGATGGAAGTCGCGCTTGAGGTCGCTACGGAGCTTTGAGGATGAAGCCTTGGATACGGAAAATACACAGCGGGGAAAGGGGAATCTTATGACAGAAAAGGAAAGGGATATTATATCGAGGGTTGACCATACACTTCTTCTACAGACAGCAACCTTCGACGAGATCAAAATACTTTGCGATGACGCGGTGGAATATGGTGCGGCATCGGTCTGTATCCCGCCCTCATTTGTAAAGCAGGCAAGGGATTACCTGAATGGGCGCATGGCAGTCTGCACGGTGGTCGGCTTCCCGACCGGTTACAACACAACGGCTGTCAAGGTATTTGAAACGAGGGATGCAGTTTCAAACGGGGCTGACGAGGTGGATATGGTGGTCAACCTCGGCTGGGTGAAAGAGGGGCGTTTTGACCTTGTAAAAGAGGAGATAAGCGCGCTGAAAGAAGCGGCGGGGGATAAGGTATTAAAAGTGATTATTGAAACCTGCCTGTTGAGCGAGGAAGAAAAAATCCGCATGTGCGAGGTTGTGACTGCGGCGGGGGCGGATTTTATCAAAACTTCGACCGGGTTTAGCACGGAAGGTGCCACATTTGCCGATATTGCTCTTTTTAAGGAGCATGTGGGCGGAAAGATTAAGATAAAAGCGGCGGGAGGTATCGCGGATATGTCCGGCGCAGAACATTTTGTGGAACTTGGCGCGGATCGCCTTGGCACGAGCAGGTTGATCAGACAGCTAAAGAATAGAAAATAGGCTTTTAAAACATTTTTAATGGATAATGCGGATTTTTTTGAAATGGCAATTTGAATGGGACGTTTAAGGAAATAGCGGAGCGGATTTGGAATTTCCTTTGACTAGAACGTAATGTTTCGGAATGGAGGATTTTATGGGGGAAGATAAGATAAAAAATGTACCTGCATGTCAGCAAAAAGGGGAACTTGCGCCGTTTGCAGGGGCGCTGCTCCCGTCGCGGGATACAATAAGTGACCTGCTTTGTAGGGAGCTTATTGCTGCCGCGCAGAAAATGATGGCGCGCGCTTACGCGCCGTATTCGGGTTTTCAGGTGGGAGCTGCGCTGCTCGCTTCGGGAAAGAAAGTATTTACCGGCTGCAATATCGAGAATGCAGCATTTACGCCGGGAATCTGCGCGGAGCGCACCGCGTTCGCCAAGGCGGTCAGCGAGGGGGAGAGGGAGTTCACGGCGATTGCGGTGATTGGCGGAAAGAATGGTATCCCCGTTGATTATACCGCGCCGTGCGGCGTGTGCCGGCAGGTGATGGCGGAGTTCTGTGACCCGCAAAAATTTTATATTATCTTAGCGCGCTCGCAGGATGATTATTGGCTTTACCGTCTGGACGAGTTGTTCCCGATGGCATTTTCCCCGAAAAATTTGTCTGTAGGTCTGTAGGATGTAAAGGCGTAGAAAATATATGATGCGAGAAATGAGTATGTAAAGGAGTTTCTATGGGTAAATCGATTTTTACAATGAGTGCGGCGCAGCGCTTAAAAGCGCAGGAAAGGCAGTCGAGGAGATTTGACCGCGCGGTGAATAAAAAATTTAAGGCGATGAAAAAGGCGTGGAAAAAGAAGATTGCGGGCAAGGTGTTTAAGGGGATTGCCTTCGTGGCGACAGCGGCGGCTGCAGGTGCGGTATTCAGACAAGTGAAGGAAATTATACGTACAAAGAGCGGGGATTCCCTGAGAGAGATGGCATCAAAGGTCAAAGTGAAGTTTGAGGAAAAGATGTCATCAGTAAAAGGGGCAGCAGAAGCGGGCGCTATGGCGGGAATGAATGCGGCGGATGGCGTGAGGGAGGCACAGGAGGTAAACAACTGCTCGCCGCTCGAAGATGCCACCGAATGTATCTGACATATGTTTAAGGTAGTTTTGAATGGTGATAAAGAGAGGAAGGAACGGAAAAAGAAGAGGATGTACCGGAGAAAAATATTAAAAAAATGCGCTGTTATGTTCCTTGCGGCAGTGCTGCTTATAGGTTCGCTGCCCTGTTTGAGGGTGGAAGGAACACGGGGTACGGCGCAGGAAAACGGTGAACGGGCGATGTTTTTTGAACTGACAAAGGAGGAGGAAAATTACCTTAGCACTCTTTCAGGGCGGACGCTTTTTCTTGGAGCCTGTGAGGATGGAATCTGGGTGGGGGATGCTGTGGAGTACGGCGCAGCCGCCCCCCTTTTGGATGTGCTCTTACATGAATTTGGGCTTGAAGTGGAGATTGTTCTGGGGACATGGGAGGAGAATTCTGCCGCGCTCAAAGAGGGGGAACTTGATTTTTTGATTGGTGTCCCAGCAGTATGGCGGGAAGAAGAAAGTGAAAGCAGTGCGCAGACCACAGCTTTAAAGGAAGAGGACACGGCGCAGGATGATTCTAAGGGAAACCTGTATGTGAGCGAATGGCTCCGTGAAAGCCCCTATGTTCTGGTGGAATATGTGGGGGAACCACCTTTGACGGAGGGGGAAGGAAAAACGGAAAAAGCTGCATGTGTTTTTGGTAACCCGGTGGCGGAGGAACTTTTTTCTTTATTTTCCGGGGTTATTGGCAGTTTTATTAAGGCGGATGGCAAGGACGTATCCCGCCCAGGGGAGGTATCAGTCCTTTCATGTGCGGGCGAAGATGCAGTTTTTGACGCGCTAAAAGACGGTTCTGCGGCAGTTGCAGTGCTGCCGGAAGATGCGCTGTTTTCAAGATATCCGGCGACGGAATTCAATGTAATTTACAGATTTTCCCAAATTAGCGGGCGGGAAGCAATCGGGACAATGGACAGCGAACTTGCCCCGCTGCTTAAAATACTGGATCGCTATTTATCAGAATCGCAGGAGGGTGATTTGCTGCGGGAAGCCATTTTTAACCGGCAGCAAAATATCCGGCAGGAGAAAATCTTTGCGAGGGAGAAAAAGGTATTAAAAGAGTTGAAAGCGGGGGGCGGGGTGTTTGGATATGCGCAGGTGGGACTTGATGCAATGCCTTCTTTCTGGTGTGATAAGGATGGGGAACACGGAAAGATAGCAGATTTTCTTTTGTTTGTAATGGAGGTGACGGGGCTTTCGTTTGAGCGCGATGGCTTTCTTGGGGCAAAGGCTGTGCAGGCACTTGATGACGGGGATATTTTATTTGCCGTCGGCATGCCGACCGCGGCTGGGGAGCAGACATACTGTTATGCTGCCATTTTGCAGGACTGGCTTATTCCCGTTGTGGCAGCAAAGGATGGGGCGGCATTTGGCGGGGGGGAGGCGGAAGTACAAAAAGCCTTGGCACAGCGTTACTGGGGTGTGGTGCAGGACTTTTTACCGCTTCTTTCCGGAACCGCATTCGACGGGCGTACCGTGGGATTTTCGGATGGTCAGGCACTGTATGAAGCATTTGAGAAGGGCGAGGTCGGCGGGATGCTTACAGGGCAGGAAAACTATGATGCGCTCCTGCTATCAGGCGGGGATTTTCTCGGGGTAAGTCTTAAAGATTCGTATGTGACGGTTCCAAATATCCGCCTGCCGATTGCAAGTGGGCTTGCCTTTGCAGAAGAGAACCAAAGGGAAGCAGATTTTTTTTCGCGCCTGTGGCAGTTCTATCGAAATTTACATACTGAGGAGGAAATTGCGGGGCAGTTCCGCTTAAAGTATGAAAAGGCAGAACGCGAGATTTTTTATCTTGTCCGGGCGCTGTGTGTATGCGGCGCTGTGCTGGTTCTTTTTTTGGCAGTGCTAATTATTCGCGGTGCGCGGGTCGGTAAAAGCGCCAGGCGCAAGTAGGTTTTGAGTATAGTCGGGAAATTGCCTGCCTTTTTGTATGTTTTCAAAAAAGAATAAAAAAATATGAAAAAACTAGTTGACAAACGGACAAGCCCCTGATATAATAAAGTCCGTGGTTGCGCAGAGATGGTAAGAAAAACCTGCGCCCATCATGTCAACGGGATCTTAGCTCAGCTGGGAGAGCATCTGCCTTACAAGCAGAGGGTCATAGGTTCGAACCCTATAGGTCCCATTTTACAGCTTATAGCTGTAATGTGGCGAAGTAGCTCAGTTGGCTAGAGCACACGGTTCATACCCGTGGTGTCGGGGGTTCAAATCCCTTCTTCGCTACTTTTGGAGAGATAAGGTGACTTATCTCTCTTTTTGTATGCGCAGACCCGCGCGGGGGAAAACTAACTTTAAGATATTTGCTGCCTTAAAACTGGGGATTTTGCAGATATGGATGCAGGCTTATGGTTGAATGGAAAGGAGGACAATTGTGAGGATTGGAACCGGATATGATGTGCACCGCCTTGTGCCCGGCAGAAAGCTTGTACTTGGCGGCGTTGAAATTGCATATGAGAAAGGGCTGCTCGGGCACTCTGACGCGGATGTGCTGGTACATGCGGTGATGGACGCGCTTTTGGGCGCGGCGGCGCTCGGCGATATCGGGAGGCATTTTCCGGACAGTGACGAGCAGTACCGCGGGGTGAGCAGCCTGAAACTTCTTAAACATGTGGGGGATCTGCTTTCGCAGGAACACTATCTGGTTGGCAATATTGATGCCACGATAATTGCACAGCGCCCAAAACTTGCGGAGTACTTATCTACGATGGGGGAGAATATCGCTTCGGTGTTAGGTATTGAGAAAAATCAGGTCAATATCAAGGCGACCACGGAGGAGGGGCTTGGCTTTACCGGTGCGGGCGAGGGGATTGCCGCGCAGGCTGTAGCGCTTTTGGTTTCGGCTGGGGACTTTATGGAGGGCGGCAATGCTGGGGTTGTGTACGCGTATGATGGCACCGTGCGGGAGCGTGGCTGTTCGGGCGGAAAGTGTGGTTACTGCGGCAAAGTATAAAAAAACTCCCTTTTCAGAATTGTGTACCCGTTGAAAAATAGCCGATAAAATATTGTAAGGAGCAAAGCATGAAAAATACAGATATTCTTGTTGATCTGCTCATGGAGGATATAGAAAATAAGACTGTTCTCGAAGCTGCCTGCGGGGCGGCGGATTTTTCTATTTCTGCATCGGCCTATTCTGATGGCGTTTATTGTATTGATCTTGATGCCGGAAGACTAAACTGCAAGACTGCTGCAAATATACATTTTCAAATCATGGATGCGTCCAAAATGGATTATGCAGATGATACATTTGATACCGTTATTTTATACAATGCCTTTGCTCATATTCAGTCCCAATGGGTTGAGATTGAACGGGAATGCAAACGAGTTCTAAAAACAGATGGAGTTATTTATATCGTGGGGACATGGAAATTGGATGTACGTATAATAATGGATGTTTTTGGCGATAAGGCAAAATGGCGGAATCAATTTCTGATTGTTGAAATAAGAAAATAAAGGGTACCATTTGGGTACGCTTTCCCGAAAAGAGATTAAAAAAATAGGAAAAGGGGCATGGGAAAGGTAAGATGGGGGATGTTATGGAGGGTATGAATTATTCGCTTACTGATTTGGTGCGGGTGGCTTACGGGCTAAGGCAGCAGGATATCCGGACATATTCGCCTCTTACGCTCGCCTATATCGGGGATGCGATCTATGATCTGATTATCCGCACGATGCTTGTTGAGAAGGGCAACAGCCAGGTGAACAAGCTCCATAAAAGAGCGAGTGGTTTTGTGAAGGCATCGGCGCAGAAACAGGCGATGGAGGCGATTGAACCGCTCCTGACACCGGAGGAGCACGGATATTACAAGCGCGGGCGCAACGCGAAATCTTTTACCACGGCAAAAAATGCCTCCATTGCGGAGTACCGCATAGCGACCGGGTTTGAGGCGCTGATTGGTTTTTTGTACCTGACGGGGCGGATGGAACGGCTGATGGAGCTGGTGAAATACGGGACGGACGCGCTTTTGGGGGAGGATTTTAAGAACCCTGAGGAGGAGATTTTAACAGAACAAGATATGCCGGAACAGGGGTGATATAATTTTTTTAGGCAGATTGGCAGGGAGGTAAAATATGGAAAATGAAAGTTTGACCATAGAGGGAAGAAATGCGGTGCTTGAGGCGTTCCGCGCGGGAAAGACCATCGATAAAATTTTTGTGCTGGATGGCTGTCAGGACGGACCCATCCGCACGATTGTGAGGGAGGCGAAAAAGGGGGATACCATCCTTTCTTTTGTTGCGAAGGAGCGGCTTGACCAGATGTCGGAAACCGGGAAACACCAGGGGGTGGTCGCATATGCGGCGGCATATGGGTACGCGCAGGTGGAGGATATCTTAAATGCGGCGAGAAAGAAAAATGAGCCTCCGTTTGTTATCCTGCTTGACGAGATTGAAGACCCGCATAATCTGGGGGCGATTATCAGAACTGCAAACCAGGCGGGAGCCCACGGCATTATCATTCCAAAGCGCAGGGCGGTGGGGCTGACAGCAACAGCCGCAAAGGCGAGTGCCGGTGCAATCAACTACACGCCTGTGGCAAAAGTGACAAACCTTGTTAAGACCATGGAGCAGTTAAAGGAGGAAGGGCTCTGGTTTGTGTGTGCGGATATGGATGGCGGGGTTATGTATGGGCAGAACCTGAAAGGTCCGATCGGTCTGGTGATCGGCAGTGAGGGGGACGGGGTGAGCCGCCTCGTCAAAGAAAAATGTGATTTTGTAACAAAAATCCCGATGTTCGGGGATGTTGATTCACTCAACGCCTCTGTGGCAGCCGGAGTCCTAGCATATGAGGTAGTGAGGCAGAGAAGGTTTGCAGGAAAACTTTAGGACGCACAGCGGCAGGAGAATGGAATTTAGGAGGGGTGCATGGATTACAGGGAGTACGAGGCTTTGAGCGATGAGCAGCTTTTAGCGGGGAATGCGGCGGGTGACAGGTATGCGGCGGAGGTTTTGATTGCGCGCTACAAAAACCTGGTGCGCAAGAATGCCCATGCGCTCTATCTGATTGGCGGCGACCGCGAGGATTTAATCCAGGAAGGTATGATCGGATTGTACAAGGCAATAAGGGATTACGATAAGGAGAAGAGCGCAGGGTTTGCAACCTTTGCAAACCTCTGTATTTCAAGGCAGATGTACACGGCGGTCCAGGCTTCCAACACGCGCAAGAACCAGCCGTTAAATGATTATCTCTCGTTCGATGCCCCCCTGCCCGCGGAGGGAGGCGAGGGAGCCTGGGAAATGGCGGGGACGGAGTTTTTGCCGCTTCGCTGGTACTTGCAGAACACTGCCGGAAACCCGGAAGAGATGGTGATTGACCGGGAGAGTGAGCAGCAGATGGAGGAGTATCTAAAGAGCCGTCTTAGCAGCTTTGAACTTGAGGTATTAAAGGCGTACATGGAGGAAGAAAACTATGCGCGTGTGGCAAAACGTCTTGGCAGGAGCTCAAAGACGGTGGACAATGCATTGCAGAGAATTCGAAAAAAACTGGCGTTCCCGGTCTGCGGGTAAGCGCCTTTTTTTGTGCGCATCCCCGACCTTGACTTTTTCCAGCCGGCGTTATATTATATTCAAGTTTGGTTATGAGGTCAAAGAACCAGGTACTTATAAAACCGGGATTCATAACGAGTGACCATTTTCTTCCCTTGACAGGGGATTGAGGGCAAAGTATACTGTATGGGGCAAAATATTTTGTGTCAGTCTGCCCTTGATGGGCTTTTAAAAAAGGAGAATGCGGATTGAGGGAACGTGCGGTAACTGGGATCTTTTACATTTTTTGTTTTTTACTTGCAAGTCTTGGCTTTTTGGGGGGATACTATGCAGTGCAAAATTACTTTGCTGTGCCTAAGGAAGTGGAGAGCTTTCTTGGCGGGCAAAGTGGCAAGGGGCAGGGGGGAAAGGACGGGGAGAGTGGATTTAAGAAATTGGAAGAAGCGCGCGGGGAACTTAGCAGGAAAATGGCCCCGACGGCGGTTCGGCTGGATATTTTCTGTGTGCTCGAAGAGAAGCTTGAAGCGGTTATCAGTGTGCTTGATACGCGCAGGGGGACATGGAACCTCTATACTTTCCCGGCAGATACCCGCGTTGAGCTGGGGGAAACCCGCTACCGCAGGCTTTCAGCGCAGTTCCCGGCGCTGCCACAGATGTTTGAGATCGGGATACTGACCGAGTACATGGGCAGGGAACATGCGGCGGGGGTGCTTGCGGCGGTCTTTGAAGACATGCTTTTTTGCAGTTTCAAGACTGCGGTAACCTGCACGAGGGAGGAACTTTCTGCCTGGTGTGAGAAAGAGGGGGAAATATATACCGCCACGCAGGAGGTAATGGATTTTCTGGCACTTTCCCCGGGGCAGAAGGACACCCTTGGGCGTTTGCAGGATGCGCAGGATGAATCTTCGCTGCAATATGCGGAATCCATCGCATTGCTTGGCTCAGAAGACTTTGCTGCGCGGATGATTTCCGGGGAGCGCCTGGGGGATGGTTACAAGCTGAACGAGAATGAGGCGAGACGGCAGCTGGCGGGGAGTGCTGTAAAGGAAAAGAAGTAATAGCCTGCAACGGGAAATGAGGTATGCGGATGAAAGGAAGAAAATTGACCCTGGCGCTGATTTTTATGCTTGGTCTGGTTCTGACCGGGAGCCTGTGTTACCGGGCAGGGCGTGTGGAGGGGGCTTCGGGCGGCGGTGTTCCCGGTTCTGCCGGTGATCCCCTGATTACAAAATCCTATTTGGAGGAGCGGCTTAAACAGGTTTCTGGCGGGACGGCGACAGGCTTTGTGCGGGTGACGCTTCTTCGCGGCGAGGGGATCGTGCTTGATTCCGGCAGCGAGCTGATGCTCTATAGCGGCAGCGCGGCGGTTACGGGTGCGGACGGACTGGTTAATCTGACAACTGGGGAGCTGTTTAAAAGAGGGAATTCTACCGTGCGCTACAATCTGTATCTTGCGCCTGCAAACGGATGCGGGATAGAGGCGGACGGGAATGTGACGGCTTATATCCGGGGAAATTACAGAAAAAACTAATAAAATAAAGTGAGGTAGTATATGTTGACAGACTGGGAAGGCCACAAAATAAGAAACTGGATTGCATTGGTTACCGGTGTTTTCCTGCTTGCGATATCGGTCAACTGGGTGTATGACCCGGCGGGTATGGTAACAGGGGGTGTTACGGGGCTTGGAATATCAATTAAATATTTATCTGGTAAATTCCTGCCGTTTGAGATACCGGTGTGGCTGACAAACCTGGCCTTCAATCTTCCGCTGTTAATTCTTGCATGGAAGCTGCTCGGAAAAAAATTTATCCTGCGCACCCTGGTGGCGACGGGGCTGCTCTCGTTTTTTATCTACCTGATCCCATATGTTCCGGTTTTTGACGGTGATCCTCTGCTCGCATGTGTTTTTGGGGGCGTAATAGCAGGTGCAGGTATGGGATTGGTGCTGGCAACCATGTCAACCACGGGGGGAACGGATGTTTTGTGCATGTTGTTGCATGTAAAGCTAAAACATATCTCCGTTCCGCGCCTGCTCAATTTTGTTGACGGGCTTGTGGTTGTGACCGGCGTGTTTGTTTTCGGGATCAACAAGGCGCTCTATGCAATTATATCCGTCTATATTGTATCAAAAGTATCGGACGGCATTATGGACGGCATGAAATTTGCGAAGATGGCATACATTATTTCGGAGCGCTACATGGAGATTGCCGAACATATTCTGACGGCAATCGACAGGGGAGTGACGGGGCTTAACGCAACAGGAATGTATTCCAACAAGGACAGGAAAGTGCTGTTCTGCGTTGTTTCAAAAAAGGAGATGGTGGAGGTGCTTGAGATTACACACAGGCTTGATCCCCAGGCTTTCGTGATTGTAAGCGATGTCAGGGAGGTGATGGGGGAGGGATTTATCGAGTATAAACAATAGAGTTGGTAAAAATGACGAAATTTTGACAATAATTAGAAATTCCAGGTTTTATCTATGCAAATTAGACAAAATGGCAAAACGTTATTTGTGTAATTGCCCTATGGTTTTTTTATTATTTTTGTTGTACAATACAAATAGACGGTTAAGTCAGGCATCCAGCGTGAAGTAACTCAGTTGAATCACAAGAAATGAGGAGGAACATAAAATGGCAAGTCTATCGTTAAAGAATATTAACAAAACCTATCCGAACGGGTTCGTTGCCGTTAAAAATTTCAATCTTGAGGTACAGGATAAAGAGTTTATCATCTTCGTAGGACCGTCCGGTTGTGGAAAGTCTACGACACTCCGTATGATTGCAGGTCTTGAGGAGATCACCGGCGGTGAGCTCTGGATCGGCGACAAGATTATGAATGATGTCGAGCCTAAGGACAGAGATATTGCGATGGTATTCCAGAACTATGCTTTGTATCCACATATGTCTGTTTACGATAATATGGCATTTGGTCTTAAATTAAGGAAAACCCCTAAGGATCAGATTGATAAATTAGTACATGAGGCGGCAAAAATCCTTGATATCGAGCATCTCTTAGACCGCAAGCCTAAGGCTTTGTCCGGTGGTCAGAGACAGCGTGTTGCCATGGGGCGCGCGATCGTGCGTAACCCGAAAGTCTTCCTGATGGATGAGCCGCTCTCCAACCTCGATGCAAAGCTCCGTGTCCAGATGAGAATTGAGATTTCCAAGCTTCATCAGAGGCTGGAAACAACGATTATCTACGTAACCCATGACCAGACCGAGGCTATGACCCTTGGTACCAGGATTGTCGTTATGAAGGACGGCGTTATCATGCAGGTGGATACCCCGCAGAATCTTTACGACAGACCGGATAACCTCTTTGTTGCGGGCTTTATGGGTTCTCCGCAGATGAACTTTATTGACTGCAAGGTTGTAAAGAATGGAAATGATGTTGTACTTATGTTTGGTTCCCACTCCATTCGCGTGCCGGATGAGAAGGCAAAGAAACTGATTGAGAACGGTTATGTGGATAAAACCGTTGTCCTTGGTATCCGCCCGGAGGATGTGAAGGATGAGGAAACCTTTATCAGCAAGTCGCCGGAGAGCGTAATCGATGCGACCGTAAAGGTTTACGAGCTTCTCGGTGCCGAAGTATTCCTGTATTTTGATGTTGACCAGTTCAGCATTACCGCGCGTGTAAACCCGCGCACGACCGCAAGGCCTGGCGATACAATCCGCATCGCGCTCGACCTTTCCAAGATGCATATTTTTGATAAGGAGACGGAGCAGTGCATCGTTCACTAATCCGCAGATAGATTTATCCATAGAAAAATGGAAGAAGCAGAAGGGTATCAAAACAATGTTTTGATACCCTTTTTTGAAAAATGCGTGAACTTTGGGAAAATTCGTTTACTTTTCGCGGAAAAAGTGTTAAACTTGACAATATGGACAGAATGGGAATGCGTCGGGGTCTTCCTCAGTCAGTGGGATAAACCTGTTTTGGCGGGTGCATAATAATGGAGCTTGATTGGGCAGACGGCCGCGGTATAACCAGAGTATGGCAGAAAGGTAAGGTATCCCCCTATGATTTCAAATCAAATCCTTCAAAATACGATAGAGGGTTTAAAAACAATAACGCGTGTGGATATCTGTGTTATGGACACGGAGGGAAAGACGCTTGCGACAACGGTTGGGAATGCGGAGGAGTATGAGCCGGCGGTGCTGGCATTTGTGGATTCACCGGCGGACAGCCAGGTGTTGGCAGGGTTTCAGTTTTTTAAAGTTTTTGACGAGCATCAGTTGGAGTATGTGATCCTTGCCAGGGGCGAAACGGATGATGTGTACATGATTGGAAAGCTTGCAGCCTTCCAGATACAGAATCTGCTGGTTGCATATAAGGAGCGCTATGACAAGGATAATTTTATCAAGAACCTCCTGCTAGACAATCTGCTTTTGGTAGATATTTACAACCGGGCAAAAAAACTGCATATAGAAACCGATGTGCGCCGTGTGGTCTTTATTATTGAAACGAAGAATGAGAAGGACACGAATGCACTTGAGACGGTGCGCAGCCTTTTTTCGGGCAAGACAAAGGATTTTATCACGGCGGTGGACGAAAAGAATATCATCCTTGTAAAGGAACTTAAACCAAATGAAACATACGATGATATGACAAGAACGGCAAAGGTCATTCTTGATATGTTAAACACCGAGGCGATGACGAAAGCGCATGTGGCATTCGGCACGATTATCAATGAGATTAAGGATGTTTCGCGCTCGTACAAGGAGGCAAAGATGGCGCTTGATGTTGGCAAGATTTTCTACAGCGGGCGCAATGTTGTCGCGTACAGCAATCTGGGGATTGGACGCTTGATCTATCAGCTTCCGATGCCGCTTTGCAAAATGTTTATCCGGGAGATTTTTGACGGGAAATCGCCGGATGATTTTGACGAGGAAACACTGACTACAATCAACAAATTTTTTGAGAACAGCCTGAATGTGTCGGAAACTTCAAGGCAGCTCTACATCCATCGAAATACTCTGGTATACCGGCTGGATAAACTGCAAAAGAGCACAAACCTTGACCTGCGCATTTTTGACGATGCCATCACCTTCAAGATTGCATTAATGGTAGTAAAATATATGAAATATATGGAAAACCAGGAATTTTAGTAAAAGATGCTGATGCCGGAAGGGGATGGGAAGGATGCCTTCCGGCTTCGGCATTTCCTGTATTTTTGTCGGAGGGCGGGAAATAAGGAAAGGAAGAAAACATTGGGTAAACGTTACGATCTGGAGAGCCAGTTAAAGGACATTGATATGCCGGTTATCCTCTTTGAAAATGTGTCGAAGGAGTACCAGAGCGGGATACCGGCGTTAAAGAATGTTAATATAGAGATACGCAAGGGCGAATTTGTGTTTATTGTCGGAAACAGCGGTTCCGGCAAATCGACCTTGATTAAACTGATGTTAAAGGAAATCAAGCCGACCTCCGGGCGGGTCTATGTGGCGGGTAAACTGCTTGAGAAGCTCAGGAGCTGGCAGGTGGCAAAATTCCGCAGGAAGCTTGGGATTGTATTCCAGGATTTCAGGCTGCTGCCCGACCGGTCGGTTTTTGAGAATGTTGCCTTTGCGCAGCATGTAATTGAGGCACCGGCGCGCGAGGTGCGCCGACAGACACCTAGGATGCTTGCGCTGGTCGGGCTTTCGGAGAAGGCAAAAGCAATGCCAAAGGAACTTTCCGGCGGGGAACAGCAGCGCGTTGCCCTGGCGAGGGCGCTGGTCAATAACCCGGTAATCCTGCTTGCAGACGAGCCGACCGGAAATTTGGATCCTAAGAATTCATGGGAGATTATGCGCCTTCTTGAGGATATCAACCGGCGCGGCACAACGGTTGTCGTCGTAACACATAACAGGGAGATTGTGGACGAGATGCAAAAGCGCGTAATTACGGTAAAAAACGGGATTATTGTCAGCGACCAAAAAGGTGGGTATGCATATGCCAAGAATAAGTACAGTAGTATATAGTATCGGGCAGGGCGGAAAGAACCTGCGGCGCAACCGCATGTTTTCCCTTGCTTCCATCGGGACAATGGCGGCGTGCCTGTTCCTGTTCGGGATTTTTTATTTTCTCCTGCAAAACCTCCAGTATGCGATAAAGGGTGCCGAAACCAATGTCGGTGTGACGGTCTTTTTTGACGAGGGCACGGATGTGGTGCGTATCGCACAGATTCGCGAGGAGATTGAGAAGCGCTCGGAGGTGGCATATGTAAATTATATTTCTGCGGAGGAGGCGTGGGAACGCTACCGGGAAACGAGCCTCAGCGAGGAGCAGGCGAAAAGTTTTGGCGAGGATAACCCGCTTGAGAATTCCGCTTCCCTCGAGGTACACACAAGCGATGTGACGGCGCAGGATGCGCTTGTACGCTATATCGAGTCTATACCGCAGGTGCGCTTAGTAAACGACTCCAAGGAACTGGCGGATATGCTAAGCAGTATCAACCGGGCGGTCAGTATCGTGACAACGGTGATTATTGCGATTCTGGCAGCGGTCGCTGTTTTTCTAATCAGCACCACCATATCGACCGGCGTGTCGATACGTGCCCAGGAAATCTCCATTATGAAGCTGATTGGCGCGACGGATTTTTTTATTGAAGCGCCCTACTTTGTGGAGGGAATTTTGCTCGGTGCAATCGGCGCTGTGATTCCCCTTGTGCTGTTAAATGTGATATACCGCAGGATTTCGGGATATATTACAGAGAGGCTGGTCAGTGTGCTTGGCAGGGGGACGATGCTGCTTGATTCCGGGCAGGTTTTTGCCACGCTGATTCCGCTCTCTCTTGCAATCGGGATTGGCATCGGTGCGCTGGGTACCTGGGTAACCTTAAAAAAACAGCTTAGGAAACTGCATTAGTATAAATAAACATGCTTTAAGGGAAACAGGATAAGGAATGGGGGATTGGATGAAGTATAAAAAATGCAGGAAGGCGGCAGTATTATTGTTTGGGGGCATACTTTTGACCGGGGCGGCTTCCCATGCCGCGGGTGTGCGGGTAAATGCCGCGCCACTCACAAACCGGCTTTTTATGGGAAGTGCTGCGGGAAAGGTGGTGCAGTTTGAAAAAAGTTATGCGGAAAAGCTTGACGAGGCAAACAGGCGCAAGGAGGAGCTGGAGCGCAAGAAGCAGGCGGTCGCGGCGCAGATAAGGGAGAATGAGCAGAAAAAGGCGGATCTGCTTGATTATATCGCGGAGCTTGATTTGCAGATTATGGAGCTGAATGACGAGATTGAAAGGCTTGACGCGGATATTGTGACAGGGGAGGAAGAACTCGAGCAGACAAAGGTGAATCTTTTGGCGGCGCAGGAAACGGAAGCGGAGCAGTACGAGGCGATGAAGCGGCGGGTTCAGTATATGTATGAAAACGGCGGGGAAAGTATTTTTGAACTGTTGCTCGGCGCGGCGAGCCTGGCGGAGGTGCTTAACCGTGTCGAATACCAGAAGGAAATTACAGAATATGATAAGCAGCTCCTTACAAAATATACTGAGGCGAAGCAGGCGGTGGAGCAGCACAAACTGCTTCTTGAGGCGGAACTTGAGTCGCTTGCGGTCCTGAAAGAAACGGCGGAATTTAACCGTGCGACCCTGACGGAGCTTGCGGCGGATAAAAGTGCCGAGATAGAGGTTTATCTGGCACAGCTTGAACTGGATGCGGAAACCTTTGCGGATTACGCGGAGCAGATTACCAGGGAGGAAGCGAATATCGAGACGATCAAGGAGGAGGAAAGAAAGCGCATCGAGGAGGAGGAACGCAGGCGCAAGGAGGAGGAAGCCAAGCGGGCAGCGGAGGAAGCGGAGCGCAGGCGCAAGGCGGAGCAAGCTGCAAAAGAGGCGCAGGAGGCTATGCACAAAGCGGAGAGTGAGAGCGACGCAAAGCGTCTTGCGGCGGCGGATAATGTGGTTGTGAAGGATGAGAAAAATCCCGACAATATGATCTGGCCATTGCCAGGTGACGGGCGCATATACGCTTATTTTGGACCTCGCAAAGCGCCGACGGCGGGGGCGAGCACATACCACCGCGGACTTGATATCGGCGGCGTTTACGGCGCGCGCATTGTGGCAACACTTTCCGGTAAGGTGATAGAGTCAACCTACAACGCGAGTCGGGGGAATTATGTGGCAATCGACCACGGCGGTGGGCTTGTCACTTATTATATGCACTGTTCAAAGCTTTTGGTTTCGCCGGGCGATGAGGTGCTGCAGGGTTCGGTGATTGCCCTGGTTGGCTCGACCGGGATTTCCACGGGACCACATGTTCATTATTCCGTGGCGGTAAACGGGACATATGTTGATCCGCTGAAATATGTGAGTTATCGTTAGCAAATAATTATTGCTTCGGGACGGAAGGGAGGATCTGCGTGAAGGAGAGAGGCAGGTTTATATTAGGAATGATTATGGGGATCGTGTGCACGGTGCTGGTTTTTACCGGAGTGTACGCGGCGACGGCAGCAACGGATAAAAAGACTCCGGATAACAAGGTGCAGGATGGCGTGGAGTCTGTGGATGGGGAGGATAAGAACGACAGCAGCGAGGCGGGGAATCTGCTTACACAGAATGGTTCGGCAGCCGGGTTTAACGCGCAGGAACTGATGGATGCCAAAGCAAATTATATAATGCGCCTGGTTGACAATTATTTCCTTTACGATGTGACGCAGGAAGATTACCAGACGGCAATCTACCGCGCGCTGATGGATGCCTGCAATGATCCTTATTCCTGCTATTATACAAAGGAGGAATACGCGTCCATGCAGGAGAGTACTTCCGGGGTTTACTGCGGGATCGGCTGTCTGGTACAGCAGAATATCAAGACGATGTTAATCAATATTGTGCGCCCGTTTAAGAATTCTCCGGCAGAGAAGGCTGGAATCAAGGCGGGGGATATTGTTTATAAGGTGGATGGCGAGGAAGTAAGCGGTCAGGATATCAACCTGGTAGTTTCAAAGATGAAGGGCGAGGCGGGCACAAAGGTTGTGATTACTGTTTACCGCGAGAGTACCGGGGAATTCCTTGATATGGAAGTGAAGCGCGATTTTGTTGAGGTGGATACGGTTTCTAGCGAGCGCCTGACGCAGGATGGGCACAAGCTTGGCTTGATTACGATACTTGAATTTGATGAGCCGACGACAAAACAGTTCCTTGATGCGCTTGATGATCTTAGAAACTGGGGCGCTGAGGGGATTATTATTGACCTGCGCGACAATGGGGGCGGGCTTCTTGATGCTGTGACAGCCATGTTAGATCCGCTGCTTCCGGAAGGGCTTTCCGTCTATATGCAGGATAAATATGGAACCAGGGAGGATTACAAGTCGGATGCGGCATGTATTGATATCCCGATGGCGGTTATTGTGAACGGCAACAGTGCGAGTGCTTCGGAGATTTTTGCCGGGGCGGTACAGGATTACGGCGTGGCAACAATTGTAGGGACGCAGAGTTTTGGCAAGGGTATTGTGCAGTCGGTTGTCCCGCTCGGGGACGGCTCGGCGGTTAAGCTTACCATCGCGGATTACTACACGCCAAAGGGGCGCAATATCCACGGTGTCGGAATCACGCCGGATATTATCGTTGAGGCGGAGCGCGAGGATGACAAGGAACTGACACATGAGGAAGACACACAATTTATGGCGGCGGTAAAAGAGGTGCTAAAGCAAATTAGTGTGAAAGGGGCGGGAGAATAGTAAGGAGGGATGGGAGTGACCCCTTTCACACAGGAGAAAAAAGCGTGGCTTTTTTCTCCTGGTAGGATGCAATGGCGAATAATTTTAGTGTGAAAGGGGCGGGAGAATAGTAAGGAGGGATGGGAGTGACCCCTTTCACACAGGAGAAAAAAGCGCGGCTTTTTTCTCCCGGTAGGATGCAATAGCAAGTAGACTTTCTCCCAGCAGGGTATGGTGGCTTAAACAGGTTAGCGTTGCTTATAAAAAAGATTAGTAATCCCTATGAAAAAAGGCGGGACAAACCGGGGGATTTATGCTAGAATAAAAGCGTCACGGGCAGAGGAACAAAGAGAGGTGGACAGGTTTGTCCGTCTGCCAAAACAGGATGATATGGAGGATAATCATGGACTACAAGAATGCAGGAGTTGACATTGAGGCGGGTTACAAGGCTGTGGAACTGATGAAAAAGCATGTGCAGCAGACCATGCGCGATGAGGTCGTGGGCGGTCTTGGCGGCTTTTCCGGAGCTTTCTCGTTAAAAGGTTTTATGGGGATGGAGGAGCCGACACTTGTTTCGGGAACCGATGGCGTGGGTACGAAATTAAAACTGGCGTTTCTTCTGGATCAGCATGATACAATCGGCATTGACTGTGTCGCGATGTGCGTGAATGATATCGCGTGCGCGGGCGGCGAGCCGTTATTCTTCCTTGACTATATTGCGTGCGGCAAGAACGACCCGGAGAAAATCGCAACGATTGTTTCCGGTGTGGCGGAGGGCTGCAAGCAGGCGGGCGCGGCTCTGATCGGCGGTGAGACGGCGGAGATGCCGGGATTTTATCCGGTGGATGAGTACGACCTTGCGGGCTTTGCGGTTGGTATTGTAGACCAGAAAAAGCTTATTACCGGGCAGGACTTAAAGGCTGGTGATGTGGTGATTGGCATTGCATCCTCCGGCATCCACAGCAATGGTTACTCCCTGGTGCGCAAGGTATTTCCAATGAACAGGGAAAAACTGGAAATTTATTTTGAGTCGCTCGGTCAGACACTTGGCGCAGCACTTTTGACACCGACAAAGATTTATGTAAAGGCATTGAAATCCCTGAAATCGGGCGGGGTTGTGGTAAAGGCGTGCAGCCATATCACGGGCGGCGGCTTCTATGAAAATATTCCGAGAATGTTAAAGGACGGCGTGACGGCTGTAATCAGGAAAAACAGTTACCCGATCCCGCCGATTTTCGGTATGCTCTCGGTGGATGGAAATATTGAAGAGAAAATGATGTACAATACATATAATATGGGAATCGGTATGATGCTCTGCGTAAAGGCGGACGAGGCGGATGAGGCGTTGCGCCTGATTGCGGCATCCGGCGAGAAAGCGTATATTGTCGGTGAGATTGAAAATGGTGAGAAGGGAGTCCGTCTATGCTAAAAGTTGTGGTGATGGTTTCGGGCGGCGGCACAAACCTTCAGGCGATCCTTGACGCGGTGCAGGACGGAAAGATTACCAATACAGAAATAGTCGGCGTTATCAGCAACAAAAAGGACGCTTACGCGTTGACAAGAGCGCAGCAGGCGGGGATTCCCTCTGTCTGTGTATCACTGAAAGACTATGAGGGACGGGAGGACTTTAACAGGGCGCTCCTAAAGGCAGTGGATTCATTTGAGCCTGATCTGGTGGTGCTTGCAGGGTTCCTTGTGATATTGCCGGAGCTTTTGGTAAAAAATTACAAAAACAGAATGATTAATATCCACCCTGCCCTGCTTCCATCCTTTGGCGGAAAGGGTTATTACGGGCTGAAAGTGCATGAGGAAGTGCTTGCGCGCGGCTGCAAGGTGACGGGCGCGACCGTACATTTTGTGGATGAGGGCTGCGATTCGGGACCGATTTTGTTGCAGAAAGCTGTCGAAGTAAAGCATGGCGATACGCCGGAAGTGCTGCAGAGGCGTGTGATGGAGGAAGCCGAGTGGAAGATTCTTCCACAGGCGATCGATTTCATAGCGAACGGGAAGATTTTATTTGAGGGCGGGCATGTTTTTTTGGGGGATAGTATATAAGATGAATGGAGGATACTATGAAAGTTTTAATCGTTGGCAGCGGCGGCAGGGAACACGCAATAGCATGGAAAGTTTCAAAAAGTCCTTTGGTAGATAAGATCTACTGTGCGCCGGGCAATGCCGGGATTGCACAGATAGCAGAGTGCGTGCCGATCGGTGCGATGGAGTTTGAAAAACTTGCGGATTTTGCGCAGGAAAAAGGGATTGACCTTACAGTAATCGGCATGGACGAGCCGCTTGTCGGCGGCATTGTGGATGTTTTTGAGGAGCGGGGGCTGCGGGTATTTGGACCGCGCAAAGATACGGCGGTTATCGAAGGCTCGAAAGTTTTCTCCAAAAATTTGATGCAAAAGTACGGCATCCCTACGGGGGCATATGAAATATTTTCCGATGCAGATGAAGCTGTAAAATACCTTGAAACCTCCAAATATCCGATTGTGGTAAAGGCGGACGGCCTGGCACTTGGCAAGGGGGCATTAATCTGTAACAATTTTGAGGAAGCCAAGGGTGCGGTGAGCACATTGATGCTTGAGAAGCAGTTTGGAGCGTCGGGCGATAGGGTTGTCGTTGAGGAATTCCTGATCGGGCGTGAAGTTTCGGTTCTCTGTTTCAGCGATGGCACGACGATAAAAACCATGACGAGTGCGCAGGATCACAAGCGGGCAAAGGACGGGGATCAGGGGTTAAATACCGGCGGTATGGGAACTTTTTCCCCGACACCATTCTACACAAAAGAAGTGGACGAGTTCTGCAAAAAATATGTTTATCAGCCGACCATTGACGCGATGAAGCAGGAAGGGCGCGATTTTAAGGGCATTCTCTTTGTCGGTCTGATCCTGACGGAGGACGGACCAAAGGTGCTTGAATACAATGCGCGTTTTGGGGATCCGGAAACGCAGGTGGTGCTGCCGCGCATGAAAAACGATATTGTCGAAGTTTTTGAGGCATGTATTGACGGCAAGCTTGATGCGGTTGACTTGCAGTTTGAGGACAATGCAGCAGTCTGTGTGATTCTGGCTTCGGACGGTTATCCGGAGAAATATGAGAAGGGTTTTGTCATCGGCGGGCTTAATGCTTTTGACGGGAAGGAAGATTATTTCTGTTTCCACTCCGGCTCGAAACTTGATGATGAGGGGAAAATTGTCACAAACGGCGGGCGTGTGCTCGGTGTGACTGCGCTCGGCAGGGATTTGAAGGAGGCGCGCGCGAACGCGTACAAGGCGACGGAATGGGTGAATTTCGAAAACAAATATATGCGCAGCGATATCGGGAAGGCAATCGACGAGGCGCAGTAAGTAACCTGCCCTAAGGGGCGGGTGCAGGAAATAAAAAAGCCGGACTGCGGTGTATCAGATGCAGTCCGGCTTTAAGCCGTTTTATACTGGAAAAATAAGGAAATTAAAAAAATGCCAAAATTAGCTTGACAGCTTGAAAAAAAAGTGTTAGTATGAAAGATGCACTATTATGGTGCTCTCTATCTACACTTATCTATATTATATCACAGTATGGTAAAAATGCAAATGTTTTTTTCAAAAATATCTTAAAAAATGTGCGCATTTCACAAGATATTGATGGAAAAGTACTTGTATATACTATATTTTGTATGATATATGTGGAAGATAGAATAGGCATAAGGAGATTTTATTTCAGATCAAGGGGTGAAACGTCTATGGATAAAAACAGGATACGTCCAATCAAAGTTGGCAGTAAAGGAATGAGGATGAGTTACTCCCGCCAGAAGGAAGTGCTTGAGATGCCGAACCTCATCGAGGTTCAGAAGAACTCCTACCAGTGGTTCCTGGAGGAAGGTTTGGGCGAAGCTTTCCGCGACATCTCGCCGATCACCGACTACAGCGGTAAACTCAGCCTTGCATTTACCGGATTCCAGCTTTGCGAGGAGGATGCGAAATACACGATCGAGCAGTGTAAGGAGCGGGACGCGACCTATGCTGCCCCGTTAAAAGTGAAAGTGCGCCTCCACAACAGAGAGAATGACGAGATCAACGAGCATGACATCTTTATGGGCGACCTGCCATTGATGACGGAAACAGGGACGTTTGTAATCAACGGCGCAGAGCGTGTCATCGTCAGCCAGTTAGTGCGTTCCCCCGGTATTTACTATACAATCGGGCACGATAAAATCGGCAAGACTCTCTATTCATGTACCGTGATCCCAAACCGCGGTGCATGGCTGGAATATGAAACCGACTCGAACGATATTTTTTATGTGCGTGTGGACCGCAACCGCAAGGTGCCGATCACGGTGCTTTTGCGCGCCCTTGGTATCGGGACGAACGAGCAGATCAAGGACATGTTCGGCGAGGAGCCTAAAATAATGGCAAGCTTTGCAAAAGACCCTTCTGATAATTATCAGGATGGTCTGCTTGAGCTGTACAAAAAACTGCGTCCGGGTGAGCCGCTTTCCGTGGAGAGTGCGGAAACCCTGGTAAACGCCATGTTTTTTGACCCGAGGCGCTATGATCTCGCCAAGGTGGGACGCTACAAATTTAATAAGAAGCTGGCTTTAAAGAACCGCGTGGTCGGGCTTATCCTCGCGGAGGACGCGGTGGACCGCACAACCGGCGAGGTGATCGAGGCCGGCACACTTATTACGGAGGAGATTGCGGTGCAGCTCCAGAACGCGGCGCTGCCGTTTATTATCGTGCAGACGGAAGAGCGCAATGTAAAGGTGCTCACCAACCTTATGGTCGATTTAAATGCCTATGTGGACTGCGACAAGGCGGAGCTTGGCATCACCGAGGATGTTTATTATCCGGTGCTTGCGGGCATTTTGAATGACCATGACAATATTGAGGATATCAAGGCGGCGATCAAGCGCGATGTGACGGATCTGATTCCGAAACACATTACCCGTGAAGATATTTTTGCCTCAATCAACTATAATATGCATCTGGAATATGGGATTGGCAACCAGGACGATATCGACCATTTGGGCAACCGCCGCATCCGCGCGGTAGGTGAACTCTTGCAGAACCAGTACCGCATCGGGCTTTCAAGGCTTGAACGCGTTGTGCGCGAGCGCATGACGACGCAGGACTTAGAGGGAATCAGCCCGCAGTCGCTGATTAATATTAAGCCGGTGACCGCAGCGGTAAAGGAATTTTTTGGAAGTTCCCAGCTCTCCCAGTTTATGGATCAGAACAATCCGCTCAGTGAGCTGACAAATATACGCCGTCTTTCGGCACTTGGTCCGGGTGGTCTTTCGCGTGACCGCGCCGGGTTCGAGGTGCGCGACGTGCATTATACCCACTATGGCAGGATGTGCCCGATTGAAACCCCGGAAGGTCCGAATATCGGTCTGATCAACTCCCTCGCATCATACGCGAGGATTAACCAGTACGGTTTTGTGGAAGCGCCGTACCGCAAAGTGGATAAGTCCGACCCTAAGAATCCGCGCGTTACGGACGAAGTTGTTTACCTGACCGCGGACGAGGAGGATAAATATATTGTAGCTCAGGCGAACGAGCGCCTCGATTCAGACGGATATTTTGTTAACAACAATGTATCCGGGCGTTTCCGCACGGAAACTTCCCTGTTCCAGAAGACGAAGGTGGATTTGATGGACGTGTCCCCGCGCATGGTATTTTCCGTGGCGACCGCCATGATCCCGTTTTTGCAGAACGATGACGCGAACCGCGCACTTATGGGCTCGAACATGCAGCGCCAGGCAGTGCCGCTTTTATTTACCGAATCCCCGGTGGTCGGCACCGGCATGGAAACGAAGACGGCGGTGGACTCCGGTGCGTGTGTGGTGGCAAAGCGCGGCGGGGTGGTAGAGTTTTCAACATCCTGTAAGATTGTGGTCCGCACGGATGACAATGTGAAGGACGAGTATCGACTTACAAAATTTACCAGAAGCAACCAGGGAACCTCAATCAACCAGCGGCCAATTGTGACAAAGGGCGAACGCGTGGAAGCGGGGCAGATTATTGCAGATGGTCCGTCCACATCGGGCGGCGAGCTGGCTCTGGGCAAGAACCCGCTGATCGGGTTTATGACCTGGGAGGGCTACAACTACGAGGATGCAGTCCTTCTTTCGGAGCGCCTGGTACAGCAGGATGTCTATACCTCCATCCACATCGAGGAGTATGAGGCGGAGGCGCGCGATACAAAGCTTGGGCCGGAGGAGATTACGCGCGATGTACCGGGTGTAGGTGACGAGGCGTTAAAAGACCTTGACGACCGCGGTATTATCCGCATCGGGGCGGAGGTGCGCGCCGGGGATATCCTGGTGGGCAAGGTAACGCCTAAGGGAGAAACAGAACTAACTGCCGAGGAGCGCCTGCTGCGCGCAATCTTTGGTGAGAAGGCGAGGGAGGTGCGCGACACTTCACTTCGCGTGCCGCACGGCGAGTACGGTATTATTGTGGATGCGAAAGTATTTACACACGAGAACGGCGATGAGCTGCCGCCCGGAGTGAATGAAACTGTGCGCGTCTACATTGCGCAGAAGAGAAAGATCCAGGTCGGCGACAAGATGGCAGGCCGCCACGGGAACAAGGGTGTGGTTTCCCGCGTGCTCCCGGTGGAAGACATGCCGTTTTTGCCGAATGGCAGACCGCTTGACATTGTGTTAAACCCTCTCGGCGTGCCTTCCCGAATGAATATCGGGCAGGTTTTGGAGATTCATTTAAGCCTTGCCGCGAACGTGCTGGGATTTAAAGTTTCGACCCCTATTTTTGACGGTGCGAACGAGAATGATATTATGGATACCCTGGAGATGGCGAACGACTATGTCAACACGCCTCTCACAGAGTTTGAGAAAAAATATAAGGATATCCTTGATCCGGGCGTGATGGAATTCCTCCTGACAAACCAGGAATACCGCAAGGAATGGGAGGGAGTCCCGATCAACCGCGACGGGAAGGTACGCCTGCGCGACGGGCGTACCGGGGAGTATTTTGACGGTGCTGTAACCATCGGTTTCATGCATTACCTAAAGCTCCATCATCTGGTAGACGATAAGATCCATGCGCGCTCGACCGGTCCTTACTCCCTGGTTACCCAGCAGCCTTTGGGTGGCAAGGCGCAGTTCGGTGGACAGCGTTTTGGCGAGATGGAGGTTTGGGCGCTTGAGGCTTATGGTGCTGCCCACATTTTGCAGGAGATCCTGACGGTTAAGTCGGATGACGTGACAGGGCGCGTAAAGACCTACGAAGCGATTATAAAGGGTGAGAATATTTCAGAGCCTGGCATTCCGGAGTCCTTTAAGGTATTGCTTAAGGAGCTCCAGTCCCTGGCACTTGATGTCACGGTGCTTGATGAGAACGGGGAAGAAGTCCGCATGACGGAAAACATTGAGTACGGTGATACTGAACTCACGCCGCTGATTGAGGGGGATGACAATTTCCGCTATGATGACGGTTATGAGGATGCCGGATACCGCGAAGTCAATGTGGAGGACGGCGAATTGTTCGATGCATATGAGGATGTGGAAGAAGACGATGAGGAGGACGAAGAGGAGGATGGCCTGGATTTCAAGGATGTTGATATTGATTTTGATGAATAAAGGTGTGACTGTGATTAAGTAAACGGAAGGGGTGCCATAAATGTCTTATGATATGGAAAATGACAGCGTGAAGGAAATCACGTATGATAAGATTAAAATCGGACTTGCTTCGCCGGAAAAAATCCGTGAGTGGTCCAGGGGCGAAGTAAAAAAACCGGAAACGATTAATTACAGGACGCTAAAGCCGGAGAAAGATGGTCTGTTCTGCGAAAAGATTTTTGGACCAAGCAAGGACTGGGAATGCCACTGTGGTAAATACAAGAAAATCCGCTACAAGGGCGTGGTCTGCGACCGATGCGGCGTGGAGGTGACGAAAGCCAGTGTGCGCCGCGAGAGGATGGGACATATCGAACTTGCTGCGCCGGTATCGCATATCTGGTATTTCAAGGGGATACCAAGCCGCATGGGATTGATCCTCGACCTCTCCCCGAGGGTGCTTGAGAAAGTACTTTATTTTGCGAGTTATATCGTGCTTGACAAGGGGGATACCGACCTATCCTACAAACAGATTTTAAGTGATAAGGAGTTCCGCGAAGCTTACGATAAATGGGGCAATACCTTCAGGGCGGGGATGGGCGCAGAGTCGATTATGGAACTTTTGCAGGCGATTGACCTGGAGAAGGAGTCTGCGGAGTTAAAGAAGGGGCTCAGGGAGTCCACTGGACAGAAGCGCGCGCGCATTATCAAGCGCCTCGAGGTGGTGGAGGCATTCCGCGAGTCCGGGAACAAGCCGGAGTGGATGATTATGACCGTGATCCCGGTTATCCCGCCGGATATCCGCCCGATGGTACAGCTTGACGGCGGACGTTTCGCGACCTCCGACATGAATGATCTCTACCGCCGCATTATCAACCGCAACAACCGCTTGAAAAGGCTGTTGGAACTTGGCGCGCCGGATATTATTGTGCGCAACGAGAAGAGGATGCTCCAGGAGGCTGTGGATGCCCTGATTGATAACGGGCGGCGCGGAAGGCCGGTCACAGGACCTGGAAACCGTCCATTAAAGTCACTTTCCGATATGTTAAAAGGCAAGCAGGGTCGCTTCCGCCAGAACCTCCTTGGAAAGCGCGTCGATTATTCCGGCCGCTCGGTTATCGTGGTCGGACCGGAACTTAAAATATATCAGTGCGGTCTGCCAAAGGAGATGGCAATCGAGCTGTTTAAGCCGTTTGTCATGAAGGAGTTAGTTGCCAAAAACACCGCGCACAATATTAAATCCGCAAAGAAGATGGTGGAGCGCTTGCAGCCCGAGGTCTGGGATATCCTCGAGGAGGTAATCCGCGAGCATCCGGTTATGTTAAACCGTGCGCCTACGCTGCACCGCCTCGGTATCCAGGCTTTTGAGCCGGTGCTTGTGGAGGGCAAGGCGATCAAACTGCATCCGCTTGTATGTACCGCGTTCAACGCCGACTTTGACGGTGACCAGATGGCGGTTCATCTTCCGCTTTCCGTGGAGGCGCAGGCGGAATGCCGTTTCCTGCTTCTGTCTCCGAACAACCTCCTAAAGCCGTCCGACGGCGGCCCTGTGGCCGTGCCGTCCCAGGATATGGTGCTCGGGATCTACTACCTGACCATGGGCAAGATGGTGGATTATTCGGATAATAAGGAAATTGCAGACAGTGCCACAAAGTTTTATACAAACCTTGACGATATAAAGAAAGACCTGACGGACAGTTACCTTGCAGTACAACAGGGCAAGGCGGAGCGCGAGGGGATGTTTGACGAGGATAGTTTTATAAAATATCTCGTGGATGAGAAGGTTGGGCGCACCGTGGTTTGCCGTCCGAGCGACCTGCTTGGGCATTATTACGAGGATACCAACACCGCCCTGCTCGCACATATGAACGGCGCGATCACCCTGCACCAGAAAATTAAGGTAAAGAGGCGGGGGGTAAAACCGGACGGAACACCGATAGAGAGAATTCTTGAAACGACGCTTGGCCGCCTGCTCTTTAACGAGATAATCCCGCAGGATTTAGGTTTTGTTGACCGGAGCAAGGAGGAGAATATCCTGGCGCTCGAGGTTGACTTCCATGTCGGCAAGAAGCAGTTAAAGAAAATCCTTGAGAAATGTATTAATACCCACGGTGCAACAACGACGGCGGAAACGCTTGATGCAATCAAAGCCATGGGTTACAAATATTCGACGCTCGCCGCCATGACGGTATCCATTTCGGATATGACGGTGCCGGCGGCAAAACAGGAGATTATCGCGGAGGCGGAGGCGACTGTTGACCGCATCGCGAAGAACTTCAGGCGCGGGCTGATGACGGAGGAAGAGCGCTACAAGGCAGTGATTGAAACCTGGAAGGAAGCGGATGATGAGATTACACACAAGCTTCTCTCCGGTCTTGACAAGTACAACAATATCTATATGATGGCGGACTCCGGCGCGCGTGGTTCCGAGAAACAGATTAAGCAGCTTGCCGGGATGCGCGGGTTGATGGCGGATACTTCGGGTAAGACCATCGAGTTGCCGATCAAGGCGAATTTCCGCGAGGGTCTTGACGTACTCGAGTACTTTATCTCCGCGCACGGTGCGCGCAAGGGGCTTTCGGATACGGCGCTTCGAACCGCGGACTCCGGTTACCTGACAAGGCGTTTGGTCGATGTATCGCAGGAGCAGATTATCAGGGAAACCGACTGCTCCGAGGGGATGGAGGAACTCCCGGGTATGTGGATCAAGGCGTTCACGGATGGAAGGGAAGTCATCGAGAGTCTTGAGGAGCGCATTACCGGGCGGTATTCCTGCGAAACCATCTACGATGATGCGGGCGAGATGATTGTAAAGAGAAACCATATGATTACGCCGCAGAGGGCGGCGCGCATCGTGGCAAAGAAGGAGATACAGGAGGCGGGTTTTGACGCAAAAATTAAGATTCGCACAATATTGACCTGCCGCTCCCATGTCGGTGTGTGCGCGAAGTGTTACGGTTCAAATATGGCGACCGGTGCGGCGGTCCAGGTTGGTGAGGCAGTCGGTATTATTGCCGCGCAGTCGATCGGTGAGCCGGGTACACAGCTTACCATGAGAACCTTCCATACCGGCGGTGTGGCGGGTGATGATATCACACAGGGTCTTCCGCGTGTCGAGGAGCTTTTTGAGGCAAGGAAGCCTAAGGGACTTGCGATTATTGCGGAGTTTGGCGGTACCATCAATATCCGCGATACTAAGAAAAAGCGTGAGGTAGTCGTAACTAACATGGAAACAGCGGAATCGAAGGCATACCTGATTCCTTATGGCTCCCGCATCAAGGTGATTGAAAACCAGGTGATTGAGGCGGGCGACGAGCTGACCGAAGGTAGTGTGAACCCGCACGATATCTTAAAGATCAAGGGCGTGCGCGCCGTGCAGGATTATATGATCCAGGAAGTGCAGCGCGTGTACCGCTTGCAGGGTGTTGAGATCAACGATAAGCATATCGAAGTGATTGTGCGCCAGATGTTAAAGAAGGTGCGCATTGAAAATAACGGAGATTCGGAATTTTTGCCGGGGGCGATGGTGGATCTTTTAGAGTATGAGGATGAGGTTGCAAAACTTACGGGGCAGGGCAAGGAACCGCCGGAAGGCAAGCAGGTCATGCTCGGTATTACAAAAGCTTCCCTCGCCACAAATTCCTTCCTCTCTGCGGCATCCTTCCAGGAAACAACCAAGGTGCTGACCGAGGCGGCGATCAAGGGAAAAATTGACCCGCTGATCGGCTTAAAGGAAAATGTTATCCTGGGTAAGCTGATTCCAGCCGGCACAGGAATGAAGCGCTACCGCAATATCAAGCTTGACTCGGATATTGTGGAGGAGATTATTGTCGCGGAGCCGGGGGAGGAAGTTTATCCGGAGGAAGATTACGAGGACGATTTCGAGAAACTTGATTTTTCGGAGGAGAATTACACCGAGGATAATTTTAAGGAAGACGACTTTATGGGGGAAGACTTTTCGGAGGGAGATTTTCTTTCGGAAGAAAATTACGGGGAGGATAATCCGCAGGAAGAAACAAAACTTAGCGGGACTCGGCAGGAGGAAGAACTCTAAAAGTGTGAAATGACAGGGCGGCATAAAGCAGGAAAGCTTTATGCCGCCCTTTTGAAAAAATATAGCAAAAACAGTTTATTTTTTTTCATCAATGTAGTATACTATAGGCAATGTTTTCAATAGAAGGAGGATTTTATCATGTTAGTATCAGCAAAGGACATGCTTGTAAAGGCAAAGGCTGGCAAGTATGCGGTAGGACAATTCAACATCAATAACCTTGAGTGGACGAAAGCTGCACTCCTTACGGCGCAGGAATGCAACTCCCCGATTATTCTCGGTGTTTCCGAAGGTGCGGGGAAGTATATGGCGGGCTTTAAGACCGTGGCTTCCATGGTGAAAGCGATGATCGAAGAATTAAAGATTACTGTTCCGGTAGCGCTTCATCTTGACCATGGTACTTATGACGGATGTTACAAATGTATCGAGGCGGGCTTCTCCTCCATTATGTTCGATGGTTCCCACTATCCGATCGACGAGAATGTCGCAAAGACAAAGGAGCTCGTTGAGGTCTGCGCGGGCAAGGGCATGTCCCTTGAGGCGGAGGTCGGCTCCATCGGCGGTGAGGAAGACGGAGTGATCGGCAAAGGCGAGTGCGCAGACCCGACAGAGTGCAAGCAGATTGCAGATCTCGGTGTGACCATGCTCGCGGCAGGTATCGGCAATATCCACGGCAAATATCCGGAGAACTGGGAAGGATTAAGCTTTGAGACGCTTGATGCCATCCAGAAGCTGACCGGCGATATGCCTCTTGTACTGCACGGCGGCACAGGTATCCCGGAGGATATGATTAAGAAGGCAATCTCCCTCGGCGTTGCAAAGATCAATGTGAATACCGAGTGCCAGCTTTCCTTCGCGGCAGCAACAAGGAAATACATCGAGGAGGGCAAGGATCTTTCCGGCAAAGGATTTGACCCGCGCAAACTCTTAAACCCTGGTTTTGAGGCTATCAAGGCTACAATTAAAGAGAAGATGGAACTGTTTGGGTCGGTTGGCAAGGCCTGAATAAACGAATCTGAAAGGGGCAAGGGTCTGGCAGAAGGGATTTAAGGGGGCTGCCTCTTTCAGATCGAAAAAATGAAAAGGAACCCGTGTGTGGGTTCCTTTTCGTTTTTATGGTGGGGTAAGTTTTAGTAGAAGCCAGTGGCAGAAGGCTTTGTGACAGAGGCGAGCCGGTTTTAGATGGAGGGTGGTTTTTATGAAGGAGATTCTTGAGCGGGCAGTGCGGGAGATTGATAACCTGACCAAAAAGGTGCCTCAGGGCAAGCATATTGTGACGGGGGATATCAGGAAGCTTTCCGGGGGATTGTACCGCCAGATTGAGGATAAAACGATTGCGAATGTGCTTTCTCTCTCAGGCGAGCTTTTAGAACAGCATTCCTGGGCATTTGGTGTGATTGCATTTGACTGGGCATACCGTGTCAGGGAGCAGTACACACCCGAAACATATGATGTTTTTTATGCGTGGCTGAAAAAATATGTGCGCGGTTGGGGTGACTGCGATGATTTTTGCACCCATGCATTTGGGGAACTGTTAAGACAGCACAAGGAACTTTTTGCAAAAATGTCCGGATGGCCAAAGGATGAGGATTTTTGGGTGCGCCGTGCGGCAGCGGTTGTTTTGATACCGGGAATTATGAAGGATGATTACAGGGGAATTGACCCTTACAGGGTTGCGGATGCACTGATGTATGACCCGCATGACCTGGTGCAGAAGGGATATGGCTGGATGCTGAAATGCCTCTCGCAGGTGGAGCCTGATGCAGTCAGGAAATATCTCGCCGCCAATTCCATGCGGATGCCAAGGACAGCATTCCGCTATGCAATGGAAAAATTTGACAAAGAAGTGAAAGAAAAGCTTATGGCGCTTTAATTGGAATGGAGGGAAGGATAATATGGAATTTAAATTGGATTGTGATGATATGGATGCCCTGTTACTAATTGACCCCGGATATTTTAGTGCCCTGGATGATGATATTCTATATTCGATGGATATATTACTTGATCCCCTGGGTCGGTCGGAACTTATTTGTGATTTTCCGGGTGAAGATTGGAAAACAGTGTGGGAAAGGGAAACAAAGCCTGTTTTGGAGTTATCAAGGCAGGGAAAATTATTTATAAAACAGTTTTCGGAACATAAAGTGAAAATGGGATGTGAGCTTGTGCATGCGGAGGATGGGGAGGAATTAACGGGGAAATTGCATATTCCAACCGGAAAATTGGTGGCAGTATCAGCCAGCGAACTGATCCAGTGCTTGGCTTACCCGGAGCTTGAAATGGAAAAGATTTTTGAGATGGACTTTAAGGAGGGATGGTACAGGGTAGCGTGGCAGGAACCCGGCAAATTTAAATACAGGGAAATGATTGCAGAAAGCTAAAATTGGCAGGTGTGACCGGTTCTTAAAACAAACTTATTGTTTGAGGCATATAATGCAGTGATGAATGTATGAGCTCCCACTGCGCGATAGGACATATTAATCCCTTTTTGGAATTGTGTACCTATTAAAAGTGAACCTATAAATATGCAGTAAAATATAGTATAATATAAAATATTTTTTGAGGAGGATAACCTTGAAAAAGAAGCTAAATCAGATACTAAATATTATCATGGGCTCTCTTATTGGTGTGTTCATTGGTTCAGGACTATATAAATATTGGCATTTTCAAAAATATCCAGATTTATATGCTATGCAATCTGCTCCATGGTTTACTGGCATTTTGGTAAATGGATTATTAGTACTTGTATTATTGGCAGTTTGCATGATAGTAAAAGTCATTTTTATAGAAAAGATAGGACGGATTCAAAAAATAGCTTTGATTTTAGGAATTGTTTTTCTGACTTTAACATTTATAGGTGGTTGTTATGTACTTGCTAATCATGGACAAGCGAATGCAGGCTATGCAGTAGTGCCAGGAATTTGGACTATGATATGTTTTGGGTATTACCGAAGTAAAAATAGGGCTAATTCTAATTAAAGTAAATATCTAAGGCTGTCCGATCAAACGGATAGCCTTTTTTCAATTCTCAGCCTCAATTTACTCAATATTCAGTAGGCAACCCCCCCATTTAAGAAATGAACAGTGGGAACACTTTTCCGAAAAGGGAGATATAATATGTTGGCAGGGGAGTTAAAATATTCAGACAATGGATCACAAGGAGAGTTAATATGCCGACAATAAGCCTTTGCATGATTGTTAAAAATGAAGAAATGAATATTGCGCGCTGTCTTGGCAGCATGGCAGGACTTGTAGAGGAAATTATAGTTGTAGATACCGGTTCAGCGGATCGGACGGTAGAAATAGTGTCCAATTATACATCGAAGATCTATTTATATCCATGGAATGATGACTTTTCCGATGCCAGAAACTATTCCCTGTCCAAAGCCTCAATGGACTATTGTATGTGGATGGATGCTGATGATATTTTAAAAGAAGACCAGAAGGACAAATTTTTGGAGTTAAAGGAATCGCTGTCGCCAGATACTGATATTGTAATGATGAAGTATAATACTTCCTTTGATGAGGCGGGAAATCCATCTTTTTCCTATTACAGGGAAAGATGGATTCGAAACTGCACAAGATACCGTTTTGTTGGTGCAGTTCACGAAGTAATTCCGCCATCCGGAAAGATATTGTATTCCGATATCGCAATTTCCCACAAGAAGACAGGTGTGGGGGATGCTGACCGGAATTTGAGAATATACAAAAAGATGATTGCGAGCGGAAAGTACTTAGAGCCGCGGCAGCAATATTATTATGGACGGGAGTTATATTATCATCAGCAGTATAAGGAAGCTATCTCTGTGTTAGAACAGTTTTTGCTTTCGGCGGAGGGATGGATTGAGAATAAAATCGAGGCATGTTCCATCTGCGCCGACTGTTATTTAAGGACGGGAAGGGAAGAACTGGCACTTACAACGCTTTTGCGCAGTATGAGTTATGACCGTCCAAGGGCTGAACTGTGCTGTGAGATCGGAAAATATTTTCTGGAACGTGGAAATCTGCACACTGCCGTCTACTGGTATGAAACCGCGTTAAATACACCTGTAAATGAATATTCCGGTGGCTTTATCCTGCCGGATTGTTATGATTATGTCCCCCTGCTGCAACTATGCGTATGTTATGATAAACTTGGAGATCGGCAAAAGGCGAGGGAATATAATGAAAGGGCGGGAATCTGTAAACCCTATTCTAGGGCGTATCTGTATAACAAACAATATTTTGAAAGGGCATAATAAAACGGGGCGTGTTATAAGCACGCCCCATTTTTATGCACACGGACACAAAATATGTAGCGAAAGCTGCACAAAGAAGTCCCCCTTACCCAACGCTTTTAAGCTGTAAAGACGAAAGCGATAGGTAAGGGGGACTTCTTTGTGAGGTTTAGAAAATTTGTAGATTTCTAGGAAAAGTGGCAATTATTTCGGAGTTGCATAAGATAATTGTAGAAAAGATACTTTTTAAGTACTTTTCAAAAATAAGACAGAAAGGATATGGTCATGATGAATCAGAATAACGGATACAATTACTGTCAGAATCAATGCAGTTCCCACTGCTGTGAGCGTGGTCCGGCAGGACCTAAGGGAGATCAGGGACCTATGGGACCGCAGGGTGTCATGGGAGAAGCTGGCTGTCCGGGACCTAGGGGAGACAGAGGGGAACCGGGACCAATTGGACCACAGGGGATTCCAGGTGCTCCTGGTGCCAGGGGACCAAGAGGAAATACCGGCCCGGTAGGACCTACCGGAAATACAGGTCCAAGGGGCGATACAGGACCGAGAGGTTACGCAGGTCCGCAGGGTATCCAGGGAATCCAGGGGATTCGCGGGGATATCGGACCAAAGGGTGACCCAGGCTGCGAAGGACCAAAGGGAGATATCGGACCGACCGGTCCAGCAGGACCAGTTGGACCGGCGGGACCAGTCGGTCCACAGGGCGATGTGGGTCCACAGGGACCAAGAGGTGTTCCAGGTCCAACCGGACCAGTTGGACCAACTGGTTCTGCTGGTCCACAGGGTGTAACAGGACCACAGGGAATCCAGGGTGTGACAGGACCGGTTGGAGCACAGGGTCCGAAAGGATGTACAGGGGATGAGGGTCCTATGGGTGCAACCGGAGCAACCGGGCCAACCGGGCCAACTGGAGCGACCGGAGCAACCGGGCCAACTGGAGCGACCGGAGCAACCGGAGCGACTGGAGCAGACGGGGCAACTGGGGCGACTGGAGCAGACGGAGCGACCGGAGCAACTGGGGCGACTGGAGCAACTGGGGCGACTGGAGCAGACGGGGCAACTGGGGCGACTGGAGCAGACGGGGCAACTGGGGCGACTGGAGCAGACGGAGCGACTGGAGCAACTGGGGCGACTGGAGCGACTGGAGCAGATGGGGCAACCGGGGCAACCGGAGCAACTGGGGCGACTGGAGCAGACGGGGTAACCGGGGTAACTGGAGCAACCGGGGCGACTGGGGCGACTGGTGCAACTGGACCGACTGGTGTTGCTGGCACTGGGGCGATTATTCCGTTTGCGTCAGGGCTTCCAGTTGCTTTGACAACAATTGCCGGAGGGCTTGCCGGACTTCCTGCCTTTGTCGGTTTTGGAAGCAGTGTACAGGGAATTACGCTGTTGGGGTCTACCATTGATATTACGAATGCCAGTGGAACACTGTCCAACTTTGCATTCCAGGTTCCGCGCGCTGGTATTATTACCTCGTTCAGTGCATTCTTCAGCACAACAGTGTCGCTTTCCCTGGTAGGCTCCACCGTTACGGTAAATGCACAGATTTATCAGTCCACAACACCGAACAATATTTTTTCACCAATTGCCGGAACGCTGATTAGTTTATCTCCTTCTCTTTCAGGGATTGTATCCCTCGGGACACTGTTGAATGGTTCACTGACAGGACTTAATATTCCGGTAACAGCTCAAACACGATTGATGCTGGTATTTTCAGCAACCGCAAGCGGGCTTACTTTGGTTAATACCGTGGCAGGGTACGCGAGCGCAGGTTTGAGTATCAACTAAATAAAGGGAGGATGAATTCATTAAAATATTTCAGATAAAAATATTCTTGGAGTGTACCAGTTAATATTTTGATGTGAAATAATATAAAATAGGATAAAAAATTCCCGGAGGTTTTGCATATAAAACCTCCGGGATAATACGTATAAATATATTAAGAATAAGAATTAGAGAAATGGGAAAAATTAGAAAAATCAATAAATTATATTACGCTTTCATTATCCACCCTGTTTTTATCACTGTGCCTTAGGATGGCATGGCAGATTGTTTAGATTTCCATATCGGTAAAGCGACCGATAGCGGATAGTATTTTTCTGGCTTCAATACTGCTTTTTTCAGCGTGCTTTTCTTCGATGCATTCATAATACTTTGAGTAGTCGTGGAGCATTCCTGCAATTTCGGCAAGTTCCGCATACTGCCGGTTATGCCCTCTGGAAAGCGCGATCAGTGCACATGCCTGTCCAACACCGTACAGATGTACGTAACCGTTTCGGCTGGTTTCCGGATCTTTATGGCTTTTCAGCATCCTGTCAAGGTGCTGTCTTACATAATCTATTCTGGTTAATTGGCGTTCCATTTTATTCCTTTCATGGCGGATTAATTAGTTACCAGCCTTTGTAGATGGATTTTAGATATTTGTTTGCTTTTTCAGATATCCTTCATCCATGTAAATAAAGTGTCGTATCCTTTTTCCGCCGCGATCTGTGCAGGTGTAATCCCTTCATTATTTGAATGTTTGTAATCCGCACCCTTTTTAAGCAGGTATTTTGCAACAATCTGTGATCCTGACTCAAGCACATAGTGCAGCGTGTTATTTCCTTCGGCATCTGCCGCGTTAAAGTCCGCGCCCGCCTCGCAGAGCATTTTGATAAGTTCCAAGTGCCCGCCGAAATTATCGGCGCACAGCAGCAGTGCAGTGTTTCCATTATTGTCCACATGGTTTACATCCGCGCCCTTTTCAAGGAGAACTCTAAGCAGCGGTTCCATATCGAGATTTAACCTGGCGGTTTCCCAAGTGAACAGGTATATCAGAGGCGTTTTTCCGCTATTGTCCGCAATATCGATATGGGTGAGGAGTGAAAAGAGTTCTAAGCGGCTCTTTGATGACAGTTCCCCGCGGTACGAATTTCTTAGGATAAGCTGGTGTGCCGCGCTGTAACCGGCTGCGTTTAAGATGGTATCGTCCGCGCCGGATTCCATCAAAAGCTTTGCCGCTTTTATATTCCCGTAGGCGCAGGCGAGGTGCAGCGGTGTAGTTCCGGCATCGGCGGGAGCGTCCTGTGGGAGGTTTACGTTGGCACCCTGTTGCAGTATGGCGGCGAGAATTGTTTCGTCATCGTTTGATATGGCGTAATGGATGGCAGCCCGCCCGGTATTGTCGCGTTCCATAAGAGCCTCTGCGGAGAAAAACTTAAATACATCTGCCTTGCAGGAGTCGTTTTGTGCAATTGTACATGCAATATTTTTTCCGGAGATTACGGCATCTTCCATTTCCACCCCAAACTCCATAAATTTTATGATTACATTGGCATCGGAGCAGTATTCCAGGCATTTGTCCCGCAGGCAGTTCACCGAATCGGAACCGCCGTAATATGGCTCCGTGAAATCAACGCCGGCTTCGTTAAGCAGGTCAAGCACAATGGTCTTACCATATTCTAAAGGGGTTTCAAGAACGCGTTCTAAACATCCGTAATCTTCCTCATTCTCAGCAATCTTGATTAGTTTTTTAACGAGATATACCCCTAAGGCGATCTGGTCTACTTCCTGCCTTGAACCATAAGCGTAGGAGAAGGCATTGTCTGCAAGGCGGGCAAGATTTAAGGTATCCACCTTGGCGAGTCGGCTTTCGCCCTTTGCCCCATGATCCTTTAGCGCCACACAAAGTCCCTCCGCACGATTTTCTTCCGCCGCCATAAATAAGGTGCTCCCTGATTTTGGTTCTCTGTCCACAAGTTCAGGGTATTCCATCAGTCTTAGCGCCGCTGTGGTGCGGTTGCGCAAAAGTGCCCGATATAAAAGTGTTTCACCCGCCTCGCTGACAAAATGGGGATCTGCGCCAAGGGAGAGGTATGTATCAATCAGGGTGGCGGATATTATTGCAAGACCGCCGTCCACAAGATAGACAATCGGCGTAATCCCCTGCGATTCTTTTTGGTTGATATTGGCTTTAGAAGATGCGAGAAGTTTAGCAATCTCTTTTCTTTGGTTTAGGGAGTGGATTGGTTCATCTGAAATCTTTAACCCGTCTGCAAATGGGTGTGCCAGGTAATGGAAGCCGTTGCGCCCCTTTGCGTCACAGTGGGCAAGATTTGCACCATGGTCTGCTAAAAGTTTTGCCATCTTGTAATTGCCCCGGCTGCACGCGAGCAACAGGGGAGTTGTACCTAAGTTTTTTCCGTCCTCAAGGTCGGCGGATACGCCCTCGATAAGAGCTTCTTTTGCTGCGTCATAGAAATTTAACCATACCAAAAGATGAAAGAGGCTGTATCCGGTGTTTTGGTCGGCTGCCGAAAGATCATTTACATTACTTGATTTTACAGATTTTTCCACTTCTGTAATTTCATCCGGAGTAAAAATCTGGTCTTCATAATCACATTCGGAAAAATTATCTTCCCACCACGGGATGAATTTGCCTATGTGGTTTGTTGCCTGTTCCGATAATTTTGCAGTGATTTCCCTTAAATTCATTATTCTTTCCTTTCTGCTGTTTTGAGCCATATTGGTTATTTGTTGATATTACATGGTTGTTAAGTGGTTTGATAAAAAGGTTTATATTTTCAAATAAAGTTTTCCGGAAGGCATAAAGGATAGCTGGCAGCCGGATCATACTTAAATTATAGCAGGGAATGGAAGTTATGGCAATCTTTAGTTTATTGCAAAATGCCAGTTGGATTAGATTGAGTTGAGCTTATTTTATACATTAAGTGATAAATTGGTGATAGATTCGATTTAAAGTGCCGTCATTTTGCAAAATATATTTTTTGGGTGATTTAAGGATTATTTAATATTTTCCATGTTACAATAAATCCACTGCACAGCAGTTTCAAAAAAATTCGAGAAAGGAAATGGAAAATGTATCTTCGAATATTGAAAAAGGATTTAAAACGGAAGAAGACCATGAATGCAATTGTATTGATTTTTATTGTGCTGGCTTCAATGTTTATCGCAAGCAGCGCAAATAATCTGCTCACGGTCGCCACGGCACTCGACGAATATTTTGAGTTGGCGGATGTGCCGGATTACTGGTATGCAACCCCTTATCAGGAGGAAGCAGAACGCTTGCGTGCCTTTGTGCGGGAGAACGGTTACGGTCTAAATTCCGTGGAGCTGGTTCAGATTGATCCGAGGGATATTTTAGTTGACGGGGAATGTCTTGAATACGGCAATACCGTAGTTCTTTCCGACCCGCGTGGCAGCAAGGTGTTTGACGGGGAAGGGAAGGAAATTACACAGGTGGGTGATGGGGAAATCTATATACCAGCCGGAATTTTTAACTCGGAAAAGGATGATTTTCGGGAAGGGGCTGTGATTGAGATTGAATTTGAGGGGGAGAAAAAAAGTTTTGTTTTAAAGGGTGCAACAAAGGATGCACTGTTTGGTTCCTCCATGATGGGAATGACGCGCTTTTTGGTAAGCGAGGGCGATTTCGAGTTTTTTAACCGTGACGGGCAGACAAGATTTGTTTCCCTTTCCGTTTACAGTGATGATCCGGATTATATGGAGAAATTTAATGAGATTGATCTGAGAACTACGATGAATGTTGACCGTGCGGGGATTAAGATGATGTATATTATGGATACGCTGACTGCGGCGGTGGTGCTTGTTGTAAGTATATGCCTGATTCTGATATCCATGGTAATTTTAAGGTTTACCATACATTTTACTTTGAGCGAGGAGTTTCGGGAGATTGGGGTGATGAAAGCAGTCGGCATCCCGGACTATAAAATCCGCGGGCTTTACATTGTAAAATATCTTGCAATTTCCACCGCAGGTTCGGTGATAGGACTGATTTTAAGTGTCCCGTTCGGCAGTCTTCTGATTGGGAGTGTATCAAAAAATATTATTATATCGGGAGAAAATAAATTTTTTGTTAATGTCCTGTGCGCTGTGGCGACGGCGGGTACAGTTGTTTTATTCTGTTATTTCTGCACAAGAAAAATCCGGGGATTTTCTCCGATTGACGCGGTAAGGAGCGGGCAGACCGGGGAGCGCTTTCACAAAAAAAGTGTGATTAAATTAAGCAGTGTCCACCTTGCACCCGTTGTTTTTATGGCGGTAAATGATATTTTGAGCGGGATGAAAAAATATATTTCGATGGTTTTAATTTTTACGCTTGGGCTACTGCTTATAATTATTCCGATAAATACCATAAATACATTGAAATCGGATGGGTTGATTACGCTGTTTAATATGGCAGACTGCGATCTTGCGATTTCGCAGGAACTTTTGTTTTCTGCGGACGGGAAGAATAAGGAGATGATTTATGAAAAGCTTAAAGAGGTGAAAGAGTTTTTGAGGGAGAACCAAATTGAGGCGGATGTTTTTCAGGAGATTATGTTCCGATTAAATATTTCCCGTATGGAAATTTCCCAGGGGGAGATTTCCATACGGGAAAAGAAAAGTTCTTCCCTCGCGTTTCTTGGCGTTGGCGGGGTTACAACAGATCAGTATACTTACCTTAGAGGAACAGCTCCAAGTGAGAAGGGGGAGGTTGCCATCAGCTATATAACAGCGGATAAGATTGGCGCAGCCATCGGGGATACTGTCGAGATCGACTTTGGGGGAAAGACAAAAAAATTTATTGTGACTGCAATAAACCAGAGCATGAACAACTTGGGCGAAGGAATCCGTTTTTACGAGGGGGAGGAAATTGATTTTGATCTTGCGGTGGGGAGTTTTGCCATACAGATTCTATACCGTGATAATCCGGACAGGGAAACAGAAAAGGAACGCAAAGAACTGTTAAAACAGGAGTATAATGAAACGGATGTGTTTTCGGCAGGTGAATATATCAATTATATGATCGGCGATGTGGCGGGACAGCTTGAGGGTGTCAAAAGCCTGATTCTGGGTGTTGTTTTATGTATTAATATCCTGGTTGCACTCCTTATGATAAAGAGTTTTATTACAAGGGAGAAGGGGGAGATCGCGGTGTTAAAAGCGATTGGTTTTAAAAATACCTCCCTTGTGGCGTGGCAGTCGCTTAGGATCGGTATTGTGCTTTGTGTCAGCATTTTGCTTGGAACTTTAATTTCTAAGCCGCTTACAAAGCTTACAGTGCAGCCGGTCTTTCGGATGATGGGCGCTTACAGTATAGAATTTGAGATTGTGCCAATTGAGGTCTATGTGCTTTATCCATTTGTCCTGCTTCTTGCGACAGTACTTGCTGCCGTGCTCGGTGCAACACAGCTTCGCAAAATAACAGCCTCCGAAACCTCAAACATAGAATAACAACAAACATATGCGCGGAACTAAAACAGCGAAACACCGGACAGCGCCCGGAAGGATTTTACAGCGCAGGGCGGGGGAAAATACTTCCAAGGATAGGGGGTGCGGGAAGGAGTTACGCGGAACTAAAACAGCGTAACTCCGGACAGCGCCCGGAAGGATTTTACACCGCAGGGCGGGGGAAAATCCTTCCAAGGATAGGGAGTGCGGGAAGGAGTTACGCGGAACTTATAATAGGAGAAATAAATTATGGAATCGATTTTGAAAGTGAAAGATTTGTGTAAGACTTATATTGTAAACAAGCGCCAGAACAATGTCCTGCGAAATGTGAGTTTTGAGGTGGGAAAGGGTGAGATGTTGGCAGTGATGGGACCTTCCGGATCAGGAAAATCAACCCTGTTGTATACGGTTTCCGGAATGGACACCCCGACCTCGGGGGAGGTGGATTTTTGTGGCAGCGACATCGCGAAAATGAATGCTGGGGAATTATCAAAGCTGAGGCTTGACCGGATGGGCTTTATATTCCAGCAGATGTATATGCTGAAAAATCTGACCGTGCTCGACAATATTATACTGCCGGCCTTCCAGTCAAAAGAAAACACAAAGAGCCGGAAAGAAAAACTTGCCGACGGGCAGAGGCTGATGAAAAAACTGGGGATAGCGCAGATCGCAGACAATGATATCAACGAAGTTTCCGGCGGGCAGCTCCAGCGCGCCTGCATCTGCCGCAGCATGATAAACAGCCCGCAGATGATTTTTGCCGACGAGCCGACAGGGGCACTTAACCGCGCCGCATCGGATGAGGTGATGGAGGAATTGATAAAACTGAATGCGGAGGGGACAACTGTTATGCTTGTAACCCACGATGTGCTGGTGGCGGCAAAATGTAAGCGGGTACTCTATATTGTTGACGGGAACATTAAAGGGGAGTATACTTTGGGGGAATACGATGTTGCGGCGGGGATGCGCGGGCGTGAGAGAGTGCTTGCTGGCTGGCTGATGGAGATGGGCTGGTAGGAGAATAGTGTGAAAAATAGTTCTATTTGAGCCGCCCAAAGCGGTATGGGGATTAATATGGCTTGCCGCATAAATACGGGAGGGGGTGTAAATACCGGTGGTGGATATTTTAATTGTGGAAGACAACAGGGAACTTTCGGGGCTGCTTTGTGATTTCTTAAAAGGGGAGCGTTACAGCGTGGCGGTGGCAGAAAGCGGGGAGCAGGCGCTTGCCATATATAACAGGGAAGGGGTAAAGCTTGTGATTCTCGATATTATGTTGCCGGGGATGGATGGTTTTGCAGTCTGCAAAAAAATCCGCAGTGGAGGGAATACGCCGATTTTAATTGTCAGTGCGAAGACGGCGAAAGAAGATAAACTGAACGGTCTTTTGCAGGGGGCGGATGACTATATTGAGAAGCCGTATGATATCGATATTATGCTTGCGAAAATCGACGGGATTTTCAAGCGCCGCTATGCGTTTGATACGCTTTCTGACGGGGAACTTTTTGTGAACCGGGCGGCGCGCACGGTCACAAAGGGAGGCAGGGAAATTGAGATGAGGGCAAAGGAATTTGACCTTTTGGTGCTGCTGCTAGAAAACAGGGGAAGGGCGCTTGACAAGGAGTATATTTTTGAACAGATATGGGGGAGCGATAGCTTTTCCGAGCCGCAGACACTGACTGTCCATATCAAATGGCTGCGTGAAAAGATTGAGGAGAACCCTAAGCACCCGCAGAAAATCCTGACCGTCTGGGGTGTGGGGTACCGTTACTTATGAGGGGGTTTAACCGGATTTTGGCGGCTGTCGCTATTGTAACCGCAATAATATTTCTCTGTGCAAATCTTTTTCTGGCTTATTGCGGGGATTTTAGCCGGGAAAGACCGTACCGGGTGGAAGTAAGCCGGATTGCGAAAGAAATCGGGAGGAACGGGTTTGAGGCACTTTCGCTTGAAGGATATCGGTATGTGGTCAATGTGGAAAAAATAGGGGAAGAAGTTTCGGATGGCTATTGGGATATCGCAGTTGGTGGGAGTGTATACAGCTTTGAGGGGAATTGTGATTATCTTATCCGCGGAATCGAAGGGATACTCTATCGCTTTGATTATATTGTGGATGCGGGGGATGGCAGAAGAATTGTATTTTTAGTAAATATTGTGCTTGGCATAATGGGTCTTTTGATATTTGGCATCTTGTTCTATGTCCGTTCTCAGATTCTTCGACCTTTAAAAGAACTTGTGGATGTTCCGCGCCAGCTCTCCCGCGGGATGCTTACCGTCCCTATAAAGGAGAATAAAAACCGTTTTTTCGGGCAGCTTGCCTGGGGGATGGATTTGCTGCGGGAGAGTATGGAGGAACAAAAAAAGCAGGCATTGAGGCAGCAGCAAGAGCATGAAACAATGCTTTCTTCACTTTCGCACGATATTAAGACACCGCTTTCGGCAATCAAGTTATACGCGAAAGCCCTGGAGAGAGGGCTGTACGAGGAGCGGGGGCGGCAGTTGGAAATTATGGGGAACATTGGGAAAAAAGCGGATGAAATCGAGGTGTATGTCGGGCAGTTGACAAAAGCCCTGAGGGAGGATTTTTTAAGTCTTTCCATAAAGAATGAGGAGTTTTATCTTTCTGCACTTTTGCAGGAGATAAAGCAGCACTATCGGGAAAGCCTATTGCTTGCGGGGACGGATTTTATTGTTGTGCAATCTTTTGATTGCCTTTTGGCGGGCGATATGGACCGCGGTGTCGAGGTTTTGCAGAATTTTGTGGAAAATGCTATTAAATATGGCGATGGCAAGTGGATTTCGCTTGATTTTTCTCAGGAGGAGGATTGTGTGCTGGCAACTGTGAGAAACAGTGGATGTACGCTTTTTGATTCGGAGCTGCCCCATATTTTTGAAAGTTTCTGGCGCGGCTCAAATGTCGGTGCAGTGCCCGGGAGCGGGCTGGGGCTTTTTATATGCCGCCAGCTAATGCACAGGATGGGCGGGGAAGTTTTTGCGGCGAGGGAGGGGGATGTATTTGCAGTGACGGCGGTATTTGGAAAAGCCTTATAAGCGCTTACCAGGAAAAAACGGAAATCCGTACCAGCTACAGATTTCCGCTTTTATTTTGCGGTGTATTGCAATAGCGGCTAATAAAACAATAATGGTTAAAACTTGTAATTTATTCCACTTTGTTTTAATATTGCATTTGCAGTATGCCTAGATTTGATTTTTGTATCAACTGTTACATGACATCCTGAGAGAGGACTGTACCAAATATCGTGGTCACCTTTTCCATGTCGCAGGAATGTACATCCATTCTGTGACAGGAGCATCCGCACTTTTTTTTCATATTCTGCCATTATAGAACCACCCTTTCATGGCGCTCTGAACGGAAAGACAATGAAAAAGTCTTTTCTTTTGCAGAGTTTAGGGAAAGTAGTTCTGGCACGGCAAAACGTGTGCGTTCCAACAGAGCGTCAAAGGAACCTGATTCCAAGACAAGACCAGGAATATCCTCGCTGGTAGCAATCCATACGCCAGCTTCGTTATCCCAGGTGAAATTGATAATATATTCCATTCATGTGTACCTCCTGTAAAACTATTATAGCATAGCTTTGAAATTTGTAAACAGGATATAGGAAAAAGGAGGTTGACGGCAGTATTTGGAAAAGCCTTATAAGCGCTTACCAGGAAAAAATTTCTTTGATTTTTGTAAGCAGAGGAAAGCGGATTTTCGGTTTCTCTGTTTCTCTTGGCGCGTAATCAAACAGGATGCGGCAGGTCTGTTCACAGAATTCCATACTTGCATCCGTGGACTTAAAAAGCGCCTCGTCGGGGAAGATAAGGGCGTATTCCTCCTCGGTCAGAAGTTCGCGCAGTTCTTCCTTTGATTCGGCGGGAAGTGTCCCCGTTGTAACGTCGATAAAACAGAGCTGCGGGAAGACAAGGCACCACCAGTTTTTTCCGGATGCGCTGCCAAGGCATATTTTTAATGCATCGTATTCCCCGGCAGGAAGTACCAGATCCCCGTAGAGTTTGATCGGAAAATAGGTACTTGAAAGCCTTGCACTCGCCGTGTAGGAAAATCCGTTATCCGAAAGAACTTTGTTTGCGGTAGCGGTGAGTGAATCTAACTGGGAGCTTATAATCTCAATAGCTTCCTGCTTTGTCGTTACATTCTCCAGATAGGGTTTGAGATATGTAATGACAGCGTCACGGACGGCGAGCTTTACGTTTTGGTCAGCATCGGAATTGCTGTCCGCGATAATATGAAGGCGCAGTACCTGCTCAGCAAGCGCTGCCTGTAAGGCGGGTGCATTTGCGGATGCAATCTGCGGGTCGTCGCAAGAATCTGCCGGCGCGGCATTCGAAAAAGCAATGTGGCGGCATGATTTTGCAGTATCCGCAAAGCTTTTCAGTGCCACGGGAAATGGCGGCAATTCTTGGGTACTTCGGCAGCCCATCAAAAATAGCAGGAATCCCAGCCAGAAAAACAAAGCTACAACAAAAAGTGAAAACAGCATAAAAATAAGTGGGAGGAAGCCTGTGGGCTTCTTTAATTTTTTTGTACTCATAAATATAAAATCCTTTCTGCAATGATTTTACTCTTTCCGCATATAATCTAGCGGGGCTTAACCGGAATAAGTGAGCCTAGTTTTGTTCCTGCTACAAGTATTGCCATGCGGTAAGGCATTTATTCAAGCCATGCTTTTTTGGATTGAATTGTGTGTGGGCTTGTGGTAAAATAGTAGAATATGGATAGAATGCCTTAGAAAGAGGGGATAATAATGAAAAAAACAGTGGTGGTTTTGTTTGGCGGGCAGTCTTCGGAACATGAGATATCCTGCATGTCCGCGCAGACAGTAGTGGGCGCGATGGACAAAGATAAATATAATGTGATTTTGATCGGTATCACAAAGGAGGGGCATTGGCTGCATGTTCCGCATGTGAACCGGATTGCGGATGGGAGCTGGTATAAAAGCGGGAAGCGCGCGGTGATTTCGCCGGATGCGGGGATGCACTCCGTCCTTGTTTTTTCCGATCCGGAATGCGAGGGGAGCGCCGCAGTTTCCGCCATTGTAGTGGATGTGGTATTCCCGGTGCTCCACGGGCTTTTCGGAGAGGACGGTACGGTGCAGGGGCTTCTTGAACTGGCGAAAATCCCGTATGTGGGGTGCGGCGTGCTGGCATCCGCAGTTTCCATGGATAAGCTGTACACGAAATTGATAGTGGAGAGATTAAAGATACGGCAGGCGCGCTATGTGGGTGTGGGGCGGCATGAACTTGCCGGGGAATGTTTAGATGCAGTGGAACGTGTGGAAGGTGCACTTTCCTACCCGGTTTTTGTCAAGCCCGCCAATGCGGGTTCTTCCCGCGGCGTGTCGAGGGCGGAGAACAGGGAGGAGTTAATCAGGGCTCTGAAACTTGCTGCGGAGCATGACCGCAAGATACTGGTGGAGGAAATGATTGTCGGGCGGGAGATTGAATGTGCGGTTTTGGGCGGTCAGGATGCTAAAGCTTCAGGGGTTGGAGAGATCCTTGCGGCGGCAGAATTCTATGATTACGACGCAAAGTATAACAGTGAGGAATCAAAGACTGTAATCTCGCCGGAGCTGCCGGAAGAAAAGGTGGAGGAGATAAGGCGGGATGCTTTAAGGATTTTTGGCGCGGTGGATGGATATGGGCTTTCCAGGGTGGATTTTTTTATTGAGGATGGCACGGGCGAAGTGGTGTTTAACGAGATCAATACCATGCCTGGCTTTACATCCATCAGTATGTACCCAATGCTCTTTGAGGCGCAGGGTATATCAAAAAAGGATCTGGTTGACGGGCTGATTGATATGGCATATGCGCGCGCTTTATAAGGCGGTCTGAATTTTTATTCTGGGAGGATTTAATATGGATTGCAGCTTGCCGGTCGGTGTGTTTGATTCCGGTGTCGGGGGTCTGACTGTGGTAAAGGAGATTATGGGAAGGCTTCCGGGGGAGCATATCTTATATTTTGGTGATACGGCGCGTGTGCCTTACGGGAGTAAATCAAAGGAAACGGTTACGGAATATTCCAGGCAGATCATGCGGTTTTTACTTTCGCAGGGGGTCAAAGTGGTGGTGGTTGCGTGCAACACAGCTTCGGCGCTTGCGATTGACTCGATGCGCAGGGAATTTGATGTGCCGATTCTTGATGTGGTGAATCCCGGCGCGCAGGCGGCGGCGGGGGCGACGAAAAACGGGAGTATCGGTGTGATCGGGACGGAGGGCACTATCCGCAGTGGAATGTACAGCAAATTCCTCTACAGGCTTAATCCGGATTTGAATGTTTACAGCAAGGCATGCCCGCTCTTTGTGCCGCTTGTGGAGGAGGGATGGATATACGATTCTGTGACGAAGGAAGTCGCAAGACGTTATCTTGAAGAGTTCCAGGGCAAGGGCGTGGATACGATTGTGCTTGGCTGCACACATTACCCGCTGCTGCGCAATCTTTTAAAGGATGTGGTGCGGGAAGTTTTGGGCGAGGGAGTAACACTTGTCAATCCGGCGGTGGAAACGGCGAGGGATCTTAAAAAACTGCTCTCGGAAAAGGAGCTGCTTTCCGGCGGTCAGGAGCTGCCGGAGCACACTTTCTATGTGAGTGACGGCGCGGAGAAGTTCCGCTCTTTTGCCAATTCCATCCTGCCGTGCAGTGTGATTGAAACAAAAGATGTGGCAATTAAGACATTTGAATGAAAGCATGAGGCGGGAAAATGACAAAGGACGTTTTGATAACTGTTTCAGGGTTGCAGTTTGAAACAGAGGAGGATGAGGCGGTGGAGGTAATCAGCCGCGGGGAATATTATTTCCGGAACGGAAAGCATTTCCTTGTTTACGACGAACCGATGGGCGATGCCGATGAAAACTCGAAATGCGTAATCAAGATTTCGAAGGAGGCAGTCGAGGTCAACAAAAAGGGGGCGGTTAACGTCCATATGCTATTTGAAAAAGATGTTTCCAATATGACTTACTATACTACGCCGGTCGGGGATATGCTGATTGAAATTACAACACATGGGATTGTGTGGAAGGAGGAGGAAGATTCGATATATCTGAAATTGACTTACGCCCTTGATATGAATTATCAGCATATCTCGGAATGTGAACTGACAATCAGGGTGGATGCGGTAAAGGATCAGGAGAGAAAAGGGGAGTTTACATGAATTTAACTTATTCCGTAACCCAGGAAGAACTGCTCGATGTGTTGTTGAATGTTGCCCCGACCAGACCAGTATTTATCTGGGGAGCCCCGGGGATTGGAAAGTCCGCTCTTGTGGAAAAATTTTCAGGCGAGGTGGGTCTGCCCTGCGTTTCCCTGCTAGGCAGCCAGCTTGCCCCTGAGGATATTATCGGAATCCCCCAGATTAGGGGGGATACCTCCGAGTTTCTCCCGCCGAAAATGATTGCGAGGAAGGAGCCTTATGTGCTTTTCTTAGACGAGCTAAACGCTTGTTCCCAGGAGGTGCAAAAGGCATTTTACAGCCTGATTCACGAGCGGCGCATAGGTGAGTACTGTCTGCCTGCGGGAAGTATTGTGATCGGTGCGGGAAACCGTTCGCAGGACGGCGCAATTGTTAAAACCATGTCCTCCGCCTTAATCAACCGCATGTTCCATGTGCAGATGAGGGTGGATGCCTCACAGTGGCTGGCGTGGGCATATGAAAACAGCGTGCATCCCTGGATTACGGATTATATTTCACAGCGGCCGGATCATTTGTTTTCGGAGCCGCCAAAGAATGAGGAACCCTATTCCACACCGCGCTCCTGGCATATGCTTAGCGACGCGCTTTCGGAGTACGGGGCGGGGGAAAAAGAACTTTCCGAAAATACCCTGCGCGTGCTTGCCTACGGATGTATCAGTGCAAAGCACGCGGGTATGTTCCTCGCATTTACCAAGCAGCTTGGCAACAAGTATCTTCTTTCGGATATCTTAAAAGGGGATGCGAAATGGCCGTCGAAAGAACAGGACCGCGATGTTCTCTATTTTGTTGCACAGTCATTTCGGACAAGGCTTTTGCACGACCTTCCGGAAAATAAACAGAATATGAATAAGGATGCACAGTATCTGGCACACCGTGCGAAAGCCCTGATTAAGGAACTCTCGCAGATTAATTTTGAGATTGCGCAGATGGTGGTATCCGCGGATGAGGGGAAGGTGCTTCCGGATTGGTTTATGCTTGAGATTGTCAGGGACTTGCCGAGACTTGGCGCAGTGTGAGGGCGGGCTATGTAAATGGTTTGCTTAACCCTGCGGGGGTATGGGGGAGGGTATGGCGAAAAAAAATAAAGCTTTAAATATATCGGCGGGGGAGCAGCGCCTTAACCTAGGGTATTCCCTGTTAAGGAAGAATGCTCTTTTTTCGAAGCTTACCGGCTACATCCATGTATCCGGCGCAAAGGATATGGGTAAGGACAGCGCCATTGTGTGCGGGGACGGTTCCATTTATGTGAACAGGGATGCACTCTTAACCCCGGAGCAGTGGGCGTATACGATTGCCCACTGCAAGCTTCACCTCGCTTTCGGGCATTTTGATGCGGACAGGATGCCTGGGTACGAGAAGGCGGGGGAGGATGGCGCTTGCCTTTGGGTAGTTTCCTGCAACCGGATGATCTGGAATATGGCTTGCGATATCTATATCAGCAAGTTCCTGCGCGACATCAAATTTGGTTCCCCGACCTGCGGGAACCCGGCGGACTTTTTTTCGGGGAATCTTGCGGATGAGAGAAAGATTTACCAGTATCTGATGGAGCATGGAAATACAGAGGACAATAAATCTGTTTGCGGCAGCACAGCCTCCTATGCCAGTTTCGGGACTGCAGGGGGAATGGATATGCGGGGGCTTGAACAGCCCAGGGTCTATGACGCGAAAAGGAACCAGAAAAATGAGTTTGTAACAAATTTTGCATATGCGCTGGCGTACTCGGTTTCTAATGTTGTAAGTGAGGCGGGGGGACATGGGGCAACAGACGCGCGCACACAGACTAAGTCGGAGAAGGCGGCGCAGTGGTTTATCAGCCATTACCCGCTGCTTGGAGGTCTTGCGTCGGGCTTTAAGGTGATTGAGGATTACAGCTTGTGCAACAGGGAAGAGATATCTGTTGCGGCGGTGAATGTTGCGGCGGGGGAAATCTATGTTAATCCTGCAGCAGGGCTTGACTTCGAGGAATTGAAATTTGTGCTTGCCCATGAGTTTTTACATGCCGGGCTGATGCACCATGAACGCTTAAAAGGGCGCGACCCGTACCTCTTTAATGTAGCATGTGATTATGTGGTTAACGGCTGGCTTTGTGAGATGGGGATTGGGAAGATGCCGGATCGGGGGCTCTTCGATGAATCGCTTACCGGTGTTTCCGCAGAAAGCCTCTATGACCGTATCATAAATGATTTGCGAAAATTTTCGAAAATGGATACATTCAGGGGATATGGGAAGGGGGATGTGATAGCGGGCGGTAAGAGGAATCCCGGCGGGGCTTCAAACTCTTTTCCGGCTTCGCTTGATGACTTTTACCGGAGCGCCTTGCAGAGTGGGCTCGAGTACCATATGGAAGCGGGGCGAGGGTATCTTCCCGCAGGGCTGATCGAGGAGATCAGGGCACTTTCGATGCCGCCGATCCCGTGGGATGTGCAGCTTGGAAACTGGTTTGACGAGTTTTTTGCCCCGCTTGCAAGACACTGTACTTATGCACGCCCAAGCCGCAGGCAGGGCAGCACCCCGGATATCCCAAGACCAAGTTATGTCCGCGCTGATATAAATGGGTACAGCCGGACGTTCGGCGTGGTAATCGATACTTCCGGCTCGATGGATGGGAGGCTTTTGGGGTTTGCGCTCGGCGCGGTGGCAAGCTATGCCGAGGCGAAAGAAGTCCCGTATGCGCGCGTAGTTTTCTGCGACGCGGCGGCTTATGATGCGGGGTATCTGTCACCGGAGGAGATTGCGGGGCGCGTGCAGGTGAAGGGCGGGGGCGGGACAGTACTCCAGCCGGGCGTGGATTTGCTTGAGGCGGCAGAAAATTTCCCAAAGGATGGTCCCATTCTTATTATAACGGACGGATATGTGGAGGAGAAAATAAAGATAAGGCGTGAACATGCGTTTTTGGTGCCGCGGGGGAGAAGGCTGCCGTTCGCGCCGCGGGGAAAAGTATTTTACTTTGAGTAATACGGCAGAAAAAAGCATCGCAAGCCCGGAGATATAAGGGAACTTGCGATGCCTTTTTTAATTTTTCTTTTTGGTTTTCTTTTCCTGGTCGGATTCTTTATTTGTCTGTTCCGCCTTTTTTTGCAGTTTGGCGCGCATGCGCTTTAGTAAACCCTGTTTTTCCGGTTTTTGTTCAAGTCCGCCGCGCAATCCTTTCACATCCATAATATAGATGCCGTTCATCACGGCTTTTACTTCCTTTTTGACCGGGATAAGGTCGAAAATCTTCTCGTCGCACATCAGGTTCGTGACCTTAGGACCTATTTTTGCCTTGACCACCGGAACCTTTGCCCCGCGAAGAGCCCTTGGTGTCTGGTCAATCACAAGCTGCGGAAAACCGGCTTCCTTCAGCTTCATCCTTTTTTTGTCGATAACCAGGATGGAATATGTCTGCGCCCCGGCGCGAATCTGTTCCTGGGACGCTTCTGATTTTTTTTGCAGCTTATTCGCGTAAATTGCAAGCGCAATAAATGCCACGAGTAAAACAGCAAGAATGATAAGTACCACGATTGCCCATACCGGCATGATAAGCCTCCTTCTTTGCATCCTGTACTTTTTGTACGGCGCGTAGTTTTTTTGTTCAAGCCACAACAGCTAAATTGTATCATATATTTGGAAAAATGCAACTGTTTTTGTGAAAGAAAAGGTGAACGAAAACGTTTAACTTGCATTTTCATCCCGGTTTTGATATGATGGGGACAGGTCTTAGCGGAGGGGGAGGCAGGTCATGAAAGCTTTTGCTGCCGCGGACGGATGGAAACAAAATGCTATAAGATCGGAGGTTATACTGTGAAAAATCAGTTTGATAACTGATTTTTCACAGGGCTATTTGTGCCGAGAACGTCACAAATAAGCCTTGATCCGACAAGAGAAACTGCATTCACTGCTTTCTCTTGCGGTACCTCGAACGTAAACGTTCTCGGAATGGAGGATTTTATGGGTGATGAATTAAAGGCGTTTTCCCTGCATATGGGAAGGGCGAAATGCGCGGTGGATCTGGGGGATGGTTCGGAGCGCGGCGAGTATGTAAACCAGGACTATATTTTGCAGGTGCTTGGGAGGCCGCACCGCTCAATCAGCCTGATGTACTGCTATTATCCTCTTGATGAGGGATGGCCGGGGCGTGCGAGTGTGGTGCACAAAAACCCGGATGTGTCGTTTGCGTGGGATTACCCGTATGACGATTATTTTACATATAAGGGCGGTTTAAATGGAAACACCGAAGGCGAGCCGTTTAACTTTATGCGCGATGTGCGAAGGCACGGGCAGGATGTCACATTGACGCTGACCATCGACCCGCATGTTAATGAGGAACATCTTATTGCGATCGCGAAGGATTTAAAGCCGTTTGGCCGCATGATGTTAAGGATTAACCACGAGTGCACCGGGAACTGGTTCAGTTTTACAAAGCGCAGCAGCTATAAGGAAATCGGGGAATTTTACAGCCGCTTCTGCAAAGTATTAAAGGAGCATGCCCCGAATGTGCAGACGATTTTATGCACGGGCGGCGTGGATGCGGGCAAAACGGAAATTGAGATGGAGGATTGTTTTGCTCAGGCGGTGCGCGATGCGGATATGTGGTCGATTGACAAGTATTTTGCACTTCACTGGGGCTGGCCTTACGATGTGGCGGAGCGCGGCGGGAAATCGCACAGCCGCGGTGATATCGGGGATATCTATGAGTATACAAAGCGCACGTTTTTAAGGTTTAAGGAGCTAAACAGCGGGGTGGCAAAGCCGATGATGATGAGCGAACTTAACGCGGACGGCGATGTAACCGGACCATATGACCAGGTGAAGATGGTAAAGGAGTTCTGCGAACTGATAAAAAGAGAGAATGCGGATTGGTTTACAAATTTTTCCATGTACCAGTTCCGCGACCGCGGCAGGTTAGGTCTTGAGATTGAGGATCCTAATAACCAGGAGGTCGGTATTGCACAGCCTCTGCTTTCAGCATACAGGGATATTATCCACGAGGATTATTTTAGTCCGCAAATGACGGTTAAGGAGGAGGTTTCCCTTCCGGCTAAACTGCGCTGGGGCGGTGCGGAGGATGCAGATGGGCTTGCCATCCCGGTACATTTTGAGGGCAACCCGCATTTTTGTGAACTTTACTTTGAGGAGGAACTAAACCTGATGATCGAGATAAACGGCAGATGGTTTTATAAATCCCCTGCGGTGAAAGTGGTGGATCTGATGGGGGCGTTCTTTGAAAAGCCACTTGTCGGTCCGGCTGATTTAACCATTAAGATTTTTGCACCGCCGGCAAGCGGGGAGAATGATCTTGATCAGAAGGATGGTCTGCTCAATGTTTATACTGTGATTAACAAGCTGCCAAAGCTTAGGGTGAGGTTTGAACCGGTAGAAGTGTGAAAACGGAACAAGCCGAAAGGTATGCTTAAGGTTTTTGGTGTGAGCTCGTTTTGTTGGCAGATTTAAATCTGCCAGTAGGAAGCAATGGCTGTTCCCAAAAAGGCGGTCACAGCATGACCGCCTTGGTGTTTCATTAATATATAATGACAGGACTTTTCCTGTTATATTGTTGCTTTTATAGATTAAGTCCTGGCGGTTTTATTCCAGATATAATTTCGTATATTTTTCAGTCAGGTACTTCGTATAATATTCCGCATTCAGCGGTTCCCCGGTCATTGCAATTAATAACTCGTTCATGTTTTTGGTTGAGCCAAAGCAGTGGATATGTTCCCGCAGATATTCACGGATTGGCATCAGATTGCCGTTTTCAAGGCATTCCTTTACATTGACCTCATTGTGCATGTAAGCGTAGATCTGCGCGGCAACAGCATTGCCAATCGCGTAGGAAGGGAAGTAGCCAAAAGCGCCGCCCGACCAGTGCACATCCTGTAAAACGCCCTCCGCGTCGTTTTTCGGGGCGATTCCCAGATACTCTTCGTATTTCTCGTTCCAGACGCGGGGGAGTTCATCAACGGAGATCAGGTCTTCCATCAGCATTTTTTCAATCTCGTACCGGATAATAATATGCAGCGGGTAAGTCAGCTCATCCGCCTCGGTGCGGACAGGTCCTGGTTCAGCTTTATTAATCCCGCGGATAAACTGGGAGAGCTCGATATCGGATAATGCTTCCGGGTAGGTATTTTGAAGCTTTTCGTAGATTGGTTTCCAGAATGCCTCGCTGCGCCCAAGCACATTCTCATAGAAGCGGGACTGGGATTCGTGCACGCCCATTGAGGTGCCGCCGCCAACCGCCGTAAGAGTGAGCGCGTCATCCACCCCAAGTTCATAGAGCGCGTGTCCGCCCTCGTGGATTACGGAAAACATGGCACTCTCAAGATTGTTCTCATGGAAATGGTTTGTGATGCGCACATCATGATTGTGGAGGTTGGTGGTGAAAGGGTGCGCGCTCTCCGCCATAACGCCGCGCGCAAAATCAAAACCAATGTATTCAGCGAGGAAGCGGCAGAATTCCTTTTGTTTATCGATTGGGAATTTTTGGTAATTATATTCTTTGTCCACCGTGTCGTTGACCGCAACCACCTTTTTTAAGAGGGGGATTACATCTTCCTTGATTTTCTCAAAGAAAATATCAAGCTCCCTGGTTAAAATTCCCTCCTCGTTTTCATCGAGCATTGCGTCGTACAGGCTTATCTCCGGTTTTTTGGTGTACGCTGCAAATTTTTTCTGGTAGGAAACAATCTCCTTTAATGTCGGTGCAAAAGCGGAAAAATCGTTGTCCTCCTTGGCTTTTGCCCATATGGAGCCCGCTTTTGCGGTCAGTTCGCTAAATGCGCGGAACTCGTCCGCAGGAATTTTTTCCAGGCGCTTTAAATTTTTGGAAAGTTTTTTTACAATACACTGCTCCATAATAGTTAAAGCATCGAATTCTTTTGGCATTGAAAGTGCTTCGAGCAGGGAGCGCACCTCGTCGTTGACAAGCGCGCGGTACGCTTCGGCGGACAGTGTGCCAATAATTTTTGCAGTGTTTTCCATCGCCTCCTTTGGGGCGAGTGTCTCGTTGTCCCAGCCGTAGAGGGTCAGCGCGTTTTCAAGTGCAAACCGCCGCTCAAGATGGGGGCGCAGCGTTTCAAACAGTTCACTCATTTTATACCTCTTTCCGTGCGGACAGTGGGTCCGCCTTTGTTTTTTATCCGAAGCGCAATTTTTCAGCGTCCGGCATTCTTCTTTATTCGCATTTAGTATAGCATAATTTACGCAAATAATGCAATACTACAAAAGAAAGCGTTGGATGGCAGCGGATATTATCGCCGCCATAGCTTGTGAGTACTATATCCAGGAAATTATAGAATGAAATGTTTTAGAATGGAGGCTATTATGGGAACAGTGATTAAGGAGGTAAGGGCAAGGGAAATTTTGGATTCGCGCGGGAATCCGACGGTGGAGGCGGAGGTCTACCTTGAAGATGGGACAAGCGGCCGTGCGGCGGTTCCCTCGGGAGCTTCGACCGGGGAGTACGAGGCGCTTGAGTTAAGGGATGGGGATAAGAGCCGCTATCAGGGAAAAGGTGTTGAGCGCGCAGTGGCGAATGTAAATGGAGAGTTAAACAGCGTGCTTAAAAAGATGGATCCGTTTTCCCAGCAGGAAGTGGACAAAAAACTCTGTGAGGCTGACGGAACCGAGAAAAAGGAGAGGCTTGGCGCGAATGCAGTGCTTGCCGCTTCGCTTGCGACAGCCTGCGCCGCCGCAAATTCCCTTAATCAGCCGCTCTACCGCTATCTTGGCGGTGAGAATGCGAAATGCCTCCCGGTGCCGATGATGAATATTGTAAACGGCGGTGTGCATGCAAAAAATGATATTGATTTCCAGGAATTTATGATAATGCCCGCGGGGGCGAAAAGTTTTAAGGAAGGTCTGCGCATGGGAACGGAGGTCTACCATGAGCTGAAAAAACTGCTTGGGCAGAACGGGCATGTTACGGCGGTCGGGGATGAGGGCGGCTTTGCACCCGACCTGAAAAATGCGGAGGAAGTTTTTGAATATATGACAAAGGCGGTGCGACAAGCGGGGTATGAGCCTGGCAGCGATATCGTTTTCGCTATGGATGCAGCAGCGAGCGAACTCTTTAATGAGGATGCGGGGATGTATTATTTTCCGGGTGAGAGCCACCAGAAGGCGGAGGAGTTCAAAGACCCTGCGGCTGCGCCGGATACAAAGAAACTCGAGGTGATGCGCAACACAAAGGAAATGATTGATTACTATGCAATGCTCTGCGACAAGTACCCGATTGCATCGATTGAGGATGCGCTTGATGAGAATGACTGGGATGGCTGGCAGGAACTTACCAGCAGGCTTTCAGGCAGGGTGCAGCTTGTCGGGGACGACCTGTTTGTAACTAATACAAAACGTCTTGAGGAGGGTATCAGGAGAAAGGCGGGCAATGCGGTATTAATTAAATTTAACCAGATTGGCTCCCTGACAGAAACGCTTGAAACCATTTCGATGGCGAAGGGAGCGGGGTACCGCGTTGTGATCTCGCACCGCTCAGGGGAGACGGAGGATACTTTTATCGCGGATCTTGCCGTGGCGAGCGGGGCGGGGCAGATAAAGACAGGCGCTCCGTGCCGCAGCGACCGTGTTGCCAAGTACAACCGTCTTTTGCGCATTGAGGAGGAACTTGCAGGCACAGCCCAGTACCAGAATCCTTTCCGCTAGAAACTGGCAATAAAAAGAGGATGTTGCAAAATGGAATATCCAAATTTTGCAACATCCTCTTAGTATTTCCCTGTTTCTCACTCATTTTCCTGCGCGGTGTCATTAAGGGGTACATCCTCCTCCGATGTGATTTCAGAATCGACAACATCGCCGCCGATTTTCTTGGGTTCCCCGACCTTGCAGTTTATGAAATGGATGATATTCCCGCGGTTCATCATCCGGATATTATTGTCAAACAGGGAGAGATCCCTCACATATGGAAAGCGGTCGTACATCGAGAAATCTTCGTGAGCCGTAATGTCAAATGGAAGGATTGGAGTATAATTATGATCCTTCCCCGATGGTGTGTCAGCCATAAAAACCTTCTTTCTGCCGTGCAGGCAATTATTGCAATGAAAAGATATGGAGGTCGCCGGAGGTTTTTTCCTGCCGGTAAACCGTTTTTCCGTCCAGTGTTACAAAAAGCTGTTCCCTGTAGAACAACCGGTTCTCCTCGTTGGAATAGACAAGGACATTGTAACAGAGCCGGTCGCTCATAATGGTGATATCATCCTGTACATAGAAGAAATAATCCTGCATATCACCGGTCAGCCCCGCGGCCTGCGCCTCCATGCCAGAGAGCCTGTCAACCGCTTCCTGGGGTGAAACCGTGACCACTTTTGAATCCTGGTTTTCCGTGTAGGCGTAGATGCCTGTCAGGCTGCCCGCACCTTTTTGATGGCTGTGCTCAAGCACCAGGTTCCCGCCGGACCAGGAAAAGGAGAGCTCTGCGCCCGCATCGCTGGTAAAGGATGCCTCCCGCCCCGAGATTCTGGCGACACCGGAAAGTTCTTCCACCTGGCTTTCAAGGTAGGAATAGGCAGTAAACTCAAAATGCTCGTCGTCCGTCTGACAGAGAAGAATGTAGCTGCGCAGTGCTCCGTCCTCATCCACGATAATATAAGTCCCGTTCCAGTCGATTGGGACATCATCCGTTTCGCGGTAGAGTGGGTGCGCGGTGATTTCCGCAAGTGTGTTGTCAGCTAAGATACACTTTAGTTCGCCGCTTTGTTTGTTGACCAGCACAAGCGGCTCAATTGCGCTTCCTCTGAGGGAGATCAGGAAAGTGTAATAATCGTCGGAGCCGATGGCAAGGTCATCGGAAACTAACGCTACCCCGTAATGTCCCGAATCGAGGAATGATAGTATTGTATCCGTGGCTTCCTCCGGTGTCAGGCACCCAAGTGCGGGGGTTGGGGTCGGTGATGGTGACGGGCTCCTGGTTAGTTCCGCTTCCGGTTCTGTTGGCGGGGTCGGTATACCGGAAGCGGACAGTGCCCCCTCCATCCCATCCCCAGACCCTGTGGCGCTGCCGCAGCCAGCAGTAAAAAGCAGTGCCGCAAGCGCAAGTGCAGAGAGAAGGACAGTTATTTTCTTTATTGACTTAATTGGAAAAATATGTAAATTTTTGATATGCATTCCGACACCTCCCGACAAAAATAATTCCTAAGATAAATATACACCCGAATTCATTAAAAAGGCAAGTGTTTTCCTTGCTATTTTTAAAGGAATTTTTTATAATGTCGTTGAGTGAGGAAGGAGGAAGAAAAGTGGTGCAGGAAAACGAAAAAGATTGTATTGAGGCGCGCATGGTTATGCCGCTTCTTGACTGGTTTGCAGAAAATGCAAGGAAACTGATGTTTAGGGAGAATCCGCAGCCTTATTATGTGTGGGTATCCGAGATTATGCTGCAGCAGACGCGGGTGGAGGCGGTAAAAGAGTATTTCGCGCGCTTTATTAAGGAGCTGCCAGATATCAGGGCGCTTGCTTGTGTACAGGAGGAGAAGCTTCTAAAATTGTGGGAGGGGCTCGGCTATTATACCAGGGCGAAAAATCTTAAAAAAGCAGCGGTTATCGTGATGGAAGAATATGGGGGAAAACTTCCGTCCACAAAGGAACAATTGTGTAAGCTTCCGGGAATTGGGGATTACACCGCAGGAGCCATCGCCTCGATTGCCTACGGCAGGGCGGTTGCCGCCGTGGACGGCAATGTGCTGCGCGTGATGTCAAGGCTGCTGGGCGACGATTCGGATATTGCGAAGGCGAGCGTGCGCAAAAGCTTTTCAGCGCGGCTTGAGGCGGTGATACCAAAGGATTTTGCGGGTGCCTTTAACCAGGCGCTTATGGAACTTGGCGCGCTTGTCTGCCTGCCGAACGGCAAACCCCTCTGCGGTCAGTGCCCACTCAGAAAGCTATGTGTGGCGCACCGCGATAATACATGGAACCAGCTCCCGGTAAAACCCGCGAAAAAAACGCGCCGCAGGGAGGAGCGCACAGTCTTGTTCCTGGAGGGGGAGGATGGATTTTTGGTTCGAAAGCGCCCTGAGGAGGGGCTTTTAGCCGGACTTTGGGAGTACCCCTGCCTTCCCGGGAAAAAGACGCAGGAGGAAGTGGGGGAATTTCTTACCGGGACGGGATACGGGATGGGGAAGATTATGCCGCTCGGGGATGCAAAGCATATTTTTTCCCATATCGAGTGGCATATGGCAGGGTACTATGCAAGGCTTGGGGAACTTTTGCGGGAATCCGAAAAAATGTGCTTTGAAAACGGGGCTTCCTATGGTATAATGGAAAAGAATTTTTTGGAGGGATGCGTCTCCGTTACCTGGGAGAAGCTGAAAGCGGAATACTCCGTGCCGTCGGCGTTTGAGGCGTATCGGGCTGCGGTCGAAAAGCTGCGAAAGGGAGGGGGAGAAACCCCAGAAAATATATCCCCAAAAAAAGGCAAAGTGAAAAAGGCGCGGGGAAAAGAAAGGAACGGTGGATAAGATGGAAAGAGTATTTAGGGATTTTGTGAAGGCTGTGCTGTCCGGCTTTATGATTGGGATTGGCGGGACGGTATATCTTTCATGCTCAAACAAGATTGTTGGGGCGTTTTTATTTACGATCGGGCTGATTACGATCTGTGAATTCGGGTTTAACCTGTATACCGGCAAGGTGGGCTACACGATGGTGAACGGGCAGGGGCTTGCCGATAAGTTTAGTTTTCTTGGCACGGTTGTCCTAGGCAATTATACCGGCACGATGCTTTATGGGTTTGCCTACGGTGCGGGCAAGCCGGAACTGCGCAAAGTGGCAGGGGAAATCTGCACAAAGAAGCTTGAGCAGAATTTTCTGATGGTGTTTATACTCGCAGTCTGCTGCGGGATGTTAATGTTTATTGCAGTGGATGCATACCGCAAGAATGCGGGGAGTTTTGCCAAGTATGTTGCCATCCTGATTGGTATCCCAACTTTTATTCTTTCAGGTTTTGAGCACAGTATTGCGGATATGGTGTATTTTGCACTTGCCCCGCTCTCCGTAAACTTCCAGCTAAAGACCTATGCATTCCTGCTAATCGTGTTGATTGGCAACGGGATCGGGGGCGTGATGATCCCGTGGTGCCAGAAATACATATATCCGGAAAATAATGTGAAAGGGGCATAAACAGATATTGGGGTTTTGTACCCCTTTCACATTGGGGATATGTTTTTTTGTATTACGAATATTCTGCGATGCGGGTGACGGCAACGTAAATCTGGGATATTTTATACCAGGTTGGGAAATCGACAATCCCGCTTTGAGGGAGGCCGAATTGCTTTTGGAAAGCGATGACAGCCTCCCTTGTTTTTGGACCGAAAATGCCGTCCGCGGCGATGTTCGGTATTGGGTAATACACATTTGCGATTGTGTCGAGCTGCTCCTGCATCTGGCGGACTTTGCTGCCCCTTGAGCCGACGGTGAGGGGCTCGCCGGGGTAGGAAGATGGGATGCCGGATATTTCTTCGGAAGTGTTGATATAGATGGACTGCCCGTAGAAGTAGCGCAGGATCTGGATGGCGGTGTAACCCTGGTCAGCTAAGGATTTTGACCCCCACTGCGACATCAGGTTCGGGCAGGTCACGCGCTTGCCGTCACAGTACTGCGTAAGGATTGGCTGGCGCACATTCGGGCGGGAGAGATAATTGTTGAAAATATTGTCCACCGCCTCGCTGATTGTATCATAGATATTGCGCTCATTAATCCACTTGTGGTCGTAGGCTGTCGAGGAAGTAATTGTAAAGTTATACCCTTTGTTGCGGTAGAATTCCGTGTACACCCGGTTCAGGGTAAAGGACTGTATTGCAAGGATGTTTGCGTAGAGTGCTGCCTGCGGCCAGGTTGCATAAATCTCGCTGGACGCTACATTCTTAATATAATCGCGGTACGGCACATAATAGTTCGGGGCGGAAGAGTCCGAAGGGGGACCGTCATGCACCACAACAAATTCGGGGATGACAACGCGGCTTAGGACAATCTCACCCGTTTCAAAGACCGGCTGGATTTCAGGCTCGATAATCTTTGGCGGATATTCGCCGTACAGCGTGTGAGGACCGATTACAAAGACTTCGGCGCTGTTTGGCTCGTTGTCCGCCGCCGGGTCAAGAAGGACATTCTGGATGGCAGTGACATCGGGGAGGAGTTCTGCACCGTTAATTAAAATCGGTTCATAGCCCTGTGCGGTAATATAGAAGGTATATTCCGAATAGGGCTGGTTTGCAAATGGTTCCATACTGTAGAGAAGCGGCGGGGTGGCAAGGCTGATCGTTGGGGTAAGGCCTGTGCCATCGGTTGTGATTGTGTTTATCACACTGTCCGGCTCACCGCTGTATGAGATTTCAATGGTGGCATTTGCGACCGGGCGGTTGTTGGTGGAGGACAGTACAGAAATCCTTAACTGTCCGGTTGAATCGGTCTGGTTTCTCCCGTCGGTGATTTCTGAGGAATCCGGGGGCGCTATGGTATTTTCAGGGATTGTGTCGGAAGCATTCGGGGTAGCAGCAGGGGGCATGGCACTTCCCTGATCCGTATTTTCCTGCTGCGCACTAAGCTTAGCGCCCTCGCTATTTTGTCTGCGCGGGGTCAGTAAAAAAGGGGTTCGTCTCATAATTGCCCTCATTTTAAATTGTCTTTCTTTCCAAGTATATGCAAAATGACGGGAAATAAAAACACCTATCATCATATGCTGTTTTTAGCATGTTTTGGCAGATTTGCATAATTTTTTTATTTTAGTCAAATATATGCTTGTGTTTGGCATAAATTTATGATATGATTTTATTGATTTGTATTTTCAGACCTTTTACGGGAATGGGAACTTTGAGTTGGGTTTGTGGTATGGGCGGCGGAAAGGTGGGTTTTACAGGGATGAACTCAGGGAAGGAAGCGGAAAGAGGGGTGCCGGTACTTTTTGGGAAACGGCAGAATTGTTGTGGCTGTTCGGCATGTTATGCAATCTGCCCGGTCGGGGCGATCAAGATGAAACAAAACCAGGCGGGCTTTTTGTACCCCGTTATAAATAAGCAAAAATGTATTCGCTGTTATCAATGTCTTTCGGTTTGTGCATTTAAAGTGGATCAGGCCAAAAAGGGGTATCCGGTGGAGTAGGGGATGGGAGGGACAATGGAAAATCCGTTGGTATATGCGGTAAAGCATAAGGAGGAAAGTGTTAGGATGGCATCCCGCTCGGGCGGGATTTTCACGGCTATCTCGGATATAGTGTTAAGGGAGGGCGGGGTGGTTTACGGGTGCGCGCTCGATAGGAAGTTCAGGGCATCCCATATCCGCGCGGAAACAAAAGAGGAGCGGGATCGGATGCGCGGCTCTAAATATGTACAGAGTGATATGGCGGATACCATGAAGAATATCCGCAAAGATCTTGAGGCGGGGAGGCGCGTGCTCTTTTCCGGGACATCCTGCCAGGTTGCAGGACTTTATTCTTTTTTGGGAAAGGATTATGGGGAACTTCTGTTTTGTATGGATATCCTTTGCCAGGGCGTGCCAAGCCCCCTTGTGTGGGAGAGGTATTTGCAGTGGCAGCAGGAGTTAAACGGCATGGAGTGCACCGATGTCAATTTCCGCAATAAAAAAGATTTTGGCTGGGAGGCATCGGTTGAAACACTCACATTTGGCAGGGCTGACGGAAGTGAAAAAACCGTGCACAGCCAGGTGTTCCGCAATCTGTTCGGCTCCCACAGGATTATCAGGGAAAGTTGTTACCAGTGCCCGTACAAGGAAATTACCCATCAAAGCGATATGACAGTGGGGGATTTCTGGGGCATAGACAGGGCGGCACCGGGCTTTGATGATAATTGCGGGGTTTCCCTTGTGCTGGTTAATACAAAGAGAGCGGCAGAACTGTTTGATGCCGCCAAGGAAGAACTTGACTATGTGCCATGCCGCATTGAGGACAGCATGCAGACGGCGCTGAAAAAGCCGGTTTTAAGACCGGAGGGGCGCGATGAATTCTGGCGGGATTTCAGGGAGCATGATTTTTATTATATTGCGGAAAAATATGGTCATTACAATGAGGAGAGCGGTGCGAAACTTGACCGGATTGCCAGAAGATATAAAAACAGAAACAAATGGGTTCTTGTAAAGAAGGTGTACCGCAGACTAAAACAGTGTGGAAAGAGGATCTTTAACCTGTCAAAGAAGTCATCCGCTTCTAAGCCGTAAAGACGACAGCGGTGAATATGGATTTCTTTCTGCCAGGTGGGGGGATAAGCCCCATCTGACATGCGAGGGCAGCACAGGGTCAGGATAAGGCATCCGCATAAAGGGGGGCAGGATGGAAAAGAAAATAAAGAGGTGGGGGATAAAAAGCAGGTTTTTGCTGGTTTACACAGTACTTTTTTTGTTGATGGCGGTGGTGATCTTCCATTATTTCTGGGATGGGGATCGTACTTTTGTCTGGGCGCAGGACGGCTTAAAGCAGCATTACCGCGCGCTTTCTTACTACTCAAAATGGCTCAGGGAGCTTATCTTTCGCTTTTTTGGGCTGCGCGGGGGATTGCCCTTATACAGTTTCAGCATAGGTTATGGCTCGGATATCCTGACAACATTACATTATTATGCGATAGGCGACCCGCTCAACCTTCTTTGCATATTTGTGCCGGAAAAATCCATGCTGTATCTGTATGAGTTTCTTATATTGCTCCGTTTCTATCTGGCGGGTATAGCCTTTTCATACTATTGTTTTTATCGCGGGAAGGATTATTCCGCAAAAGAAAAGGGCGTGGTGGGAAAAGGGGCAGGATTTTGCTCCCCCGCGGTACTTACCGGTGCGTTCCTCTATATTTTCTGCGGGTATGCGCTGTATGCAGGGGTGCGGCACCCGTATTTCCTCAACCCGATGATTTATCTGCCGCTTTTGCTTACCGGGGTGGAGAAGATTTGGCGAAAGAAGAAACCGGGGCTGTTTATCGGCAGCGTATTTCTGGCTTCCATAAGCAATTTTTATTTCTTCTATATGCTGGCGATAATGGTGGCACTCTATGTTGTAATCCGCCTGTTTGCATCCCGCAGGGATCTGGGCTTTAAGAATTTCTTTTTGGAAATTATTAATCTGGCGGGGTACGCGCTAATCGGTGTTATGGCGAGCGCTGTAATATTGCTGCCGGTCATCCTGGCATTCCTTACAAACTCAAGGCTTTCAAGCGGCTACCAGTTTGATTTTGTCTACAGCATCAGGTATTACGGGAGGCTGTTCGCCGATCTGCTGACCGTCGGGACACCGGGGAAATGGACTTTGTTGGGGTATGCGGTTCTGGTAGTCCCTTCCATATTTTCCTTGTTTTTGGGAACTTTTGAACCGTTGTGGGAGCGCAGGGGCAGGAAGGGGATTGCGGGCAGGAAGTGTGGCGGCTGCGAGGGGGAAAGGACGGTTTCGCGCGGCGCGCTGTTTGCAGGTTTTGTCCTGCTTGTACTGTTTTTGCTGCTCCCCGTGGCGGGGTATGCGATGAATGGGTTTGCCTATGTTGCCAACCGCTGGAGCTGGGCATTTAGTATGCTGCTTGCCTTTATTGTAGTGAGTGAGTGGGAGGCGCTTTTACATACGACGAAAAAGAGGCTGGCGGCGGTGGCGGGGCTTAGCATGTGCTACGCGGCAGTGTGCGTGCTCCTTAGAAAAAGTGCCGGGGTGGTTGGGAGAGCCAACCTCAAATTTTCCCTGTGTATGCTTGTTTTGTGCCTGGCGCTTTTTGCAGTATCTTTCTTTTATAGAAAAAAGAATATCGGGTATTTACTGTTTCTTTTGACATTGGTTAATCTGGGAGGGCTTGCCTATTTCAGGTATTCCAAAGAGCAAGTCAATTATATTTCCGAGTTTTGCAGGAGAAGTACATTTGAAAAAACACTTGCGACATCGGAAATCGGGGCGGTATCGTATGCATCCGGGGACAACAGCGAATTTTTCCGATATACCGGTCATGGGCTTGTGCAGAACTCAAATATTGGAACAGGACTTTCTGGAACGCATTTTTATTGGAGCCTTGCAAATGGGAAAATATGGGAATTCTTTAAAGAACAGAACCTGATTGTAAATTCCAGTTACAATTATATGGGGCTTGATGACCGCGCGGCGCTGTGCGCCCTTGCAGGGGTCAGGTACTATGTGGTGAAAAAAAACAGGGCGGATTGTGTGCCTTACGGATATCAGGAAGTGGAACTGCCGACCGAATTTAAGAAAAAATATCAGGTTTTTGAAAATCCTTTTGCACTCCCGCTAGGATATACTTATGAAAATTATATTCTGCGCAAAGATTACGAGGCACTTTCGCCAATTGAGAAACAGAGGGCACTTTTAAAGGGGCTTGTGCTTGCGGAAGATATGTACGGGGTTGATGGCTTTAAAGGGCTTATGCCCGATGTATCCACGCAGGAAATCCCCTGTACAAAGAGGGCGGGGGGCGAAGATATTGCCATTGAAGGCGACCTTCTTGTGGTAAAGAAGAAGGGGGCAAAGCTCCTCCTGGATTTTGTGTGTCCTGCGGACTGTGAAACCTATCTGCTGCTTGACGGTCTTAACTATGAATGGAAGGGGGAGGGCGCTTCACAGACAATGACAATCCGTGTGACGGCGCAGGATGATTTGGGGAACACCCTTGAGAAATCCCTGACATACAAGGGCGAATCCCATGCTTTTTACAACGGGAAGCATGATTATGCCATCAACCTGGGATATGGGGATAATAGGAAGATTTCCGTTTCCATAACCTTCCCAAAGGCGGGGCGCTATACAATCGGGCAGATCAGGATCGTGTGCCAGCCGCTTGATTATTATAGGGAAGCGGTGGAAAACCTGCGGGCGCAGGGGCTTGTGCAAACAGATAAACATGATGATAACCAAGCCGCGGCAACAAACCGTATAACCGGGAAGATCAGCCTGTCAGAACCGAAACTTTTGGCATTTGCAATCCCATATTCCCCGGGATTTAAGGTGTATGTGGACGGGGAGGAACAAAAACTTTTTCAGGCAAATACAATGTACTGCGCCGTGTCAATAAAAGCGGGGGATCATGAGATAGAACTGCGTTACCGGACACCCGGACTTTTGGCGGGCGGGATAATCTCACTGGCCGGGATCGGTTTTTGGATAAAATGTGGAAGGGGTGTAAGGAAAGAAAAAAGAAGGGGCAGGTGATTCTGCAAGTGGGAAGCATATTTTTTTGTTTCCCACTTGATTTTTTGTATATATTGTATTATAATTAGTAATACAATATATACAAAAATAAAAAGAGGGGGTGTTTTCATGGTTATTGCGATCAGGGAAGGGTCGGAGATACCGATTTACCAGCAGATACGCGACCAGATTGTGCAGGGGATTTCGGACGGCAGGTTGAAGGCAAATGAGCAGCTTCCCACGGTGCGCTCGCTCGCGGAGGAGGTTGGGATCAATTCGATGACGGTAAACAAGGCGTACCAGCTCCTAAAACAGCAGGGCTATATAATAGCCGACAGATGGAATGGGGCAAGGGTTTGCAGGAGTTTTGCAAAAGCGGGGCAGTTAAGTTTTGAAAGCAGGGAGCAGCTTTTGGTACTTGCCGCGGAGGCAAAGATCGGCGGCATGACGCTGGAGGAATTTTTAAACGAGTGCAGACAGTGCTATATGGGAAGTTCCACTGAGATGAAAAGTAAATGTGCGGGAGCGTTTTAGCAGGAAGGGAACTTATTGGAAGGGAGTGAAGTTTATGTTATTTAATATTATTATGTTTGTTGGTATGTACCCGGTTGTTTTCATTATGTATTTTGTGCTGAAATTAAACGTGGAGAACCGTGGCGGCACAGTTTTTGGGCTCTGTGTGCCAAAGGATAAGGATTTTGCTGAGGAATTTTACGGGCAGGTGAACCAGAGGAAGGAGTGGTATCAGTACAGGATGAAGCAGATATTACTCTTACTGTTAGTGCTTCCATTAATCACATTAAAAATTCCCTATGTGTCCTTACAGTTCACATTCTGGATGTTCTGGCTGGTCGGGGGGATTGTGCTTATGGAGCTGCCGACTGTCCGTGTAAACCGGGAATTAAAGGCTTTTAAGAAAAAGAAGCGGGCTGAAATGCTTTTAAAACAGGAAAGTGAGATTGCTGAAAGCGGGGGAAGTGACAAAAAATCCGATTATGTAAGGCTGGTGGAATTAAGTGAGGCGGGACAGGTGCGCAAAACCAGGCTGCTGCCGTTTTTGGTGCCGACACTGTTAAGTGCGGCGGCTGTTATCTACAGTTTTTTGCAGAGTGGGGAACATGGGAGGAGGCAGATGGTTTTTGTAGTCCTGCTTTTTGCCCTGTGCACCCCGATGTTTTATATGATGGCAAGCTGGATGGACCGGCAGAGGACGGCAGTAGTCAGCTATGAAAGTGAAGTAAATGTGAATTATGCCCGCGCCAAAAAACAGATCTGGAACCGGGTTTGGCTTATGTGCGCATGGGTGAACACTGTATTTACCATATTTTCTGCTTTCGTGCTGGGAAACGATAGTATTTCGTCCATGTGGCTGATTTGGGGTATGATTTTATATATGCTTCTCACCCTGCTTGGCGCACTGTATGCCGTAAGGAAGGTAAACCGCCTTGAAAGGCGCTACGAGAAAAAAATTGACCCGCTGTTAAATGATGAAGATGACGACTGTTGGATTTTGGGGATGTTTTATTACAACAAGGCGGACAGGAGAACCTTTGTTGAAACAAGGATTGGCTGCGGGATGAATACCAATATGGCAACTCCGCTTGGCAAGATGACTACGGCGTTGGGTGCAATTGCGATTCTATCCCTGCCGGTGATTTGTATATGGATGATGTTTCTCGAGTTTACGCCGCTAAAACTTAATGTACAGGAAAATTATCTGGTGGCGGAACAGTTAAAAACAGATTACAGGATTGCCCTGTCCGATATCAGAGAGCCTGAACTTGTGGATAGCCTGCCTGAGATGTCAAAAAATGTTGGCACGGGGATGGATAATCTGTATAAGGGAAATTGGCATATTACCTATAACGGCGATTGTGAGGTATTCCTGAATCCGAAAAACCATCTGTTTATAAAATTTACCGTGGACGGGGAACTTTATTATATGAGTGCGGCGGATGATAAGGAAACGAGGGCGGTATATGAGGAACTGACGGCCAGGTTGGGCACTTTGGCAAAGAAACAGCCGCCTTTAGAATAGATAAGGGGGGAGGGAGGAAGTATTTGGCAGGATTGACGGGGGCAGCAGAAGATGCTACAATGGGGAGGAAGAAAAAAGGAGGCGGGATGGAATACAATGAAATACAAGCTTGTTATCTTTGATTTGGACGGAACGATTTTAAATACCTTAGATGATCTGGCGGACAGCACTAATTTTGCGCTTATGGAAAACGGGCTGCCCGCCCGCACGGTGGAGCAGGTGCGCTGCTTTGTGGGAAACGGTATACGGAAGCTGATTGAGCGGGCGGTGCCAAAGGGAAGCAGTGAAGAATTAATTGACTGCGTGCATAAAAGTTTTACAGAGCATTACAGGGTGCATTGCGCGGATAAGACAAAGCCTTATGAGGGGATTGTGGACGTAATAAAAGCGCTGAGGAAAGCGGGACTTAAAACTGCGGTGGTGTCCAACAAAGCGGATTATGGGGTGCAGACTTTATGCGGGGATTATTTTCCGGAAATGTTTGATTTTGCGGTTGGGGAGCGCCAAAACATCCGGCGCAAGCCCTGCCCCGATTCGGTGAACGAGGTGTTAGGAAAGCTTGATGTGGGGCGGGAGGATGCGGTCTATATCGGGGATTCCGACGTGGATATCGAAACGGCAAAAAACGCGGGGATTTTCTGCATCAGTGTAACATGGGGCTTTCGGGATCGGGAATTTTTAGTGAGCCACGGCGGTGTGCGGTTTGTGGATAAGCCGGAAGAGCTTTACAGGGAAATCTGCGGCACCCCGATGGAACGATAAGAAATGTGGGGTATGGCGGTTGCTATGCCCAACATTTTTTATGTGAATTATGAGATAGTGTGTTATAATTGATTTTATGAAGGTGGGAATAATGAAAATTTTAGCAATAGGTGGTACTAGGTTTTTTGGCATACATATGGTAAATGAACTATTGGCTAAAGGTCATGATGTCACAATTGCTACAAGGGGGAAAGCAGCCGATGAATGTGGAAACCGAGTGCGGCGGATTTGTATGGGCAGAAAGAGAAGTTTTTTTGCCTTGTAGAAACCGGAGGAAGGATAATAGTAAGAAGACGGACGTTGGAGGGGAAGGACTATGTATCAATTAGAGGTGCCTAAAGTGTTAAAAAGAGGTGACACGATTGCTTTGATATCTATTTCGGGTGGCAGGGCAGGTGATGAGGATATGCTTTACAGATATGAAGCAGGCAAAAGGCGATTGGAGGAAATATGGGGAGTTCATGTGATCCCAACACCGAACGCGTTGGCGGGCAGCAATTTTTTATATGAACATCCGGAAAAGAGAGCTGAAGATTTAATGTGGGCGATGCAGGATAAAGAGATAAATGGAATTATTTGTATGATGGGTGGTGATGATTCTTACAGAGTGCTTCCATACATAGATTTAAATGTAATAAAAAATAATCCAAAGGTATTTATGGGATATTCAGACATTACTTCGTGGATGGCGGTCTTTGCAAAAGCTGGTATAAGAGCTTACTATGGCCCTAATTTATTAACACCGATTGCCCAACCTGTGGCATTAGATAATTATACAAAAGAAGCGATATCAAAATGTTTATTTTCTACTGAAACGGTCGGTGATGTACCAGCTTGCCCAGAATACACAAATATTGAATGGAGAAATATTGGAAAAGATGAAATTAAGTGGGTATCCAATACTGGTTATAGATTGGTACAGGGAAGTGGAGTTGTACAAGGAAGAATTTTTGGGGGATGTGCAGGACCATTGCGGCAGATTATGGGAACCGAATTTTTTCCAGGCCAGGATTTTTTTAAGGATTGTATTATTATGTTGGAGATCGGCTCACCGTATAGAAGTGTTTTGGCGGGGCTGCATGAACTTAGGGCATTGGACGCAGCAGGAATGTTTAGACATGCGGCAGGAATAATTACTGGTCAGTTAAGCGAGGAAGAAGAAAACATGCTGGTTAAGTTTTTGAAGTATGAAGCACGTCGGGAAGATATTCCAGTATTATCAAATATTGATTTTGTTCATAGAACACCAATGACTGTTGTTCCGATGGGGGCAATGGCGGAGATTGATTGCAGCTGCGCAAAATTCAAGATTATGGAGCCTGGAGTAGTTGAATAGGGAAGGGAATGATATGTAGTTTTGAGTTTCTGTACATTAATTATAACCGATGAAATCCCTGATTGAGCAGCAAGTCTTTATTTTGTAAAAGTGGATTTCCAATTTTTCAGAGATTTGCTATAATAAATGCGTGGCAATATTTTGGCAATAGAAAATCAGCAAGCCAAATATAGATGTAATTGATGTAAAAATGGGCGTGTATTAGAAAAGGACTTAAATTAAAATAATTAAGAATGGTAAAGGACACGCCGGATATGAAGGAGATAGTGAATGACGGACAGGTTAAAAGCAGTTTTGGACAATTTGCATAAGTATAATATGGAGGGGCTGGCAAAGATTAATTTCGGACTGACGGACGATGTGGTCTATGATGCCCTGGTGGTCGCTCCATCCTACAGCCCCGGTAAAATACTTAAAGACAACAGTTTCCGGTATACGGAATTAGGCTCGCAAAGTTATTGTCAGGGTTTTCTAGTGGAGAAGGACGGATTGAAGATCGCATGGATCAAAACGGCGGCTGGGGGCTGTAATATGTTGGATTATCTGCTGATCTGCGGCGAGCTTCGATTTCGCAAGCTTATATTTGCGGGGGCGGTGGGCGCGCTGAAAGAGGAATTTAACATAGGAGATGTGTGTACACCCAGCTTTTCAGTGGCGGGGACGCTTGCAAATACATATTTAAAAGAGAGCATCAGGGATTATGTCCCTTTTGAGAGGGTATATCCTGACAAAGACTATGTGGCAAGGGTGCGTAAGCTGGCGGCGGAAAATGGCTATTCCATTAAGGAAGCCAGCGTTTTCTGTACCGACTCCATTGCCATGGAATACACGCATCTGGATGAGATCAGATCCTTTGACACGGATTTAATTGAGATGGAAACCTCCACCTTTTATGCCATTGCTGAAATAATGGATATTCCTGCGGTGGCACTGCTGGTGGTTTCAGATAATTCGGCAACAGGAGTCCCTCTTGTGGGAAGAAGCGAAGAGATACAGAGGAAATATGAATATTCCAGGTGTCAGGTTCTGTCGGATATAATTTACAGGATTGCGAAGATGAAGGTGTGATGCATCTGGAATCCGTGTGGTGAAGTGCAATACGGGCGGGGGATAAAGAAAAACAATAATACAATCCACAGTCTGATGGGGAATATAAAAAGATATGGACGAATGAACATTGATAGAGGGGGTTGAGTATGATCTGGAACTCCCCCAATGGAATCCCATCCCATGATACAATGCAGAGGGTTTTTGCCATAGGACTGCCAGAATTTCTTGAAACGTTCTAGAAACGGTGGGACGAGATGATAAACAGCGGTGGGGGAGTAAATGCAGGAGGCAGTTTGCAATTGACGGGAAGCCCCAAAGGGAATGGTGGCAGGGGGTGGAAGGTAAACCATATCGTTAGTGCTGTGGAACATATTCCTGCGGTTGGCGTGGTGAATGAATAAAAGTTGGTTTACTATTTGTCCATCATATGCTATAATCAGTACTAATTAAAGATTTTTTTGGTCATTGGAATGTTATGCAATAGAACAAAGAATGATCGTGATGTTCTTTTGGGGGAATTGGATCATTATGATAAACCAATTAAGGGATATAGGTAATATTTATGATTTAGTGGCTCTTTGTAGTTCATATATATTAAATGAGATTGGGAAAAAACCATATGAATTTGGAACATTTCAGGAGGAAGAATTTAATTTTGTATGGGATGCAGTCGAAAACTATTGTTTTGAAAAATCAGAAAATGGTCATCTGGTTGCGTTTAAAAGGCTAAGGGAACAAATTATTCGTTTAATGGCACCAGAGCCAAGTCTTGCGAAATGTTTTGCTGTTATAAAATCGATTGATGAATTGGTTGAGGTAGAACTGAATGGAATGTTGATGGGTGGGAATCATATTATTTCATATCAGGCGTTGAATGTAGAATATGTAGACAAGGTGAGAATCCTTCCCAAGAGGTTGGAAAGCATCCATGATAGAGGTGATGAACGGCTTGGGGTTTGGAATAGTGATGAATTTCATACTTTATTCAGGAAACGAAGGGAATGCGCGTGCTCAGAACTGGATAAAGAGATGGCAAATTATATGGTGTGGGATGAAGCATGTGTAAAAACGTATCCGTTACAGGTTTATCGTCTGGATGAGGAACATCCTGCTACAAAACATTTCCGGGAAACGGGCGAAATTATATTTGGATTGGTTCCATTTACCAGTATACCATTGCAAAGTATATTTGATCTTAAATTTAAGGGAAAAACGTTTTATATTGAAGGCATGCATGCGGAGCCTGAAAAGGAATTGAGAAAATGTTATGAGATGGTTTGTCGCAAAAGCAGAGAGGAGGGAATTGATTTTTTGGTCTTTCCGGAAATGATGATGACAGAAAACATCCTTTTAAGGGATAATGCTTTGTTAGCCTGTGAAAGAAAAAAGGAAAGAAAGTCTTCGTTTATTATAAATGGAACAATCTGGAAAGATTTCGCAAACCAATCCATTGTTACTGAAGGAAACGGAGAAAAAATTTTTTCCTATTACAAGAAAGAACCATATATTTTAGAGAGAAATGGAATTGAGTATAGAGAATTTTTAGATAAAGAAAAAAATAAAAGCTATGTTATCATGGAGATTGAGGGTGTTGGGAGAATTGGAATCGGGATTTGTAGGGATTTGATCAGTGAGAAGGTCAAGTTGTTTCATAAACATATGGGAACGGATATCCTTTTTATTCCCGCTTACACGGATTCCAGGGACATGTTGGCTTCTGCTGAAGAATTGTCGAAAGAGTATAATTGTATAGTTGTCCTTGCAAATACTTGTTCTGCTTTTGGTCAGGAGCTTTTGGAGCACGGAGATAAAATGTTGAGTTTTATTACGCTCCCGGCAAAAAATGGAAGTACCCGAGCTGTTGTGTTGCGTCCGTATTACAGTTGCGGGTGTTGCGAAAATTGTGCGCAGGGATGCATCGGGATGAAAGTTTGTGTAGATTTTTTGCATGTGGAACATTATGATTCCGGTTTGAGTTATAAAATAGTAGAAAGTTTCTTTTGAATGGAATAAAATGTGATTGGGGTGTTATGTATGGGAAAAAGCGAGTTGTTAGGAGATTACTTTTTGGGGAAAGAAAATGGAGATTCTGAAAAAGAGGATTTTTTAAGAGAATTTGGCGAATCCCTTCGCAATTTTATTAAGACGGGGGTGGAGAATAAACAATTAGAAAAATTAGTTGCAGTAAAAGAAAAATTCCAGGAAACTTTTGAAAAGCGCTTTCGGATAGAAGAGATTTTGGTTGAAATCTCTGAAATCAGTGTAAAAAAAACATTGGAACTGGTGAAAGAAAAAAATTCTGCATTGGAAAATCATGGTGCTGTCCCATCGGATGGAAGTGAGATGTTAAATTGTGTTTCGGAGGAAGCTTCGAAAATAATTAGCATAGAACTAAAAAATTTATTAGAAAAGGAATTTTTTACATCGATAAGAGATATGGCTTATTTAAGCCATGCGAATATGTTGTATGAATTGTATAGGAAAGAAACGAAGATCCGTAGGGAGGAAAAAGAGTTTGAGGAGGTATCTGAAAAATGTATTGAGATGCCAATGATTGTCCGGGAGATTAATGAGGAGAGAAGAGTGATGCTGGACGCGTTGGGAAAGAAAATGGATTTGGAAGAAAAAAAGGTGGAGAAAATACTGATGAGCCACAAAAAGTATTTTAATGTTTATGAAAAACAGGATGGCATCCAAATTTCATTATCCCCAGTAGGGAAAAAGTTTTATAATTATAGGAAAAATATTTCGCGGCAGTATTCCAATGAAGTAGTTGAGCATCTGATTTATAAAAATTGTGATAATTTGATGGAAGCAGTGGAAAATTACTGTGACAGTGGCTTTGCGTCTTATGTTAAATTTGATAATCTGCCACCGGAAATGGAAAGATCTTTGCAGAGCCGATATGGGTATGTAATGAAAAAGTTAAGGCCGGATATGGATGTGGATTTTATAATGGAGAAACATATTGGATGGAGAAAAGAAAGGAAATATGATGAAATCGATAAGTTTAGAATCGTTTCAGGGTGGAACAAAAAAGATTATTGAGGAATTCAATTTGCTTTTAGAGAAAAGTGATTACAATTTGAATCCTTTTGTTATAGGGGATACCTTGCAGATGCCGGAAAAATATCCGAATGATTTTCCGGTTGTCTTAAGGAATTTTTTAGAGATTGTCCGTGATGAGGCAAAGGAGATTACAGATATGGAATCCTTTGAAGTAGCATTTCAGGCGTTGGATGATTATGACAACAATAATAAGTTTATTAAATGGTTGCTGCGGTATATCATTGTGCTGGTTGAGCCGTTTCGGGATGCTGCGTTTTTAAGGGAAATGCCGAATGAAACTTTTCAGAAAATGGCGGATTACTGTTTTGCAAATCTAATTATAAGAAACAGTGGGAAAAAGAGTATAGATACAAGCATTGGGGATATTCAGCAGTTAATAATACTGCGGAAGATTATGTTTCGGTTTGTGGAAATGGTCATTGTAAATAATTTTTCGTATGAGAGAGCTTTTTATTCGATAAAGAGGATGTTTGGTTTGGAACAAGAAAAAATTCAAATATGGGGTGATCTTGTAAAAGCAAATGAAGAGAAGCTTTGGCGTGTGATGATGATGCAAAAACTTGCTGATATGGAAGAAAAACTTGATTTTATATTGGAACAAATAGAAAAATAAATAGCAGCGGATCGGTTTTTGTTTTCATGTAACTGTTGTATCAGGGCTTTCGAAACCAAGATATGGTATTGGAATTAAGATATCCTGTCCGCATCCCATACTCTATTTTTTGGTGTGACAGCGACATTCTATTTCATTACTAAAATTGTTTTTGTTACTGTGATGCTGAGAAGCCTTTTTGTCTATAGTTACGGTCTGTGAGATGGCAGAAGTTCGACCAGATGGACGGAACAGTGGTGGTCATAGCAAAGAAGATTACAGAAGTGACGGAAGATGTATATCTTCCATTAATATGTAAAGGAAGGAGTGGTGGTTCTGTAAAGTGGTTGACAGAACTGTAAACTGTCCGTTATAATTGGTTTCGCAGAAGAGGGAAGCGAATGGGGAAATCTAATGACAGAATTTTTGATGAAACCGAAGATTGATTTCGCTTTTAAAGAAATCATGATGGATGAGAAGGGGTCGGTTTTTTATCCGCTATCTTGAAACTTGATCTGGTATTAATTATGGAAACAAAGAAGAGGAACGAAGTGATAGTTCCCTTGTCAGTGTATTATATACATGGTGCTAGCACCATGTATATAAAGGCGGCTAAGAGAAAATCGGTGTTTAGCTAATGATTTCTTACGTTTTAACTTTTTAGAAAACTTTATTTTGTATGGTTTTAAAAACTAAAGATTGTGTAAGTAGTATATTGCATCTTTATTATTTGGGGAGAAAGATTTTATTGTATAAAGATTCAAAATGTATTGTTAATTTGTGGTTTTTTATTTAATATATGAGTGGCAATATTATGGCAACAGAAAATCAGCAAGCCAAATATAGATGTAATTGATATAAAAACAGGTGTGTATTTGTATGAAATTTAAATAAATAGAGTTGAGAAAACAAAGAACATGCCAAGTTTAAGTGATAAACAATAAAGAAGAACTCAGACTAAGGAAAAAGAAGTAAATAAAAGCGGTTTGAAAATACGTAATTACGTATTGACAAAATAAAAACACCATGGTATCCTGTAGTTACGATATATCGTAATAACGTAACTGCGGGATACTTTTTTGTATTTCCGTATAACATGGCACAGAAAGGGGATTTTATGGAGAGAGATTACGGCATGGAGATTGACATGTTAAAGAAGGAATTGGAAGAGGTAAAAGGTTTGCTTCGCGGACTGGTTCAGCGGAATGTTGCAGCTCTTGGTCAGCCTGCGATGCAGGCGGTGCAGGAAGAGAAGTGCGGTAAAAAGGAGGAGGATGCGGGCGGGCAGCTTCCTGGAGGGAATGAGATCAACCATGGCATTCACTCGCCTGGTTCAGCGCCCTCATGTCCTGGTTCAGCGTTTCTTGAAGGGATTGAGATCATCCGTGGCATGCACCCGGATCCTCAGATTTCAGAGCAGATGGAAGAACTTTGCAGGCTGACGGCAGAAGGAGAAAAAGGACAAAAAGGGCTTATAAACTATATGGGCATATTTGCATCCGGGGGGCGGCAGCAAAACTGGATCAGGCACCAAGTAAGTATCGCGGATCTGCTTGCCCTGATTGAAAACCATACCGCCGAAAAGGTATTAAGCTGTATAGGAAACGGCGACCGGTTGAACTTATTGCTCGCCATCCTGAAAAAGCCGCAGACCGTGGCGGAGCTTGTCGCAGAATGCGGGTTCAATTCAACCGGTCAGGCGTACCACCATATGAAACCCCTGCTGGCGGCGGATCTTATTGTGGAAACGGGCAAGGGCATCTATGTTGCGCAGCAGCACAAAGTGCAGGGGATTATAATGCTGCTTGCGGGCATTGCGGATATGGTGGACGAAACTTATACAAAGGGATGCTGGGAGGCATAAAAAACAGTGTTTAGAAAACTGTTTCGTTTGCAGAGCCAAAATAGGCGGCAGTCCGTGCCATGCGGTCGGCAATTTTTACACCGAAAGGGCATCTGGTTTCGCAGGCGCGGCAGCCAATGCACTCGTTAGCATGATGTTTCAGCGCAAAATAGTGGGACTTTACGGAAGCTGGGATTTCCGGCTGCATGGAAGCTAAGTCATAATATTTATTTACCAGCGCAATATCAATATCTGCCGGGCAGGGCTTGCAGTGTCCGCAATAGGTGCACTCACCCTGTCCGAACCTGTGGTAAGGGGCGCGGCTTAGAGTGGTAGCGTAGTCTTTGGCACTATCGGATGCTTCCTCGTAGGCAGCCGCAGCCTCCACATGTGCAGCGGTATCACACCCGACCATAACGGATGCCACCGCAGGGCGGGTCAGGCAGTAGTGGATACACTGAACCGGCGTGAGCGGCACGCCAAAAGGGGAACGTTTCTCGTCGAACAGCCGCCCGCCCGCATAAGGTTTCATCACCGTAAGCCCCACGCCGTGCTGTTCGCACAGCCGGTAAAGCATGCTCCTTGCCGGATCAATTCCAAACAGGTCATCCCTGTAGTGATCGGCAAAATAATTGTCAATATTATCCGTGGGCGGCAGCATATCAAACGCCGGGTTAATGCTGAACAAAAGCATCTCGACCATGCCGCTCTCAACGGCTTTTTTCGCCATATCGGGATTGTGGGTGCTCATGCCGATATGGTGGATTTTCCCGCTTTTTTTCAACTCTTTTACATATTCGATATACGCCCCTCCCATAGCGTCATCCCAATCTTTTATGCTGTCAACAAAGTGGATCATGCCAAGGTCAATATAGTCGGTTTTAAGCCTTAAAAGAAGATCTTCAAATGCCTCCCTGCATTTTTCAACATCCCGCGTGCGGACATACTGGCCATTCTGCCAGGTGGAACCGATATGCCCCTGGATATACCATTTTTCCCTGTTGCCGGCAATCGACTTTCCTATATTGGTGCGCACGTTCGGCTCGGACATCCAGCAGTCGAGAATATTGATTCCAAGTTCCGCCGCCCTGTCAATTACCGCCTTGCATCCGGCATAGTCGTGGCGCTCCAGCCACTCCCCGCCAAGACCTATTTCACTTACCATTAACCCTGTTTTTCCTAATTTGCGATAATTCATAAAATCCTCCATTTCGAAAACGTTTACGTTCTGGAACCGCAAGAGAAAGCTGCCCCTATGGCTATGTACCCGGTGTGGACATTATTCTGTTGCAATCATAACATTTGGGTGGGGGAAAGTCAACACCGCCAAAGGAAGGAAAATTAACCCGCGGATTATCTTGTAAAGAGCGGTATAAAACGCTATAATAAATCTGGGAAAAAGGCTTTATCCGGGGGGTTATTATGTCTTACAGTGAGTTGATTAAGAATTTCGGGCGCATCCGCGATTATATGAGGGAATTCTATGTGTGCGGGTTTAAGAGCAGGGAGGAGTATGACAGGAAAAGCGCGCGCTCCTATGACGATGAGAGGAGACGCATTGAAAGCTGGCTTGGTGATTATATGGGTTTTGTAAAGACCGCCGGGGGAAAAAACGTTTTTCTTGCCATCGATAGCCGCCTGGTATACCATAACCCTTTATATAAAGCGTGGAAGGCAAAAAGTTTTACCGACGGGGATATCACATTACACTTCCTGATTTTTGATATACTGGACGAGGCAGGGGCTCAATATCCGCTAAATGAGATAATGGAGAAACTGGATTTCTATATGACGGGTGCGGGGGTGGAAAAGACATTTGATATTTCAACAGTCAGAAAAAAACTAAAAGAATATGTGCAGGAGGGACTTATCCTGACAGAAAAGCGGGGAAAAAACCTGTTTTATGGGAGGGCGAAAATGGGGGAGTTACCTGGTTCTGATCTGCTTGATTTTTTTTCGGAGACAGCGCCCTGCGGCGTGGTCGGTTCCTACCTGCTTGATAAGCAGATGGAGATGGGTGGTCATTTCAGGTTTAAGCATCATTATATTACACAGGCACTTGACTGCGGTATTCTTTGTACCCTCCTTGATGCAATGCAGAAAAAACGGGAGGTAACACTTGAAATGGCAGGGCGGGGCAACAGTGGTTCCACAGAAAAACAGGTTGTCCCGCTGCGCATTTTTATCAGCGTGCAGAATGGGCGGCAGTATTTGATGGCGGGCTTTAATGGGAACATTTTTGGATTTCGCCTTGACCGGATACTTGTGGTTAAGGAGGGGGATATCTGCGGGGAATTTGAGCGTCTGCGCGCCGCGCTTGACCGGATGCAGCAGAATATGTGGGGGGTTAGTGTAGCGCAGTATTGCGAGCGGGAAGACACCGCCGTTTCTTCGGATTTGGTTTTTGAGAGCGTGGAATTTACCATTTGGTATGGCACCGGGCAGGAGTATATCCACAACCGGCTTGTGCGCGAGAAGCGCTGCGGGAGGGTTGTGAAAATTGATAAGCACAGGAGCAAATTTACAGGGGAAGTATTGGACTCGCGCGAGCTTCTGCCCTGGATTCGCACTTTTCTTGGGCGGATTATATCGATACATTTTTCAAATAAGGCACTTGAGAAGCAATTTTTCAGTGATATTAAGACAATGTACCGGATGTACGGGATTGTAAAGGATGGAAAAGAGGATGTTTTGTGAATGGTACGGCGCATATTACAACGCGGTTGCAAAAATATTGAGGGAGGCAGCAAAAAGCCCTGTTACGAGGCAGAGGATGCAGGAGATTATAAGGGAACAGGCATTTTCTGAAAGTATTTTGGCGGTGGAACCGGCACTGTTATCCGGGCGCTATCCATTTCTTTTCCCGGATGGGACAAGCCGGTTAAAACATGCCCCGACCATGCCGCTTACGCTGCTTGAAAAACGGTGGTTAAAAGCGGTTTTGCTCGATCCGAGGGTAAGGCTGTTCGAGTGTGGGATTGAGGGGCTTGAAGAAGTTGAGCCGCTTTTTACATCGGAGGATGTGCGGGTGTTTGACCGGTATGGGGACGGTGACCCGTACCAGGATGAAACCTATATCGCGAATTTCCGCCTGATTCTTAGTGCCTTAAAGGAGCACCGCCCGCTCGCTGTCGATGTAAAAAACAAACGGGGGGTGCTTACCCATATGAATGTGCTGCCGCAATATCTGGAGTATTCGGAGAAGGATGATAAATTCCGGCTATTTACCTTGGGATGCCGCTATGGGAGAATTATAAACCTGGCAAGAATCCTCTCGGTAAAATATATAGAGATGGAAGAAAAAATGGAGGAATGGGCAAAGAAATATATGGAGAAGCCTGTTATTAACAAGGAGAGTATTGTTTTTGAATTGTATGACGGGCGCAATACCTTGGAGAGGGCGCTGCTGCACTTTGCAGATTTTGAAAAGAGGGCGGAGCGGCTTAGCGGGAGGCACTACCGGATAAAGGTGGTCTATAACAGGGAGGATAAAACCGAACTTGTAATCCGCGTGCTCTCATTTGGACCATTCCTTAAAGTGGTGGAACCGGAAGATTTTGTGGAACTGATAAAAGAAAGACTTGCGAATCAGTATGCCCTGACCGGTGAGGAGGGGATTGCAGAGGAAAATAATTTGTAGTGGATATAATAGGAAAAAGGCTCCCGATGAAAAGCGGGATGTCCTTAACGGAGAAAACAAAAATCGAATAGGATAAACAAAATGACAGTATGGTCGAAAGATTGTACTGTCATTTACTTTTTGGATAATTTAAGAAATAACAATAAGAGTCTTGTGATTATTTGAAATTTATGATATACTATTAAGAATATAATATTAAATAGTTCAGTGTTTTCTGAAATAATTTTATTAATTCTTTACTTTTAGGATGCGATTGCAAAATATAGTTGTGGTGATTAAAATGGCTGTTAGTTATAAGAAATTATGGAAGATATTAATTGACCGTGATATGAAGAAAAAAGATTTGTGCGTTGCTGCTGGTATCAGTCATGCTTCAACGGTTAAGCTCGGCAAAAATGAAAACATTACTACAGATGTCTTGATGAAAAATATGTACGGCTTTGCAATGTGATATAGGCGATATTATGGAATTAACGAATGATGTTATATAAGGAGAATTATTATGAGTATTAATAGAGCCAAACCAGATCTTTGGAAAAGTGATATATTGCAATCGGTTGATTTATACAATAATTGGTTCATGGAGTTTGCGCCCAGAGCCTTTAGGGAAACACGAGTAACAACGGCAAGTGGCGTTGAACGCGCACTCACTGACACGAACTATTTACGAGATATATCGGTTGAATTATTAAAAAACCATCCAGAAGTTTTGCCGATCCTGAGAATGTCTACTTGTCCTCCCATTGCAAGGGATCGTCTTGTTGGCTTAGCTGGTGTAAGTAAGAGTTTGGTGGAGAATATGGAGGATGCTGAAAATCCTCGTGTATCACCTCGTATGACATCCGAAAAACTAACAGTAGAACTTTCCAAAATAGCTCAGACGATCAACAGAATGGCCGACCCTGATATTTTTGTATGGCTGTCGGATAGACGTGACCCAACAAAACAAGAAGTTCAGCGTTCGGCAACTGTTGTCGCAGATAGACTGTGTGGTGCAGTAGCTGACCCGATAATTAGAAATGCACAAGAGAAAAGGCAACTTGTCGCTATAACAAGATTTTTGTACGATAGAGGATATACCGAGGCAAGGCCAGGAACAAAGTATAATGAAATGATGGCAGGAACATTTTCGTTCCACACTAATGTTCCTGTGTTAGTAGCCGAAGGAACAGAAGATAAAATTAATATTCCAGTTGATGTAGTTATACTCCCTAAATCTGCCCACAACGGAGATTTCCCACTACTTATTGAAGCGAAATCAGCCGGAGATTTTACCAATGTAAACAAGCGTCGTAAAGAAGAAGCTGTAAAAATGCAACAACTGAAAAATACATATGGTAACACTGTATCGTACAGTTTATTTTTGTGCGGTTACTTCGATTCTGGATATTTAGGTTATGAAGCTGCAGAAGGAATTGATTGGATATGGGAACACAGAATAAACGACTTGGAGCAATTAGGGATTTGAGTTTAATTGAATCCAAGAGAATGCAATTGCAAATTGCTATTGATAATAGCAAAAGTATTGAAAATCGCAGACGGTTTGGTCAGTTTGCTACCCCTTACGAATTAGCCCAAGAGATTGTATTGTTTGGCTTAGGATTGCAAAACGAAAAGGAAATTTCCTTTTTGGAACCGGCTTTTGGTACAGGTGCGTTTTATTCAGCTTTTTTATCAGAGTGTAGCAAGCAAAACAAAAATGTAAATAGTGCTATCGGAATCGAATTAGATGATGATTTCTTTGGTGCTGCCAATGTGCTTTGGAGAGATACCAATATAAACCTTGTAAACGGGGATTTTACTGAAATAGACTGCTTTTATAAAATAAACCTCTTAATCAGCAATCCACCATATGTACGTCATCACTATATTGGTCAAGAACAAAAGAATAGACTGTCTGAGATGACAAAAAGCGAAACAGGGATATCGCTTTCGGGACTTGCGGGTCTTTATTGTTACTTTATTTTGTCTGCTCATAAATGGCTTGCACCGAATGCAATATGCGGTTGGCTTATTCCAAGCGAATTTATGGATGTTAATTATGGTAGCATGTTGAAAGAATACTTATTGAACAAGGTTAGACTGCTTAGGATTCATAGGTATAATCCAGAAAATTGCAAATTTGACGATGCATTGGTTTCCTCATGTGTAGTTTGGTTTAGAAATGAAACGACCACAGAAAACTACGAGGTTGAATTTTCATATGGTGGTACTCACGAAAAACCGGTAATCAGACAAAATGTGGATAGGTACACATTAGAGCAGAGCAGAAAATGGACTCATTTCTCTAACAAAATTATTGCCAATGAGCAATTACAAAATACATCGTTTCCAATATTGGGCGACTTTTTTACTATTAAGCGTGGAATAGCAACCGGTGATAACGATTTCTTTATTTTGTCCAAGGAGCAAATCGAAGATCTTGATCTTGATTTGAAATTTTTCACCCCCGTTTTGCCGAGTCCTCGTTACTTAAAAAGTGACGAAGTTTTTAGTGACCAAAATGGGCATCCACAATTAGATACACAGTATTTCTTGCTCAATTGTACTCTTCCAGAAGACGAAATAAGAGAGCATCATCCCGCCATTTGGAATTATTTAAACAGTGGCAAAGATACTACTGCACAGAAGTATTTATGTAAGAATCGCAAGGTATGGTATTATCAGGAAAACAGATCAGCCGCTCCCCTTTTGTGTTCATATATGGGCAGGGGAAATAGTGAACATACTGCACCTTTTAGGTTTATTCTGAATCATACCAATGCAATAGTCACCAACTCTTATTTAATGCTTTATCCTAAAGACATTCTCAACGATGTGATTACTCAATATCCAGATATTTTACACAAGGTTTGGGAAGTACTTACTAGTATAACAGCATGTGATCTTGAGTATGAGGGTAGAATTTATGGAGGCGGTTTGAAGAAAATTGAACCTAAAGAACTTGCTTTTGTAAAATGCCCCCGGTTAGCAGAATTATTGGTATCTGTTTAGTTTAATTACAATACAGAAATGTGGTGAATATTTATGAAATTAAGAAATTTTCTATATTTAAATACCAAAGTGGTCGAAGACTACATAGCTGCAATTGACGGCTATACATATGATGAGGAATCCCAGGCAATTTCGACCAGTAAAGAGAAAACTCTTGCAGGAAAAGGCGTTTTTGGAGTTGCTTCTGGAAACGGTTCCCACACAGGCAAACAATCTGAAGAAGTAACTCGGTCTGTACGCATTGGTGATGCTGCAAAATTTGAGAAAATTTATAAATATTTGTGTTCCAATGAGGACGATGGCCTCAAATATTATGAGTTCCTTGACGAACAGGAGTATAATAATTTGTACCGTGATGATTTTCTTGAAGTCTTGGTAACAGCACGGTTTTCAAAGATGAAAGAGCTGACGGACAGTGTGAAGAAAATTGCCGAATTAGCCGCAGTATTTGAAACAATCACAGATCAACATATTTTAGACAAAAAAGCAACAGAAGCGGTAAATGGTTTCTCGGCATTGGGTCAGATGAAGTCTGGCAAAGAAATTGCTTGCGTCTTTGAATTTGAAGATGGAAGTCATCCATTAGTTGCGTATCTTGACGAAAGCTATTTCCGTTGCGAACAGGATAATTTTGTTGGACAGGCATACTTGCTATGCAAAATCATTAGAAAAATTCCAAAAGGTCAGAGCATTAAGTTGGATGAAATCTTTGATGATATCAAAAAAATGCCGCTAAATAGAGCGCAACGTAGAACAATGCCTAAAAACATGGACAACCCTGCAGAATTACGAGATATTATCAAAGGCCCTGCGCTTGTAGTTCTCCCAATTGCAGTATATCAGTAATTGTATTCACACATTATTCCCTACCTTGACAAAAATTTCCTGTGTATGGGTATAATATCGACAGATATTATACCAGCGCCAATTCGCATTCGACCGTAGGGAGAATAATTACCATAGCGAATTGTGCGCATCCCCCGGAGGGAAAGCGCATAAATGCGCTTAGCATGTCCAGAGGACATGGTATAATAAAGCCACTGAGAGATTGACTGAAAATTATATATATGTGCCACGACAGTTATTACTGTCACCCTTTCGTTTGAAAGACACTGATCACCCATTTAGAGTTATAGACTCGCATATACATTGACACGGAGCATTTAAGGCTAACTGATACAGTTCGCTCATTTGTGTTTCCGTTTCGGTGTAAATGTGAGTTTTTTTGTTTTGCTCCCGCCTTGATTACATAACTGATCGAAAGGTGGAATGTAGATGATTGCAGTATAGCCTTTCCCAAGGAAAAGCTAGGAGTTCATGCCAGTAGAAAAGAGAATATTTTTTCTGTCGTAACCAAACCCACAGATCATCCGTCTGCCAATGAATGCGAAACGGTAAGCAAACACCCGCTCCCCAAAAAACTGCCTGTTTGGGGCAGTTTGAGGACGAACTTGCTTTATGCACAGACCAGTTCAGGAAAAATATGCCGCACGGTGAGTAACTCGATTTCCAGTTCGCACCTTTTTTTCCGTGATAAAAATCCCTGTATCTGGTAATCTGTATTTGCAACGAAGAGAGCCGTTAGAGGAAGAAGGAAAACAGGGGGAAATAACAGGAAGGAGGATTTATGGTAGAAATTTCAGGAAAATATAACCGTGCAATATGTTACTGTGAAGAGCTGGAGGAGCAGGCGAGGGAGCAGATTCTAAGTGTCTGCAACCAGGAGGCATTTAGCGGCAGCAAAATCCGCATTATGCCGGATGTCCATGCGGGCAAGGGCTGCACGATCGGGACGACCATGACGGTCACGGATAAAATTGTGCCGGGAATGGTGGGCGTTGATATCGGCTGCGGTATGGAAACTGTAAAAATTGCTGAAAAGGAGATTGATTTTGCAAAACTTGACGCGCTGATTCACCGGGAAATCCCTTCCGGGCGCAATGTTCGGGAAATCCCCCACGAACTTAACGCGGGGATTGACCTTTATGCACTGCGCTGTGCGGACAGCGTCAATCTTGAGCGCGCGAGAAAAAGCATCGGGACGCTCGGCGGCGGCAACCATTTTATTGAAGTTGACCGCGGCGGGGACGGAAGTTTATATCTGGTCGTTCACTCCGGCAGCCGCCATCTGGGCTGCGAGGTCGCGGAGTACTATCAAAAACAGGCGAAACAGGCACTCTGGGGAGGTGCACACCACCAGATTGCAGAGCTGATAGAAAAGCTGAAATCGGAGGGGAGATTTCGGGAGATTGAATCCTCGGTGCGCGAGCTGAAAAAAGAACATAAAATCGGGATGCCGGAGGAACTTGTCTATGTGGAGGGCAGGCTATTTGATGATTATCTCCACGATATGCGTATTATCCAGAAATTTGCGGTGTTAAACCGCAGGGCAATGACCGACGTGATTATTTCCGGTATGGGGTTTACGCGGGTGGAGGAATTTACAACAATACACAATTATATTGATATGGAAAAAATGATTTTAAGGAAGGGTTCGGTTTCCGCAAAGGCAGGCGAGAAGCTTTTAATCCCAATCAATATGCGGGACGGAAGCCTGATCTGTATCGGGAAAGGGAATGAGGAATGGAATTATTCCGCACCGCATGGGGCGGGGCGGCTGATCAGCCGCAAAAAGGCTTTTAACACGCTTTCGATGGAACAGTACCGCGAGCAGATGGAGGGAATTTACACGACCTGCGTTGTGCCGGATACGCTGGATGAATCTCCGATGGCATACAAGAGCATGGAGGAGATTATCGCGCAGATTGAGCCAACGGTGCGGATTGTGGAGAGGGTGAAGCCGGTGTATAATTTTAAGGCGGCGGAGTAAGTTTGGGGCAGAGTGGAAGGTGTGGGAATTTAAGGTGCAGTTTATTATTATTTAAAGTTAAATAAACTGCACCATTTATAATTATTGGAGGATGAGCGGAATTTTTTGGGGGAAAAGGTCGGATTTGCTTGAAAATTGAGGAATAAAATGGTAAAATAGTAACCTGTAAGAATAAGAGTAAATCGTAGATAAATTTGGATGGGTATGGGGAAGCAGCGGAGCGGATTCCGAATTTCCTTTGGCATCCGTGGGTATTTATTCCCGGACAAAATAAAATATGTGTAATGGAGTGGAAGGGGGAATAAGATGTTAGCAGAACTTAGGATGGCGTTAAGTGTTGACAAGGAAGGTTTTGGATACTACCAGTCGTCGAATATGCAGGGGGTTCTAATGGAGCATCTGGAAAACTCCTATGCGGAAAAACTGCATCAGCAGGGGCTAAAACCCTACAGCCAGCATATTGAGGGCAGGGAGGAAAAAGAGTGGGTAATAAAAACATTTACAAAGGAAGCGTACCAGGAGATTATTACCCCCCTGCTTTGCGGGGAGTTTTCCGGATTTTGCATTGAAAAAAAAGATATGCATGTGAAAATACTGGAAAAGAGATTGAAAACAATGGGGAAGGGGGAGCTGCTTGAGGAATTTTATTCCGGTTCCTTAAACCGGCATATTTTAATTGAATTCCTCACACCTACATCATTTAAAAGTGACGGAAAATATCTTATTATCCCGGAAATAAGGCATCTTTATCAGAGCCTGATGAATAAATACAGCGCAGCTTCCGATGAGCTTACGATGTGCGATCAGGAAACGCTTGGGCAGTTGACGGAAAATAGCAGTATTGAAAAATACCGCCTTAGAAGTACCTGCTTTCCGCTAGAAGGGGTTAAAATTCCCGCTTTTATGGGGGAGCTTGGAATATATATATCGGGGACGGAAACAATGGCGAGATATGCAAGGCTTCTGTTCCGGTTTGGGGAATATGCCGGCGTTGGGATTAAGACGGCGATGGGGATGGGGGCATTGCGCATAAAGGAGGCGAAAAAATGACCGACAGGGAAATTGATCTGATAGTAGGGAGTTTGCTGCACGATATCGGGAAAGTGATTTACCGGACGGGGGAGGACGGAAGAAAGCACAGTAAAAGCGGCTACGAATTTGCAAAGAATGAGATGGGGATAAAAATTCCGGGGATATTGGATCAGATAAGATACCACCATGCGGACGCACTAAAAGAAGCAAGGCTTGAGAAAGATTCCCCGGCGTATATTACATATATTGCGGATAACATTGCATCCGCCGCAGACCGGAGGATGCGGGAAGCACAGGATACAGGGTTTGAGATATCGGCACCGCTTGAAAGTGTATTCAATATATTGAAACACAATAATCAGAAAATGTATTACAAACCGGGAATGCTTGACCCGGAGGAAGGGATTCATTATCCGTCCGAGGAGAAGATTAAGTTTGACGAACATTTTTATGCGCGTGTGAAGGCGAACCTGGTTGATAATTTTGCCGGAATAGAATGGAGCAGCCAGGAGTACCTGAATTCGCTGCTTGAAGTGCTGGAGGCAAACCTTACATTTGTACCGTCCTCCACAGCAAAGGGGGAAGTGGCGGATATCTCCCTGTTTGACCATCTAAAGCTTACCGCTGCGGTTGCAAGCTGTATTCTGAATTATCTTTCGGAGGAGGGGGATTTGGACTACCGTGAGAGGCTATGGAAGAAGGCGGGGGATTTTTATGGGGAGAAGGCTTTTTGCCTGTATTCCATGGACGTGTCGGGAATCCAGGATTTTATTTACACGATAACAAGCAAGAACGCTTTAAAGACACTGCGCGCCCGCTCCTTTTACCTGGAAATTATGATGGAGCATATGACGGACTGCCTGCTTGAAAAGCTGCATTTGTCAAGGGCAAACCTGATTTATTCCGGCGGGGGACACTGCTATATTTTGATGCCGAACACAAAAAAGGCAAAGGATACAGTGGAGTCCTATATGGCGGAGGTAAACCGGTGGCTCCTCGATAAATTTCAGATATCCTTGTATGTGGCGTGGGGATATGCCCCGTGCAGCGCCGAAAATTTGAAAAACGTTCCGACAGGAAGTTACGGGGAGCTGTTCCATACAGTGAGCGAGATGATTTCCGCAAAAAAGAGCCACCGATATTCGGCGCAGGAGATTATCGCGTTAAATGCAAAAAAATACGGCGATTATACAAGGGAGTGCGCGGTATGTAAAAAGATTGCAAAGGTGGATGAAAACGGGGTCTGCCCGGTTTGCAGGGCGATCGGGAGATTTTCAAACAATATATTAAACGATGAATTTTTCAGTGTAATTTTACAGGAAACGGAGGATGCACTTCCCCTGCCATCGGGGTATTATCTGGTGCCGGACAGCGAAAAATCGCTCAGGCAAAGAATGGAGAGGGATCAATATTTTGTGAGGGCTTACGGAAAAAATAAGATGGTGACCGGCAGGCAGATTGCAACGAAACTTTGGGTCGGGGATTATGCGGCAAAGAAAACCTTTGAGGAATTTGCAAAGGAGGCGCAGGGGATTGAGCGGATTGCGATTTTGCGCGCCGATGTCGATAATCTTGGACATGCTTTTGTGGCGGGATTTGAGAATGAGGCAAATAATAACCGCTATGTGACGCTCTCAAGGACTGCGACCCTCTCAAGGCAGCTATCCCTGTTTTTTAAACTTTATATCAACCGGATTTTGGAGGAGGGTGGCTGTTGTATAAATGGGCGGGAAAAGCATCCGAGGAATGTATGCATCTGTTATTCCGGCGGGGACGACCTTTTTATTGTGGGTGCCTGGAATGAGGTGGTGGAGCTTTCTGTGGATGTGCGCAGGGCTTTTGCAAGATATACACAGGGCACTTTATCGCTATCGGCGGGAATCGGACTGTATGAACATGATTATCCGGTCAGCGCGGCGGCAAGGGAGGTGGCGGAACTTGAGGATACATCAAAGAAACTGCCGGAGAAAAACGCCGTGACAGTATTTGAACCTGCCTGGGCGGAAAGAAAAAAAGCTGACGGGGAATGTAAATTACTGGAAGAAAAAAGAGGTACATATTACTGGGTGGAATTTGAAGAGAAAGTTTTGGGGGAGAAATTTAAGGTGCTTAACGATTTCTTTTCGGTTTCGGAGGAGCGCGGGACGAGTTTTATCTACAATTTGTTAGCACTGCTTAGAAGCCAGGAGGAGAAGATTAATTTTGCGAGATATATCTATATCCTGTCGCGCTTAGAACCCGGCAGGGAAGCTAAGACAGAACAGAGGGAAGCGTACCGTATCTTTTCACAGGAAATGTATCCCTGGTATAAAAATGAGGAGGATCGCAGGCAGCTTGTCACGGCAATTTATCTGTATGTCTATCTTAACAGGAAAAAGGAGGAATTAGGTTATGAGTGGGAATGAGCAGGGCAGTATGGGGCAGAAAAGACCCGGGGGTTATAATAACCGGGGGGTTAACCAGGGAAACAGGAATATGGAGGAAAGGAAAAAGGAGCGGGTGGTTACCGAGGAGAATTATGTGGAGGAGGCGGAGAAGGTAATCAATGAGGTTGGAGCTAAGAGTTTTACAACAACAAAACTCAGGAACCTGTTATCGCTATCCTCCGATATTTACAATATGGTGATACACCAGAACGGCGATAAGCTTACGGAGGAAATAAAATCGAAGATTGAGTATCTGAGAGTTCGTTTTATATACGAGGCAGGCAGGGATGAAAACGGAATAAAGAGATTGGTGGAGAATGCGAACCTGCTTGGAGTTTTAAAAAATATTAAAGGGAGCAAAAAGAATTACATTCTGTTTAACCGGTATCTTGAGGCACTGGTGGCATTCCACCGATATAATGGCGGAAAAGATTAATGGGGATTTGGAAAGGAGAAGTTATGTACGCGAAAATAGAGATTACGGGAACGGTTGAGGTAAAGACAGGGATGCATATCGGGGGCTCTTCCTCTTTTGCGGCAATCGGGGCGGTGGATTCCCCGGTAATTAAGGATGTGAGGTCGGGGCTGCCCATGATACCGGGAAGTTCGCTAAAGGGAAAAATACGCACCCTGCTGGCAAGACAGTACAATACAGAGATAGTTAAGCCGGACGATGACGCTGCCTGCCTGACACGGCTCTTTGGCTGCGCGAAACAGAGTCAGGACGGCAGGGTGAAAAGAAGCAGGATACTGGTTTCCGATATGTTCCTTTTAAATGAGGGTGAACTGCGGGAACAGGGATTGCAGGTTATGACGGAGGTAAAATTTGAGAACGCAATTAACCGCGCGACTGCGGTTGCCAATCCAAGGCAGATCGAGAGGACAATACGCGGTTCTAAGTTTGGACTCGAGATGATTTATGAAGTGGAGAATGAGGATGAAATCGCGGAGGATATGCGGATTCTGGCAGAGGGGATGCGCCTGCTTCAATACGATTATCTGGGAGGACATGGTTCGAGGGGATATGGCAAGGTAGTTTTTTATCAGGTGGAAGCGGCTGTTGTGGTTGGTGAAGTGGATGAAAAGATAATGCAGGAATGCAACTTAATTTTGCAGCAGGTTTCGTCCGGCGCAAAGCATGCCATAGAGTAAAGGAGCGGAAGTATGGAGTATAAGGTGTATAAATTAATATTCCAGGGTGCAGTCCATCTCGGTCTTAAAAATCTTGAGGACGGGCAGGATACTTTTTGTGCGGACACGCTTTTTTCGGCACTCTTTCAGGAGGCGGTGAAGATGGGGACGGAAGTGATGGAATGCCTGCTTGGCTATGCAAAGGGCGGGCAGGTGCTTCTATCGGATGCCTTTCCCTTTATAGAAAATACTTATTTTCTGCCAAAACCGATGAAGCGTGTGATCGCGAAGGAAGACCGCGGGGATTCCACGGAGAAAAAGAAGTTTAAGAAGCTCAGATATATTCCTGTGGAAGATTTTGGAAAATATTTACAGGGAAGATTCCAGGTGGATAAGGCGCGGGATATGAACGAGCTGGGGGATTTCCAGATGAAAGTGTCCGCTTCTGTGCGCGGCGAAACGGATACGGTTCCCTACCGCGTGGGCAGTTATTTTTTCAGGGCGGGGAACGGGTTATATTTTGTGGCGGGCTATGAGGGTGAGGAAGTAAGGGAATTACTGGAGATTCTGCTTGAGAGCCTTGCTGTTATCGGGATTGGCGGAAAGAGGACTTCCGGGATGGGAAAATTCCGGCTTGATTTCGGGAAGATGCCTGCGGAGCTGTTAAGAAGACTTAAAGGGGAGGGAAAGTCTTATATGACCTTGTCCCTGTCACTGCCAAAGGAGGATGAGCTGGAGGAGGCACTGAACGGGGCGGAATATCTGCTGTGTAAGAGAAGCGGTTTTGTGGATTCTGTCGGGTATGCGAAGGAGCAGCAGAGGAAAAGGGATTTGTATGTTTTAAAGGCTGGCGCTTGTGTGGGGATGAAGTTTCAGGGTGATGTGTACGATGTGTCCGGTAAGAATGGTGCGCATCCGGTTTACCGCTATGCAAAACCGATGTTTCTGGAGGTGGATGCATGAGGCAGCGCATGAAATGTTATAAGGTGGCAATAAGGACGATAGGACCTGTTTTTGTGGGCAGCGGCAGGGAAATCGGGAAGAAGGAATATGTTTTTTTAAACTGTGGTAAAGCCGGGATTCTTGATATTCAAAAGCTGTACGCTGAAATGCACAAAAGGGGGATTGGAAGTCTTTTTGAGGATTATCTGCTTGGAAGGGATGGGGTGGATTTAGAGAGATGGCTGAAAAAGCGGAATATCAAGGTGGGCGAGATTTTAAAGGCGGTAAAATATACGGTGGATTGTGGGGATCATATTTTGGAAACGGGCGGAAAACAGCTTCATGTGATGGAGTCAATCAAAGATCCTTATGGAAAGCCCTATATTCCAGGAAGTTCGCTAAAGGGCATGTTCCGGACAATATTCCTTGGGGCGGAGCTTATGCATTCCCCACAGAAGTATCAAAAGGAAAAGCAGGATCTTTTGCAGTATGCGGGGATAAAGAGTTCGCGCACCAGATATTTGAAAAATGAGATTGGGCAGTTGGAGGCGGCGGTTTACCGGACATTGCAAAAGGATAAAAAAAAGCCTGGGAGTGCGGTTAATGAAATATTGCAGGGGTTTGTTGTAAGCGACAGCGACCCGCTTTCCGTGGAGGATATGGTGCTCTGCCAGAAGGTGGATTTACATACGAAGGGGATTGAGCGGGGACTTCCGATCTTGCGCGAATGTATTAAGCCGGATACGAGGATAGATTTTACAATTACCGTGGATAGCGAAGTTTGTCCGCTGACGGAGGAAAAGATTTTCTGTGCGGTGAAGGATTTTATTGGCAGCTACTATAAAAATTTTTCATCTGCTTTTACGGGAATCCGGGTACCGGGGGAGAAGGATGTTTTCTTGGGCGGCGGTTGCGGTTTTGTTTCAAAGACGGTTCTCTATCCCCTTTTTGGAAAGCCGCAGGGCTTGGAAATGGCACAGAAGGTATTTGCTAATACGGGTGTTCCAGCAAATCATAAACATGCCCATGACAGGGAATATGGTGCATCTCCGCATACATTGAAATGTACCAAATATCATGGAAAAAATTTCCAGATGGGACTGTGCAGAATTGAACAGTTGGAGTGCATCGGGTGATTTTTCCCGCGCAGCCCATCAATACTGGGGTTGCGGGCTTTTTGGAAGCTGTTTTCTCCGGCAGAATGGCTAAAAATTTTTTTCCCCCGCAAAGCGGTGCTGGGACAGGATTAAACAGCGGGCTGGGCGGGGGAGGATTGAGAAGATAGAAACCCCGGAAGGGGACGGAAACTTTATCCCACGCACATTCACGGAAGCGTTCTTTAAAATTGAGAAGATAGAAACCCCGGAAGGGGACGGAAACTCTGGTAACCTCCTTCCAGGCACTATTCGCCATTTTATCATTGAGAAGATAGAAACCCCGGAAGGGGACGGAAACAAGATAAAGTTTTATAGTACACTTTATGTACATCTCATTGAGAAGATAGAAACCCCGGAAGGGGACGGAAACCTCATACCTTCATTCACATAGATAATTTCTACATGTATTGAGAAGATAGAAACCCCGGAAGGGGACGGAAACGGTCACGAAGTGGGGCGCTAATCAATCTGGTAGAATATTGAGAAGATAGAAACCCCGGAAGGGGACGGAAACAGTCTTCATCAGATTCAGCCTCTATCATACCTCTATGATTGAGAAGATAGAAACCCCGGAAGGGGACGGAAACTGGTCGGAAAGTGCTTTAAGTAAATTTGCTTTTAATTGAGAAGATAGAAACCCCGGAAGGGGACGGAAACTCCCACAATGAAGTGCACATTAACATCACAATCATTGAGAAGATAGAAACCCCGGAAGGGGACGGAAACCCTCCTGTGGGGGCAATCAAGTTTTTGTTTTCCGATTGAGAAGATAGAAACCCCGGAAGGGGACGGAAACAGGGCTTTCGCCAATTTCTTAAATTCTTTTACTAAACATTGAGAAGATAGAAACCCCAGAAGGGCACGGAAACTGGAAATCATATTTATTGTTATAGAAATGAACTAATGTTGAGAAGTTAGCCCCCAGTAAAGAATGTAAACAATTGACAACTTCCAGGAACCTGTTTATAATAATTATTAAAGAATTAGCCCCGAAAGGGGACGGAACTATGGCAGGTGTTATTCTTAGGATATTGATAATATGCTTAGTAATCACTCCCCCGGAAGGGGACGGAAGTTTACACTACCTTGTACTTTCCTGCGCAAATGATGTTTCAAAAAAGAAGTTCCATCAAAGAAAAAAGAACTCTGAAAAACAGCTAAAACCATTCCAAACCTCGACCATTTGTACCAACCATTAAACCATGGAACTTGACTTCCCGTCAGATATTGGAATTATCTTGACAGAAAATGTAATAAATGGTAGAATTTTGTCAGAAGCATTCCCCGGAAAAGGGGGCGGTAAGTAATTCTTTACAAGGAGCAAATATTGGCAGGGGTAACAACAAAGAGGGGATGTATGGATGAGTATTCTGTTTGTAAATGAGAGCAGTGCGTCCATTGGCATTTCGGAAAACCGCTGTGTTGTAAAATATGCGGATGGTATGAGAAAACTGATTCCGTTAGAGGGGCTCGAAAGCATTACAATTATGGGGCAGGCGCAGATGACGACGCAGTGCGTCCAGGAATGTTTAAAAAGGGGGATTCCGGTTGCTTATTATTCGAAGGGTGGCAGCTATTTTGGGCGTTTGCAATCAACGGGGCATATGAATGCTGAGAGGCAGAGGAAGCAGTGCAGCCTGTATGATTCAGAATTTGCAATCGAGCTGGCAAGAATCATTCTAGGGGCTAAATTAAAGAACCAGATGGTTGTGTTAAGGCGCTATGAAAAAAGCAGGGGAATCCCGGTTGACGAACAACTAAATATGATGCGGATATGCAAACAGAAAATCGATGATTGCAGTACAATTCAAGAGCTGATGGGGTATGAAGGGCAGGGGGCAAAGGCTTATTTCGAGGGGCTTTCCATGCTGATTGAACCGGCTTTTTTCTTTCATGGGAGAAACAAGCGCCTGCCGCGGGATGAATTTAACTCCATGCTAAGTCTTGGATATTCCATCCTGATGAATGAACTGTATGGGAAGATTGAGATGAAGGGACTGAACCCATATTTCGGATTTCTGCACCGGGACAGGGAGAGGCATCCGACCCTGGCAAGCGATATGATGGAAGAATGGCGGGCGGTTATTGTGGATGCCACGGTAATGGGAATGATTAACGGGCACGAAATCCAGAAGGAGGATTTCACGATGGATCTCGATGAACCGGGATGTTTTTTAACGAAAAACGGAATTAAATTATTTCTGGGAAAATTGGAAAAGAAGCTGAAAACGGAAGTGAAATATTTGACTTATGTGGATTATTCGGTAAGTTTCAGGCGCGGTATTTCCTTGCAGATGGACATGCTGGTTAAGGCAGTCGAAACGGGGGATGCCTCCATATATCAGCCAATAGAAATCAGGTGAAGCGATGGAAATGAGAATTATTTTTTTGATATTGAGGAAAAGCCGGATAATGACAAGGTTTTTGTGCTGATTATCTATGATATTGTGGACAATAAAAGAAGGCTGAAACTGGCAAAATTTTTGGCAGGGTACGGGTTTCGGGTACAGAAATCAGCTTTTGAGGCAGTGATTTTAAAGAAAAAATATCAGGAACTGTTAAAACACCTTCCTTCTTATACTTCGCCGGATGACAGTATCAAGGTTTATAAGATTATTGGAAAAGGTCAGGTGGTGTCATTTGGCAGGACGATGGAACTAGAAGACGAGGATTTGATTATTATATAACCTGTCAAAGAAGTTCCCCACTTCTAAGTCGAAAAGAGGAAAGCGGTGGGGAAGGGGGACTTTTTTGTGATGCGATAACAGCATGAGGATATGAAATTTTCTTTGACAAGGAGGATTAAAATGCCTAAGAAAATATTGTTTTCGCCGATAGGGGGAACCGACCCGATTAAATATGAAAGGGATGGCTCCATGCTGCATATTTGCAGGCATTACCTGCCGGATGTGGTATATTTATATATGTCCAGTGAGATGCTTTATTACCATGAAAAAGATAACCGTTATGTCAGCAGTATCGAGTGGCTGGGGAATTTCCTCGGGCATAAGTTTGAAGTGCATCTGATAGAGCGCCCGGAATTGCGTAATGCCCATGAATATGATGTATTTTATGAGGATTTCAGGGAGGAGATCGGGAAGATCGAAAAAGGCATGGAGCCGGGGGATGAGCTATTGTTAAATATGGCTTCCGGCACGCCTGCCATGAAAAGCTCCCTGATGGTGATTGCAACTTTTGCAGAGTACCGCTTTAAGGCGATTCAGGTTTCTTCCCCGCAAAAGGGAATGAATGAAAAATATGAAAACCGGAAGGACTACGACGGGGAAATTAATTGTGAGCTGAATGAAGATAACGACGAGGGGGCGGAGAACCGCTGCAAGGAAGTGCAGTGTGTCGGGCTTGTGCGGCTGCGCAAACTTGAGATTATTAAGAAGCATATTTTGGCGTATGACTATGCGGCGGCGTTATCTGTTGCGTCCGAGTTAAAGGATGGGCTGCCTGATGATGCTTATACGATGATAAGGATTGCGGATGCGAGGATTAAATTAAACCAGAGGGAAATCAGCAGATTAAACAAAAACTTAAAATATAATATTTATCCGGTTAGCGAAGGGAACAAAATGAGAATCTTTGAGTATGCCCTTGGGCTGCAAGTTAAGATTGCAAGGCAGGAGTATGCGGATTTTATCAGGGGAGTCACTCCGTTGGTGGTGGATGTGTTAGAGTTGATTTTGGAGCGCAAATGCGGTATAAAACTTGAGAGTTGCTGCGTGAAAAACAATATGGCAAGATGGGATTTAGGGAAGCTTAAAAATATGGGGCTGCTTGAACTTCTGAATCAGAAATATAATGGAAATTTCAGGGAGGGACCAGTATATTCGGGGCATATTGCTGCAATTATCGAGGGAAGATGCGAAGATACGGTTCTGAAGCAGAAGATTTCGAAGATGGTTGAACTTGAGGGCAAAGTGAGGAATGTTGCCGCCCATGAAATGGTTTCGGTTACGGATGAGTGGTTTATGGAAAAAACGGGAAAGAATGCAAGACAGATTTTTGATTTGATTAAATATCTTGTCCGTGAGGCGGGGGTAAAGGCAAAGGAAGAGGACTGGAATTCCTACGATGTTATGAATAAGAAGATTGAGGATTATCTGGATGGGAGAGTTCGCGTCGGTTAAGTCAGTAAGAGCGCGGAAGTATTCTGGAACGCTGCAAAAATGGGCGGGGAGTGAATAATTTTAGGTTGTAAGCCAGCCTGCAAAATGGTATACTAGAAGTATAAAGATATTGGCAGAGCCAAGAAGGAGGTATTTCCATGAACCGTTTAAAGGACAAGGTGGTTATTGTGACCGGGGGCAATTCCGGCGTGGGTGCCGCAGCGGCAAAGCTTCTGGCAGCGGAGGGCGCTAAGGTTGTGATTACGGCAAGGCGGGCGGCGGCGCTTGAGGCTGTTGCAAAGGAGATTGAGGCGGCGGGCGGTACGGTGCTTGCGGTGCCGACGGATATTTCAAAGCCGGGGGATGCGGAAAATCTTGTGGAAAAGACGATGGAAAAATTTGGAAAAATCGATGTACTGGTCAATAATGCGGGCATTCTCGAGGAGGGATTAAAACCGATTGACCGATACACGGATGAAGATTTAGACCGCATTCTTGAGACGAACACAAAGGGGACGATGCGCTGCATGCGCGCGGTTTCCCAGAAGATGCAGCCCGGCGCTTCGATTGTAAATGTGGCTTCGGTTGCGGGGGCGCTCGGTTGTGGCGGTGCCGCTTATGTGGCATCAAAATCCGCAGTGATCGGCGTGACGCGCCATACAGCACTGCGCTTCCAGGCAACGGGAATCCGCTGTAATGCAATCTGCCCGGGCACGATTGTGACCCCGATGGTGGCGGATATGCAGGCGGATAAACTTGACCCGGATATGTTCGGGGCAATGGCAACCCACAGTAATTTAAAAACTCAGCCGTGTATGCCGGAGGATGTTGCCAATATTATCCTCTTCTTTGCAAGTGACGAATCCCGCGCTATCACCGGGCAGGTACTTGTAACGGATTTCGGCAGCATGCTTTAATTTATGGAAGTTCCCATTTCCGGGGGAGATAATATTAAGTTATTGAAAATATAGACAAATAGGTTTATATATGATATAATGTGTTTATAAAAGAGAGGAGACACGGATAGTCAAAAGCATACACGGTGAAACAGTAAGAAATGTTTGTGAAAACTTTCAATATCTCGATATGGGTATATTTGTCCATATTTTGAGTAGCAGGGATGTTACAGTATGGGAAGATGAACATATAGTTGTGTTGCAGATGCAGCAGGAATGAGGTTTTTTATTGTCTGCGAGGGGGCATGTGTAAGAAAAATCCTGGCAGATGATTGTCCCGCTATCTATATTTGGAATAATTTTTGTTTATCGGGGCATTATGTAGATGTAGATTTTGTCAGTTTCTTTAGGGAAAAAGGGGGCAACGGTAACCGCCCGGCGTGGCGGTTGCCCACCCCTTTTATTTTTCCGGAAATGAGGGTTAAATGGATCAGACTGTAATGTATAAGCTTACCTACGGGTTGTTTGTATTGACGGCTAAGGAGGGTGAGAAGGACAATGGCTGTATTGTGAATACGGTCAGCCAGGTGACCGTGACACCGAACCGCATTGCGGTGGCGGTGAACAAGGAAAGTTACACGCATGATATGATCGTGCGCACCGGGGTGTTCAATGTATCTATTTTGTCGGAAAAATCAAAATTTGATACTTATAAACACTGGGGCTTTCAGAGCGGGAAGGATACGGATAAGGCGGCGGGTATTACATTTTCCCGCGCGGAAAACGGCGTGATTTATCTTGCGGAAGAAACGAACGCTTACCTTTCAGCGAAGGTGGTTACCATGACGGATTTGGGTACCCACACCCTGTTTTTGGCGGATGTGACGGGCGGGGCAGTGCTTTCGCAGGACGCGTCAGTAACCTACGCCTACTATCAGGCGAATATCAAGCCCGCACCGGATACGAAGGAGAAAAAGAAAGGTTTTATCTGCACGGTGTGCGGCTATATCTATGAGGGGGAAACCCTGCCGGAAGACTATATCTGTCCGCTGTGCAAGCATCCGGCATCGGATTTTGTGCCGCTGTAGAAGCGGGAAAGATTGGTGAAAAACAGGGGGCGGCAGCGTGGGACGGCGCGGGCGCACCCTGTTTTATACTGTTCCCGCAGGAAAGGAAATATAATGAAAATTATAGGTTTATTGATACTTGCAGTGTTTTATGCGGTCTATATTATCATGATGGTACTGCAAAAAAGAAAAGGTATACAGACTGACCAGATAGCAAAAGGCAAGCAGAAAACAAAAGTATTCTACATTGAACTGACCATGAAAATAGCCACTTATTCCGTGGTTGCAGCAGAAGTCCTCAGCCTGTTCCTAGCTCCTACATATTTGCCGCAGACGCTCGTTGCTGCCGGGGTGGTTCTTGGCTTTATCGGGGATATTCTTTTTACCGTATCGGTCGTGACAATGAAAGACAGTTGGCGGGCTGGCATAGCGGAAAATGATAAAACGGAAATCATTAAAGACGGGATTTACAGCATTAGCAGAAATCCCGCCTTCTTAGCCTTTGACTGTGTTTATGTGGGTCTGTTGCTTATGGCCTTTAACTGGGTTTTATTGGTGTTTTCTGTTTTTGCCATGACAATGCTTCATCTGCAAATATTGCAGGAAGAGAGGTTTTTGTCAAAAACATTTGGGGCAGAGTATAATGATTACAAGGGTAAAGTCCGAAGGTATCTTGGACGGAAATAATTCCAGTTCATGCCGGGTAATGCGTTTTTGGCAGGATGGTTTTATTCTTTCTTCCATGTTAAGAAAATAGCAATGATTGCACCAACAAAGATAATCGGTGCTACCCGGACGAACAGCCATTCAAATGAGTGAAATGCCACTCCGAGAACGGCTGTTTCGGGCTCATTGTAATCCCACCCTAAGTAAGAGCTTTCTAATGAAAATAAGATTGCACTAACTACTACTATGATTGCACATAGCGAGATAAGCGAGCAATGGATAATTTTTCTTCTCATGGTTTTTCTTCTTGCCAATTGCAAGTTTATCACCTCCAGTTTTTCGGAAATGGCTTTCAAAGTATCAATCTCCGTTTCGATAACAGTTTCTCCCAACAGTGTGCTTACTGGTGTTTCAAGCGCTTCCGATAAGGAGATTAACATATCGGAATCGGGAACTGACAGTCCCTGCTCCCATTTGGAAACTGTCTGTCGCACGATGTTCAGCTTGACAGCAAGCTCTTGTTGTGAAAGTCCCTTTGATTTTCTGATTGCTTTAATATTTTCGTTGAGCATTGGCGATAGCCTCCTTTCGATTAATCCCCCTTATTATAGGCTAAACCGCCCGTTGCTACAAGCAACGCATATTAACATTTTAAGAAAATAGTAAATTTTGCTTATATGTTATGGAATATTGGGTTGTTTTCTAGCCGAAGGAAATTATTCCCCTGTGCTGTTATCACATCTTAAAAGATCTTTGCGATTTTGAAGCGGTGGGTAAGGGGGACTTCTTTGGCGGGTTAAATTCTTGTGTGTTGCTTTGCCGCACGTAAGCGGTGTAATGGTGGAAAGCTTCCTTAAAAAATATGGTGAGATGGAGAGAAGTTGTATACGCAATAAATAAAATAAAGAGAAAACTTGTAAAAAGTAATTTTTAGAATGACTTTTTCCTATGTATATTTGAAAAATTTTAAAATTCCGGAATTATTTTTGCGAACCTGCTTGACAGCCGGGTGTTCATCCTTTATAATACGGGGCAATGGCTTGGAAGCGCGGTATGGGCAGTATTGCAGCGCCTGCGCTTCCTCATATCAGCATTGACAAATAGAAATAAGAATTTATCAAGGAGGTAAACCAATGAAAAGCTTTATGGCAAGCCCTGCAACAATCGAGAGAAAATGGTATGTTGTGGACGCCCAGGGACAGACCTTAGGCCGTCTTTGCTCTGAGATTGCAAAAGTTTTAAGAGGTAAGAACAAGCCGATCTACACGCCGCATATTGATACCGGCGATTATGTGATCGTTGTAAACGCGGATAAGATCAAGGTGACCGGGAAGAAAATGGATCAGAAGATTTATTATCATCACTCTGATTATGCAGGTGGTATGAAAGAAACCACTTTGAAGGAAATGATGGTTAAGAAGCCGGAGGAAGTTATCAGGCTCGCAGTAAAGGGCATGCTTCCAAAGGGACCGCTCGGCAGGAGCATGATAACGAAATTGCACGTATACGCTGGCCCTGAGCACAATCATGCAGCTCAGAAGCCGGAAGTGTTGACGTTCTAATCGGACTGGAAGGAGGAATTGACATTGGCTAAGGGAAGATATTACGGAACCGGCAGAAGAAAGAGCAGTGTTGCAAGGGTTTACTTAGTACCGGGCAGCGGAAAAATTACGATCAATAAAAGGGATATCGATGATTATTTTGGTCTTGAAACCTTAAAGCTTGTTGTCCGCCAGCCGCTTGTGCTTACGGAGAACACGGATAAGCTTGACGTGCTTGTAAATGTACATGGCGGAGGTTTTACCGGCCAGGCAGGTGCAATCCGTCACGGTATCTCAAGAGCCCTGCTCCAGGCTGACGCGGATTATCGTCCAGCGCTCAAGAAGGCAGGTTTCCTGACAAGAGATCCGAGAATGAAGGAGAGGAAGAAGTACGGCCTCAAGGCGGCTCGTCGCGCTCCGCAGTTCAGCAAGCGTTAAATTTTATCAAAATGGCTCAAAAAGCCCGGAAAATCAAGGTTTTCCGGGCTTTTGCTTTTGATAGGGTTTGATGCAGTTTGACGCTAAAA
>CAJTOR010000003.1:138914-139003 GCA_910577675.1 uncultured Lachnospiraceae bacterium
GTCAAGTGGTTACAAAATAGGATAACCACAGCTCTGTTTTTGGGGTATTTCAGAGGTGATTTTTACTCCCTCTCTCCCCTCGATTTATA